>JAFDXI010000119.1 GCA_018268035.1 Bacteroidota bacterium | reverse complement strand
GAGGCCTCACATAAATCAAAGTGATTGAATAAATAAAACGACCATGTATAATGATGAGATTTCTCCTATCGTCGAAATGACGACGTGCATTATGAACAGATTTCTCCTATCGTCGAAATGACGGAAAAACCAAACATCAGCACAACTTTTTTCAAACATTATTCAATGCAATTGTTGCTGCTCACTATCAAATACCTGAATGCCCATTTCCATTCAATAGAATAATTATCTATGCATGCTTGTTTAAATAATCCTTCCCATTCATTTTTATGGAATCCACGGGCCACACTCAATGGTGCATCATTTTTTACAAGATAAGATGAAGAAAAAATACGTGTGATGATTTTGATGGAATGATATGCCAAAAAATTGCGCTGCAAATCATTAATAAAAAACCCAAGATTCGATCTTATTTTCATCCACTGCAATTGTTTCACTAATTCATTTTCTGAGAAGTGATGGCAAAACAAACTGGAAAAAATTATATCTGGTTTTGTTTCAAAAAAAACATTTTTATAATCCTGCTCAATCCATTCAGCATTTTCAACGGCACAATTATTTTTTGCAGCTTCAATACATTCAGCTTTTATATCAATCCCTGTACAACTAAAACCAATATTATTTTTTTTACACCATCGGAATATCTGTAATAAATTATTGCCATCACCACAACCAATTTCGCAAACATGAACCATCTTTCTTTTTCCCAATAATTTTTTGAAACCATTTAAAGTGATGTCATGACCGCCCAGCCATTGATTGATGATATTCAACTCCCGCATATTTTGTATGATATCATCAAAAGGGATATCATCACCATCCAGTAATTCTTTTTGATTAGAACGATGTTGTAGGTCTATCGTTTTTTGCATAAAAATGTTTCCATAGTGAGACCCGGGCCAAATGCAGCTCCAAAAACATTGGCCGGTTGTTCTTTGTCTATATTATCTAAAATTTCTTTCAGTACAAACAAAACAGTTGGTGATGACATATTACCATAATGGCTAAGGATATTTCTTGAAAACCGCATATCATCGTCGCCTAACCCAAGTTTTGTTTGTACAGCCTGCAAAATTTTTTTACCTCCCGGATGAATACACCAATATGAAATATCATTTAATGACAAGCCTGAATGCTGTGTTGCTTCTTCGACCAGTTTAGCAATATCCTGTTCAATTAATTCAGGGATATAACTGCTCAACGTTATCAGAAAACCACGATGGCTAAGCTCCCATGCCATATCTTTTTTACCCTGAAATGCAATTTTTGAATAAAAATCTGACAGCTCCAGTTTCTTCTCAGACTGTAAAAAATTAGAAACCAAAACAGCAGCACTGCCATCAGAAAACAACAGGTTACCAGCCACATTATCCTCAGTGTATTCATTTTGAAAATGGATGGAACAAAATTCTGTTGCTACAATCAAAACATTTGAATCAGGTGTGCTATCACAAATTAATTTAGCAAGTTTTAAAGCATGCACCGCACCGTAACATCCCATAAAATTGACAGAAGTCCTAAACACTTCAGGTTTCATTTCCATTTTTTCTGCAATCTGCAAATCCAAACCTGGCGCACTCATACCGGTACAACTTACAGTAATGAGGTGTGTAATATCATTTGCTGAAATTTTTTCATTAAGGCAATCCTCGATAGCGCTGATTGATAAAGGCAAAGCTTCGCGGTTATAAATACTCATTCGCTCATCAAGGTTGGGCGAACGCATATCTTTATTTGATGGAATAAAATCCCAGTATTGCTCATCAGGTTGCGTATAATCATCAATTACAGTATATCTTGTTTCAATATCACTAAGCCTGTACATAAATGCCAGCTTACGGGATTCCCTCGCATCGAGGCCATACAATTTCTGCATGAACGGAATGATGTCACGCTGGTTAAGGCTATGTGCAGGCAACGCTCTTCCTATCGAAATAATTTCAGCCAATATGATTCAAAATTAGTATTGTTATAAATGCAAGATTAGTACATATCGCAGCAATTTTATTCATCTGCATTGTGTGTTTAAAATCCGCATTATTTTCATTTCTTTTAACCTGATAAAACCATACTGAGAAATAGACTATTACCGGAAGAAAACAAACGGCCAACACATTAAACAACAACAATTTTCCATTTGATAAAAAATAAAAATACAACATCAAAAATGCAATGGTATTTACCATCCCGCAAAAAATAAATGTTCCTTTTTTTCCTAACATCATGCTGATAGTTTTTACGCTGTCTGCTGCATCTTCTTTATGTTGATAAACTTGTGTGAGTGGATAAAATCCGCCTATTAAAAACACTGCACAAACAACTCCCAACACAGGTGTTGTATAATTTACATCAATGTTTGCTGCATTATATACAGTATAAAAAATAAGGCCACCCTGGTTGAGTATCACAACAAGATAACCAACAATTGGAAATTGTTTTAACCTTATTTTTCTATAACTGTACAACCTTGAAAACAGAATATAAATGAAAATGCACAGTGCCGTAACAGGTGAAATTAAAAGCGACAACGCAACAGCCATCACATCCATAATCACTGTAAACACAAACAACTGATTGGTCGGTGGCAAAGGTTTTTCCACTCCACCGATACTTGAACTGTCCCTGTCCATAAAACTATTATACCCATTGCTGGAAGGGTAAACAAGGATATGGATAATAAAAAAAATCATTACAGTATTTGCAATATTTATTTCTTGAATTAATGAAAGTGCAAACCAAAAAACAGGCATTAAAAAAAATGAAAATGGAAAGCGCAGCAATTGTATGGTTGACCTTTGTATCAAGTAAATTACAGATTAAAGGATGGAAACATCTTTCAAAAATATTAATTTAATTATGGTTCATTTCTTGAAGCAAAAATCCATTTACAATGTGAAACAAAACAGCAACCTCACACTGAAGATTAATAAATAAAATTGTTGAAGGCCTGTCATACAGGTTACTTAAAATATTACCTCAACACATCTAATGCTTTTTTAATCATCGGGTCATCAGTATTGCTTAGTTCAAAATAACCTTCACTGCGCCACATCTGTCTCGCTAAAAGATTTTCCATCTGGCGCAAAACAAAATCTTTTGAAGAATCATTGATGTCAGCTACTTTGATTGAATCTCTTACAGCAAAATTTTTCAATTCATTCCATTCATTATTACCAAGATGAAAATTATTGTGTAATTGTTTCGGTGTTTTATATTGTTGTAACTGGCTCCTGTTTGCTATATAATAATTGTAAACAAAGTTTCTGACAGTACCCCTGGCAAAAAGTTCTATTACAGATTTTGGTTGTGAGCTTGTATCAAAAGGTACAAAAACATCAGGAGTAATACCACCGCCGCCATAAACTAAATGCCCGGCCGGCGTTTTATAAGCTTTCCCTGTATGTTTAGAAGAATCACTGGTCACCAGTTCACCATCATGGTATCGGTTCATCAGTTCATCATCATATTGTTCACGGCCTTTGTCGTAAGGTTTTTGAATGTTTCTTCCAAGAGGTGTATAATACCTCGCAATTGTCAATCGCAGCGCTGAACCATCAGATAAATTAAATTGTTGCTGTACGAGCCCTTTACCAAAGGTTCTCCTGCCAATGATGGTGGCCCTGTCCCAATCCTGTAATGCGCCTGCTAATATTTCGCTGGCCGAAGCAGTTGTTTCATCAACCAGTACAACTAATTTTCCTGTTTCAAATACACCATCTTTACTGCAACGATATTCCTGTCTTTGTGAATGTACGCCCTGGGTATAAACAATGAGTTTATCATCATTTAAAAATTCATCAGCGATATATACTGCCTGTTGCATGATGCCACCACCATTATCACGAAGGTCAAGCACAAGCTGCTTCATGTTATGCTTTTGCAATTTTTCCATAGCTGCCATAAACTCCTGGTAAGTGGTTTCAGCAAACTTGTTGAGTTTAATATAACCTGTCGTGCTGTCAATCATATAAGCAGCATCCAGAGAGTTTAAAGGGATTATACCCCGCGTGATATTTATTTTTTGAATGTTACTGCCTCTCAAAACAGAAACCAACACTTTTGAACCACCCTTTCCACGGAGCCTGTCGCGCACAATATCAGTTGTAACAGTTTTGCCGGTTAAATTGATAGAATCATCCACTGCAATAATCTTATCCCCTATCTGAACACCTGCTTTAAATGATGGGCCATCAGGAATGACATTCATTACATTCACTGTGTCCTTTATTATCTGAAATTCTACACCTATCCCCTGAAAATTTCCCTGGAGGTCTTCATTCACTCCCTGCAGTTCATCAACCGGAATGTAAATTGAGTGTGGGTCAAGATGATCAAGCAGACCATTGATAGCAGGCCCTTCAAGACTATCCATGTCAACATTGTCAACATATTTACTTTTAATAAGATCAACTGCTTCCTGAAGGGGCGAAGTATTATTTATATGTAAAAAAGAATCACCACCGGTAGTCTTCGCCCTGAGCTGATAACCAATAATCATTCCCACTGCCATAACGATTGCAAATAAAAGCGGCAGCCATACCTGAATTTTTTTACTGACCATAAAATTTTCTCTTTGTATCTTGATGCTCAAAAACACGAATATCAGTAATAACTTCTAATTGTTTATTTAAACTTAATAAATGGCAACAGTTTTAATAGCAGACAGTGGCTCCACCAAATGTGAATGGTGCCTATTGCATAATGGGAAAAAGAAGAAAATTTTGACAACAGGCATCAGTCCGTATTTTTTTAATTCAGAACAAATATCCGCCCTGTTACAAAAAGAGTTAGTACCTAAAATAAAATCTTTCGATGTTGATGAAATCTATTTTTATGGCACTGGTTTAAAAGACAATAAGAACAAAAAAGTTATCCATGATATATTAAAAAAAACCTTTCAAGGTGCATCAACAGAAGTGCAAACGGATTTGCTTGGTGCTTCAAGAGCATTGTGTAAACATTCAAAAGGTATATGCTGTATTTTAGGCACCGGCTCCAATTCATGTTTTTATAATGGAAGGAAAATAATGAAAAACAGTCCTGGTCTTGGATATGTACTCGGTGATGAAGGCAGTGGCGCTTACCTGGGCAGGAAAGTAATCCAGTATTTTTTATACAACACATTTGATGAAGAACTGATGTATGCTTTCAATACAAAATATAATACTAATGCTGATGAAATAATCATGAACGTGTATCTTAAACCACAGCCCAACCGCTACCTCGCTTCATTCGCTATTTTTCTTGCCGAAAACCGTGGGCACTTTATGATTGAAAATATTATTGAAGATGGCTTAAATGATTTTTTCTTTACTCATCTGAGAAAATATTCAGAAAGCTGGCTCTACCCCATTCATTTCACCGGTGGCATTGCTTATGGTTTCAAAGATGTAATAAAAAACCTATGCCACAGTTATGAAATGGAAACAGGTATAATTTTAAAGCAACCAATGGATGGATTAATAGAATATCATAATGAAAAATGAATAGGAAAATATTTTTTCTTTAAAGAATTCACTGGAGTATTGAATAACAATACACAGATATGAATATCAGCATTATCATTCATTAAAGTGACTGCAAAATTTTTTTAATCTTATTTCCACTAATCAAAAAAATCTACTCAGGAGATGAGTAAATGCAGTACAAAAAATTATTACTTGCGGTTCTTGTTGTTACAATCTTTTACCTGCTTTTTTTAGTCAGGCATTCTTTCTATTCATCCAAACCTGGGAATGCTTCATTACTCGGTAAAATGGTTGCATCGCCTTCTATAATATCATCCTGGTTTACATCACCTGAAATAATAAATGCTACAATATCCCTGTTTAAAATATCCTTATGTGTAAAAAACAAACCATGTGGTGCTTCAGGATAAATTTTAAATACAGAACCTTTTATCATCTTTGCAGCCTGTTCACTTGTTGCTTTGATAGGTACAGTTCTATCGTTATCACCATGAATAATTAAAACCGGAACATTGATTGCCAAAATGTCTTTTTTGAAATCAGTTTGAGAAAATGATGACATGCAATCCAAAACAGCTTTTTGTGATGCAGGAAACAACATTGTGTTGGTCCAGTTTAAAATTCCATCGCTTACCGGATGTGATAAAAACCCAACACCATAAAAGTGCTTGCAAAAATTTGAAAAGAAACCAGGGCGGTCTTCCCTAATCTGATTATCATATTCTTCAAAAGCGCTTGCCGGCACGCCATCAGGGTTGTCATCAGTTTGCAACATGGATGGAACAACAGAACTGACTAAAATAATTTTATTTATTCTGTCGCAATTGTATTTACTGCAATAACGAACTATCTCGCCACCACCCATTGAAAAACCAATAAGGGTAACATTATCTACATTTATATGATCCAAAAGATTTTTAAGGTCTTCTGCCAATGCATCATAATTGTAAGTATCCAACGACTGTTCCGATTTACCAAAACCTCTTCTGTCATAAGTAATACACCTGTAACCTAACTCACGTAATGGTGTTACCTGGTATTCCCACATCTCGTGACTTAATGGCCATCCATGTATAAAGACAATGGCTTCGCCTTTTCCTAAATCTTCATAAAAGATCTGAATGTCTTCATCTCCGGTAAAACTTTTAAAATAAGGCATAAAAAGACTTTATATAAATACGGCAAAGACTCTGCCAACACCATTCATAGTTAAAATGGACAATGAATTTGAAATATGGCAATACATCAAATCGAATTAGTGCAACTGAAAAGAAATGCCATTGCAAAATAAATTTTGAGAATAAATTTTACATAAGGGGCTTAATAACGCTTATTGCATTGTCGAAATAATATAAAGCAAATTCCATTTGTACACTGCTAAAAATATTTTATATCATAGTTGTCCGACTAAATACAATAACCCTTTGCTTTTCAAGACCTCATCGCCTATGTCGGACTTAGAACACTTACTGGCAAAGGGTTTCAGCTATTTTAAATAATTTTAACCGGACAACAATGATTTTATATCAAAACTTTCTCTTTGCCCTTTGTACTGACAGGAAGGCTTCAAATGCCTGCAGGGAAAAACTACTGAGATTTTGGTTTACTGTCATGCCTGCTTTTTGCGCAGCCAAAACACCATACCTGATATCATTGAAACCTTCAACAGCATGTGCATCAGGATCAATGGAAATGAATACATCTTTTTCAATGCAATAAGAAATAAACCTCCAGTCAATATCAAGTCTTCTGGGATGTGCATTTAATTCAATCACAACATTATTTTCTGCACATGCATCAATCAATTTTTTATGATCAACAGGATAGCCGGCACGGCTCAACAACAATCTTCCGGTACAGTGTCCCAATATAGAAGTGTATGGATTTTTTACTGCATTCAGCAAACGCATCATTGCTTTTTCTTCGGTCATTTTTAAATTAGAATGAACAGATGCAATAACAATATCAAAACTGTTTAACACTTCATCAGAATAATCAAGGCTCCCATCATTCAAAATATCACTTTCAATGCTTTTGAAAATTTTAAATGGTTTCAGTTTTTCATTTAGCTCATCAATTTCTGCATGCTGTGCTTTTATTCTTTCCACAGAAAGACCATTGGCATAAAAAGCAGATTTGGAATGGTCGCTGAGTACGAGATATTGAAACCCTTTGCTGATTGCGGCATCTGCCATTTCATTTATTGTATTCACACCATCACTCCAGTTTGAATGACTGTGAATGATTGCTGTAATATCTTTTGTTTGAATAATATCTGGCAAATCATTTTGCAATGCGGCGTCAATGACAGATGTTTTTTCCCGCAGGAAAGCCGGGATAAAAGACATACCTGCCTGTGTAAAAATCTCTTCTTCACTATCAAAAATTTCCCTGTATCTAAATAAACTCCTGTTTTTCCATTCGGAAAGAAAATCATCACTGCATGAAGTTGAAAATAATTGAAAGAAAAGTTTTTCTGTTGAGGTGTGATAAAATTTCAACAATATATTTTCTTCTTCTCCTTTATACACTGACTCGCCCGCATCAATCTTTTCAGTAACAAATTTGTGTTGATGCAAATAATCCTGTAATTCTTTTTCCGGTACATCGGTTACCCATTCCAATTTATCTATAATTTCCAATTGACGGTGAAAGTCTCCGGTTTGATAAAATGAATATTCTGAAAAATGTTCTTTGATTCTTTCATCCAGGTTTGTAGCAAATGTCTCCACTTGAGCATATAAATAATTACCAATATTGTTCAGGAAAAACTCAATAGCTTCCCGGATACTTTTCTGTGTTTTTTCACCAAAACCTTTATATAAAGTCAACCTGTTTTCATTACAGGCATACAATAATTCCCCAACATCTTCAATACCCATTTCTTTCCAGATAACCGTAATTTTTTTCGGGCCGATACCTTTTATACTGAGCATTTGCATAATGCCTAAAGGTGTTTTAGCAATGAGCTCAGTCAATACTGGCATTTCTCCACGCTCCAATATTTCTACGATCTTACCCGCTGCAGAATCTCCAATGCCTTTGATGGCAGATAATTTCTCACGAGGTATATCTGAAAGTTGTTGTGGTAAACTTTTAATAGTAAATGCAGTGGATGAATATGCTTTAGCCCTAAAACTATTTTCACCATGGATATCCATCAGTTTTGATAACAATGAAAACTGTTTTGCTATGAATAAATTATCTGCTGTCATTATTCAAAAATAATTGCATAAGGCAATAAAAGAACAAAACAAAAAAGTCATTCATCAGAATGGCATTTTTATTCAAATGAAAACAAAAAAATCATTTAGTGTACAAACTTTAGACTGCAGGCTCTACAGTCATATCCTTGACTGCATTTGCATCACTATCTTTTTTGATATAATGTCTCATAAAAGGTGCAGCCATAATGATAGTAACAACAGTCATAATAATGAGGCCGACAAATATTTGATCATTGATGATTTTTGCCTGCAGAGCCAATGCTCCCAAAACTATTTCCTGTGATCCACGTGCATTCATTCCAAAACCTATAACATAAGATTCATTTTTGGAGAGGCCACTCATCCTGCCGCCGATTACTGAGCCGAACACTTTTGCAAAGCAACCAATGAGCACTATAATGAGGATAACTTTCACATCGAAGCTGGCAATAAAGTTTACCCTCAAACCAATTGATGCAAAAAATAATGGTGCAATGATATTGACAACGAATTGATGTAATATTTGCTGTAATCTTTCAGGGAAATATTTTGAATCGCCAATAGCAACCCCCATTAAGAATGCCCCGAATATTCCTCTCACTCCAAGAAATTCTGTGAACACAGCACTCAGCAGGCATAAGCAAACAACAATGGTAATGATAACACCGATTGATAAAAATTTATTGGCGACCATTAATATTTTATCAACAAACCACCTGCCTGCTGTCAATAAAATGGCAGTATATAAAAGGACATAACCAATTGAAAAAACAGAGCCCTCCTGTTTGCCAGACTGAATCAGTTGAATAATGATAGAAAATAATATCCATCCCAAAAAGTCATTGATCATTGCTGCAGTAAGAATGAGGTTGCCAATTTTTGACCGCAGCATATTCATATCCAGTAAAATTTTTGCTATCACAGATAAAGCTGTAATGGATAAAGCTGTACCCATAAACATTGCCGGGATCATTTTCCTGTGTGTGGAAACAGAAAAGATTGTATCATAAAAAAAATATACACTGGCAAATCCCAGAGCAAATGGAAGCACAAGACCCATGATGCTAATAGCTGCCGCAGGCTTACCCTGTTTGCGGATTTGTTTTAAATCAACTTCAAAACCGGCGATAAACATTAATAAAATGATGCCCATATTAGCGAGGCCGTCAAAAGCAGCATAAGAGCGTGGTTGCGAAATAAAAATTTCATTAAACAGATTTGGAAATGCAGCGCCTAAAAGTGATGGACCAAGAATGATTCCTGTCAATATTTCGCCTATTACTGCAGGCTGTTTGAACCGGCGGCAAATTTCACCTAATACACGGGATAGTATTAATATTATACTTACAATAATGAGGAAATTCAACACTTCCTCAGGACTGAGTTTTGAAACCATGGTTTTTCTTATTGAGTGAAATTTTCACTACACAATTCAAAAATAAGATATGTACAACGGGCAAATTTATAAAAAGGAATGTTTATCTCTACAACAATACCATTTATATCTTTATCCTGTAACGGCAGAACTTTCCAGTGAATCAACTCCGATTTTTGATTCAGCATTATTATCAGAAATTGTTGCCGAATTTTTATTGAGAAAATATTTCATCAAAGGGCCTGCCATTAAAATTGTCACAATCGTCATAACGACAAGGCCTACAAAAATCGGCTCATCAATAATCTTTGCCTGTAAAGCAAGTGCCCCCAAAACAATTTCCTGAGAGCCTCTTGCATTCATCCCGAATGCAACTGCATAAGATTCATTTTTATTCAAGCCACTCATGCGTGCGCCAATCCCTGCCCCAATCAATTTTGCAATACATGCAATCAACAGGATGATGGCAACGATTTCAATATTGAAATTGGTAACAAAATTTACCCTCAATCCAATTGATGCAAAAAATAATGGAGCAATAATATTAATGACAAACTGATGCAAAATACTTTGTATTCGCTCCGGGAAAAATTTAGAATCACCGATAGCTACGCCCATTAAGAAAGCGCCGAAAATACTATGCACACCAAGATATTCTGTATAAACTGCACTCAGTAAACACAATGCAACAGCAACTGTAATCAATCCGCCTATTGATAAAAATTTATTTGCTATCAATAAAATTTTATCAACCAACCACTTGCCAATTGTAAGAATGAAAACAGTATAAATAAAAACCATAGTTACTGGCCAGATTGCGCTTTCTTCAGCAGGCTTAATCAGTTTCATAATAATTGAAAACAATATCCATCCAAGAAAATCATCAATCATAGCAGCAGTCAAGACAAGATTGCCGATTTTTGACCGGAGGATATCCATATCCAGTAAAATCTTTGCAATAACAGATAATGCAGTTATGGACAAAGCTGTTCCGAAAAACATTGCAGGTATGGATGGGCTTATAGCAGTTGAAGTTGAAAAAATTTTTTCATAAAAAAACCATACAGCGCCAAATCCTAAAGCAAAGGGAAATATCAAACCCATAAAGCTGATGGAAGCAGCCTGTTTTCCCTGTTTACGGATTTGCTTTAAATCAACTTCAAAACCTGCGATAAACATTAGTAAAATAATACCAATTTGAGCAAGCCCGTCAAAGGCTTTATAAGGAACGCCATTATGTGATGTGAAAATGTCTTGAAATAATTGTGGTGAGATAGTCCCCATCAATGATGGCCCTAACAAAATGCCAGCAAGAATTTCGCCAATCACTGCAGGTTGTTTAAACTTCCTGAATACCTCACCAAGCACCCTTGCTGAAATTAAAATTAAACTTACAATAATTAGAAAGCTAAGTACTTCATCAGAACTGAGTTTTGAAATCATACATGTAATGTTTTGAGATAGTCAGGCTTTTTTGATAAAATTTATTTTCAAAATAAGGAGATTTATTCCATATTTCCTATAAATGTAGTAGGAATTTGACGAAAAGTAGTTTTTTCGAAGTGAAATTTCAAAAATGATTTGCTACTACACATTAAAATGAAATATACTTTTCTAATAATGATTATTGGCCAAATCCTGCAATATTTCCTGTTGTCATCAATAAAACAACTTTTAAAACTTAGAAATATTGGTTAAAATAAATAAGAAACACATATTGATTTTTTTATAAAACATCTTTCAACCATCATCAAAACATGGAAATGAAATATTTTAATATTATTAAAATAAATACAATAATTCATAAAGCCAGCAATTTTCATCTTGCACCTTAGCCCGCTTTTATTAATTTTGCGCCTTCAAAAAAATTGAGCAGGTAAAAATGATTAGTGCAAGAAATATCACATTATCGTACGGCAAACGTGTTTTATTTGATGAGGTTAACCTCAGCTTCACACATGGAAACTGTTATGGTATCATTGGTGCCAACGGTGCCGGCAAATCAACATTTCTAAAAATATTAAGTGGTGAAATTGAGCCTAATAAAGGAACAGTTGAAATTACACCTGGCGAGCGCATGGCTGTATTGAAACAAAACCAGTTTGAGTTTGATGAGCAAACTGTTTTGAACACTGTGTTGATGGGGCACTCCAAATTGTGGCAGATGATGCATGAGCGTGAGACTATTTATGCCAAAGCAGATTTTGATGAAGAAGATGGCATGCGGGCAGCAGAGCTGGAAGCAGAGTTTGGTGAGATGGGTGGATATGAAGCTGAAAGTGATGCAGCCAGTTTATTGAGCAGCCTTGGTGTGATAGAAGAATTTCACAACAGCCTGATGCAGGACATTCCTGGTAATTTAAAAGTGCGGGTTTTGTTGGCACAGTCATTATTTGGCAACCCCGATATTTTATTGTTGGATGAACCTACTAATGGCCTTGACATTGAAACGATCGGATGGTTAGAAAACTTTTTAGCTGATTATGAAAATATTGTTTTGGTGGTGAGCCATGACCGTCACTTTCTTGATGCCGTGTGTACACATGTTGCTGATGTGGACCGCCAGAAAATAAAAATATTTACAGGCAACTATACCTTCTGGTATGAAAGCTCACAGTTGATGAGTCGCCAGATCAATGATAAGAATAAAAAGATTGAAGAGAAAAGAGCAGCATTGCTCGATTTCATTGCACGTTTCTCAGCGAATGCTTCAAAAAGCAAACAGGCTACTTCAAGAAAGAAAGCATTGGAGAAATTAACGATAGAAGAAATACAACCGAGTAACCGTCGTTATCCCGGTATTATTTTCCAGCCATTACGCGAAGCTGGCAACCAGGTTTTAAATGTTGAAAATCTCAGCAAAACTGTTGATGGCAGAAAGTTGTTTGACAAACTAAGTTTTAGTATAAACAAAGGCGAGAAAATTGCATTCTTAAGTAAAGACCCATTAGCGGTTACCAATTTTTTTGAAATCATCAATGACAATGAACAACCTGATGGAGGGAAGTATGAATGGGGAACCACTATAACCAAAGCTTACCTGCCTTTGGAAAACAGTGAATTTTTCAATGAAGGCCTGACATTGATAGAATGGTTGAGACAATATGTTCCATCGCATGTAACAGATGCTGATGAACCATTTTTAAGAGGCTTCCTCGGCAAGATGTTATTTAGCGGTGATGATATCCTGAAGAAAACAAATGTTTTAAGTGGGGGTGAAAAAGTGCGTTGTATGATCAGCAGGATGATGTTGCAAAATCCAAACTTAATTGTACTTGATCAACCTACCAACCACCTTGACCTGGAAAGCATACAGGCCTTCAATGAAGGCTGTCAGACTTTCCCGGGAATTGTTTTGCTTACATCACACGACCATACTTTCATGGAAACTGTGGCCAACAGGATTATTGAATTAACGCCTAAAGGCATGATTGACCGTTTGATGACATTTGATGAATATATAAATGATGAACGTGTTCATGCATTACGCGAAGACATGTACAACTAACAACCTGCATTTTTCACTTACACATTTCCTGCTGTTCGTGAAAAAGTAAAATCATAAATTTTATTTCACTAATAAAGGCCGCTCATAAGTTATAAACGGCCTTTATTGTTTATTGAATTTTTATCACTTCATAATGATTATTTCTCTTTCTCTGCAACCTCATTTCTAAAAACTACAACATTATCAAATACATCCACCAGCACAGGGTGAGACTGATCAATATCACCAGACAATATTTTTTTACTCAACTGATTCACGATTTGTTTTTGAATCAACCTTTTCAATGGCCTTGCACCAAACTGTGGATCAAAGCCATTTTCAGTTAAATAATCTATGAGATAATCGCTGAACTCAAGTTGTATATGACTTTCTTCCAGTAAATGTTTTAATTGATTCAACTGGATTGTAACAATACTTTTTATCTCTTTTTTCATCAACGGGTGGAACATGATAATTTCATCTACACGGTTCAGGAATTCGGGCCTGATAGTCTGACGCAATAAATTCATCACTTCAGCTTTTGCTTTTTCTTCTGCTTCATCAACGTTCTTTTCAGTTACATTTTCAAAAGCATCCTGGATAATGTTGCTGCCTATGTTGCTGGTCATGATGATGATAGTATTTTTAAAATTTACTACCCGGCCTTTGTTATCTGTCAGCCTGCCATCATCCAACACCTGCAATAAAACATTCCAGACATCAGGATGCGCCTTTTCAATTTCATCCAGCAATACAACGCTGTAGGGTTTGCGACGTACAGCCTCTGTCAATTGCCCGCCTTCATCATAACCCACATAACCCGGAGGCGCTCCAACCAAACGGGATACTGTATGTTTCTCCTGGTATTCACTCATATCAATCCTGGTCATCATGCTTTCATCATCAAACAAATATTCCGCAAGCGCTTTTGCCAGTTCTGTTTTACCAACTCCTGTAGTACCTAAAAATATAAAAGAGCCAATCGGTTTTTTTGGATCCTGCAAACCTGCACGGCTCCTGCGGATGGCATCTGCCACTGCTGTAATAGCTTCTTCCTGGCCTACTACCCTTTCATGCAAATGATCTTCAAGGTGCAGGAGTTTTTCACGCTCACTCTGCAACATCCTTGCTACCGGTATGCCTGTAGCTTTTGCCACGCTTTCAGCAATATCTTCTGCATCCACTTCTTCCTTCATCAACCTCTTTCCCTGCTTACTGTATTCTTCCAGTTGCCTGGTAAAATCAGCAATTACTTTTTCCTGTTCCTTTATTTTACCATAACGTATTTCAGCTACTTTTCCATAATCGCCATTGCGTTCTGCCTGTTCTGCTTCTAATTTTAATTGCTCAATGGAAGCTTTTGCATTTTGTATTTTTTCAACAAGTTCTTTTTCCTGTTTCCATTTGGCTTTTAATGTATCGCGCTCTACACTCAAATTACTGATTTCAACATTGAGTGATTTTAATTTAACCTCATCATTTTCCCTTTTAATAGCTTCTCTTTCAATTTCCAACTGCCTGATCTGCCTTTCGAGATTATCCAGTTCTTCAGGCATTGAATTCATTTCAAGCCTTAGCTTGGCTGCGCTTTCATCAATCAAATCAATTGCTTTATCCGGAAGAAACCTGTCGGTAATATACCTGTTGGATAATTCAACTGCAGCCACAACGGCTTCATCTTTGATGCGCACATGATGATGTGTTTCGTAACGGTCCTTCAGACCACGTAGTATTGATATTGCATCTTCCACGCTGGGTTCATCAATCATCACTTTTTGAAAACGGCGTTCCAGCGCTTTATCTTTTTCAAAAAATTTCTGGTATTCATTCAATGTTGTGGCGCCTATTGCCCTTAATTCACCACGAGCCAATGCAGGTTTTAAAATATTTGCTGCATCCATTGCACCTTCGCCTCCACCAGCACCAACGAGCGTATGAATTTCATCAATAAAAAGTATGATGCCGCCATCACTGTTGCTTACTTCTTTAATAACAGCTTTCAACCTTTCTTCAAACTCACCTTTATATTTGGCACCGGCAATCAACTGGCCCATATCAAGTGCATAAATAATTTTTGATTTTAAATTTTCAGGCACATCGCCGTTTACAATTCTGTGTGCAATACCTTCTGCAATTGCTGTTTTACCTACACCTGGCTCACCCACCAGGATAGGATTATTTTTTGTCCTGCGGGAAAGAATGTGCAGCGTCCTGCGGATTTCTTCATCACGGCCAATGACAGGATCAAGCTTGCCTTGTCTTGCCATTTCATTCAGATTCTTTGCATATTTATTCAAAGCATTGAATTCCTGTGACTGTGTCTGTGAACTGACGGTATCGCCTTTGCGCAATTCTTTAATTGCAGTAATAAGCCCTTTTTCAGTCAGGCCTGCCTCCTTCAATATTTTTGCAGATGCATCATTGCCCTGCACAATTGCCAGTAATAAATGTTCAGGTGTTACAAACTCATCATTAAATTGTTTGAGCACTGCACCAGCCCGCAACACTACATTGTTGGCATCACGGCTGATAGATTGTGCTGCCTCACCACTGCTTTGTTTTGGTAGTTTATTCAATGCTTCATCCAGTTTACTGTCAAGCAAATTGAGCGTAACATTATTTTTCTTCAACAGGTATTCAACAGGAGAATCTTCCAGTTCCAGCAAAGCTTTCAGGATATGCTCCGTTTCAATATTCGGGTTTGAATTATTAAAAGCTATTTGTTGCGCCTGTTGAAACGCCTCAGCAGCTTTTATTGTAAAGTTTCCTAAGTTCATATATTTTAATTATCTCCTTTGGGGATTATTTTTAAATGTAATCTTTTATTAACAGCAAAAATCATTCACAAGATTGCTACTAAAATTTATATGCAACTATGTCATTTAAAGTCGAAATTTTATGAAATAATTACAGGCGATAACAGGACAAACTGAAAAGTTTTCCTGTTAGAATTTTAAAAACTTAATAGGGAAAAAAGCGCCACATTTTAAGAGTGGATACGATGAACACCGGTCAATTATTTTTCAATGCAAAAAATTGCAACAGTCAACACAATGCTATTAAAAAGACAGAATGAATTTGAAGCAAGCTGGCTTGTTATTAATCTATAACATAAAGATTCGTTACATCAAAGGCTGACCAATAATTTTTAGTCGCCATTTTTTAACAACACTACCTGACTGCGGTCTGCCTTAAACATGTTGTTATTAAATGTTGCAAACTCTTTATATTCATTTGCAGGAAAACGGCCTGAGGTCCGTTCATAATCACGGACAACTTTTACTTTGTCATTTTCAACTGAATAAGTGATAGAATAATTACCAAACTTACTACTGATTGTTACAGGTTTTGGCAATGCTTCGGCAACATAACCTGATGGCACTTTGATATCAATAGAATCAATATCACGAAATGAAAAAGGAAGTACAATATCAAAGAGCCTTGTTTCATTCTCATTATATTTAGATGCGGTTTTATTAAACAAATTAGGTTTAATAAATATTCTTTTACCTGAAATTGTTGCATAAGAAAGTGCAGAAATATCCAATTGTTCATTCACTTCAGGTATAAGGCCTTTTGATTCCATATATTTTGAGTCATTGACTTTATAGGTTGGCAGGTTTAGTTCCCGGTTTAAAAATTTTTCTTTAGACTCTTTGTCCAACTCATTGATGATAGCATTCAGGATATCTTGTTGAACACCGGTATATCTTGTATTTAAAACAGCAGAAAGTTTTCCGGCACTGTCAATGGATGCAGCCACAACACGAACCTGCATATTATCTTTAGAATTATAATCAGGTGTATGCACAATGTAGCCACCGTCGTCAGCAATCATCAACGCCTTACGGTTTCCGGTAAAAGCACCCAGATAACCCGGTGCTGTAGTTTGACTGGTACATTCAAACCATAAAGTGTCTTTACCATCAGGCACACAAACAATCGCATGATTAAAAAATGGAGAAGGAAAATCATCCCACAAACCATGAAGATCTGTTTCATCAGCATTGATCAATACATAATAACCTTTGACACCGGCTTCTTTCAATAAACTAACCATATAATTGGAAAGCGCTTTACAATCTCCATATTTTTTTGTTGCTACATAATTTGCATCATAAGGTTGCCATCCGCCAATACCTAAACTTACCAAAATGTATCTGGTGCTTTTTTGCAGATAATTATACAATGCAAATGCTTTCTCCTTTGCCGTACTCAGATTATCAGTGAGATGATGTACATCTTGTTTCACATTATCAGGCAACACATCTTTACCTGCATTTAATGATGCTATAAATTTTCCAAGATTATGCCAGGTATCCATTTGACCTTCATAGTTTTCAATTTTAAAATGAACAGGCGCTAAAAAAACTGCAGTGGTCATTTCTTCCCAATTAGGCGATAAATCTTCATCATCAAATGTTTTCAGGTTTTTCACTTCCCATGCGTAAGTAATTTTTTTACCATCATTGATAATAGAAGGTTTACCAGGATAAAGAAATGACTTGTAGTTTAATTTATAATCAACAGGTGTTTCAACAACAAAACGGCTTTGTTGCACTGCACAGTAGTTGGATATCTGAGGTATCCAATAGGGCAAATAAAAAATACCATCAAAAACCTGTTCATCTTCATACTCCACAGTATAAGGATAATCTGTTGAATAAAACCTGTGCACTTTTATCCTTTTGTCTGTTACCATTGCCATCTGGTTATCATCTATATAATCAGCAATATCTTTTTTCTTTATATTTTTCAAATGTTTACCAGCAGCATTATAAAGGTTGCCATCTATATCACTTAAACTCACCAGCTTACTATAAGTATTGTGATATACAGCATATTTGTTGCCTGCTTCATTCAAAACAGTAATCACATATTTATGGTGGATGATTGCTTTGTCAATATCTTTTATTGTTATTCTGTATTCATCTGACCTGATCACTGCATTGGCATTATTCATCAAGGTGTCTGGTATTGTAAAGACAGAATAATCCTGCGCTTGTATCAATTGAAATAAAAAACATAAGGCAATTAAAAGGAATGGACGTTTGTACATGACTACTGTTTTTTAAATACAATCTGTTCATTTTCTTTTTGAACCACATAAGCAAAAAAATTGCGCAGTGTTTCATAATCAACAGACTCAAATGTTGCCCTATTAATTTTTGTAATGCAACGCATTTGTATTGCTTGGCCAGATTGCTGGATCAGGTATTCAAACATCCCATCACTTCCGTTTAAGAAAACCCTGGTTGATTTCGGTAGCTCATCTACCACATAACCTGTTGGCACCTGCATGTTCAGAATATAAGTTTCATCAATGCAATAAGGCATTTCTACAGGGTATGATCGTGTTGCTGCCTGAAATGGATTTTTTGTATATACTGCATCCGCAATCATCGGGTTGAAATAAATAATGTCTTCTTCCGGTTTAAATGACAAATCAAACCGAACTGATACCGGCATTTCTTTTTTATTAAGTGAATCAATAGCTGTGTTGGTCATTTTCACTTCATACCCAAAACCTTTTTTCACTTCGTTGAAATATTCCTGTGCATTTGTTTTCTTCATTTTATCCCGCATATCAATTGACTGAAGTGTATTCATCATGTGATTATAGCTGCCTTTGATTTCTCCATTTTCCTGATTAGTCAAAAACAATGATGTTACTTCATGTTCATGTAGCGAATCCGGTGATAAGTTTATTAAAACAGGTGTTGGTGCAATCAAACGGGCACTACCGTTGTAACAATAAGCCGGCAACAAATTAAATCCAAGTGAAGGTTGGGAAGCGTCCAGTAAATATTGTTGTCCGTCAATAGTTGTTTGCGCTATTACATAATTAAATTTTGAAATAATCGGATATGCTTCAAAGGCCCTTCCATTATCCCTTGTACTCAGCAGTGCAGGATAGGTATCAAACCCAGCAACTTTCAACATTGCTACTAAAAGCAAATTAATATCTGCAACATTTCCTTTTTTTGATTGTTGAGTTTTCTTTATTGGCTGAGACAAATATTTTGTGTCATGGTCTGTACAGCTATAATTGTCCCGCACATAAGCATAAATATTTTTTGCTTTTGTCAATGCATCGGTTGCATTATCTTCAGCAGTTTCAATATCATTTTTCAACCATCCGTTTGGCAGGTCTAAGTCCACTCCAAACCTTTCATTTTTCATTAACTGATCAACTGTTTCCCCCCAAGTGCTCAGGAAAGTTTGAGGCGATGTATTCGGAAACCGAATAGCAGAAAACTGGAAGTCTATTTTTTGAACATAGTTTGATAAAGTAGTTATAAAGCTTTCTTCTTTAATTCCGGGCACGTCTTTGTATTGCCAGGTATGCTTCATCGTTCTGCTCCTGATATTATATGTATTGTTAGATGAAACGCCGCCTTGTTCAATTACACTAAAATTATCAGCAGTTGAAATTACCGTATCAAGCTCCGGCGTAAGATAACCCTGCCTTAACATCACTAAATCAAAAAATTCCGGAGATTCCTCGGTGAACTCACTAATTAATTTTGGATAATTGCCCTGAAAATACCATGTTGGCAAATCCCTGTAAAACGGGCTTATTGTAGTGTAAGTATATTCAATAATTGAGCCTTCTTTCAGATTGGGAAAAGTGAATTTTTTAATTTTATAATCTCCTTCTTTATCATCAAATATTGAGTTCTTATCCACTTTGGTTACTACCACATTTCCATTTTCAAGATTATAGGTTGCAGCATCCAGATTATCCAGTTTTTCATAATCAGACCCATTCACATATAAACCAATTTTCACTTTGCTCAAATCATCAAAACTTTTTTTGTGAAGCAGTCTTATTTTTTCATGCACAGTATAAACAACAGAAAACCATCCCTGGGTATTGCCTTCATATTTGGAATAACCGGCACTTACTAAATATACTGCATCAGCAGAAGAATCAATACTGTAAACATCCTGTTTAAAATCATCCGGCGTAACGTTGCCAAATTTCATCAGTGGGTCTTTTTTCTGGCTGAATGTAAATACTGAAATAAACATACCACAAACAAAAACTGCAAGTTGTTTCAAAATCATAAGGATTCAATTTTAAGTGGTTTAAAAGCTGCGCAAATAAAATGAGCTTTAAGGATTCTTGCAACTTATTAAATCAGCAATCAGTTAGGAATAAATTCAACGGGGGCAAATATATAAGTTTTAAGTTTTTTAGCTTCAGTAACCCTTGATTAATTTTGCACTATGCGTAAACTAAGTATGGATGAGCTAAACCGGAAAACGGTAGAAGAATTTAAACAGGCTGAAAAGAATAAAATAATAGTTTTACTTGATAATATCCGCAGCGCTTATAATGTTGGCAGCATCTTCAGGACAGCAGATGCTTTTTTAATCGAATGTATTTTTATCTGTGGATATTCACCACCACCTACTCACCGTTCTGTTCATAAAACTGCTTTAGGTGCAGTTGACACTGTTGACTGGATGCAGTTTGAAAAAATAACTGATGCTATTCATCAATTAAAAGAAAACGGTTATGCAGTGTATGCTATTGAACAGGCAGAAGGAAGTACCGGGCTTGAAAAATTTCAACTACCCGGCAACAAAAAAATTGCCGTGATATTTGGCAATGAAGTTACAGGTGTACAAAACGAAGCAATGGATAGTTGTAATGGCTGTATTGAAATTCCACAACACGGGATGAAACATTCATTAAATGTAAGTGTAGCAGCAGGAATTGTTTTATGGAAACTTGTCAATCACTAAATTCACTTAGGCTTTAATAGAAGCTTATTTGTGAAACACTACTTTCTGGTTTAAGGATGGATATTTTGAAGGCAGTCTCCCATATTGTCAAATAGAAAATCACTGCGTTTTGTCAATCAGGATGAATAAATGACAATCATACAACAACAGTAAAGCGATAATTTTTACAAAGAGGTTACCTTTGCGGCAGATTATGAATAAGGTTAAGAATTATTTGTCGCTGGTAAAATTTTCACACACCATTTTTGCTTTACCCTTTGCTTTGATTGGATTTTTTTTGGGATACACAAATTTATTTTATTCACTACCTGCTTCCTGGTTGGGTGGTAATGACCAAATTAACGGAGCATCACAAAAAGTATTAGCTGAATTTACTACAGGTGAAATAGCTTTAAAGTTCCTGCTGGTTTTAATCTGTATGGTCACTGCCCGCAGCGCTGCTATGGCGTTCAACCGTTACCTCGACAGGAGTTTTGATGCAAAAAACCCAAGGACTGCCATCCGAGAAATACCGAAAGGAATAATCTCACCTGGAAGTGCATTGCGTTTTGTTTTGCTGAATTGTTTTTTGTTTATAACTGCATGTTTTTTTATCAATAAAATTTGTTTTTTTCTTTCACCCGTTGCATTGTTTGTTATATTATTTTATAGCTACACCAAACGTTTTACCAATTTATGCCATTTAGTATTGGGCCTTGGTTTGAGCCTCGCCCCTATTGGCGCTTATCTTGCAGTAACAGGCAGGTTTGATGTGTTGCCAATCCTTTTTTCACTTGCAGTAATTTTCTGGGTCAGTGGTTTTGATATTATTTATGCTTTGCAGGATATAGATTTTGACCAATCGCAAAATTTATATTCAATACCAGCCACTGTTGGTAAAAATAAAGCATTGCATGTTTCTGAATTGCTTCATGCAATGAGTGCAGCCTGTGTGATTGCTGCAGGTATTTACGGCCATTTTCATTTTGTATATTGGATTGGAATAATAGTTTTTTGCGGCATGTTGATTTACCAACATTCCATTGTAAAACCCAATGACCTCAGAAGGGTGAACATTGCTTTTATGACAGCCAATGGAATTGCAAGTGTTGTGTTTGCTGTATTGGTAATCGCTGATATGTTTATTTATCACTAAGCAAAAAGAAGAGACATCATTTTTTTTAAAAAAACCAATTTATTCCTTTCATATTTATGCCTCGTATCCTTTGTATTGATTATGGGAAAAAGCGTACCGGTATTGCGGTGACTGACCCGTTAAAAATTATTGCCACTTCATTAACTACAGTGGAAACACATAATTTATTCCCATTTTTAAAAAATTATTTTCAACAGGAAGCAGTTGAACTGGTGTTGGTGGGTGAGCCAAAAAATCTCGATGATTCTGATACGCATGCTACACCATTGGTGCAGCAGTTTATAGGTAAATTCAAAAAAGATTTTCCAGGTATGAAAATTGAAACGGTGGATGAACGCTATACTTCCAAACTGGCATCGCAGGCTATGGTAGAAATGGGGATGAAGAAAAAAGACCGCCGGAAAAAGGAAAATATTGATCAAATAGCTGCAGCCATCATGCTGCAGGAATACCTGAGAAGCCTGGATGAATAAGGCTTTTTTTATCCTCCGCTTAACACGCTTATATTTATCTTCGCACGCAAAATTGACAGAGTCTAATTATTACAGATAAAGAAGTAAAAGGTTAATATGATTTTACCCATTGTTGCTTATGGAACGCCTGTATTGAGATCGGTGGCAAAAGATATAACACCAGATTATCCCAATCTTGACAAACTGATTGCGGATATGTGGGAAACATTATATGCCAGCAACGGTGTGGGGCTGGCAGCTCCTCAAATTAATAAAGACATCCGCCTCTTTATTGTGGATAGTGAACAGATTTTTGCCAACCAGGAGGATGAAGACAAAGGCAAATATCCTGATGAACCCGGCAGGAAAATTATTTTTATCAATGCACACTTAAAAAATGCAGAGGGTAATCCATGGCCTTATAATGAAGGTTGCTTAAGCATCCCGAAAATCAGGGAAGATGTAGTAAGACCTGAAACTGTCACCATTGAATATGATGATGAAAATTTTAAACATCACATAGAAACTTTTGAAGGCATCACTGCAAGAATCATCCAGCATGAATATGATCATATTGAAGGCAAACTTTTTATTGATCATTTAAAACCCTTCAAAAGAAAATTATTACAAGGCAAACTTTCGGATATAACAAAAGGCAAAATAAAAGTTGATTACAAAATGTCTTTCCCCAAATGAAGTTGAAACATGTTATTTTTTTTTCAATCCTGCTGCCTATAAGTCTATATTCCCAACAAAAGGATTCATTTATTGTAGAAGGGAAAGATACAACTGTCATCATTGACAAAGGAACTTTTACATTGAAAGAAGTGATAGTGCGCAACCACATGGATTATAAAAGCCTGTTGCGCCGCATACAAAATGATACCACATTTTATAAAGCTTTCCGCAACCTGCATATTATTGAATTTTCTGCTTACAATAATATCAGGATGCTGGATAAACACAATAATCCTGAAGCCAGTTATTTCAGCAAAACAAGACAGTTGCGCAATGATGGATGCAGGACAACCCAAACTTTGGAACAAAAAACAACAGGCGATTTCTTAAAACCAAATGGTGATTTTAATTATTTGACAGGTGAAATGTATGCTTCTATTTTCCTTACAAAAGGGAAGACCTGTGGAGAAACCAATATTGTAGCAGGCCGTGAATTTTCTACTGCCGGTAAGAGCGGCACCGATAAACACAAAGAGCAATTAAAAATGCTTTTTTTTGAACCGGGCAAAAAAATACCGGGCATACCATTCATTGGTAACAAACTCGACTTATACGATGATGATGCACACCAACTATACAATTACACTTTAGATTACGATTCACACAATGGTCAGTGGGTTTATATTTTTACCATTAAACCAAAAGATGATCTTGGTTTTTTTCGCAGAAATAATATAGTGGTTGATGAGATGACAACTATGTTTGATGCGAAGACAATGGAAGTTGTTGGCCGTACGTATGCATTAAGTTATCATGCGGGTTTTTATGATTTTGATGTAAAGATTGAAGTTGATATGACGCATATTGGTAATTTGCTTGTGCCAGAAACAATGCGGTATAAAGGGAATTTCTCAGCTTTAACTAAGAAAAGAGAACGTGGTGAATTTACAGCTACTCTGTTTGATTTTAAAAAGGAATGATAAAAAACATGCAGATGCGTCAGATATTTTGCTTTCTTGTTTAATGGCTATTAAAGCTTACAAATAATAATAGTAATGCCCTGATAATTTGATTAAAATAATCAATGCAACAATTGTTGGGATAATTACTGAAATTCGCATCACAATTTTTTTCATGAGCAGGTTAGAAAAATTATTTCAACATAAAAAGAATAATGTTTTAAATGTGTATTGCACTGCCGGTTTTCCAGGACCGGAAAGCACACTACAAGTAATGAAAACATTGCAGAATAATGGTGCAGATATTATTGAACTTGGTATGCCATACAGCGATCCTTTGGCTGATGGCCCTGTGATTCAGGCAAGTGGGACGAAGGCTTTGCAGCATGGTATGACGATTGAAAAATTATTTGAACAGTTGCAGGGATTCAGGAAAGAAATTTATGTGCCAGTGATTTTAATGGGTTATATGAACCCGGTGTTGCAATTTGGTTTTGAAAAATTTTGTCAGTATGCAGCAGATGTAGCGATTGATGGACTAATTCTTCCTGATTTGCCTGAGCATGAGTTTGAAGCAGAATATGCACCGGTTATTAAAAGGTATGGTTTGGATTTTATTTTTTTGGTAACACCGGAAACATCAGAAGAAAGGATAAGAAAACTGGATGCATTAAGTTCAGGATTTTTATATGCTGTTTCATCATCATCCACAACAGGAAACCAACAGGATCTTAATGCTGTACAGCTTTATCTGCAACGGTTGCAAAACATGCAATTAAAAAATCCGGTATTGGTAGGCTTTGGAATAAAAGACAAACAGGGTTTTCAGTCTGCCTGTAAATATGCCAATGGCGCTATCATTGGATCTGCATATATTAAGGCAATAGAAAACAATGCTGATTTAGAGATGACAACGAAAACATTTTTAGATTCGATACTGAAATAATTTTTGAATGCAGAGAAATATGGAAAGAATACAGCACAAGATTCATTCGCAGTATTCATTACATGAACAATAGCAAACAGGTTTATAAAAAGTTTATTTAAGAGCTATGAAAAAATGGATTTTTATTTTTTTGATTTTGCCTTTGATGGTGCAGGCACAAAATAATTTTTTAATTACAGGAAAAATAAAATCTGTTCCTGAAAACACAAGAGTTGTGTTATTAGGTTTTAGCGGTACCGATACGATTACACAAACAACAATTCAAAATGGTGTCTTTCAACTTTCGGGTTCAGTTCCGAATACAGATGCACGCATTATCCTTTTCCCATCATTGCAAAGGCGCATGGTTTTGTTTATGGGCAATGACACGATTAATATTACAGGTAACAGTGAAAATGATATCACTATCACAGGTTCACCTACCAATAATGACTATGAAGAATTTTTATATGACATCAAACCCTTGAATGATTATGTAGGATATTACCGTAAACAAATGATGAATGCAACCACAGAAGGTATGCGGGATTCTGCAGTGATAATGTTGAATACGGTTTATAATATTTATCAAAACACAGTTGATCGTTTTGTTGAGCGAAAGAAAAATTCTCCGGTTGCAGCATTGTTGCTGGCATATAGTTATGATACAGATCCCAATCGTGATGTCTTGTTACTGGAAAAAAGATACAAAGAATTAAGTGGTGTTGCATTGGAAAGCCAGTTTGCAAAAAATCTTGCAACAATCATACAACAGGATAAGGTGGGTGCAGTGGGCACACAGGCAATTGATTTTACACAATCAGATACTGCAGGCAACAATATTTCATTATCATCATTTAAAGGAAAATATGTGTTGATAGATTTCTGGGCCAGCTGGTGCAGGCCTTGCAGGATGGAAAACCCCAATGTGGTAGCTGCATTCAATAAATATAAAGATAAAAATTTCACAGTGCTCGGTGTTTCACTTGATGCTAATAAAGACAATTGGATCCAGGCCATACACAATGATAATCTAACATGGACCCAGGTAAGTGATTTGAAACAATTTCAAAATGCAGTAGCAGAAATGTATCACATCAATGAAATACCTCAGAATATTTTAGTTGATCCCACCGGAAAAATTATTGCCCGCAATTTGCGCGGTGAAGCTTTACCGCAAAAGCTGGAGCAAGTTTTAGGTAAATAACTTTTACATTGATTCTTTGATGTCTGTCATTAATCTCCTTGCAATATTTTCTGCTGTAGTTTCAAAATTGCTTTCAGCATAAATGCGGATAATAGGTTCAGTGTTGCTGGTGCGCAGATGCACCCAATCATTATCAAATTCTATTTTCAGGCCATCTTCGGTATTGACAGGTCGTGATTTATATTTTTTCTGCAGATGGGCAAAAATGTTTTTTACATCAACATCCTTATTCAATTCAATTTTGTTTTTGCTCATAAAATAATCAGGGTATGTTTTTCGCAACTGCAAAACACTTTTACCATTTTGAGCAAGATAAGTTAAAAAGATTGCAATGCCAGCCAAAGCATCACGTCCGTAATGGAGCTCGGGTAAAATAACACCACCATTTCCTTCTCCGCCAATCACAGCATTAACTGCTTTCATTTTAGTCACCACATTCACCTCTCCCACAGCGCTTGGAAAATATTCACCACCATGTTTGAGAGTTATATCTTTCAAAGCCCTTGTAGATGAAAGATTGCTCACCGTATTGCCTTTCATTTTTTGCAACACATAATCAGCAACAGCTACCAAAGTATATTCTTCACCAAACAAACTTCCATCCTCACATATAAAGCAAAGCCTGTCCACATCAGGATCAACGACAATGCCGATATCAGCATGTTGTTTTTTCACTTCATTGCAAATTGCAGTCAGGTGTTGGGGTAATGGTTCGGGGTTATGTGCAAACCTGCCTGATATTTCATCATTCAGCAAAGTGATATCTCTTATGCCAAGTGCTTTTAATAAAGCGGGTACAGCAATTGCACCGGTGCTGTTGATGCAGTCCACCACCACTTTAAATTTCTTCTTTTTAATGGCAGCAATATCAATTAATGATAACTGAATGATCGCTTCGATATGTTTATCCAGTGCAGTTGCATCGTTTGTGATTGAGCCGAGCTTATCAATTGTTACAAAGCCAAAGTCTTCCTTTTCTGCAATAGCCAGCAATGCCTCACCATCTGCAGCACTTAAAAATTCACCATGGTGATTCAATAATTTTAAAGCATTCCATTCGGCAGGATTATGGCTTGCAGTAACGATGATGCCTCCGTTTGCATTATTAAAAAGTACTGCCATTTCCACAGTAGGTGTTGTACTTAAATCAAGATTAATAATATTTACCCCACTCGCAACCAGAGTGGACATCACAAGTTGTTGCACATAAGCGCCACTAATGCGTCCATCCCTTCCCACCACAACTGTTAAGGTTTGCTGTTGATTTTGATGTTTAAGCCAAACAGAATAGGCAGCAGTAAATTTTACAATATCAACCGGGCTTAATGAATCAGAAGGCTTACCACCAATCGTTCCCCTAATCCCGGATATACTTTTTATTAAAGCCATTTTTCGGTTATTTGCAATGCGCAAACATAATTGAAAAAACACCAATCTGTTTTAACGTTGATAAATTATCTTTACCATAATAATAAAAATTTAGAATAAGGAGAAAATGCATGAATAGTTTTATGAAAAAACTGCTATTAAAAGTAAATGCAGTATAATTACATTTGCCTATTAAAATAAAATTATGGGTAATATCCTTATCAATTTTGATCAAAATCTTTTTTATAAAATCAACACAGTTTGGACTACCCCATTTCTCGATCATAATTTTCCCTGGTATCGTGACGTCACTATGTCTTACCCGGTTTATCTGTTTTTATTATTGTTTGTATTGATGAATTTTGGATGGCGTGCCTGGACATGGATTGTGTTTGTTGCAATGAATGTAGTAATTACAGACCAGTTGAGTAGTAGTTTTATAAAAGATTGGGTGGGGCGATTAAGACCTTGCCAGGATCCGGCAATGGTGGGCCATGTACGCATGTTGCTGAGACAATGCAGCGGTGGATTTAGTTTCCCTTCCTCTCATGCAGTGAATCATTTTGGAGCAGCATTTTTTATTTTTTTCACATTAAGAAATTACCTGGGCAAGTGGGCATACATTTTTTTCGTTTGGGCAGCTACTATTAGTTATGGACAAATTTATGTTGGTGTTCATTATCCTCTTGATGTATTAGGTGGTGCCGTTATTGGTAGCATTATTGGCTATAGCGTTGCAAATTTATACAACAAAAAAATTGGCCTCCCCCATTGAAAATACCACAACCAGCAAAAAATTAACTACACAGTTTTTTATTGTTGCCTATTGTTATTGCAACTTTTTTATTATCAGTCAGCGATAAAGAATATTAAATATAACCATCACAAATTATATCAATTAATCAATATTAATTTCTCTTGTATGATGAAAATGATTTTGCAGGATTCAGCAAAAAAATGCAATGATATTAGTTTTGAAAATAAACAAATTAGCAAATAATCCCGCTGAAAAAAAGCATCATATAACTTCACACATACTTATTGATTAGTTTTACATTGTATGACTGAAATATTAATTATCCTGGGGCTGATCCTGTTAAATGGCATTTTTGCGATGGCAGAAATAGCATTGGTTTCTTCGCGGAAAAGCCGGTTGGAAGCTCAAGCCAATAAAGGAGACAAGCGTGCCAAAGATGCTTTGATGCTTTCTAATGAACCAGACGCTTTTTTTTCAACTACACAAATTGGAATTACATTAATAGGAATCCTGAATGGTATTTTTTCTGGTGAGAAAATTAAAGATAGCCTGGTATCCTTTTTTTCAAAATATGAATTAACTACACATTACAGCAATGCCATTGCAACAACAGTTGTAGTAATAATAGTAACCTATTTTTCGCTGGTACTGGGTGAGCTTGTGCCAAAAAAAATTGGATTAAGCAAGCCTGAAAGTATTGCAAAAACATTTGCCGGGCCTATGCGTGTTATAACAATGATCAGTTATCCATTTGTATGGTTGTTAACACGGTCAAGCAGATTTATCACTAATATATTTAACATCAGGGGATATGCATCTAATGTTACGGAAGATGAGATAAAAGCCATCATCAATGAAGGTGCAGACCAGGGCACAATTGAAGAAGCCGAGCAGGAAATTATTGAACGTGTCTTTCACCTGGGAGATAGAAATATCACATCACTGATGACGCACAGAAGCGATATTATCTGGCTTGAAATTCATCAGACTGTTGATGCAATAAAACAATTACCAGAAGATGAAATTCATAGCATATATCCAGTATGTGATGGAACGATTGATAATATGAAAGGTATTGTTTCTTTAAAAGATATTATTAAAGCAAAACCCGGAACAACATTACAGGAAGTGATGACACCAGGATTGTTTGTACCGGAAAATAATTCTGCTTATAAGTTGCTGGAAAGATTTAAAGAAATCAAATCACACTATGCGTTTATAGTGGATGAATATGGAACTTTACAGGGACTGGTTACCCTCAATGATATTTTAGATGCTATTGTTGGTGATGTGCCTCATGTGGATGAAGAACAATATGAAATCATCAAACGAAATGATGGAAGTTTTTTGATAGATGCACAAATTCCTTTTTATGATTTCTTAAGTTATTTCGAACATACTGATTACCTGGATGAAGACGAACAGCAATTCAATACGCTGGCAGGATTTATTTTAGAAGAACTGGAACGCATCCCTACTGCAGGCGATCAGTTCGAATGGCATGGCTTCAGGTTTGAAATTGTGGATATGGATAATAATAGAATTGATAAAATCCTTGTCTATACACCCCAGGGGAATGAATTAAAATCTGATAATGATTAATCAACACCAGTTGCCCCATCCCTTACTTTGATTTTCTTTTTCTGATTCTTTTTTTCATACTCCAAAACTTCAGGTGGTTTATTTTTGCTGGCAACACTTAATGAATCATTAGGATTGTTATGATTTAATACAGTTGAAGAATCAATATTGTTATTTGATTTTTTATCAGGCACCAATTGATTGATTACATACTCTTCTGTTTTAATTATTGTTCCACTTTCAGGGTTGTAATAAGTCCAGGTGCCCTGCCTTACGGTGGATGCATCAATCTTCATTATTTTCAAATCATATTTATCAGGATTATCTAAATGATATACTCTTACCGTGTCATAAGGATTTTTGGGATTAATAGCTCTCCAGCTTTCTTCACGCACCAGGCCGGCAAGATTGTAATAACGGCAAATACCATTTTTATAACCCCATTTATAATTTTCTTCTGCTATCACATCTCCCATTAAATTATATCTTATCCATAACCCTTCTTTTTTCCCGTCTTTATATACACCCTCTTCCTGGTAACCCGGTTCACCATGATTGTCTGTAACACGCACTCCCCATCTGCCTTGTTTCAAACCCTGATAGTCAGTACAGTTGATAGTGTCTTTTGTTTTTGCATCAAGCTGGTAAGTTTTGCATTGTCCAAGCGATTGCTTAGACATTAGAAAAGATGTAACCAACAAAATATATCCAACAAAATTTTTCATATTCTAACAACGATGTACGTTTATTATTCTTGTGTTGTGTTGTATTTTATTTTAACATTGCACGAACTGCTTTCACTTAACCAGGAAATACTGCAGAAGATTTTTTAGCAAAACTGTTTCGTATGTATGCGGCACATCTGCAATCTGCTGATCAGATAAAATATTTTGAGCAGGCATATAATTGCTGTATTAATCTCCATCAATATTAACATGCTGTTTTGCTGAACCTTTCAAGACCCAGTTAATCAGTTTATCTTATCACCAGTTATAAAAGAAGTGTTCATTAATGGAGTTTTCATTTATTGAGTTATATTGATAAAGTTACTGATTAATCTATGCAGAATCCGAAACAATAAAAAGCCCCGCCGAAGCGAGGCTGAGTTTTCCACTCTAAAGAACCCCCAAAGTTTTGTTTTTTATAGGCAGGGAGTAGAAGGGAACATTAAACACATCAAACAAAGCTGAATTATTTCAAGTTTAAATCTTTGACAATACCAACATTCAATCCAAAACTTGTTATAGGCAATTTACCAATGCCAAGATCTTTTACTGGTATTTGTATATATGGCTCAATTTTATAATCACACCAATTAGTTAATTTGTTTCTATAACCTGCATTGGCATTAAGACTGGTGAAATATTTTGCTGAAGTAACAGACTTATAATTTTTTGATTTATCAATTGAAGTACCATTTCTCAATGTAGTATATTGATATTTTTCAGAATGAGTAAGCACCATTGCATTTACGCCTAAACCTGCATAAAAGTGGCCATTCTTTTTTGATTGAAAATTATATCTCACTGTAACAGGCACTGTAGTGAACTGGCTTTGTGCAGTCAGGTCTTCCAATGATGTTGTCTCTTTAATTTTCAACCCTGATTTATCAAAATATTTTCCATTAGTAAAATAATTGATTTCTTCACGCTGGGCTCCTATTTCTACATCAAAATGCTTGTTCATTCTATATGCCAGGGCTATCCCAACTTTATATCCGGCATTGGAAATTCGTTGTAATTTTACCATTGAAAACTGTGGCCCGCCATATAAACTACCATAAAATTTTGATAGAGGTGTTTTATAGGTTATTACATCTTTTTGTGATAAGGGGGACTGTTGACTATCAGTATTTGCAGATGCCTCCTGGTTTGAAAGAGTAACAGCATTATCATCTGTATTTAACTTATTTTCTGCCATGTTCTGTTCCTTCTGTTCAATTGAAGATTGAATATCAGGATTACTATTTTTATTTTCAGTCTGCATTTCACGGCTATCCGAATAATTGTCTTTCAAACTATTATTGTCCTGCGAATTTTTATCGAGTTTGGAATTACCGGTTTTAGGCAAGAAATTGAGCGAAGGAGCATGGAATGCCTGGGCATGTTTAAAATTCTCAGGATTTTCTTTATCTGCTGAATTATTAGCCGGTGAACTTATATTTTCAGGCTTGTCATTATTGATAACTTGAGAAGGTTGAATAGAATTATTTTGATGTCCGTTATTTTGCTGTATCGCAATATCTGATTTAATTGAATTCTTGTTAGGTCCGGATTGAGATAAATAAATAATGACCCCGCCACCCAATAACAAAATCAATAATGCAGCATATTTCCAAACATTAGATTTTGTAGCTACAGGTTCTTTTGTATTTATACCTTCGCCTGTTGTCACATTGCTTAAGTGTGAAGCAACACTCTCCCAATTTGAATTATCAGTTCTTAAAGGATAATCGTTGGCAGCTTCCTTAAACAATTCCTCCAGATTATCATTTTTGTACGACATAGCTCCTATGTGAATATCGGTTCTCTAAAAATTTTTTCAATTGTGCTTTTGCTTTTGCTAAAGCAGATTTTGAAGTACCTTCTGAAATACCCAAAGTTTTTGCAATCTCATTGTGTGAATAGCCATCAATAACAAACATGTTGAAAACATTCCGGTAAGATGGTGGCAACTTTTTTACTTCACAAATCAACTCCTTATACAAAACCTTCTGATCGGCATTCTGGCTTTTATCAATTTCTTCCCAAATATATTCCGGCAATTCAACAATTTCCGGCATTGATTGTTGTCTTCTCAACTCATCAATAGCAGTATTAATTAAAATCCTTTTCATCCAGCCCATCAATATCTTTTCAGTTTCTGCTTTTTCTTTTGATAGCTGGAACTTTTCAAGGCTATTGAAAATCTTTACAAAACTGTCATTGACAACATCAGTTGCCTTATCATATTTATAAATATACCTGAATACCGTCTTTAAAGCAAATCCGTAATAATGTTCATAGAACACTTGCTGGCTTTTACAGTCTCTGGCAATACAACCCTTGATTAATTGGTAAAGTGATTCCAAATTTCAAGGATTATTGCTTGTGATAAAATACGTAAGTGTCATAAGAATAGTTGCCTTTTGGGCTTTCGATAAAGCAGGTTTCTCCGCACATACTCAAAAAGATTTGGTAGATAAAATGTGTTCTTCGGGCGGAAAGTTATTTATTTTTTTTTGCATGTGGGTTAATTTATTCAAATCAGTTATATACATAGTCATAGAAAGAAAAAAGCCCCTGTAATATGGGGCTATTTTCTTTCATTGAATATTTACACCTGAGCCTCTTCTTCTTTCTTACCCACTTCAAATTTTATTTTTTGATTTTCTTTATCCAGACTTGCCACCAAGATATCACCTTGTTTTACATTCAGGTTCAATATTTCTTCAGCCAGGCTGTCTTCGAGGTATTTTTGAATTGCACGATGCAAAGGCCTTGCGCCAAACTGAACATCATAGCCTTTTTCTGCAATAAATTCTTTAGCCTCATCAGTAATCTGTAAAGAATAACCCATATTATTCAGGCGCTTCATTACACCTTTCATTAAGATATCAATGATAGAGAAAATATTTTCTTTTGTAAGTGAATTGAAAATTACAACGTCATCAATCCTGTTCAGAAATTCTGGTGAAAAAGTACGTTTCAAAGCTTTTTCAATTACTGCCTTATTATTTTCTTCAGCACTTTGCACTCTTGCTGCGGTAGCAAAACCTACACCTTCACCAAAATCTTTCAATTGCCTTACGCCAATATTGGATGTCATGATGATCAAAGAATTTTTAAAATCAACTTTTCTTCCCAGCCCGTCAGTCAATTGTCCATCATCCAATACCTGTAACAAAATATTATATATATCCGGGTGTGCTTTTTCAATTTCATCAAGGAGAATGACGCTATATGGTTTACGACGAACCTTTTCTGTAAGCTGGCCACCTTCTTCATAACCTACATAACCCGGAGGCGCACCAATCAAACGGCTTACTGTGAATTTCTCCATGTATTCACTCATATCAATCCTGATCAATGCATCTTCTGAATCAAACATATATCTCGCAAGCGCTCTGGCCAATTCTGTTTTACCCACACCAGTTGGACCCAGAAAAATAAAACTACCCACCGGTTTCTTAGGATCTTTTAAGCCAACACGGTTGCGCTGAATTGCTTTCACTACCTTTTGAATTGCTTCATCCTGACCTACTACCATACCCTGCATATCTTCAGACATCCTGCGAAGCTTTTCGCTTTCTGCCTGCACCATCCTTTTCACAGGTATGCCTGTCATCATACTCACTACTTCGGCAATATTTTCTTCATCAATTGGGTAACGTTTATGTTTGCTTTCTTCTTCCCAATCTGTTTTTGCTTTATCCAGTTCTTCACCCAAACGTTTTTCTGTATCACGCAATGCTGCAGCTTCTTCAAAACGCTGGCTTTTGACAACTCTGTTTTTTTCTACTTTAATTTCTTCAATCTGCTTTTCAAGATCAAGGATATTTTGAGGCACATTGATATTTTTTAAATGGACCCTTGCTCCCACTTCATCCAATACATCAATTGCTTTATCAGGCAATAAACGATCAGTCATATACCTGTCGCTGAGTTTCACACAGGCATCAATTGCTTCATCACTATAAATGACATTGTGATAATCCTCATACCTCGGTTTGATATTATTGAGAATCTGGATAGTTTCTTCAACTGTTGGTGGTTCTACCATCACTTTTTGGAAACGGCGATCCAAAGCTCCATCTTTTTCAATATACATCCTGTATTCATCTAATGTAGAAGCGCCTATACATTGCAGTTCACCCCTCGATAAAGCAGGTTTGAAAATATTACTTGCATCAAGCGAACCACTGGCACCACCCGCACCAACTATTGTGTGTATTTCATCAATAAATAAAATGACATCTCTGTTTTTTTCCAGCTCATTCATGATGGCTTTCATCCTTTCTTCAAACTGTCCCCGATATTTTGTACCGGCTACCAATGCTGCAAGGTCAAGACTTATCACTCTTTTATCATACAACACCCTGCTTACTTTTCTTTGAACAATTCGCAATGCAAGGCCTTCAACAATTGCAGTCTTACCCACTCCAGGCTCACCAATTAATATAGGATTGTTTTTTTTACGGCGGCTTAGAATCTGAGATACTCTTTCAATTTCTTTTTCTCTTCCTACAATCGGGTCAAGCGCTCCAGTTTCTGCAAGCTTGGTAATATCTCTCCCAAAATTATCTAATACAGGAGTTTTACTTTTTGCATTACCCTGAGCTTTTTTATGAGGAGATGTATATCCCTGTTTTCTTTCATCTTCAAAATCATCATCTTCATTTTCTGTGTATTCGCTGCGCGGTTCATTACTACGCACTACACCTAATTCTGTTTTAAATGAATCGTAATCCACGTCGTACTGATTTAAAATTTGTGTAGCGATATTTTCTTTGTTTTTTAAAATAGACAACATTAAATGCTCTGTTTCCACCAATGGGCTTTTTAAAGCTTTTGCTTCAAGCACTGTTACTCTTATCACTTTCTCAGCCTGTTTAGTGAGAGGTAGGCTGTTGATGTTGGCAATATTTTTTCCTGTCTTATCTCTTACCGCCATTTCTACCTCTTTGCGCAATTCATATAAATCAACATTTAACTGCTTCAATATTTTAATTGCCGTATTTTCTCCATCCCTTATCAATCCTAATAATAGGTGTTCTGTGCCAATGAAATCATTTCCCAGCCTTAATGCCTCTTCCCTGCTATATGAAATAATCTCTTTTACCTGGGCAGAAAAATTGTTATCCATCTAATAAAGTGTTTATACAAGTATATGAAATATTTTTTAGCTATATTACAAATCAGTTATGCACATGATGTTAAAATGATTTAATAATATTACATATGAATTTCAAAATTGATACCAGAGAAAAATTTACGATGATTACGCCTCAATCAGATTTTTCCTCTGACAAATTAACAGCAGAATTTAAAGAACTCATCAATTCCTGTCTGCAACATAAGACAAATATTGTAATCAGCTTAAAGAATGTTTTAAATGCAGATGAAAAACTGGTTACAGATTTAGCAGACTGGCATCAACAATTTTATGAACGCAGTATTTCATTTGTTTTATGTGAGGTAAATGACCAAACCCTATCCGTTGCAGACATTTTAGATTTGAAAGTAGAATTGAATATAACCCCTACTGAAAGTGAAGCATGGGATATAGTACAGATGGAAGAAATAGAAAGAGAATTGATGAGTGATGATGATTTATAATTTTTTTCTACCTTTAATTGCCGGTTGTAAAAAATTAATCCAATTACTCAGCGTCCATTGTCCTGATGAAAAGTAGAATTCCATTTGAGAAAAAAGAACAGGTTAAAAGAATATTCAGATTTGGATATATCACGCTAACTATGGTAATATTGAGTGCCATTTTTGATATCATAGAAGGCATCAGGGTATCTGCACTAATCACCATCACACACGGTCTTATTCTTAGTACAATTTTATTAGCAGTTTATTTTGATTTGATAAAAGATATTGTTGCTGCAATAATTGTTACAGTAAATTTCTTCCTGGTGTTAAGTGCAATAGCTGAGGGTTTGAAAAGCGGAAGTTATCTTTTCATTCTAACACTCATATTTGCCACGCCATTTTTAGTGGGAACCTTCAAAACAAACCTGTTTAAAGTAATTACATACCTTTTTATTTCAATTTGTTCTTTTTCTATCTGTATTTTATTTTGTAGCGATACAGGAAGGTGGCAGAATATTTCACCTGTTATGTATTCAGGTATGTTTATTTTCAACAGCCTTTCTGCAGCAGTCATGTGTGCTATATTTGCTTACATGGGTATCAATTTTGAAGTTAAATACAGAGAAGAATTAATTGCTGCAAAAAATCAGGCAGAGCAACACGAACAAAAAATTCAAAAACAAAACAAGCACCTGCATGAAATTGCATTTATGAATGCACATATCGTTCGCTCACCCCTGGCTAATATCCTTGCTATTACTAACCTGATTGAATCTACTAAACAAAGTGAATGTGATAAAGAAGAGCTCATGCAATTATTAAAAACATCTGCTCAACAACTTGATGACAACATCAAACAAATGGTTGTTAAAGCCACTGATAAATTTTCCTGAGAAAATATTTTTCAGGAAAATATTTTTCCCCGATTGTGAATAGTTAAAATCTTTTCAAATTTGTATCTTTTTTAAAATTTGTATTTTCGTTAAAGAATGAACCCAAATAATAGAAAAATTAAAATCGCAGTTTTAGATCTCAATAATGGATTTGCCAACCAGGGCATGCGTTGTATCAGTCATATTATTTCAGACTGGTCTCTGCAAAATAAATATGATGTAAAGACAGATATCTTTGATGTGCGGCAAAACCTGGCAATCCCGGATTTAACTTATGATGTTTATATTTCAAGTGGTGGCCCCGGCTCTCCTTTGGAGTCTGCAGGCCATCAATGGGATAATAAATATATGCAGTGGATAGATGATGTAAACCACTTCAACCAGTACTACAACAACTATCCAAAGAAACATGTTTTTTTTATCTGTCATAGTTTCCAGTTAGCCTGCAGACATTTTCATATCGCGAATGTTTGTAAACGCAAATCAACATCGTTTGGAGTTTTCCCAATTCACATGACAAAAAACGGCGCAGATGAAATTGTTTTCTCAGGAATGAAAGATCCTTTTTTTGCTGTTGACAGCCGTGATTACCAGGTGATAAAAGCAGATGAAAAACGTATTGAAGAAATAGGCGCAAAAATCCTCGCCATCGAAAAAGAAAGGCCGCATGTTCCGCATTTACCACGGGCAATTATGGCAGTACGCTTTAATGATTATATGATCGGCACACAATTTCATCCCGAAGCTGATCCAAAAGGCATGACTATTCATTTGCATAGTGAAGAAAAAAAACAAACTGTAATAAATAATCATGGTGAAGAAAAATGGAAGAGCATGATTGAACAATTAAATGATCCTGATAAAATTTTATGGACACATGATCATATTCTTCCTAATTTTTTAAACATAGCTGTTGAAGATCTCGTGGACGCATCATAAAAATTTTTTCTTCAAAAATTTAAATTCAGCCTGAAGCAAATAAAAAAGCTCCAGGTTTTTTTGTGTTCAGATAAATATAACCATGTATCATGAAAACATTTCAGCAATAAATTATCTTAATACATTCGTGCACCTGTGTCAACAAAACTTAAACATACAAAAGGTTATCATGTAATTTCTCAATGGCTGGCCTCGCAAAACAAGCAGGCATTCCGTTTCCAGGAAGAAACCTGGCAACACATCATCAATGGGAATAGTGGTTTAGTCAATGCGCCAACAGGTTGTGGTAAAACTTTTTCTGTTTTTTTAGGTAGTATTATTCAATTTATTAATAGCAACCCTACAAATTTTCAAACAAAAAAAAACAATAGCCTGTTGTTGTTATGGATAACCCCATTGCGTGCTTTAGCAAAAGATATTGCCCGTGTAATGCAGGATGTGGTGCAACAACTCGGTATGCATTGGGAAATTGCCATTCGCAATGGTGATACCGATGTTGTAGAAAGAAAAAAACAAATCCGTAATTTACCTGAAGTACTGGTCATCACACCAGAAAGCTTGATGCTGTTGCTTGCACAAAAAAACTATCCTGCATTTTTCAAAAACATAAACATCATCGCTGTTGATGAATGGCATGAATTGCTCGGGAGTAAAAGAGGTGTACAGGTTGAACTGGCTATCAGCAGAATATTAAATGCCAACCCATCAAAAAATAAAATCCCCCAACAGCTTTCCATCTGGGGCATCAGCGCAACAATTGGCAACCTCGATGAAGCTAAAGAAGTTTTATTATCACCATTGCAAAACAGGAATATTATTTATTTTAAAAATCATTTGCAAAATTCATCCAACAACACTTTTGGTAAAATTGTGAAAGCAAAGATGGATAAGCAAATTGAAATGTTACCGATCATTCCTGATGAAATAGAAAAATACCCCTGGGCAGGACATTTGGGAATTAAGCTCGCTGAAAAAATTGTTCCAATCATTGAACAAAGCAACACAACACTAGTATTTATTAATACAAGGAGTATGAGTGAGCTTTGGTACCAGACATTACTAACCATAGCGCCACAATTAGCTGGCACAATTGCTTTGCACCATGGCAGCATTGAGCATGAACTCAGGATGTGGGTGGAAGAAGCATTGCATGCACAAAAATTAAAAGCTGTAGTGTGTACCGCAAGTCTTGATTTAGGTGTTGATTTCAGGCCGGTGGATACAGTCATACAAGTAGGCTCGCCAAAAGGTGTTGCAAGATTTTTACAACGTGCAGGCAGAAGCGGCCATCAACCGGGTGATGTAAGTAAAGTTTATTTCTTACCAACAAATTCTTTGGAATTAGTAGAAGCAGCAGGATTGAGAAATGCAATACAACAAAATATTATTGAAAGCAAACAACCTTTGTTACTGTGTTTTGATGTGCTGATGCAATTCCTCTGCATACTTGCAATCGGTGAAGGATTTTGTGCAGATGAAATTTTTGAAGAAATAAAATCCACGTTTTGTTACAGGGATATCACAACTGGTGAATGGGAAGAATTATTGCAACAAATCACAGATGGTGGAAAGGCGTTGACAAATTATGATGAATATAAAAAAGTGGAAGCAGAAGTAAATACTTCAATACCTGGCAGCATTGTTATTTACAAAATAAAAAACAGGCGTATTGCCATGCGTCACCGAATGCAGGTGGGCACCATCGTGAGTGATGCAATGATGAAAATAAAAATGATGAGTGGTGGTTATATCGGCATGATTGAAGAATGGTTTCTCAGCAGGCTGGAACCCGGCGATGCTTTCACTTTTGCAGGCAGGAATTTAGAATTAGTCATGATAAAAGAGATGACTGCTTATGTAAAAAAATCTCAAAAGAAAAAATCAATCATACCCAGTTGGATGGGTGGAAGAATGAGCCTTACTGCCAACCTCGGAATGGTGTTGCGCCGCACATTTAATACAGCATTTACATCTGATTTATTAGAACTAAAAGTTTTACAACCACTATTTAAACTGCAGGAAGAATTATCACATGTGCCATTAAGTGATGAATTATTGATTGAGCAGATTGAAGCAGATGATGGCTTCCATTTATTGGTGTATCCTTTTGAAGGTAGGCAGATACATGAAGCGATGAGTTCAATTTTAGCATACCGCATCAGCCGGATTACACCTATCACTTTTTCAATTTCAATGAATGATTATGGATTTGAATTATTAAGTGACCAACCCATTCCTGTTGATGATTCAAACGTGCGTGAACTCTTCACAACAAGCGACCTTGTTGCAGACATTCAACGCAGCGTCAACTCTGTTGAAATGGCACAAAGAAAATTCAGGGATATTGCTGTTATCGGCGGATTAATATTTACAGGGTATCCGGGTGAAACAAAAAAAGCAAAACACCTGCAGGCTTCAGCATCATTGCTGTTTAAAGTTTTCAGCGAATATGACCCTGATAATATTTTATTGAGACAGGCTTATCATGAAGTATTTGAACAGCAGATGGAAGAAGTGCGTTTGCGCACAGCATTGGAACGTATTTGTAATAATGAAATCATTTTAAAATTTCCAAAACGATTTACACCACTCTCCTTCCCTATTATCGTTGATAGTCTAAGCAGATATAATTTATCATCAGAAAAATTTGAAGACAGGGTGAGAAAGATGCAAATGCAATTAGAATCAAAATGATCCAGTATTCATGCTGAAAATTAAAAATAAAAGCGTTTGTAAACAATGTATTTTGCAAAAAATTAGTCAAACATCGAAATACATTTAGTCAATGAAAAATATTTTTCTTTTTTTATCTGCTTTCTTTTTTTCAATCAATGGACACACACAATCCAATAGCTCAGCAAAAACATTGTTATGGAAAATAACAGGCCCTGGTATTGATTCAGCATCTTATTTATACGGTACAATTCATTTAATGTGTAAAGATGATATTGTAGTGAGTACTGAACTAAGAGCTATATTTTATACAACACAACAATTATACCTGGAATTAGATATGGATGACCCATCTGTATTAACCAAAACGATGCAGGAGATGAATATGAAAAATGATACAACATTAAAACAGTTGTATTCAGAAGCTGCTTATGATTCTGTTGCAAATGCTTTTCAAAAAATTACAAATATACCTTTGCAGATGATGCTACATGTAAAACCTGAATTAATTGAAACAAGTATCTATCCATCATTGCTGGGTTGTGATGGTTCTGAAGCATGGGAACAAAAATTTATGCAGTTGGCAAAAGCTAATAACATGGAAATAAAAGGGCTTGAAAAAGTAGAAGACCAGCTAAAAATTTTTGATGCAATACCATATAAAGTGCAGGCAGAAGAATTGAAAGAATCTGTTTTGAATATTGACAGTATAAAAACAGGTTTTCAAAAAATGTTATCAGTTTACAAACAAAAGGATTTAGATAGTTTAAGTAAAATGATCAATGAAGGCGATGACATGTCCGGTTATTCAGATATGTTGCTAACAAACAGAAATAAAAAATGGATACCTGAAATTATTGAACAGGCAAAACTAAAACCTACATTTTTTGCAGTAGGTGCAGGTCACCTCGGCAATGCAGATGGCGTTATTAATTTGCTCAAAGAACAAGGCTATACCGTTACACCGGTTATGTATTAAAAAAGTAATTTTTCAAATTGAATGAATTGTAATTTCTATAACAAACTTTGCTAAGCTGTTTAGTTCAAAAAAACAAATGCCTTCATTAAGGCATGATTGAATGAATAAAAAAGTTTGTTATGAAAAAGATACTCGTCATTCTTTGCCTTGCAACATCAGCAATAATTTTTAATAGTTGTAGCACTTCAAGATATACTGTATCGGAACGACCTGCAAAACCATATTATCAACGTCCTTTATCTCCTGGGTCTGGTTATGTTTGGGTGAATGGTGATTGGTACTGGAGTGGTGGCCGTTATATTTATCACAATGGTTATTGGATGTATCCAAGACCTCATCGTGTGTGGATTAATGGCAGGTGGGTGCCATATAGAAATGGATATTACTGGAGACGTGGTTATTGGAGGTAAGTAATTAAAATAAAACTGTTCAATTAAATGAGCAGTTTTATTCCTTTTTTGTTATCAAACAGGTGCCATCCTTTTTTGTGCCAACATGCATGTGTATGGTACAAAAGAATTTAATCCCATTTTTCGTATAAATTCTAAGCAAAATCAAACTCAATATTTCTATAAATGCAAAATGAAAAACCATACCTGCTTACAAGAAAAGGTCATAGTGTTCAGAATTAAATCTGATTCATGATATTTGCGTATGTTAAAACAGGTATTGCTGCAGGCAACGGAAACTGCCGCTGCACTCATTAAAGAATATTCTACACGGTCATTCACTATCAGTAATAAAGAAGGGATCAATAACCTCGTTACTGAGGTAGATCACAAAAGCGAAGAAGTGATATTTGAAATTATCCGTAAAAATTTTCCGGATCATTACATATTGAGTGAAGAAGCTGGTGAAATTGTTCAGGAATCAAAATATAAATGGATTATTGATCCTATTGATGGCACTGTCAATTATGCCAATCATATTCCAATTTGCTGTGTAAGTATTGGTCTTGAGGTGGATGGCAAAATGGAAATGGGCGCTGTATTTAATCCTTTTCTGAACGAACTATTCTTTGCACAACGCGGAGAAGGTGCTACACTAAATGGGCAAAAAATTTTTGTCAGCAATACAACACATGTAATCAAAAGCTGCCTGGTAACAGGATTTCCATATACTTATCTTGATACACCCAACGGGCCTTTGGAAGTGTTCAGTAAGTTTATTCGCAAAGGGGTTCCCGTCAGACGACTGGGTAGTGCGGCAATTGATTTATGCTGGGTGGCTGCCGGTCGTTTTGATGGCTTTTTTGAACACAAGTTAAGCGCATGGGATAGCGCTGCCGGGTTCCTGATAGTGGAAGAAGCTGGCGGGAAAGTAACCGATACAAAAGGAAAATATTATAACCCCTATCAGCCTGGAATTATAGCTACAAATGGATTAATTCATGACCAGCTATTATCAGTGATGCTGGGTGCTGAAGTGCCAGATGCAGGATGAATGTAAATTTTAATCAGCGTTATTATTGAAATAAAAAACAGTTTTGAGTAATACTTAAAAAAGCTGCTCTCGGAGAGCAGCTTTTTTATTTTTGGGCTTTCAACCTGGAAGCTTACAATCAACTTACAGGCAGGGTTTAGCTCTGAAAAAAGGTTAACCAAATATTCAACTAAATTCTGATACTAATACAGTTTCGTTAACAAATGAATAACATATTTTAATAACTGTAATAATAAACCAATAACTGTAACTTCAGGCAGTAGTAAAAAGTTTGATAAAATCATTTTTTCTTCGTGCTGCTAATGGAACCTGTGAATTATCTATCATTTCAATATAACCTCCATTACCTTTATGATATCTGGCAATAAAATTCAGGTTGATAATAAAAGAGTGATGTGTCCTGAAGAAATTTTCATGGGGTAATATTTCTTCAAATTCTTTGAGTGTTCTGGATGCAATTACAGATTTTCCATCAGATGTAAAAATATTAGTATAACTACCCATTGCTTCACATTTTACAATGTTTTGAATAGTTATAAACTGCAGGCCAGTTGCATTGGGCAATGCCAGTGAAGATAATGCTTTTGGTTTTGAAATATTTTGAAGCAGCACCTGCACTTGTTTAAATGTTTTTTGTTTGATGAGTTTGTTACTTGATTTATGTATGGCAGCAATCAACTCCTGAATATTGACAGGCTTGAACAAATAATCAAGTGCCGAATATTTTATTGCCTGCAACATATAATTGTCATAAGCAGTGATAAAAACAACATCAAAACATATAGGCTGTAAAAGGTCAAGAATATGAAAAGCATTACCACCACTCACTTCAATATCGAGCAATACAAGATCAGGCTTACATGCTTGTATTTTCTTTACTGCCCCTTCAACTGAATTTGCATCACCACTTACATTTACCTGTGGGCAATACATATTCAGCATCTTTTTCAGGAGAGTAACATTTTTAGGTTCATCTTCAACAATTACAACATTCAATACGTTTTCATTCTCCATAGCTTATAGGGGATTTTAGAGTTACAATTGTTCCTTTTTGATCATTGTCATTAATATCTTCAATAGAAATATTAATAAAGATATTATAAATTGAGTTAAGGCTTTTAATTCTGTTTTGCGCCAATTCAAGTCCCTTTGATATGTGACCTGGTTCAAGTTTCTGTCTCAAAGCTGAGGAAGCCTTACGACCAATTCCATTATCCTTAACCACACAATAAAGTTGATTGTTTTTTAAAGAAAAACTTATTTCAATCAGACCACGGGCACCCACCAGATTCAATACACCATGACGGATGCTATTTTCAATATAAGGCTGTAAAAGCAATGGAGGAATCAGTATTTCATCAATTTCATCTCCCCCGTTTTTATTAATTACATAATCAAAAATGTTTTCGTATTTCGACTGTTCAATTGATAAATATAAATCCAGGTATTTTATTTCTTCATCTATAGTAATAAATTTTTTATCTGAAATATATAAAGTTTGCCGTATGAGAGATGAAAAATTCGTAATAAATATATTAGCTTCAGCCACATTAGCAGAAAAAACATATTGCTGCACGGAATTGAGGCTGTTAAAAATAAAATGCGGATTCATCTGTGCACGAAAAGCCATTTGTTCCAGTTCATGAATTTTCCTTTGATGCAACATTTTTTTATTCGCTGCATTTTTTACTTTTTTGATACTCGAATTTATTATCATCCACACCAGCAACCCAAATGCTATAAACCCCACCAAACGTACCCACCACATTTGCCAGAAATGCGGCTCTTTTGTAAACGAGATGCTGATGGTTTTACTTTTCACTCCATATCTATTAACCGCATATAATTTAAAAACATAACTTCCATAAGGCAGTCGGTCAAATGTGATTGAGTTTTCGCGGGTTGACATCCATGCAGTATCCAAACCGCTTAGCTGATAATAATAAGAAATATCTCCGGCAGACAGAAATGAAATACCTGCATATTCAAAGCGTAAAAAATTATCATTGCTCTTCAATTTTATTTTACCAGTACTATCATACCAATCCTGTTCATCTGATTTTATATCAGTGAGTTTTAATGCACAGATTGACTTACTTTCTATTTTATCAGCTTCAAAAAAAGTAAGCCCGAAAGGCGTGCCTGCAAAAACAGAATCACCTCTTGCATAAATACAATTGATGATATCACAATCGAGTCCATCGGTAGTTGTAAAATTGGTTATGTGAAATGGATATTGAGAAATATCAATCCTGCTGATACCCTTGTCCGAGCCTACCCATAAAATATTTTTATCTAAATAAAGACAGCGGCACATATTACTGGACAGACCATCTTTTACCTGCATTATATATTTTACAGAATCATCTTTTATACAAACAAGGCCATAATTTTCTAATGCTACCCATAAATCATTATTGTCTCCAACCGCAAGCGCATTCACTTTATTTTTGAAGAATCCATATTTTTCAGCAAGACTGTATGATGATTTATTTTGGTCAACAGTGTATAAACCTGCCAGGGTACCTATAAAAAATTTTCTATTATATTTTACTGCACAGGTAGCCCTGTTAAGCCAGATAACCTTGTAAGAAGAAGGACTTTTAGTACTAAAACAAAAAACATTCCGGTCTGTTGCAGCAATTATTGAATCTCCATAATTATACAAACTCTTTATTACAGAAATTGGGGTAATCTTTTTAAATTTATTCTGATCTTCCAGGTAAACACCATTATCTGTTCCTAAGATCAATGATTTAGATTTTGAGAATTGAATGGAGGATATTTTACTGATACCATTAAAACCATATTCAATTTTCTGTTTTTTCAGTGTATTAGTCAAAAGGTTTAATTGCCAGACCATATTTTCAGATGTACCGATATATAAAATACCATTTGAGTAATTTATTGACTGAACATATAATTCATTCAGGTTATCTATCAACTTATATTTAATTGACCTGTTCGAATTTAACCTATACAAACCATTTGAAACTGTTCCAAACCAGAGGTTTTTTTCATTATCAATAAAACAGGCATTTACAGTAATGTTATTAAGAAAACTATCTATAAACTTTTTTTGTCCAACATCAAAAAGCAGGGTTTTAGAGGCGGTTGTCATTGCAAAAAATTCACTATTCAAAAAGGAAATATTAAGAAAGTCCTCCCGTGCCTTTAAAACATATTGTTCTTTGTTTTTTGCAACAAGAATATGGAATGAATCATTGTTTTTATTAATTGTATAATAAGGGTTTATCTCCAGAGAATTTCTGGTGCTATAATTTGCATTGATTTTATTAATAAAATGAAATTTTGAATTTTTAAACTCGTAAAAGAAAATATTTCTGTTTTTTAGTCCGTGATAAGATGTAGCTAAAATTGTACAATATCCTTTGGCATTAATCCCCGCATCAGTAAACTTATCATTGTCATCAATGGCATTGAATTCCTGCATGTGGCCATCCCTGGATAAAACAAATAACCTGGTTGACCCAACGAAAAAAATATTCGCATCCTTGTCTTCACATGCAGTAAATATTTCATTCTGGAAATTAAATTCACGAAGAAGAGAATCATTTTCCGTATTATGAATTTTGCCCTGGTAATAATAATAAACAGTTTTATTAAAAGGAAAAATCCAAACTCTGTTTTTTGAATCCACAAATAACCGTATGATAGCTTTGTCATTCAGTCCATCTGCGGCAGTATAATTCCTGAATTGAGAGCCATCAAACCTGCTTAAACCTGTCTCAGTGCCAATCCATAAAAAGCCGTCTTTATCCTGCACAATCGTATAAATATTGATCCCACTAATGCCATCTTTTAAATCATAATGGAAATAGTTATACTCCTGTCCAGAGCTGATAAAAACAGGCGTTATAAAAATAAAAGTCAATAAAACAATTTTTATTTTACTTCTATATTCCTGTAACTGAAGTAGCCAACTATGATTATTGATGTTATGGCGCATCTGTCATTTAGAATTAGGATTAAGTGGTTTTATCAGCAATTATAGAAAAAATATTCATCCGATTTCATAAAAAGCATTTGATATAATTACTATTGCAGGAATTTTATTAGGCAGTAAAGTATGAAAATTTTAATTACAGGTCTTGCAGGTTTCGTCAGCAGGCATTTTTTAAACCTGTTGTCAGAAAAAAAGGAAGATTCATTTGTTATAGGCATTGACAGGAATGAAATCAGTACTTATACCGGCTCTCTTAAGCAGATTAAAATTGAAAACATCAAATCTGATTTAAAGGATAAAGAATTCTTGAAAAAAATTATTGCCGATTTTTATCCTGAATATATACTACACCTTGCATCATCCAGCAGTGTTTTTAAAAGCTGGCAACATCCTGCTGATGTTTTTATCAATAACAATTTATCTTTTCTGACCATTTTAGATGCAGTTAAAGAATCAGGTAGAAATATCCGGATTCTTTCCACCGGCACTTCAGATGTATATGGCATATCTGCCAATACAAATCCACATATTAAAGAAACCGCCGCACTCCATCCAGCCAATCCTTATGCTGTCAGCAAAGCGTCACAGGAGTTAATGGCTAAAGTGTATGTTGATAGCTTTGGGATTGATATCATTCAAACGAGATCATTCACACATTTTGGTCCATTTCAGAATGAAAATTTTGTTTTGGCAAAATTTGCAAAGCAACTAACATTGATAAAAAAAGGATTACAGCCACCGGTTCTAACAACAGGTAATATTGATATTACCCGCGATTTAAGTGATGTGAGGGATGTGGTAAATGCTTATGAACTTTTATTAAAAAAAGGGAAAAGTGGTGAGATTTATAATGTTTGTTCCGGTAAAGGTATCCACCTTCGTGATGTGCTTCTGCTCATGCAAAAAAAATTAAATGTGGATGTTGAAATAAAACCGAACGAAACTTTATTCAGAAAAGGAGAAATACAATCTATTATCGGAGATAATGAAAAAATATTTATTGATACAGGATGGCAACCGACAATAACACTTGAGAAAAGTATTGAAGACCTTCTCGATTATTGGGATGAACAAACCAATAAAACAAATAACAAATAAATACCTTATCCATTATTTTTTATTGTTCGTTGCATTGCTTCCCAGAATAAACCAGCAGTTTCTTTCCATGAAAACAATTGTTTTCTTTTATTGCCAGCTTCAATATAATGCTGTTGAACAGAATCATCCATCATCGTCTGCATAGCACCTGCAATTTGCTCAACATTAAAAGGGTCAACAACAATAGCTGCATCTCCCGCCACTTCGGGCAGGCTGGTTACATTGCTGCATATAACCGGAGCACCACATTGCCATGCTTCCACAACCGGCAGGCCAAAACCTTCAAAAACCGGAACAAACACCAATGCCCTTGCGCTACCTAACAATAATCTCAAAGTTTCATTGCTTACACGACCAGCAAGCACCACATCATCTTTAATATTACTGCCTTCAATTACTTTCCTGATAGACGCATCATCCCACATAATATGGCCTGCCAAAACCAGTTTTACTTTATTACTGTTCTTTTGCTTAAATGCAATAAAAGCTTCTATCAATCGTACAATATTTTTTCTTGGGTGCATGGTGCCTGCAAAAAAATAATATTCATTGCCTCCTGCATATTGCTTCATTGTATTTCTTTTCTCATCATCACTACACGGATAAAAATATTCACTGATACCACAATAGACATTGTCAATTTTTTCTGCAGGATAATGGTAAGTCTTTATTATATCATCTTTGCTATACTCACTGATTGTAATAACCCTGCTGGATTTGCGCACAAAACGTGGAAAGAAAAATCTGTAATAAACACGGTTGCGCCAGGGCAGGTTTTCAGGGTAATGCTCAAAGTTTAGATCATATACTACTGGTAATTGGTTTGATTTACTTGCCAGTGACAGGAACCCATCCATTGCCACTACCAAATCGGGTTTTAGTTTTTTAAGAAATAAGGGCAGTCTTATTTCAAGAAAAAGAATATATAACAAAGGATGCCTCAATGCAGGAAAAATACGGTGTAATGAAACATTGGGATAATCAAAATAAAAATTCTCAAACTTCTTATCTACTAATATATCAAAATGCTGTTCAGGATGGTTTTTAATAATACGTTGCAATACCTGCACAGTAAAATTTCCTATACCATCCAACTGCCTGTTTCGCAAAAGCCAACAATTAAAAACAATTTTCATTTTCAGGTTACAATACAAATTTTCAATTCTTCAAAAAATGCAAATTTAATTGCTTTAGTTTGCGTGATTTTAATAAATTATCTGTTACATGAAAGTTGCATTAATCACTGGAGTTACAGGGCAGGATGGCACTTACCTTTCTGAGCTTTTATTGGAAAAAGGATACACAGTTCATGGGGTACGCCGCCGCAGCTCCATGTTGAATACGGCAAGGATTGACCATTTATATTTTGATCCCAAATATGCAGGCAGGTTTTTGCTGCATTATGGCGACCTGAGTGATTCATCCAATATCCTGAGGTTGTTGCAACAAATACAACCCGATGAAATTTATAACCTCGCTGCACAAAGCCATGTAGGTATCAGCTTTGAAACGCCAGAATATACGGCCAACAGTGATGCACTGGGTGTATTAAGGATATTAGAAGCAATCCGGATTTTAGGATTGGAGAAAAAAACAAAATTTTACCAGGCTTCTACTTCTGAAATGTTTGGTAAAGTGCAGGAGATACCTCAAAAAGAAACAACACCATTTTACCCGCGTTCACCTTATGGTGTAGCAAAACTTTATGGTTACTGGATTACGGTGAACTACAGGGAAGCCTATAATTTATTTGCAGTAAATGGTATTTTATTCAACCATGAAAGCCCATTACGTGGCGAAAATTTTGTAACAAGAAAAATCACATTGGAGATTGCAAAAATTGCAATGAGGTTGACAGATTCACTTTGGCTGGGCAACCTGAATGCAAGCCGCGATTGGGGACATGCAAAGGATTATGTTTATGGCATGTGGCTGATGTTGCAACAGGAAGTTCCTGAAGATTATGTACTGGCAACAGGTATTACAACAACTGTACGTGATTTTATCAGGATGGCATTTGGATATCTGGGAGTAGTTATCAGGTTTGAAGGTGAAGGACTCAATGAAAAAGGTATTATTGTAAGTTGCCAAAACAGTTCTTTTCAAATCCCCGAAGGCAAAGAAGTAGTGCATATACATTCAAAATATTTCAGGGCAGCAGAAGTTGATTATCTTATCGGGGATGCAACAAAAGCAAAAATACAATTAGGATGGGAACCCAAATATGATTTGAAAATGTTAGTAGAGGAAATGATACAGAGTGATGTAGATGCACTTAGAAAAACTATGAGAAACGGGTAATCAGGAATAAATTGGTTTTTTATAAATTTTCCTGAAAAGAAGGTAAGCCTTTCTCAAAATGAGATTATCATCAATCATTTTTGCAGATTTTATTTTTGAATAATTTAATGGTAACAATTCTTTTTCCGCAAGTAGGTTATTATAATAAATACATTTATTAATAAAACCTGAAACTGTCATCCCCTTCCTTTGCTCAACAGGAGTTTTTAATAAACGATGTGCCAACGAACGGCAATAATAAAGTATATATGGTGTAATATTTTCATCAATTACAGTTTTGATTTTTATATCTTCAGATTTAATTGAATCTAAAAAATTCAAGTAATTAAAGAAAGCATTTATATATGATGATGCAGCAGAATGCTTGGAGAGGTTTTCATGAATGCGATAAGAAAAACATTCCTGTTGGGCAGTTGCCTTATAATTTAATGCAGTGAGCTTAATCCATAAAGTGTGATCAGCAAATAATAAATTTGGGAAAGCAGGCATTCCCCCAACAGCAACATAATCTTTTGATCGCATCATATACCCGGTACCCATTGTGTCAATTGAATCCCTAAAAAGTGAATAAAGAAACTGCGAGACAGTTTCTTTTTCATCCATTAATCTGCTTTTTTTTATCTCCTCTCCCTTCGCATCAATAAACCTGAAATAAGCCTGGTATAAACTGGCATCCGGATGCTGAATAATCATATCATTCATCACCTGTAAATAATTACTATCAAATAAATCATCATGTCCAGTAAGAGTGATGAATTCATTTTTTGGAATAGATAAAATCCTTGCCCAGTTTTCTTCAATACTCAATGATTTGGATGAAGGCATTACAGTGATCCTTTCGTCCTTCAAATTTTGCAGCCACTCTGCTGTACCGTCTGTACTTTTATTTTCTAAAATGATGAGATTAAAATCCTGTAGTGTTTGTGCAAGAATTGATGCAACACATTCTTTAATGTATGCTCCACCATTTCTTACAGGCAAAATAAAACTATAGCGCATTGCAGCAAAGATGTCATTTTTATGTTAATGCTTTATCCAATTTTTCAGTGCCTCCCCAGAATTCCATTGGTTCATAATCTGGGTAAGGATAATAACCCAGGTTTAATCTGATTGATTTGTTTGTATTACTCAAATAGCTTTCAACAAAATCCTTTACCGTTACAGGCTTGCCGCTGCAACAATTAATTACACCTTCTATATTTTTTTGCAAAGCAATTGCAACAATATTTTCAGCAACTTTTGAGATGGGTAAATAATCTCTCACCTGTTGCCCACCACTCATATTAAAAACTTCATCACCTCTAAGTAATGCCGCTTCTAACTGTGATAAAAGTGAATTGATATTTTGACCTTTTCCAAACATATAGAACAAGCGCAGCCATTTAAGTGAAAACGAATATTGTTGCTGTAATGATTCGAGATATTTTCTAAGATTGTCTTTAGCAATTGCATAAGCAACAGAAGGTTTTGATGGTAAATCTTCTTTCAGGCATCCTTCCTGCATCCCATATTCCAGGCAGGTACCGGTTACAGTCAAATTACTCAACCCGTTATGAACTAAATTTTCAAGTAATAATTTATGTCTATTCAAATTATCTACTACATGAAACTCCGATTTATAATTCGGCAATCCTGCCCATGCAAGATGAATGACGATATCCGGTTCATTAAATAAATAAAAATAATTTTCAGAAGGTAGAACCTGTGTGATATCAAATGGAATATATTTCACACTATGAAACCATGGTTGTTGCTTTGCTTTTTCTTTGTTGGATGATGTTGCAATGATACTGATATCATGTTTCATCAATTCATTGATTACATAATTGCCAACAAATCCTGTAGCTCCTGTAACCAAGACTTTTTTCATTATTCAAAACTTAATTCAGGAATAGCGAATACAAACTGTGCACCCCAGTCTTTAATATAAGCAAGTTGATGTGTAATCTCATCTTTCAAATTCCATGGCAGCACAATAACAAAATCAGGTTTTTCTTTTTTAAGATAATTCTCCGTCACAACGGGTATGTGACTGGCAGGCATAAATTTATTTTGTTTATGCGGGTTGGCATCCACCACAAATTCTATCAAATCATTTTTTATACCACAATAATTCAGCAATGTATTTCCTTTGGCAGCAGCGCCATACGCAGCTACTTTTTTACCATTCTTTTTTTGTTCAATAAGAAAAGCAGTTATATCCATTTTTATTTTAAGCGCTTTCTGCTGGAAATTATTATAATACGACATATCGAGCATCCCCTTTTCTTTTTCTTTATTCAACAATGCCTGAATGTTAGGTAATATTGCCTGTTCATTATTTTTCTGATGCTTTGCATAAATGCGGATTGAACCCCCATGTGTTGGCAATTCATCAACATCAAACAATTCTAACCCCTGCGATTCAAAAATCTTTTTTACTGTATAAAAAGACAGGTAAGAAAAATGCTCATGATAAATAGTATCGAACTGGCTGTTTTCAATCAATTGCATTAAATGTGGAAATTCCATGGTGATAACACCTGAAGGTTTTAAAAGCATTTTCATCCCGGCTACAAAATCCAGGATATCTGGCACATGCGCCAACACATTATTCCCAAGCAAAACATCGGCTTTCAAATTTTCAGTGGTAAGCTTCTTTGCAAGATCAACACCAAAAAATTCTGTTATTGTTTCTATTCCTTTATCCTGTGCAACCCTTGCAGTATTAGTTGTGGGCTCAATGCCCAGTACAGGAATATTTTTTTGTTTAAAATATTGCAACAAATAACCATCATTGGAAGCAATTTCAATTACCCGGCTGTTTTTATTAAGGTGAAACCGATCTGTCATCATATCTGCATAACGCTTTGCATGTGCCAGCCAACTGGTAGAATAGGATGAATAATAAACATATTCGTTATTAAATATTGCGTCTGATTTTTTGTATTCATCCACCTGTACCAGGAAACAATTAGGACATGTATAAACTTTCAAAGGATAAAATGTTTCCGGTTCATTCAATTGTTCCTTAGTAAGAAAAGAATTGGATGCCGGCGAATTGAATAAATCTATAAAAACATGTTCCAGTTCAGTTTTACAAAATCTGCATTGCATAATTATATTCCTTTAAAATTTTTGTCAAGATAAGGATGTGCCATATCCCTTGCAGAGATTGTTGTTACATCCAGTGGCCATTGGATATTTAAAACAGGATCATCATATTTTATACCACCTTCCACATTTGGCTGATAATATGCAGTATGATGATATAAAAGACCGCAATTATCCTCCAGACATTGAAAGCCATGTGCGAATCCTTCCGGTATATACATCATCCTATGGTTTGAAGCAGACAACTCAGCACCAAACCATTGAAGGAAAGTATTTGAATTTTTACGCAGGTCCACAATCACATCAAATACACTCCCGGAAATACAATACACCAGTTTTATTTCACTGAATGGTGATAACTGAAAATGCATTCCACGCAATGAACCTTTTTTAGAAGTAAAAGAATGGTTCATCTGCACCCATTCTTTTGTGTGACCAATCGAAGCAAATTCTTTTTTACAAAAATACCTTGCAAACCACCCTCGTTCATCAGTAAATGGTTTCAGTTCGATTGTAAAACTTCCTTTAAGATTTGTTTCAGTAAAAACCATATTTCTTTTTACTGCCTATCAACAAAAAGCAGAATCTTTTTTTACAAATTAAAATAATCTACAATCTGCTGCAATGTAAACACAGCAACAGTTTCAGCAGGTTGCTTATACCAATCAATTGACCATTGGATAGCTTTTTTTGCATCCAGCTTAGGTTGCCAGTGCAATTCTCTTTGGGCTTTTTCAATACTCAATTTTAAAATACCTGCTTCATGTGGCGCATTTGGATCAGATACGTCTTTCCAATCACCACTACCCCATGTTTTAATTGCAATCTCAACCAATTCCTTGACAGTTAAATGATCATCGGGCAACGGGCCAAAATTATAAGCTGATGAAAATTCCAGCGGTTGTTCATTCATCATCTTACCTAAAAGTAAATATCCAGTCAATGGCTCCAGCACATGTTGCCAGGGGCGAACTGCATTCGGGTTCCTTACATTGACTGTTTGATCATTCTTTAAAGCGCGGATAATATCAGGTACAATTCTGTCTTCATTCCAGTCGCCACCACCAATAACATTTCCTGCACGTACGCTTGCCAATGATTTTTTATGCCTGTCATAATCATTCGTATTAAAAAATGAATTACGAAAAGATTGAATTACCAATTCAGCACAGGCCTTACTGGAAGAATAGGGATCATAACCACCCAGCATATCAATTTCTTTATATAAAACAGAATTATCCTCTTTATTCTCATATACTTTATCTGTCGTAATACAAATCACATTACATTTTCCTGTGAGGGGTATAACAGATTCAAGCACATTCGCAGTACCTGTAACATTTACTTCAAAAGTTTCAGAGGGCAATTGATATGAGCGCCTCACCAAAGGCTGTGCTGCTAAATGGAAAAGATAATCGGGCTGAAAACTTTCTATTTCTTTTTTCAACCTGTCATCATTCCTGATATCAGCTATAACGCTTTGCATATTGGTGCAAGGCAGTAAAACATCAAATAAACCTCCAGGATACTCAGGTGCTAAAGCATAACCTTTTATTTCAGAACCCAAATAATTTAAAATGGCACATAGCCAAGCGCCTTTAAAACCGGTATGACCGGTTACAAAAACTTTTTTGTTTTTATAATTCTTTTGTAGTTGTATTACCAGGTTTTCCATTTTGCATTCCCCGATTGCCAAAGGTTTTCTAATTCAATTTTATCACGCAGTGCATCCATTGGTTTCCAGAATCCTGTATGTTTATAAGCTACCAATTGCTTATCATTGGCCAGTTGCTGCATAGGGCTATCTTCCCACATGATGTTATCTATATCAGGATTATCAAGATATTTGAATACCTCCGGTTTTAAAACAAAAAAACCACCATTGATCCACTTGTTATCACCTTTTGGTTTTTCTTTAAAATGGTCAACAACCCCGTTTTCTTCTATTTCCATACTGCCAAATCTGCCTTCAGGTTGTACAGCAGTTACTGTCGCCATTTTATTATGAGACTGATGAAATGCAAGTAACTCTTGTATATTGATATCTGCAACACCATCACCATAAGTAAGCATAAAATCTTCCTCGCCAATATATTTTTGGATGCGCTTCAACCTTCCTGCAGTTTTGGTATGTAACCCTGTATCTACAAGCGTAACATTAAATGATTCAGTGTGTGTGTCATGGATTTCAACTCTATTATCTTTCAAGCCAATGGTTAAATCTGAACTGTGCAGGTAATACTGCATAAAGTATTCTTTGATGAAAAAACCTTTATAGCCAAGACATACAACAAATTCGTCAAAACCAAAACTGCTATAAATTTTCATGATATGCCAAAGGATTGGCCTGCCGCCAATTTCAATCATTGGTTTGGGGCGCACATCGGTTTCTTCTGCCAATCTTGTGCCTAACCCGCCTGCAAAAATTACAACTTTCATAGTTGAGTTTGATGCAAAGTAAACAGATGATTCATTTATATTTGAATTTTTTAGAAATAACTATGGGAAAGTTTGAAAAAATTGGCTTCAGGAAGTTGGGTTTAAGAGTTATTGAAAATATCAATTGGATTCGTTTATATGGATTAAAAGATGGTTTCAAATTGTTCTTATCAACATTATCAACAAAAGGGTCAAATTTTTTTGCAAAATCATCATTTCTTAAAACTCCTTTTGAATTGCGGGACAACAAGTCTGATAAAGCAATTTTTTACCAGGTCTTTTATGAAAAACAATACGATTTATATGAAGCAAATTTCCCTGTAGCAAAAAAAATTATTGATGGTGGTGCAAATATTGGCTGTGCATCTGTTTATTTCAGTTTACTTTTCCCTGATGCAAAAATTATTGCAATAGAACCTGAAGCAAATAATTTCGAATTGCTGAAAAAAAATACTGAACCATATAAAAATATTGAATGCATTCAAGCTGCTATATGGGATAAAGATGAAAAATTGTCTTTAACGAATCCAGGGGGAGGAGCAGCAGAATTTATGTTTGATAAAGACAAAAAAGATGAAGAAAATAGTGTAAACGGAATTACTATATCTTCAATAATAGATAAGAAAAAATGGGGACATGTAGATATTTTAAAACTGGATATTGAAGGCGCTGAGAAGGATGTATTTTCTGCTGATGATTTATCATGGTTAAAAAAGGTTAAACTTTTAATTATCGAATTGCATGACCGTTATAAACCCGGATGCACAAAAACTGTTTTTGAAGCTTTGAATAAATATGATTATGATGCTTATTTTCATCATGAAAATATTTTTATCTTTTTTAAGTAATTAAAATGAAGATTGCAGCTTGTGTAATAGTTTATCATGGTGGAGAAAAAGTAATTCAAAACATCAGAACATTTTCTCACTTTGTTGATAAGCTTTATTTTATTGACAATACTGAAACCAAAAACATTCTTCTTCACTCAAGCATTTCATCTCTTTCCAATATAAACATTATCCATGATGGTTTTAATGAAGGTATTGCCAAACGGTTAAACCAGGCATGCGCTTTAGCTATCAATGACGGCTTTGATTTTTTGCTCACAATGGACCAGGATTCTTTTTTTGATGAAAAAAATATTACGCAGTATTTAGAGTGTATAAAATCACTAAATGAACATAATTTTTCAATGTCTGGCATCAATTATCAGCAACAGGAAAGTGTTAATAGTTGTGACTGCAGGGAGGTGAAATTGCTCATCACAAGCGGGAGTATAATCAACCTCGCAGCATTTAAAGTAATAGGCAAATTCGATGAAAACCTGTTTATTGATTTTGTGGATACTGAATACTGTTTCAGATCAATCAGAAAAGGTTTTAAAATAATTGAGTTCCCCAATATTTATATGCATCATCATCTCGGCACTGTAAATGAAAAATATTCATTGAAAACTTTTACAAAAACAAGCCGGACATTTCACTCTGCAACAAGGCTCTATTATATGTACAGGAATTTTCTATACCTGCAATCTGAATACAAAAATGATTTTAAAAATGTGTTAACTATCCTGAAAAAAGATTTATTCAACAGGATAAAAAATAAACTACTCTATACACCCAACCGGATCAGCGCTATAAAAATATTATTGAAAGCCAAAAGTGATTTTAAAAAAAACATGATGGGCAAATTACCTGATTAACACAACAGTTCCTTTCTTTTGTACCAACCCATTACTGCACCTTGATGAAATATTTATTTTATACACATAAACACCTTGTGGTTGTGGCAACCCTTTATAATTGCCGTCCCAACAGGCATTGATATTATTGGAATGAAATACGAGGTCGCCCATTCTGTTATAAACAGACAAATCAAAAATATCTGCCGGCCCCCAGTATTTTACTTCAAAACAATCATTCAATCCATCATGATTAGGAGTAAAAGCGCTGGGCACTTCAAAAACTTTTGCTTCCGGGTTTAATATTGATTTTACCAAAATCGAATCCTTATTAGTACAACCATTTTCGCTGGTAACTTCTACAAAATACCAGGTATCTGAAACAGGTGTCACAACAGGGTTGCTAATGGCAGGGTTGGAAATATTTTGGTTCGGGCTCCACTTAAATCTATTACCACCGGTTGCTGTAAGTTGTGCCTGCCAATTAATGCAGTCAACATCATTTGATTTTGTTATTGAAACTACAGGCGGCTCATCAACTGTAACTGTTGAAAATAAAGAATCAGTAACCTTACAGGTTGTATCAGTGATAATGACTTTGTAAGTAGTTGTCTCAGCAGGGTAAACATTAGTTGCTGCTGCGCCAGGGTTGGAAACTGTCTGTGCAGGCGACCAGGAAAAAACATCACCTCCCGAAGCTGCTAAAACAGTAGTATTTCCAACGCAAATTACTATTTGCTGAGGCGCAAGTTGAAAAGCAGGGACAGGAGTAACATTGACAGTAACAGAATCAATATTGGAACATTTATTAACATCAGTCCCTGTTACAAAATAGGTAGTAGTTTGCCCGGGATTTGCCATAGTGTTTGGGCTAATTGGATCAGACAATCCGGTTACCGGTTGCCAGGAATAGCTGAGTGCACCGGCAGCAGATAACTGCGCTGTTGCGTTGCCACACACAGTTGTATCATTTCCAGCGATAACATCAGGAAGCGCCAATACGGTAAGCGTTACAGAATCTTTTTCAGAACAATACCCGTTATCTGCAGTTACATAATATTTTGTCGTTGACAATGCTGTCGCAACCGGGTTTTGGGCGTTGAAGTTATCCAAACCTGTTTGCGGGCTCCAGCTAAAACTGTTTGCATACATAGCATCGGTAACCAACGTAACCTGACTGCCATAGCAAACACTTGTATCATTGATAGTGGAAACAACCGGGCCTGGCAAAACATTTACAGTGACACTATCAGTGGCCACACATTGATTTGAGTCTGAAACAGAAACAAAATATTTAGTTGTAGCTGCAGGGCTGGCAACGGGATTAAACACAGTCGCGTCAGATAAACCTATTGATGGAAGCCATCTGTAAGAATTTTTTCCCGCAACAATTGCATTGAGTACAACGGAGCCACCTTTACAAATTGCTGTATCATTTACAAGTTGAATATCCGGTAAATCAAGGACTGTAATGATAACATTATCCGTATCTCTGCATCCATAATTATCAAAACCTGTTACAATAAAGTTGGTTGTTGTTACAGGAGATGCAACAGGATTGGCAATGGTTGTATCAGACAAATCAATGGATGATTGCCATTTATACGTTGAAGCACCGGTAGCATTCAATTGCGCTGTTGTTCCGAGACAGATAGTATCATCCGGCCCTGCATTCACAACAGGCAATGATAAAACTGTAATGGTGACTGAATCCCGGATGACAGGTTGATTATTCGCTGTTAAAATATTGAGATAATAAGTGGTAGTCATTACAGGTGATGCTAAAGGGTTTTGAATGGATGAATCAGACAAACTTCCTTTTGGTGACCAGCAATAATTTAATCCATTTATTGCAGTAAGCTGAATGGAACTTCCTAAACAAATAGCAGTATCCTTTGTAATGATAGCGCTGTCAATTGTTACTTCTACATCAATGGTATCAGTTGCAGTATCAAGACAACCTGAATTGGTTTTTGCATATAAATGAACTATGTATTTTCCATAACCTGGAAATGCAACGACAGGGTTCCTGGCAGTATCTTGCTTTCCAAATCCAAAATCCCACCTGATGCTGTCTGCATTCAATGAGGTGTCCTGAAACTGAAGAATTTTCGGATCACATGTAACCCGCTGATAAGCAAACCCGGCTTTAAGATTGCAAATAGTATCGCAATTAATCGCAACAACTTGTTTACAATAAGAAGTTTGAGTGGGCAGGCCTTCATCCACACTTAAACTAATGTTATAGACCCCTGCGCTATCATAAGAAATTGGTGGTGGATATGCTTGTGATGTTCCCGGAATATTTGAATTATTACAACCAGAAAACATTAATCTTGTCAAAGTATTATTATGTGCATTCGGGACTATTGTATATAAGTCATTTCCTACTCTGAATAATTTGGAAAAAGAATGTGGAAAACTTAGGTTTCCAATATTTCCTAAAGAAACTGCTGAAGGCACACTAGTGAGGTCATTATTAAAATCAAGGCGTATAATATTGTTATAACTATCATTGCCATTAACAACGAAACCAAGAATCTGATCGCAGTATTTTTGAATATAAATATCAAAACATGCATGCAATAAGCCACCAACATTTCCAAGATTAAAAGATGTGGGAGTACTGAGTAAAGAGCTGCCAAATGCTAAACGGGTGATAGAGCTATTTGTTGAATTGGCAACAAATACATACCAATTATTGTTATCCTTAATAGCATTTAATCCTACTGGTCCACTCAACACACCAAAATTTCCAAGGTTTGTGCCAACAGGTGTGCCTGAAAAATCTGAACCAAAATCAAACCTGGTTATTGTACTATTATTATAATTAGCAGTAAACCCATACCAGTTATTGTTCTCATTAAATACATATAATTTGTGCGGATAAGCCATATTGCCCACATTGCCCCAATTAACGGTAGTTGGGTTTGTATTGGTAATGTCTGTACCAAAATCAATTTTTAAAATTTGAGGTTGCACACCAGTTAATTCATCACCACCTACCATAATTCCATACCAATGATTACCTGTATTTACAATTTGTATCCCTTCCGCATCGTCGCTTATTGCACCACTTAAATTCCCAAGACTTACTGCCGTTGGTGTATTGAGTAAACTATTTCCAAAATCTAATCGAGTTAATCCACCAGGATGATTGTTTACAACAAAGACATAGTAATTATTATTTTGAGAAACAATATCTGAATATGTAGGTAAAGAGAAACTGGAATTAATATCTCCTAAATTTTTTCCTGTAGGAGGTTGATTCAAATCTGCCTGGCAAAAACTCCAATAATATGTTTTCGCTCCTATAGATGTATTCACAAGATTTACTGGTTCATTTATACATATCGTATCTGGTGCATCAAAACTTGCATTAACTGTTTTATCAATTTTGGCACCACAAGAATCTGCAATAAAAGATGAACAGGTTGGATTTGTTTGATTGATTGCTGCATCACCAAGTATTGAACCATCCCAATTTGAATTGCCTTGTTTATTTTTTAAATCATTAAAAGTATAATAAGCCAATAACCCTGCTTGTGTTGATGGATTTGGTATAGACTGACTCATATATTGTCTTATCTGCGACTGAGTTCGTGCAACATTCCAGATTCTGACTTCATTAATATAACCGATAAAATCTGCCGGATATGGTGATGCTGTATTTGCAGTTGTGCCAATTTTAGTTATCCAATTATTTTGATACAGGTTACCTGATGCATTTACCTGGCTCATTAAAAATCCATTGCGATAAAATTTTAGAGTTGACCCATCATATACCATCGCTATATGATAGGTTTTATTGAGTTCAATGTCGCAGGATTTAATTGTAGTAAAAAAACCATTATCTGTAGTTATTTGTGCTTCAGTCGGGCGCAAAAGATAATTTGCATCACTTGGATTATCATGCTTCGATACAACATCACCACCATCATATAAATCGGGAAAAGAGTCAGTCCTGTTAATTAAAGCTTCAACTGTAATCTGGTTTCCGGTAACATCTAAATCCCCGATTTGCACACCTGAAATCTCATTATTTACTTTGAGCCAATGATCACAATCCTGCCCGTATAGTAAAATTGAAAAAGTAAGATAAACTAATAAACAAAAAAGGTTCTTCATAAACAGTTTAAGGATGCAATCCGATCATCGGAATTAAAATATCACAACAAATATACTACAGTTTTATAAACGGTTACAAACACAGAATAACTGAATATTTTTCATGAAAAGAATAAAACCAAAATACAATCCAGATTAAATGGATGCATTTAAATTTTGCAAAACCAGTAGATATATTTTAAAGCCCAGGCTAATTAATTCTATTCACTCACCACCCCTTATTCAAATCCCAGTTTTCAAATTCTTTAGCTACATCTCTTAAAAATGATGCGCCTAAACTGCCATCAACAATCCGGTGGTCATAACTCAATGATAAGAACATCATGTGCCTGATACCAATTGTATCACCTTGTTCTGTTTCTATCACAACAGGACGTTTTTTAATGGCGCCAACAGCGAGGATTGCTACCTGTGGTTGATTGATTATCGGCGTACCCATTAAACTACCAAATGTTCCTACATTGGTTAAAGTAAAAGTGCCTCCTAAAGTATCATCAGGTTTTAATTTATTATTGCGGGCTGCATCAGCAAGGCCATTTACTCTTTTGCTTAAACCAACAAGATTAAGCTCATCTGCATTTTTAATAACAGGCACAATTAAATTTCCGCTTGGCAATGCAGTTGCCATTCCAATATTCAAATCTTTCTTCACGATAATTTTATCTCCGTCCACAGAACTATTGATCATCGGGTAACGTTTCATCACCCTCACCAGGCAATCTATAAATATTGGCGTGAAAGTTATTTTAGTACTATTTTGTTTTTCAAATTCTTTTTTATTTTTCTCCCTCCACAATACCATGTTGGTCACATCTGCTTCGGTAAAGCTGGTAACATGCGGACTGGTTTGCTTGCTGTTCACCATGTGTTTGGCTATTAGCTTGCGCATCCTGTCCATTTCAATAACTTCTACATTATCGCCATAATTCACTTCTGCTTCAGATGTCTTTTTAACTTGCTGCACGCCATTTGTTGCAGGTGTTGGCATCTGTTTCACTACAACCTGTTCTTTAACCGGTTCAGGAGTGACCACAGGTACAACAGTTGTTGTATCGCTGGCAACATTTCCCCTGTTGGCCACATAATTTAAAATATCTTTCTTGGTTACCCTGCCTTCATTTCCTGTACCGGGAATATTTTCAAGCTCAACCATACTGATACCTTCACTGCTAGCAATATTCATCACCAATGGAGAATAGAAACGATTGATTTTACCATTCACATTGGCAGGTGGTGTGAAGGGTTGTGGCACATAAGGCACATCTGCTACAACTTCTGCAACAGGTGCTTCATTCACAACTGGCACCGGCGCAATTACCGTATCGTTGTTTATCTCAGCAGCAACATCGGTTTCAATCTTAGCAATCACACTACCGATAGGCACTACATCATTTTCATTAAAAAGTATGGCTGCAATTTTGCCGGCAGCAGTACTGGGTACTTCACTATCCACTTTGTCAGTTGCAATATCTAATACGGTTTCATCCTGGGCAACAGTATCACCCGGCTTTTTATGCCATTTCAAAATGGTTGCTTCCATGATACTCTCGCCAAGTTTCGGCATTACCAAATCAACTATTGCCATAATATTTTATTTTATATTTTGAGGCTGACAGCTTTCTGTTCCCGATGTATTGTTTCATTAAATTTTTAAACAAATACAAAAAAAATACTTCTCAAATTATTACCAGATTTTATTTCTTATACTGTCAGGCTTCAAATAGTTTTCTTAAAAAAATTCAACGTCCAAAAATATACTTACAATTGTTAGCGTCAAAGGTAAATGAATTGACTTAATTGTCATTCTTTACAAATGTGCATAAGAAGTGTAAAGCATTGATAGCTGTCAGCTCAATATTCCGTTTCCTGTCAAACCTGAACTTCATCATTTTTGTTTCGGTTCTTTTTTTGTTTCCAACAGCCATCCAAACTGTGCCAACCGGTTTTTCTGAAGAACCACCGCCCGGCCCCATGATGCCTGATACAGCTACAGCATAATCAGTTTGCATAATCTGCAACACACCTTTCACCATTTCTCTGGCTGTTGCTTCGCTTACAGCGCCATCTTTTTCAATCGTTGATTGTTGCACTCCTAAAACATTTTCTTTAATACTGTTATCATAACTCACCACGCTTCCCATAAAATAATCAGAAGAACCAGCAATGCTTGTTATAAGGTGTGCTATATAACCTCCTGTACAACTTTCAGCAGTTGACACTGTTTTATTTTTTTCTTTCAATAACCTGCCCAATAAAATTTCAAATGAAATATCTTCTTCTATAGCCATAAATTCTTTAACCGCTGCTTTCAATCTTTCAAAATAATTCTCCAAATCATTTTCTACTTCGGATTTTTCTCCTTGTGTTGTCAACCGCAACCGTACAAAACCATGATTGGGCAAATAAGCCAGTTTGATGTGTTTGGGTAAATTGTTTTCAAAATCTTTGATTTTATCAGCCAGTGCTGACTCGCCAATACCTGCTGTTGTTAATGTTTTGAATCCGATATAAGGCAAATGAAACCTTTCTTTAATCAAAGGCAACACACTGTTTTCAACAATAAACTTCATCTCCTGTGGCACACCCGGCATACTGATAAAAATCTTTCCATTTTTTTCAAACAACATACCCGGCGCTGTACCAATATCATTTTTTAAAACCTTACACACATCGGGCACTTCTGCCTGTTTCCTGTTGACATCAAGCAATGGCATTTGTCTTTTAAAAATATGTTCAAACAAATAACTAACATGTGCCAGTGTGGGTTCATGCATCAACATTTTTCCACCAAAATATTTGCAAAGCAAAGGTTTGGTAATATCATCATTGGTAGGCCCCAATCCCCCTGTGATTAATATTATCTCTGCATCTGATTCAACAGATGCATCCAATGTTTGCCAGATATCATCATACACATCACCTATAGCTACTCTCCTACTCACCCAAACCCCAATTTTATTTAATTCCTGTGCTATCCATGCGCTGTTGGTATCAATCACCTGGCCTATTAAAAGTTCGTCTCCAATTGTGATGATTAATGCATTTATATTTTTCATATCAGACAACGAAATTATACACTCATTTGTCATTATGCTATGAAAATTATCTGCACGGTTATATTTTTATTTGCTTTCCTGCCTGTTATTGCTCAATATAAAAATCCTAAACTTCAGGCATATATTTCTCCTGGTATAACCTTAGTGCAACTTAGCAACAATGACCTTATCCCTCCCGGTAAAAAACATCAAACCCGCATCGGTGATATATTTTCATGTGGAGTACAATTTACTTCGCCTTTAAAAAATAAAAGGTTTGTATTGAGCTACGGCGCCGGTTTCAGCCAGCAACATTATAGCTTTTCAAAATATTCGATTGGCGATTTTATTACCTACCTTTTTCTTTTTGATGCGCCCAATAACATTGATACATTTAAAATAAATTATGTTCGTTTTACCAATGATTATTTTGATGTCCCGTTATCAGCATCATTTACAATTACAAAACCTAAACGTAATTTTCAGTTAGCTGCAGGTCTCAGTTTAAGGCCGGGTTTTCTTGTATATAACAATGCACGTATAGACTTTGATTATACTTATAACAATCCATCTTCAGAACAAATCACAGCTACCAAAAAAGATTACACAGATAATGCTTCCTCATTTGTTTTTACAGCCACACCATATTTTGAAGCTTCATTTAATACCAATAAAAATTTTGGTTTATTGTTCAGGAGTAACCTGCCTTCTTTTTATGCCACGCCACCGGACAAACAATTAACCACATCAACCATTGAACTTTTTAGTTTTACTTTTGGCGCATTCTATAGTTTTAAATAAAAAACGGATGCGCAAAGTTTTATTGCTTGCTTTTATCAGCATAACCATCAATTCAACTGCACAAAATGGTGTTGAAAAACTTAATGCTGCTGTAAATAATTTTTTACAGGATGCACAAATGAAACATGCTGTTCTCAGTTTTTATGTAACGGATGAAAACGGGAATAAAATCTATGCATTGAATGAACAATATGGACTATCACCTGCAAGTACACAAAAAATTTTCACTTCAGTTGCAGCATTTAGTTTGTTGGGCAAAGACTTCAGATATACAACAACCATTGGTTATAATGGAAAAATTGTGAATGGCCATTTAAATGGCGACCTTATCATCAAAGGATATGGCGACCCAACATTAGGCAGTTGGCGTTATGCACAAACAAAACCTGATTCTATTTTAAATTTTATTGCTGCATCCATCAAAAATGCAGGGATAAATTTTATTGATGGCAATATCATTTTAGATGATGCAGCATTTGAATATAACCCCACACCCGATGGATATATTTGGGAAGATATGGGCAATTATTATGGCAGCGGAAGCTGGGGCATCAACTGGAAAGAAAATCAATATGACCTTTATTTAAGACCTGGCAAAAGTTTGAATGATACAACAACCATCATTAAGACAGACCCGTCTCTTGAAGTCAATAATTTCAAAAACTTAATTACAACTGCAGAAAAAAACAGTGGTGATAACACCATCTTATATTTACCACCTTATGGAAATACTTTAATAGCTGAGGGCACTATTCCCACAGGTGTAAACGAGTTTAAAATCACTGGTGCAGTGGCCTATTCAACAGATCAATTCAAAAATGAACTGGAAAGTTATTTTACAAAAAGTGATTTGAAAGTTTCAGGCAGTTATATAACCGGTGCTTCATTCATCCTTCAGAATAAACCAATACCAGAGATAGAAAATACTATTGCTAATTATCATTCTCCCTCACTCGACAGCATTGCTTACTGGTTCCTGCATAAAAGCATAAACCTATATGGTGAATGTTTATTAAAAACTATTGGTTTAAACGAAAGCAATAACGGTTCTGCATCAGTTGGTGTCTATCAGTTAAAAAAATTCTGGCAGCAAAATGGAATTGATTCTTCTTCCATTAATATTTTCGACGGTAGTGGACTTTCACCACAAAACAGGGTCACAAGTTTTGCAGAAGTGAATGCATTATTGTATGCAAAAAAACAAAGTTGGTTTCCTGCATTTTATGATGCACTACCTGTTTATAATGGAATGAAAATAAAAAGCGGCACCATTAATAGCTGCAAGGCTTATGCAGGATATTACACTGCTGCTAATGGGAAAAAATATGTGCTGTCAATTATTGTAAATAATTATGATGTTTCACAGGGTAGCATCACTTCAAAACTTTTTAAAGTGCTGGATGCGCTGAAATAATAATTAAAACTTTACTCCTTTGTAAATATCAGCAAGTATAAATTGATAATGGATTGAATCAATCATGAAATTATCTTCAGGCAAAATACATTCATCAAACTTCCAGGTGTATGCTTCATCTCTTCTTGTCATTCCCCGCACATACATTTTTGTTGAATCAACCATGATGTATTGTTTCAAAGATTCAATCTGCATATAAAGCATCAGCTTTCTTCCTAAATCAAAATCAGCAGTTGAGAAAGATAAAATTTCAAAAATAACTACCGGGTTTTTCACAGTATCTTTTGGCAATTCTTCATCAAATTCCAATTCATCACAGGCAACTACAACATCCGGGTAAAAAAAAGAACTTTTTGAGTTAACTGCAATCCGTAAATTATGAGCAAAAACTTCACAACTTTTATCCTGCAAAAAATTCCATAACCTTCCATGAATATTGGGAGCAATACGGTTGTGCATAATTGAGGCGCCGGACATTGCCATTATTTCACCTTCCACATATTCATGTTTAAATTCCTGTAGTCTTTACCACTGCAAGAATTCCTGTGGTGACATCCTTGGAATATATTTTGGTGCTGGCTCTTTAATTTCCATAGGATAAAAATAATACTTTCAACTCAAAAATATTTTGCCAAAGTATTGCTTAAATCAGCAGGAATATCAATTCGTTTCCAGTTATCTTTTTTTAGAAAATACAACACCACTCTGCCTGCAGCAAGTAATTTATTTTCTTCATTAAAAACTTCCTGGAAAAATTCGATATGATAGCTTACAGGCAATGACCTCACCTGTGTTTTTATTGTCAGCAAATCATCATAAGTAGCTGGCCGCAGGTAACGGATATGCATTTCAACAACAGGCATAATGACTCCTTCATCTTCCATTCTTTTGTAAGTAAAACCCAATGCACGCATAGATTCCACACGGCCTATTTCAAAATACTGTGCATAGTTTCCATAATACACAACATTCATCTGGTCTGTTTCGGCATAACGTACCCTGGTTTGCGTAGTTGATTCATACATAGTTTCAGAATTAATTGCTGTAGTGAGTGAAATCATTTTTCACAATATTCAAATTGCACAAATGATTATTTATTTATCATACCATCAATGCTAACCCGTCCAGGACCGCAGAAAAATAAAGTAACAAAAGCTGCGAGATACATCAGGCTTAGTTCTGAACTTTCCAGTGGCTTACCTGCATCTGCACCAAACACTACAACCAGCATCATTATTATTAAAGGTATAACTGCCATCCTGGTAAATAACCCCAACACTACAAATAAGGCACACAACACTTCAACAATGATGGCAATGATTAAAGTAAGCTTTGAACCTATCCCCATAAAATTGTAAAACTGTGATTGCATTTCCGAGAAATGAATCATTTTCATGTATCCATGTTTGGCAATCAGTAAAATACCAAATACAATCCTGATAAATAACATTGAGAAATTAAATGCAGCAACACTGTATTTAATCGAAAAAAATTTTTTCATCCGGGTTATTATTTGCGGCAAAAGTAAAGTTAATCAAGGTTTATCCACAATTAAAACACAGAATGTTTATAAGCTTTAGCAACATATTTATCTTTAGGCGGTTTTACTTTTATTTAAGAAAGCATTTAAAATATTTGCAGACACACATCGTTCACACATCTTATGCAACACAAGAAGTTAGCAACTTTAATTTGTTTTTTTTTAGCCACTTATCATTTACAGGCACAATCTACTTATACATATAACGACCCGGATGCTGAATTTAAAGAAGCGAAAGCTTTATACCAGGAACAAAAATTCAGCCTTGCTTATCCGCTGTTTGAAAAACTGGTTTTAGACAACAACAGGAAAAGCAATATCCCATCCAGTGTGCAAACTGAAGCAAAGTATTACAGCATTGTTTGCCGTTTGCAGTTAAATGATGAAACAGCAGTAGATGATGCAAATGATTTCATCAACCTGGAACATAATGCACCACGCATTGAAATGATGAGCTACCAGTTGGCAGAGTATGATTATCGCAGGATGCGTTTTGATGAGGCGGTTGCTTTATATGAAAAAGTAAATGTGAGCAACCTGACCAATGATGAAATCGCCAATATGCAATTTCACCAGGGCTATGCTTATTTCACCATGAAACGTTTTACTGAAGCCAAACCTTTGTTTGCATCTATCGCACAGATTCCATCCAACCCAAATTATTATGATGCCAATTATTATTACGGATATATTGCCTTTGCAAATAAAGATTATACACAGGCTTTAAATGCGTTTAAAATTATTGAAAAGCAACCCAAATATCAACCGATCATCCCTTATTATATCGCTGAAATTTATTATTACAAAGGTGAAAAAGATGAAGCATTGGCTTATGCTGAAAGTGTTTTGCAAAGCAGCAATCAGTATTACGATTTACAAATGCGTGAATTGGTAGGTCATATTTATTTTGAAAAAGGAAAATATAAAACTGCATTGCCTTACCTTGAAAAATATGTGAGCAATACTCAGAAAGTGAGCCGTGAAGATTTATATGAATTATCTTATTGTTATTATGATGCACAACAATACAAAAAGGCAAGCGATGGTTTTAAAGAATTAGGCGGTAAGCAGGATACCATTGCTCAAAACAGTATGTATCTGTTGGGCGACTCATACCTGAAACTTGGAAATAAATCCGGCGCAAGAAATGCATTTCTTTTTTGTTCTCTCAACAGCAGTGACAAACAACAAAAAGAAGTTTCACATTTTAATTATGCTAAACTTTCTGTTGAGCTGGGTTATACAGATGTGGCGCTTACTGAATTGAAAAGTTTTCTCGCAACTTATCCTAATTCAAATAATACTACTGAAGCAAAAGAACTACTGGTAAATGTGCTCTCCAATACCAATAATTATGCAGAAGCGTTGAACCTGGTTGAATCGCTTCGTTCCAATAGCGAAATTGTAAAAAAAGCTTATCCTAAAATTTTATATGGAAGGTCTGTTGAATTGATCAATGACCAGCAATTAGCACAGGCAGATAATTTATTGAACAGGCTTTATGGTGTTGAATATAGTGAACCCTATATAGGTTTTGCCAATTTCTGGAAAGGTGAAATTGCTTTCAGGAATAATCAATTTGATTCATCTGTTTATTATATTCAACAATATTTAAAAAACCCTTCTACTGATGGTGAAATAAACCCATTGAATGCGCATTACACTTTGGGTTATGCATACCTGCGACAAGAGGATTATACTGATGCACTCAATCAATTCAAATCTGTAACTACAAGTGTAAACAATAGTTCACAACCCTTACAGGTGGATGCATATTTGAGACAGGCTGATTGTTATTTCATGCAAAAAAAACTTAGCCAGGCATTGCAGATGTATGAAACTGTCATCAATAACCAGTTGCCATCTGCTGACTATGCTTTGTATCAAAAAGCTGTTATTGCCGGAGCCAATGGGCAATACGCACAAAAAGTTGCTTTGTTGCAATCAATCAAAAACAGGTATCCATCTTCTCAGCTTGCTGCGGATGCAGGCATGGAAGTTGCCAACACTTACCTCGCAAGCGAACAATATAATGCAGCCATACAACCTTTAACTGCTATCATTGCCAATAAAAATTCTGACGCATATAAACCACAGGCTTATTTAAAATTGGGTATTAGTTATTTTAACCTGCAGGATAACCAAAATGCGTTGAACAATTTTCAAAAATTAATTACTACTTATCCAAACGCACCGGAAAGTGATGAAGCGGTTGATTATGTCCGTGATATTTTTATTAATATGCAAAAGCCTGACGACTTTGTTGCATTCATGCAACAAAGTGGCAAGCCCGTAAGTTACTCTGAACAGGACTCACTGAGTTTTATAACAGCACAGTCTGCATATAACAATCAAAGTTTTGCAGCAGCCACTCAGGGCTTCAATAACTATTTATCCAAATTTCCCAATGGGAAATATTTTGTAGAAGCCAATTATTTGCTCGCTGATATTTATAATACAAAAAAAGATTTTCTGCATGCGCTGCCATTTTATGATAACGTAATTAAACAGGCACCCAACAGTTATGCTGAACAAAGTTTGTTGCAGGCAGCACGCATTTCTTATTTTGAAATAAAAAATTATCAGCAGGCAGAAAATTATTTCTCACAGCTAAAATCACTGGCCACATCACCTGAAAACAAACTGGAAAGTGAACGTGGTTTGTTGCGTTGCCAATATAAACTGAATGAAATTTCAGATGCTGTTGCCAATGCGAATGATTTATTACAGCAGAAAGGAATTGCTTCAGATGATAAAGCAATGGCCAACCTGGTGATTGGAAAAAATTATCAAACTAACAACCAGCTATCAGAAGCAACAGATGCATATAAAGCTGTTGTTGCCACCGGCAAAAATGAATATGCAGCAGAAGCACGGTACCGTATTGCCGAAATTCTTTTCCAGCAGAATGATTTGAAGAATGCAGAAAAAGCAGGCTTTGATGTCATCAATAAAGCCGGTAGTTATGATTACTGGATTACAAAAGCCTACATTCTTTTGGGCAGTATTTATTATAAAGAACAAGATTATTTCAATGCTGAAGCTACTTTGAAAAGCGTGGTGGAAAATGCTTCAGATACAAGCCTGAAACAGGAAGCGCAACAAAAACTGAATGATGTGATTGCTGAAAAAGATAAAAACAGTAAAGTAGCTAATAACAATTAAATCAATATTCGCATCCCTGGTATTAATTGTCAAACAGAAATTTTTAGAATGAAATACATAGTTATAATTATAGGATTGATTTGTATAACGCAGGTTTCTTTTGCGCAGAGAAGAAACAAAAAACAAAAGAAAGAAGTTGAAAAAAAACAACAAACTTCTACATCAGATACTGCATTGCCACCGAGAACAGTAATTGTTACATCAGAATTTGCACCTGCGTTAAAACAAACATCAAAAATTAATTTCAGCGGTGCCACTCCCCCGCCTGATGCGACACGGCCATCATTGAGTTATGATATCCCTGTTCAGAATCTTTCATTTGCATATCAGTCACCTGAACTGAAAGCGCTCGCTGAAAATATTGATACAGGTGTGCATTGGAACAATACAAGTTTTGTAAAACTGGGTTATGGCAATTATACCACACCTTATCTGCAAGCCGGTTTATCTTTTGGTGATGGTGTCAATTCTGTTATTAACATCAATGGCAAATTTGTTTCCTCCAATGGCAAACTTGAATACCAGAATTACAGCAAACTACGTCTCGATGCTCTCGGTATTTTTTCTTCTGCCAATAATAAAAACGAATGGAATGCCAATGTATATGTTGACAACAGCAGCCAGTATTTATACGGTTTTCAGCCTGATAGTTTAATATTTAATAAGAGCAACCTCAAACAAAATTTTACTGGCTTTGGCGGTAAGATTGCTGTTCGCAACAAACAGGAAAACACTTACGGTATCAACTACAATCCTTTTATTGCAATTGATATTTTTGGCGACAACCATAATGGAAGAGAAAATACTTTATCATTTGATTTGCCTGCTTCAAAATCCATCACAAAAAATTTTGATGTCAGTTTAGGTATTGCAGGTATTATCAATAGTTATAAAACTGATACAACAGATATCAGCAACACCATCTATTATGTAACGCCATCTGTAACTTACAAAACCACCAACCTGAAAATAACAGCGGGCTTTACACCTTCGTGGAGTAACAGCGATTTTAGTTTATTACCCAACTTCACTGCTGACATCAAACTGAACAATGAAAAATTTATTTTACAAGGTGGATGGATTGGCTATTACAACAAAAACACTTACCAGGCTTTGGCAGCATACAATCCATTTATTGCACAGCCTACAGCGTTATTAAACTCATTGGTAAAAGAACAATATGCAGGTTTCAAAGGCAGCCTCGGCGACCACTTTACTTATAATGCGAGGGTATCATTTTTAAAGATCACCAATCAGCCTTTATTCGTGAATGATACTATCACAGGAAAATCATTCGATATTATGTATGAGCCTTCATTGAATGATGTAAAAATCCATGGCGAAGCAGGCTATACTGCCAATGAACAATTCTCAGCATTGGTAGGCATTACATTCAATCAATACAGCAACTTAAAACAAAATCCAAAGGCCTATGGCTTAATTCCTGTTGAGTTTACTGGCTCAGTGCGGTATGTGCCTGTAAAAGATTTATTGGTAAAAGCAGATATTTTCTCCTGGCGCTCTATTCAATACCGTACAAAAACATTCGGCCATGAAACACTTTCACCGGCATTCGATGCGAACTTAGGCGCTGAATTTACATTCATGCCCAACTGGAAAGCATGGATTCAATTCAACAATGTATTCAACAATACTTACCAGAGATGGAACCAATATCCTGTTTTGGGCTTTAATATGTTGGTGGGAGTTGTATATTCGTTCGGGCAATTAAAAATGAAATAATGTTTACCATCATACAAAAGTTTTTTGCATTACATCATCATCTCAATTTACCGGGCATCGGGAGTTTTTCAGTTGAAACCATTCCTGCAAATATTGATTTCACCAATAGAAATATTACACCTGCCAGGCACAACATTATTTTCAACAATGATGAAAAACCTGATGAAAAAAAATTGTTTGATTTTATTTCACAGGAATTAAATATTGATGAATCGAAGGCAGTGCAAAAACTGAAAGAATTTTCTACTCAATTGCAGGAAAGCCTCAATGTCAATCAACCTATCAGTTTTAGAGGAATAGGGACTCTATCAAAACAATCAACTGATGCAATAAGTTTTCAACCGGAATCTGCGCCATCATATTATCCCGAACTTATTGCAGAAAGAGTCATCCGCAAAAATATTGCACATACTGTGCTGGTGGGTGAAGAAGAAAAAACTTCTGATGAAATGCAGGCAGTATTAAGCCAACCTGCTGCTGCAAACGATAAATGGTGGGTTGCCGCAATCATCCTTGCAGCAATAGGCATTGCAGCTATTGTTGCTTATTACGTGATGCATCCTGCAAATTGATTTTTACATACTGATATGTTTTGTATTACCAATCCCCCTGGTAACTATTCATCTTGCTTTTCATTGAGACAACTGTAAAATTTAATTTCATATCAGGCAAGGTAAGTTCTTGCTATGTTTGTAAATTTCATTCAGGCTTCTATCTGATTAAATATTTCCTATCTCACACCCAATATTCCCTCCCTGTTTTCATTAACCTGATTACTTGTTACCTAATTGAAAGTATATTGCACTGAAATTTCTCTCTTTAAATTTTTACAAAATGATTGATTCTGTCTCCAAAGTTTTTCATGATAAATTTTCTGCTGAACCTTTGATAGTGCGCTCTCCCGGTCGAGTCAATATTATCGGCGAACACACAGATTATAACGAAGGCTTTGTTTTGCCCGCAGCAATTGACAAAGCTATCTATGTTGCCATCAGCAAACGAAATGATGATGTGATAAAACTATACGCTGTTGACTTTAAAGAAGATTTTCAATGCACCATTTCTACCATACAATATTCTGAACAACACTGGCCGAATTATATCATTGGCATCGTTGACCAGTTGAAGAAAAAAGGAATTGAAATCACCGGTTTTAATGCAGTGATTGACGGTGATGTGCCTGTGGGTGCAGGTTTATCTTCATCTGCTGCATTGGAATGTGCAGTAGGTTTTGCACTGAATGAATTATTTGATTTGAAATTATCCCGGCTTGACCTGGTAAAGATGGCGCAGAAATCAGAGAATGAATTTGTGGGCCTTCAATGCGGCATCATGGATATGTTTGCAAGCATGTTTGGCAAAAATGAACATGCCATCCGCCTCGATTGCCGCAGCCTTGAATATGAATATGAACCCTTGCAGTTAGGAAACCTGAAAATTCTTTTGCTCAATACCAACATAAAACATTCCCTTTCATCATCAGAATATAATGTGCGCAGGCAGCAATGCGAACAAGGTGTGGCATGGGTAAAGGAATACCATCCCAATGTGAAAAGTTTAAGGGATGTTACTGCTACTATGCTGGATGAATTTGTTTTGCCAAAAGATAAATTAATCTATAAGCGTTGCCGCTTTGTGGTGGATGAAATTGAGCGACTGTTACAGGCCTGCGTTCACCTGCAACAAAATGATATTAAATCACTGGGTGAAAAAATGTTCCGCACACATGATGGTCTAAGTAAAGAATATGAAGTGAGTTGCAAAGAACTTGATTTCCTCGTTGATGCAGTAAGGAATAACCCGGCAGTAACAGGCGCCAGGATGATGGGGGGTGGTTTTGGTGGCTGTACCATCAACCTCGTGCAGGCAGATGCCATAGATGGATTGATAGCACAATTGTCACCTTTGTATCACCAGGCCACAGGCCTCAATTTAACTGCTTATGTAGCGCAAATAGAAAATGGCACAAGTATAGTGCAATAAAAAATTTTTCTTTTAAAATCAATTGTTCTCCCTTAAACGTGAACTGCGCCAATGCATCAACGTTAGAAGTGGTTAGTTAAATTAGAACAGGCATTAAATTATATGAAACGAATAGCGGTTTTTTGTGGCTCAAGTGCAGGTAGTGATTCGATTTATGCAACACAGGCAAACTTACTTGGGCAGGCTTTGGCAAAAAGAAATATTGAGTTGGTGTATGGTGGCGCTGTAGTCGGGCTGATGGGCGCTGTTGCCAATGGCGTTTTAACCAATGACGGTAAAGCCATCGGTGTGATACCTGTGTTTTTGAAAGAAAAAGAAATTGCACATAAACATTTATCTGAATTGATACAGGTAGAAAATATGCATGAAAGAAAAATGAAGATGAGTGAGCTTTGTGATGGCGTGATTGCATTGCCCGGTGGATTTGGAACATTAGATGAATTTTTTGAAATGCTTACCTGGGCACAATTGGGTTTGCATCAGAAACCTATTGCTATTTTAAATACTGGTGGATTTTATGATGCACTTTTTGATTTGATCCAAAACATGGTGGACAAAGGTTTTGTAAAACCCATCAACCAACAAATGATTATTGTAAGTGATGATATAGATGTGTTGCTTGAAAAAATGGAACAGTACGTTGCTCCATCTGTTGGAAAATGGATCAGAGAAGCGGAAGTTTAAAAAAAGACAAACTACTCTTTTTATCAAAGGGTATAAAAAGCGGTTTTAACTCTAACTCAAAAAAATTATTTCATTTCACCCACCCCTGCCCTTTCAGAAAATCAATCAACCGAGGGTCATCGGCAGACAGAGGTAAAATCCATAATCCCAATTTTTTTCTTGTCCAATAATTATTTTCGCTGTTCCCGGGGTTTGCAAAACTATATTGATACAAAACTGCCCGCACATATTTTGGTGGATGATCTTTGAATGGATTTTCCTGAAACAATGAAGTTGTATTTTCATCATTGTGCAATAGTTTCCAGATGAGATTAAAAGTCCAGGTATATTGGTCTGGTGTTGACATAGCAGCAAACCACATCTGCCAGTCTAAATGTAATTGATACGGTGCAATCTGATGCGGCATTTTATCCAGCTTCACAGGCAAGCCACGATAGATATATTCTTTCCATCCTGCCGAGTCTGTTGGGTTGTCACTGTATGTTCCTTCAAAAACCACATTATATCTTTCTTTCCCTACAGTTCCGAAAGCGCCATAAGTATTAACCAGGTCGAGCGGATCAAAAGATGTGTTCATGATTTGGTTTGATGACACCAGGTTCACAACGGGTGCAACACTTAAAAAAAGCACTATCATCGTCACAATCCATGCGGTCGTCATCATTGGTTTGGAAACAGTTGATTCCATGTTTTCAATATTTGCTTTTCGCACCAGTTTACGTGGTAAAATTTTTTGCCAGAAGCCATCATCAAAACAAGCCAATGCAGGAACAATAGTGAGCCAGTTTAAAAAAGAAAGGTTGCCGCTTGCAATAATTGTCATTTGAAATAATACAATGATGACTCCTGCTATATGTCTTGCTATCCTTGGCCAAAACACAAAAAAAGGCGACACCAGTTCAGCAAGAAAATTAAACCAGACACCCATCTTTAAAATAGAATGTGGCAGAAAATGAAACCACCTGCTGAGTGGCCCTGGTATAGGTTGTGTCTCGAAATGAAAATATAACGCTGTGCCATTGCGCCACATTTCATCACCTCTTAATTTTATCAATGCAGAACCTAGCATGATTCGAAATATCAACCACCTGAATAAAATAATAATGATGGTAGGAGGCGGCCTTTTCGGGAAAGGACGGATTTCAAGTAATGGACATAAAAATATAGCAAGAAAACCTGTTTCATTGATTTGTATTTCCCAACCATAAGCATACCAGTCCTGTCCCACATGCACATACGACATGTATAAAAACCAAACCACAAACATTATAATCGCATTGGTAAAACCAAGCGCAATGAGTACAGAAAGAATGAATCCAATCCACGCACACACGATCAACATTGTATCAGAATGATTAACCCAGAATACTGATGGCAAATGCACAAAACCATCAGTAGCTCCGATAGCATTTTTAATCTGCAGCAGGTAAATAGAAACCGGCAATAATCCATCAGAACCTATCAAAGGCAATACTTCATTGATGAGAACAATAAAAGCCACAGCATATATCAAACCCAGCAAACGAAGGATTACAAAACGTGTAAGCCTGTAAGTGCGTGGATAGGTAGCAGGTGCATTGATTTTTTCAAAAAAGGTTTGCATTTTCTCAATAATATTCCTGCTTGAAAGTTACCAAAACTATATCCTTAATTAAAATTATTATCACAATTGATGCGCATCAATTTCATCTCACGTTAATTTAATTCTGAACTATTAAGTCTCAATTTTAACAGCCGGGAAAATTCAATCAAAAATATTTTTCAATCATAACAATAAAAAAATATTCCGATTAGAATGATAACATAAACTAACAACCATTAACAAAAAAATTATTTCATATCAAAACTTTTTACATTTTAGTTAGGCAAAAGGCTATAGTTAGCTTTTCTTTGCAAACCCGTTAAAATCGGGTTTTAATTAAGTTAGAGCAAGAAATTTTTATCAAGGATGAAAGTCTTAAAGTTTGGCGGCACATCAGTAGCCAATGCAGCAAACATATCAAAGGTTGTCAACATTGTTTCTCAAAACAAAGAATCGCAAATTATTGTGGTGAGTGCACTTGGTGGAGTCACTGATACATTAATCAAAGCCGGCACACTCGCAGAAAAAACGGATGAAGCTTATAAAGATGTTTTAAAAGAATTGGAAAAAAAACATCTGGATGCAGCCCGTGCATTATTGCCGGTAACGCATCAAAGCAGTTGTTTGAGTATGATTAAACAACAGTTTAATGAGCTGGAAGAAATTTGCAACAGTGTCTTTTATTTAAAAGAGTTATCACTTCGAACAAAAGACCGTATCGTAAGTTTTGGCGAATTGCTTTCATCAAAAATCATCTCTGCTTACATGCAGTCAAAACAGATGGAACATGAATGGCTCGATTCAAGGCAATTTATTAAGACCAATAGCAATTTTGGTTTTGCAGCAGTTGATTTTGATACAACCAACCAGCTCATCCTGGATCATATCAAAACATCAGAACAAAAAATATTTCTGGCACCAGGTTTTGTGGCAAGTAATGAAGAAAATCATAGCACCACATTAGGCCGTGGCGGCAGCGATTATACAGCCGCTATCTATGCAGCAGCAGTTAATGCATCTTCACTTGAGATATGGACCGATGTAAGTGGCATGATGACTGCAGACCCACGCTGGGTACCCAATGCCAAGCCCATTGCTTCCATATCATATCTTGAAGCTATGGAGCTCTCCCATTTTGGTGCCAAGGTGGTATATCCTCCAACCATTCAACCGGTACGAAATAAAAATATCCCGGCCTGGATTAAAAACACTTTTGCCCCTGATGATGCAGGCACTATTATCCATGAAAATATTCATCCAAACCCTGAAGATACCGATAGCAATATCATCACTGGAATCTCGAGCATCAATGCCGTTGCGTTACTGAGCCTTGAAGGTAGTGGCATGATTGGCATACCCGGTTTTTCAAGACGGCTGTTTGAAGCTTTGGCCAATGAAAAAATCAATGTTATACTGATTACTCAAAGTTCATCCGAACATTCAATATGTGTTGCGGTTAATACCAGTGATGTTGTAAAAGCCAAGGTGTCTGTTGACAGGGCTTTTGAAATGGAAATTGCACAGAAAAAAGTTGAGCCTTTGATAGTTGAAACAGAACAAAGCATCATAGCATTGGTGGGTGATAAAATGAAAAGCCATACCGGCATCAGTGGTAAAATGTTTAATGCGCTGGGCAGGAACGGTATTAACGTCAGGGCAATTGCGCAGGGCTCTTCAGAAAGAAACATCTCTGCTGTTATTGCAAATGCTGATATTAAAAAGGCAGTGAATGTTTTACATGAAGCCTTTTTTGAATCTGTATATAAACAACTGAATGTATTTATCGTTGGTGCAGGTAATGTAGGTAGCAAACTGATACATCAGGTACAGCAACAACAAAAGTTTTTACAGGAAAACCTGAACCTGCAGGTGCGGGTTACAGGTATTGCCAATAGCAAAAAAATGTTGTTTGCCGATAATGGAAATGAAATAGACCTGGACAACTGGAAACAACAACTACAACAAGGTGAAGAAATGCAGTTGGATAAATTTATTACAACCATTATTCAAAAGAATTTCCGCAATTCAGTATTTGCAGATGTTACCGCTAATGCATCTGTTGCCGCAGTGTATGATCAATTATTATCAAAAGCCGTTTCAGTAGTTGCCTGCAATAAAATTGCTGCATCATCAGGCTACCAGCATTATATCAACCTAAAATCTCTTGCCAGGGAATACAATGCGCTGTTTTTGTTTGAAACCAATGTGGGTGCGGGTTTGCCTGTTATCGGCACACTGAATGATTTAAGAAGAAGCGGCGACACAGTAACTAAAATACAGGCTGTATTATCGGGTACTTTAAATTTTGTTTTCAATCATTATGATGCTACCAAACCTTTTGCATCTGTTGTAAAACAAGCGCAAGATGAAGGATATACAGAACCTGATCCCCGGCTTGATTTAGGCGGCACCGATGTGATGCGCAAAATATTAATTCTTGCTCGTGGTGCTGGTGAAAAAATTGAAATGGAAGATATCACCAATAATGGTTTTCTGCCTGCAGAATGTTTTGAAGGAAGTGTGGAAGATTTTTATGCAACAATGCTGAAACACGAAGACCATTTCAAAAAATTATATCAGGATGCAGCAGCAAAAAATTGTAAATTGAAATTTGTTGCAGAATATAACAGCGCCGCACAGGGGTCAGCCAGTAAAGCAAATGTGGGATTGCAACATATACAGTCTGATTCAGATTTTTATCATTTATATGGAAAAGATAATATCGTTTTGTTTTACACACAGCGCTATCCCGAACAACCATTGGTAGTAAAAGGTGCAGGAGCCGGCGCTGATGTTACAGCAAGCGGTGTATTTGCAGACATAATAAGAGTGGCGAGAGTGTGATGAAAAAAATAACAATACATAGCCCGGCAACGGTTGCCAACCTTGTTTGCGGTTTTGATATCTTAGGTTTATGTTTAAATGAACCCTGCGATGAATTATCTGTTGAAATATCACCAGAACCCGGTGTGCAAATTATCAACAATGATGATTTTGATTTACCTGAACAAGCAGAAAAAAATGTGAGTGGCGCTGCCTTACTTGCCCTGTTGGAAGAAACAAAAGATGTCACAGGATTTATTATCACCAGTAAGAAAAAAATAATGCCGGGTAGTGGTATTGGTTCAAGTGCTGCAAGCGCTGCCGGCGTTGTAGTGGCTGCCAACCATCTTTTAAACAACCGTTATACAAAACAGGATTTGGTTCGCTTTGCAATGAATGGTGAGAAAGTTGCCTGTGGTGTTAAACATGCCGATAATATTGCTCCGTGCATTTATGGTGGAGTTACATTGATACGTTCCGTTTTTCCTTTAGATATCATCAGCATTGAAGCTCCGGATTTACATATTACAGTTGTGCATCCACAAATTGAAGTGCGTACTGCTGATGCAAGACAGATTTTAAAACAACAGGTACAGTTAAAAGATGCTATCAAACAATGGGGAAATATTGCCGGCCTCGTTGCTGGTTTTATACAACATGATTACGACCTCATCAGCCGATCACTCGAAGATGTTATCATTGAACCGGTACGCAGTATTTTGATTCCGGGATTTTATGAAATAAAAAAAGCAAGCAAAGTAGCCGGCGCACTCGGTGGAGGCATATCAGGATCCGGGCCTTCTATTTTTATGCTGAGTAAAGATGCACAAACCGCATTACAGGTTGAAGCAGCAATGAAAAATGTGTATGATAAATTGGGGGTTGCTTATCACACCCATGTAACTATCATTAACAAAAGCGGGGTTAAAATTGTCTGAAAAACAATTAAAAAATAAAGTATAAATGAACTTTAATATTTGCATCGTCTAAGTTGAAGTTTTATTATTCATCATTATTGCAATATCCTCTTTAGAAGATTAATTTTATTCAAAATGAAATTTTACAGCTTAAACAATATTTCACCTGAAGTCACATTTGAAGAAGCCACTATTAAAGGCCAGGCGCCAGACAAAGGGTTGTATTTCCCATCTTCCATTCCCACTGTATCAAAAAACTTTTTTGATACCATTAAAAACAAAACAAAAGAAGAAATAGGTGTAGAAGTGATGCAGCCTTATGTGGGTGAAAGCATACCAACGACTGTTTTACAGGAAATCATACATGAAACTGTCAACTTTGATTTTCCTTTGGTAAAAGTGAATGAAGGTGCTTTTGCACTTGAATTGTTTCATGGCCCCACGCTTGCATTTAAAGATGTGGGCGCCAGGTTTATGAGCCGTTGTCTTGGATATTTTAATCGAAATAAAAATCAAAAAACAACTGTACTTGTTGCAACCAGTGGAGATACCGGCGGCGCTGTTGCCAATGGATTTTTAGGAGTGGATGGTGTAGAAGTAATCATTTTGTATCCTTCAAAAAAAGTTAGCCCGGTACAGGAATTACAATTGACAACATTAGGAAAAAATATTACTGCCATAGAAGTAGAAGGAAGTTTTGATGATTGCCAGGCTATCGTCAAACAAGCATTTGCAGATGCTGATTTGAATACCATATTTTCATTGACATCTGCCAACTCCATCAATGTGGCAAGATGGTTACCTCAACAGTTGTATTATTTTTATGCATACCAGCAATGGCCTTATCAACAGCCACCGGTCTTTAGTGTACCGAGTGGCAACTTCGGAAATATTTGTGCAGGCATACTGGCATATATTTCAGGATTGCCGGTGAAACATTTTATTGCTGCATGCAATTCAAATGATGTGGTGCCGGCATTTTTGCGGACAGGGATTTATCAACCTAAAAAAACAATACCAACAATTTCAAATGCAATGGATGTGGGCAACCCGAGTAATTTCATCCGCATCCTTGAATTGTTTCATCAGCAGTTGAAAGATTTAAAAAAAGTGTTCAGCAGCTATAGCGTCAGTGATGAAACAACGACAGCAACCATCAGTGATGTGTTCCAACAATATCAATATACTTTGGATCCGCATGGCGCAGTAGGTTATTATGCACTCATTGATTTTTTAGGTGATGTTGTTATCAGCAAAGCAGGAGAAGAAAATGGTGCAGGAATATTTTTAGAAACAGCACACCCGGTAAAATTTCCTGAAACAGTGGAAGCAGCAACCGGTAATAAAATTGCAATACCAGATAGCGTGCAACATTTGTTTCATCAACAGAAAAAAAGCATTTATATGAATGCTTCTTTTGATGATTTTAAAGAATGGATGATGCATTCAGGAATTTCATAAGCAACATGTATTGTTAGCTTCTACACAATTGATCATGCACAATAAATCTTGTGTATCGTCTGACTATAAAACATCAGCATAATTTTATTAAAAATCATCTCCTGTATTATTTTCCGTATTGATGGCTGGTAATTTATTTTTTAACGGCAGGGTAAAATAAAATTCAGAACCTTCATTCACTTTACTCTTCACACCGATGACGCCATTATGTGCAGCTATAATTCTTTTACAGATAGCCAATCCTAAACCATGTCCTTTTTCACCTGATGTGGGCCTGGCGCTTGTCTTCTGAAAAAAATTAAACAGCATCACTATTTCTTTTTCCGGGATACCTACACCACAATCTATTATTTGCGTCAATACTGCTTCGTTCATAATTGAAACGCTCACTTTCACTTCGCTGTCTTGCTTTGAATATTTTATTGCATTCAACAACAGATTCCTGATCACCTGTTCAATATGCACTTTATCAAATTCTAAAATAAGTTTGTCATCACTACATTCAAAAACGATTTTTATGTTTTTCGTACCTGCTATGACCTGGTGGAATTCTATAACATTCTTTATAAATTCAAAATAATCTGAAGACTGGATATTTAATTGCAGAAAGCCTGATTCAATCATAGACACGCTTAGAAGATTATCAACAAGCGTCAGTGAATTTTTACTTGTCTGGTGAATCATTTCGAGAAATTTCAGGTTTTCTGTATTCTTCTCCTCTGGCATCAATATTTCACTGATACTTTGAATGGATGCAAAAGGGCTGCGCAAGTCATGAGCAGTAATACCAATAATCATGTTTTTCTCATGATTCATTTTGTTAAGATGTTCATTGAGGTTCAACAATGCTTTTTGTTTCTGGCTGAAAGAATAACAAAGAAATGATACAAACATTGCCACCAGAAAATTAATTAAAGCATTAGCATAAGGTATAAACCCAGATGAGAATACAGCTTCTGATTTCAATTGCACAAACAATCCTACCAAAGTGGCATAAATTGCATGTATCACAATCTGTGTATGGGTTATATATTTATTCAATGCAAAAAAACATAATACCATCAAATATAAAAATCCAAAAGAAAGCTCATAACCGGAAATCCATTCTACAAGCCCGGTAGCAGTAATAAACAGCAAGGCAATAAAAGTGATAAAAAATTTATTTTGATAAAATAGTTTTCGCATTGTTTCCATATTCTTTATCCATAATTAATGCATATCCATTTTAAGTCATTCATACTTTTAAGTTCCGGTGTAATAAAGCTTTTCACAGGCAGAAAATTACTTTTAATTCCTTAAGTTGACTCAGCTCATTTTTTTCCAACACAAAAAAACATATTTTAGCAATACATGGTCAGGTTTTCATCAATAATTTTTCAGTTTGCAGAGAAGGGCGAAAAGACAGGTTGGTCTTATATTGTTATACCCGGAGATATTGCTGAGAAAATAAAGCCCGGCAATAAAAAATCCTTTCGGGTAAAAGGCAAGCTGGATAATTATGCTATCAAATTTGTAGCTGTAATACCAATGGGTGATGGCAGTTTTATCATCCCGTTTAATGCAGCTATGCGAAAGGGTACTGAAAAAAGAAAAGGTGCGATCATTCAGGTGGAACTTCAGGAGGATAAAAATCAATATGAGTTAGACAAAGACTTTATAGCTTGCTTGCAGGATGAGCCCACTGCATTCAAATTTTTCAACACATTACCGGGCAGCCACAAAAATTATTTTAGCCATTGGATTGACAGCGCCAAAACGGATTTCACTAAAACAAAACGCATTGCGCAGGCAGTTTCTGCATTGGTAAGAAAAATGGGTTATACAGAAATGATGCGGGAACAGAAAGCAAAAAAAGATCTATTATGAAATTTTTATTTTGAAATGATGCATCAAATATTTTCTTATGCTAATCTTATATTGATGAATGTGGAAAAAACGTTTCTTTTTTCACTATAGTTGCAGACTGCTCCTGCAATGAACCTATATTCTCTCTTTCTATCTGCTCTGTCCACACTGCATAATCATTTGGAAAAATTCTTCGTCCTTTATATTGTGCATATTGTTTGGTAAAAGCTGCACCGAAATACAATATGATAGCAGAATAATAAACCCACAATAAAATAATGATGATAGATCCTGCTGCACCATAAGTGTTACCAATATTTTTTTCTCCGAGATAAAAGCTGATGGCAAATTTTCCCAACATAAACAAAAAAGCAGTTGTGATAGCGCCTGTAATAACATCCCGCCATTTTATTTTGGCATCAGGCAAAACTTTAAAAATAATTCCAAACAACAAAGTGATAATAATAAAAGTAAGCAGGAGGTTTAAAGAATAAGTGAGGTAAACTGCAGCGCCGGGGAAAAGTTCGATCAGCCTGCCTACCAATACATCAAGTACAGTGCTCACAATGAGTGATACCAATAAAATAAAACTCAGGCTGACGATGATTGAAAAACTCAGCAACCTGTTGATTAAAATTTTAAACCATCCTCTTTTTGGTTTTGCTTTGAGTCCCCAGATGACATTGATGGAATCCTGTATTTCACTAAACACGCTGGTAGATCCGATGATTAACGCAATTATACTTGCACCAGATGCAAATACATTGCTTGATCTTGAGATAGTAGCGTTTTTTATCAACTCCTGGATTTGCACTGCTGCTGCATTGCCCACAAATGATTTTATCTCTCCATAAATATTTCCCTCAATTGCCTGACGGCCATAAAAAACGGCGCTTACACTAATGATAAGGATAAGCATCGGCGCTATTGAAAAAACAGTATAATAAGCAAGCGCAGCACTCATCCTCGTAATACGGCATTTAATAAAATCGTTACCTGTCTTTTTCAATATACCCCAAAGGCCTTTAAAAGTTAATCTGACTTTTAAAGGGTGATCACTAATTTTTTTTTCTTCCATGTTTCCTTCCATTGCATCAAAGATTAAACTTTTCATTCAAATAGTAACCTGCCTGCAATATCAATCACTGACCTACTCTATTTTTAGAGAAAAGTAAGAAAAATTTCCTCTATTAATTGTTTAGTAAACAAATACTATATTACGTTACATGCGTCAATCCGCTTAACAGAAAATGGTCATTATATAACCATATTTACAATTACCATTTCTGTTTACTTTACAAATCTCAGTTTTGATTAAACGCAAAGTCAACAAATAAATCATTTTTTATCAACTTTACCTTTTAATAGCTATTGGCAATAAGCATTTTCATACACAAAGCCGGTTCATTGTAAAAAAAGCAAAACTTTTAAGGTTTGCTTTTTTTAAATACGATTATGATGTTGTCATCACACTTAAAACAAACAGCAATATGAGAACAAATAGCATTACAAGAAACATTCAAAACAATAAAAATGATTTGTTCTCATTTCCGATAAACCAATGGTACAAATCTCAAACTGAAGTTTTTAAAACTGTCGTTACAAAAGAAAGCAATGGGACATTATAATCATACCTCATTTTATTTTCAACATATTTCTGAAATCATAAATGAAAGTATTACCTGTATAAAGATTCGAAATAAAATTACAACTACATAATTTCAGCCGATGTAATGAAAACTGGCATTTGAGTACTTTTATTCTGTACTGGTTGTGCATTTAAGCAAGTTGCCTTATGGTAAAAATATTATCACTCATACTGACTGTATTATAAAAATTATATTATAATTATATAAATCAAGAACAAAAACAAACTGATCTATATGTGTAAAAAAAATGTTTTTCAAACTTCAAGTTTCATTCCTTAATACCACTATATTTGAAATAATCCTGATTGTATTACCAAAAAAATCATGCTATGAAGCAATTTCATTTTTTATTATTGTCACTATTTTTATCTGTAAGCGCTTTCGCACAGAACGTGGTGACAGGGAAAATTACAGATGCCCAGACAGGCAGTCCCGTGATTGGTGCATCCATCACTGTCGAGGGAGAAAAAAGAGGTGTCATAACAGATGCTGACGGGAATTTTACTATTAGCCTCCCATCAAACAACAAAACCCTCGTTATTAGTTCAGTGGGCTATGCTGAACAAAAAGTCACGGTTACATCATCAACCATCGAAGTACAACTTACACAGGTTTCAAAATCATTAAATGAAGTGGTTGTAATTGGTTATGGTACGACAACCAAAAAAAATATTACAGGTTCGGTATCACAGGTGAATGCAAAAAATATCACCAATACACCTGTTACCAGTTTTGAAACAGCCATGCAGGGACGGGCAGCAGGTGTGTTCGTACAACAAAACAATGGTAAACTTGGTCAGGCCATCAGTGTAACCATCCGTGGCGGTTCTTCTGTTACTGCAGGTAACCAGCCATTATATGTTGTGGATGGTATCCCAATAACTGCAACCGATCTTTCACACAATGGGTCATACACCAGTTCTTTGACAGACTTAAATATGAATGATATCGCTTCTATTGAGATTTTGAAAGATGCATCTGCTGCTGCTATTTATGGTTCAAGGGGTTCAAATGGAGTTGTATTGATTACAACAAAAAAAGGCAGGGCAGGTTCTTCAAAAATCGAGTTCAATTATTTTACAGGTACTCAAACTCCTACAGGGAAAAGAGAGTTTATGGATTCAAAACAATGGGTTGATTTTTTTGAAAGAGCAGGTGAAGGTGCAGCAAAAGTAGAATATGGCCTTGGCTATTACAATACACTCCAGGATGCAATAGATGACTGGCAGAGTTATGTTGAAAGCAGGTTCACCCGTTATGCTGCGGGCACAGAAAGTTGGAAAAAAGGAAGGATAAATACTAACTGGCAGGATCAGGCTTTTCAAACAGCGCCAATATCACAATATGACCTAAATATTTCCGGTGGTACAGAGAAAACAAAAGTTTTTTTATCTGGCCAATACTTAGATCAGAAAGGTATTCTTATTGGCAACAAATTAAATAGATATAGTGCAAGATTAAATGTAGATCAAAGCATCAAAGATTGGTTAAATGTAGGAATGAATATCAGTTTTGCACGTACAAAGAATTACCGTTTATCTGATGATGATCAATTCTCCACACCATTGCAATTAGTGGCTTTGTCACCAATTACACCCATAAAAGACCCACGTACCGGTTTAACCAGTGGTGCTTTAGACCCTTCAACAGGGGCTCCTAATACAAATTATCCTTTATATTTTAATCCAATGCTTGCTTATGAAAATGCATATTATCATACGCTGGTAAACAGGACTTATGGCAACATTTACCTGAACGCAAAAATCACACCTGATCTGAGTTTTAGGACTGAGTTTGGTATGGACCAGTTAAACCAGACAGAAGATAGTTACTGGGGCAAGCTCACAGCACGTAATATTGGTGTGCCGGATGGTTCTGGTTCTTATGCTACCACACAAGCATTACATTATACTACCAACAACTATTTCAGCTATAAAAAAACACTTGCTGATGTACACAACATTGAAGCTACGTTGGGTATGAGTTATGAAGATGAAAGCTATGATTTCAGCGAAGCTGATGCAGAGGAATTTCCAAGTGATGCCTATAAAAAATTAAATGCAGGTGCTTCAAAAACTGGCGCCAGTTCATCATCAACTGATGCAACAATGGTCTCCTATTTTGCACGCTTGAATTACAACTTCGACCAAAAATATATTCTTGGCCTAAGCGAAAGAATTGATGGCTCATCCCGCTTTGGCGCCAACCATAAATATGGCTCTTTCCCCTCTATCTCTGCAGGATGGGTAGCCAGTGAAGAAAACTTTTTAAAGGATAATAAGTTTATTAATTATCTGAAATTAAAAGCCAGTTATGGCGCTACCGGTAATAATGAAATCGGCGATTATCCTTCTTTGGCCTTATATACGTTTGCTGCGTATGGTGGACAGGCAGGGCAGATTCCATCACAACTTGGCAATCCAAACCTGAAATGGGAAACAACGATTGGAACTGATTTAGGGGTTGAATTTACTGTGTTGAATAACAGACTTGATGTTGAATTTGATTATTACACCCGTAAAACGAAAGATCTCTTATTGGAAGTGCAGGTACCTGGAACAACAGGATTTGCGACGCAGCTCCAAAATGTTGGCAACCTGTATAACAAGGGATTTGAATTTGAGATTACTTCCACCAATATTTCAACAAAGGATTTTAAATGGACAAGTAGTTTAAACTTTAGCCGTAACACAAATAAAGTAACCAATTTAGGCGGGCAGGTAATAGGTAGTGATGTGAATAAAGCAATTGAAGGCCAGCCTTTAGGAGTATTTTTTGCACGTGAATTTGCAGGTGCAGATCCAGCCAATGGAGATGCATTGTATTATAAAAACACTACCAATGCAGATGGAAGTAAAGACCGTTCAACAACTAACGATTACAACCAGGCTACTGATGTTGTGATTGGCAACCCCAATCCAAAATTCATTTATGGTATTGACAATGCAATCAACTTTAAGAATTTTGATTTTGATATTTTATTGCAAGGTGTTTATGGCAACCAGATTTATAATGGTGGCGGTGAGTTTATGTCGGCCAGCGGCAGTAATGGTTTTGACAACCAGACTATAGATCAGTTAGCTGCATGGGATAAACCCGGCGATGTAACAATGGTGCCTGAACCAAGGTTATTTTATCCGAATGGCACTAACGCTTCAAGCAGGTATATCTCCAGTGGATCATATATGCGTGTAAAATCTGTATCTCTTGGCTATACACTGCCAAAAGATATTTTGAACCGTTTAAAGATTGATCATCTTCATTTATATGTGAGGGCAGAAAACCTTTTCACTTTTACAAGATATAAAGGATGGGATCCTGAAGTTACTGCAGACTTCTATAGTGATAATATCAACAAGTGTTATGATTTCTATTCAGCCCCACAGATAAAAGCAATTACTATCGGCTTGAGTGTTGGTCTTTAAAATCTTCAGAATTAAAATAACTAAAATGAAAAATAAAATATTATATATCATTACAGGATTGGTTTTGTTCAGCATGTATAGCTGTGATAAACGATTGGATACAAAACCGGCTTCCAGCATTGACGCAACAGATGTTTTCAAAACCAGCGATGGAGTTATTGGCGCTTTAAAAGGCTGTTATCCAGAATTAGGGAGTGGCGATTTTTATGGCGGCCAGCTTTTTATCGGCGCTGATTTGTTAGGTGATTCAAGCGACCTGAACTGGTCAGGTACTTATGAGCAGTTTACACAAATACACAATAAAAGCATACCGGTTAGTAACAGTTTCGTTTCCGGCACCTGGCTTGCAGGTTACAGAGTTATCAATGATGCCAATAATATCCTTGCTAACCTTGACGTAGTAACAGAAGCTGACAGGGATTATGTTGAAGGTGAAGCAAAATTTTTGAGGGGTTGTGCTTATTTTGATTTGGTGAGAATGTTTGCAAAAGCATGGAATGATGGCGATCCTAACAGTAACCCCGGAGTTCCTATCATTTTGACACCTACAACTACAGTGGATGAATCCAGTAAAGTAAAACGTAATACTGTTGCTGAAGTATATGCCCAGGCAATCAGCGATCTGACTACCGCAACAAAAAAATGTATAGTACCCACTTTTGATGATGGATATATTTATGCATCAAGGATGGCCGCATTTGCTATGCTGGCAAGGGTTTACCTGCAACAGGACGATTATGCCAATGCATTATCTGCAGAAAACAGCGCCATCAATATGGCAGTCAATAACGGATATCATTTAACTGCATCTTATGCAGCCGCATTTCCTTCCTCTGACCCGCCAAAATATATTCAAAATACTACTGAAGATATTTTTACCATACAGGTAAATGCTACCTCGGGTGTAAATGAATTCAATACTTACTATTCTGAAAACCAACGTGGCGATATACAGGTAAATGATCACTTTTTCTCTTTATATGAATCAGGTGATGACAGAGAAAATTTATATGATGGTGAATATACTTTAAAATTTGAAAACTATTATGGTAGTGTCCGTATCATCAGGCTGGCAGAGTTATACCTTACCCGTGCCGAATGTAATTTCAGGTTAGGATCTACAGTGGGCGCAACCCCTGTAAACGATATCAACAAAATCAGGGAAAGGGCAAAACTACCAGACCTGAGTGCCAATGATCTTACCCTTGATGTTATTTTACACGAACGTGCCATGGAACTATCGTTTGAGGGCTTTACGCTGCATGATGAAAAACGTTTGGAAAAAAATGTTGGCAATATTGCATGGAATTCACCCAGCCTTATTTATCCAATTCCACAAAGAGAAATTTATGCCAATCCAAACCTCACACAAAATGAAGGTTATTGATTAAAAAAAATAATATGAAAAAAATAATTCTGACTGTAAGCACAACATTACTGTTGTGCTTACAGGTTTTTAGTCAGGCTCCAAAAGGAAATTTATTCATCATAGGCGGTGGGCATAAATCAGATGACTTAATGAAACAGTTGATTGCAGTTTCACAAATTCATCCTTCAGATTATATTGCTATTTTGCCCATGTCAACATCTGAGCCCGACACAGCTTATTTTTATATCAAACAGGATTTTAGCCGCGTATGCTCAAACCAGGTAGTCAATTTTAATTTCACAAAAAATAACATCAACAAAAAAAGCTGGTTAGATTCAGTGCAACATGCAAAACTAATTTTTATCACTGGTGGTGATCAAAGCCGTTTCATGGAAATTGCCTTGCATACACCCATCCAGAATGCCATTCAAACAGCATATAAAAATGGCGCTACAGTTGCAGGCACAAGTGCTGGCGCTGCCATGATGAGCCATTATATGATAACAGGTAATCAATTACTGGGTGATACAAATTATGAATCAACTTTTTCAAAGCTATGGTATAAAAATATTGAATTCAAAGAAGGTTTAAGTTTGATTGATTCTGCTATTATTGATATGCATTTTGTAGCACGAAGCAGGTATAACCGTTTGCTTACTGCAATTGCTTCATTTCCCACTTTGCCCTGCATCGGCATTGATGAAGGCACTGCTATCATTGTGCATGGCAATACAGTAAAAGTTGTTGGAGCCAGCCAGGTGATTGTATTTACAAAGCCTGTGCATTTACAGGTTACAAAAAATGGGTTTATCAAATTTGATGATATTAAGATGAGTATTTATACTGAAGGTGATTCGTTTCAGTTGAAATAACAAGAGCATATTGTGCGTCACCTCAAACTTTGGAGAGGTCTCCTGAAATAATGAATGATTGAGAAAATATTTGGTCTTTGTGTTGTGTGTAAGATGAAATGTATTCAGTCAATTTCTCCTTTCGTCGAAATAATGAGTAGCATTGCGTGGGGATTTCTCTTATCGTCGAAATGACGGGAATAAAATCATTTACTTAATTTTATCAATAATTAAAATCAAGTCTTTATGCTTATCAGAAAATCTTTGCTATTTGTACTAATCATCGTTTCTACGATTGCCTGCCAGGCACAAACCACCATCAAAACAACCAACACTCCTGACCCTTCAGTTGATTATAAAAAAATTGCCAATATTGATACCATGATGAATGGTTATGTGAACAGGGATTGGATAAAAGGTGTTGTTACGATTGTAGTAAAGGACGGTCAGGTTATTCAAAATAAAGGTTATGGTTACGCTGATGCTGCTACAAAAAAGCTAATGGAAGCCAACAGTATTTTCCGGATAGCATCACAAACAAAAGCAATTGTAAGTGCAGGGATTTTAATATTATACGATCAGGGAAAAATTTCATTAAGCGATCCTGTTTCAAAATATCTTCCGGGTTTTGCGCATCAAAAGGTTTTGGATTCATTGTATGCTGATACCACTTATACTACTGTTGATGTCAACAGAGCTGTAACGATCAGGGATTTGCTCACACACACTTCAGGAATTGATTACCCAGTTATTGGCACCAATAAAATGAAAGCTATTTATGCAAAAGCAAAAATAACAACTGGCTTAGGTGATGTAAATGAAAGTTTATATGATGCAATGAACAGGTTAGGTACATTGCCATTAGCTTTTCAACCTGGAACACAATGGAGATATGGATTGAGTATTGATGTATTGGGTTGCATCATTGAAGTTGTCAGTAAAATGAATCTTGAAGAATTTTTAAGAAAAAATATTTTTGAACCATTAGGCATGAATGATACCTGGTTCAATTTACCAAAAGATAAATTTAACCGGTTAACTACTGCTTATACTGAAGACTCTTTGCATCATATCATTCCATGGACAGTAGAAACAGGTGTTGATCCTGATTATCCAAAAATAACCAAACATTATTTTTCAGGAGGAGCAGGTTTATCATCTACTGCTCTGGATTATGCTGTTTTTTTACAGATGATTATGAATGGAGGAAGCTATAATGGTAAAACAATTTTATCGAAAAGAACTGTAGCCATGATGCTGCACCCGCAACTGGATTTTAAATTTGATGGAACTAATGATTTTGGTTTGGGTTTTGAAATCACTTCAGATAAGGGCAGCGCTGATGGTTCAAGAAATCAAGGTAGTTTTTCATGGGGAGGATATTTTGGTACCATCTACTGGGCCGACCCAAAAGAAAAATTGATTTGTCTGATCATGACACAACAAACACCTAATTCTCACTTCAATATTTTTCAAAAATTTGAACAATTGGTATATGCCAGTTTGAAATAAGAAACTGAACAAAGACATTTTATAAATAATATATTGCTATCATTAAGAAAATACATTATCAAATATTATGGGTAAAGGAAGGATAGAAGCATTTAGTGATGGAGTCATAGCCATTATCATTACCATTATGGTGCTTGAATTAAAAGCACCTGAAGAAGCCACCTGGCAGGCATTACAAAAAATAGCACCAGCATTTTTAAGTTACCTCCTCAGTTTTATTTATGTTGGAATTTATTGGAACAATCATCATCATTTATTACATACAGTAAATCATGTCAGTGCAGGTATCATGTGGAGCAATTTAAACTTGTTGTTCTGGTTATCATTGATCCCATTCGCAACCGGATGGATGGGAGAAAATCATTTTGAACCTTTTCCCGTTGCCTTATATGCAGTGCTCCTTACAATATGCGGCATATCATATACCATCCTTCAAAATGTAATCCAGGTTTGTAATAAAAATGATGATAAACTAAAAATTATTATGCAAAGGCAAAAGTGGAAAGGGATAACCTCTTCTGTTTTATATTTGTCAGCCATGTTTATGGCTTATATTAATACAATAATATCCGGATGCATATTTGTGATTGTCGCTATCCTTTGGATAATACCCGACAGGAAAATTGAAAGACTTTTTAGTAATGAACAGTGATTGCTTTTACTGAGTACATACTATTGCCTGCTTAAAATTTTTGCAAACCGCTGCACATCTGCAGTAGTATCAATTGAAGAACCATTGATTAATTTCCCTGTTAACTGTTTCGCAAACCACGGTGTCAGTGAACACCCTTTAGAACCCATGCCATTTAATATTGCTATCTGTGGATATAAAGGATGCAGGCCAATAAAGGGCCGTCTTTCTACTGTTGCAGGTCTTAATGAAGCCCAATGATCTAACAAGCTGAAATCGTTTTTCAGAACAGCTTTCAAAGTTGCAATTGTTTTGTTTTTAAAATCATCGGTCGGCTCAGTTGTTTTAAACGACAACTCATTGCTACTGCCAACCCACCACTTATTTTGAGCTAATGGAATTAATGAAAGATGTCCGAACTTGTAAATATAGTTTGCATCCATATCCTTAATTTCAACAATCAAAGCCTGGCCTTTATTTTCAACAAACGGGAGGCCATTCCAGAATTTACTTTTTGAAGCGCTGATACCATTGGCGAAAATTATTTTATCAGCAGTGTAGCCTTTGTACTGCACATATCCATCTTTAAATTCAATTAAATTTTCATCCAACATTTCGTCAATCAACACATTTTCTTTGTTGAGATGTTGTCGTTGCGATACCAAAATATCTTGGATGTGTATAACATAACAGGGAGAAATCTCATAAACATTAAAGGGAAAATTAAAATGCAGGGAAAGTTCCTGCCTGCTAAGTTGGGGTGGATGAATATAACTGTTATTTTCTTTCATCCTGTTATCAAAAGCATTTTGCAAATCAGGTGCTGAAGGAAAAACTAAAATGTTTTTCTGTGTTATTGCCTGAATACACAACTCCTCTCCCAATGAAGTATATTCATTTTTGCAAAAGGGTAATAACTCATCAGCAAGCCAGGTGGTAACTACACGCCTGCCGGTAACCGGGTTGACTAAACCACTTGCAACATTACTGGCGCTTTGCAAATTTTTCTTATCAAAGACAATGACTTTTTTATTTTCTTTCAACAGGTAATGACTGAGCCACACTCCGGAAATTCCAAGACCTGCAATGATGTAATCAAACTTCAAATTATAAGATTCGTTTTGTGGACACAAAATAAATGCTTTCAACTAAAACAAATCCTGATACAAAATTTCGGCCTGCTAATTTTTTTGCAGTGCTCCAACAAAGACATCAATATATTACCCATTCGATGATTGAAAATGAAAGAGATTCAGTAATGGTTCATAACTATTGAATAATTTATTCTCCAATATTTAAAATGCTTCTTTTACGATTGAGCTTTCTGCAAGACCTAAAGCTGACAAATGTTTTTCTACTGCCTGCATCATTGGGTCAGGACCACAGAGATAAAAATATTTTGAAGAGTTGTCAATATTTTTTTTGATCAGCTCTGCAGATATAAATCCATGTTCATACCTATCAATTTTTTCATCTGAAAGGATATTGATGAAATTATTACCAAGAAGTTGCAGGAATTTATCTTCCAGGATAATATCAGCTTTTGTTTTGTTGGCAAAAATTAATTTATTGTTGCCTATTTTATTTTCTTTTTCCAATTGTTTGAATATAGCAATGAATGGAGTTATTCCTGCTCCTCCTGCAATAAAAATTCCTTCACCTTTATAATGAATATCACCAAATACATCATGAACAGTTATTGCGTCACCCTGTTTAAGAGACAGTAGTTGATTGGTAACACCATTGTGTGCAGGATAAGTCTTGATTGAAAATTCTATATGATCATCATCAGGTAAAGAAGTAAATGTAAATGATCGGAGTGCATCTTCCCAACCCGGGCGATTGATGGAAATATCTACAGCCTGCCCGGGTTGATAAACCAGGTCAGCAGGTTTTTCTGCAACAATTTTTAAAACATCATGCGTGAGGTGAGTGATAAATTTAATTTTTACAATCTGTGCCATTTCTATTTATTTGTTATTGTGTATATGTGATAAAAATTCTTTCCTTACTTCATCATTTTCAAACCTGCCTGAATAACTAACCGTAACTGTCTTGCTGTTGCTGTCTTTGATGCCACGTGCAGCAACACATAAATGATCTGCTTCTATTACAATAGCTATATCATCATGACCTAAAATTTCTTTTAATGCAGCAGCAATTTGTTCAGTCAAACGCTCCTGCACCTGTGGACGTTTGGCATAATACTGTACAAGCCGGTTAATCTTTGACAAACCAATTACTTTCTGATGTGGGATATATGCCACATGTGCTTTACCAATTATGGGCACAAAATGATGTTCACAATTTGAATACACAGTAATATCTTTTTCTACCAGCATATTGTGGTATCCATATTTGTTTTCAAAAAGGCTTATCTCAGGTTTATTATCCGGGTTTAAGCCACTGAATAATTCTTTCACAAACATCTTTGCCACTCTTTTTGGTGTATCACTCAGGCTATCATCATTTCTGTCAAGCCCAAGCACATCCATTATCTGTGCAAAGTGATATTCTATCTTATGAATTTTTTCTGTATCGCTGAGTTCAAAAGCCTTTTTATGCAAAGGCGATTCTATATTTCTTTCGTTGATATCAATGTTTAAAACCGGTTGTACCATAATTAAAGTGTGTTTATTTTCTTCATTACGTTTTCTACTATCGCATTACAATAGATTAAATTAAATTCAAACAGTTCTTCTGCTGTATATGACTTTTCAATTTCTGTTCTCAACAATGTCTTTGCCCTGTTGAGCCTGACTTTTACATTAGCTTCACTGATGTGAAGCAGGTGAGCAGTTTCAGTTACATTCATACCATTGATTTCTCTCAAAGAAAAAACCATCCTGTAATCGAATGGGATTTTCAACAGTGCGTTTTCGATGATATGCCCGAGTTCCCGGTTTTGCAATGTGCTTTCAGCATCATTGGCAACATTCGTATAAAGGGGTTTTGACTGATCGTTTAACTCTTGCATAATTTCATTTTTAAAACTTTTCTTCTCCTTTTTTCTGAAACAGTTATTCAACATGATGCGGACAATCCAGGTTTTAAAATTAGAACGTCCTTCATACTTAGATAGATTTTTATAGGCATCTATAAAACTATCCTGCATTAAATCCATTGTGCTTTCATGGTTGAAATTGTAAGACCTGCCAATCTTATATAGAACAGGATTATACCGCCTGATGATAATTTCATAAAGTGCCTTTTCGCCTTCTAAAACACGATGGATGATTTCTGATTCTGTAAACTTTTCTAAAGCCAACATTTAATAAAAATATAAATTCAATAATAAAAACAAAGACAGCAGAATTGCTATAAACCCGCATTAACAATAAAACACACAGCAATACGATTGAATGGATTTGCCATTTTATGTGTTGCCAATAAGTTAGAGTAAACAAGAAACAAAAAGGTTACAAAAAAATCTGATTATTTTTTAAATAAGAAAATAGAACCGGCCTATAACAGATAAATTGAAGATCGCAGGGCAATATAGTGTCAATATTTTGGTCTTTCATATAATGCCTCATCCCTTATTGAATAAAACATTCAAATAAACTTTGCAAGTTGCGAAAGACTATGAGTGTAGGCAATGCACCCAACATTATACCTGTAAACAATCAATAAAAAAATCAATGAAATATTTCTTCAAAATAGAAATGCTCTTTGGTAATTTTTTTCAGTTATACATCAACAAAAAAAACAGTTCTTTATTTATCACCGTTCATTTTCAACATGGCCATTAATTGATTCATCGTACGTTGCATACCTTCAGTGCTGCCATCAAGGAATAAGACATTCCCCTTGCCAAACTCAGCAAAGTTTTTGATAGCTTCAGTCCACATACTGAATAAAATAACATTTGTATCGAGGTTGGCTTGTTTCATTTGTTCTGCTGCCTGGCTCATACCCCTTGCTACTTCTTCCCTGAACAAAGCAACGCCCTGGCCACGTAAGCGGGCAGCTTCACGTTCTGCTTCTGCAGCAATTTTTATTGCATTACCTTCAGCTTCTGCACCTTTAGTTTTAGTAATCAATAAAGCCTGCCCTTCATTCTCTGCAGCAGCTTTTAAATTATTACTGGCCACCACACGGCTCATGCTTTCCATGATTGCCTGGTCAAATGTGATATCGTTTATCTGTAGGTCAAGTAAATGATAACCCCAATCTTCCAGTACATGGTCCACTTCGCCTTTTACAGATTCAACCAAATCTTTTCTTAAACCTAAAATTTCAGATTGTTTCTTTGTTGCCACATAAGAACGGATGTTGCCTTCAATGGTGCGTACCAATGCCTGCATCAGGTCTTTATCACTGATAAATTTGAATGCAACTTTTTTTATCGTTTCTTCATCTGCATTCATCACCGCATACAACAACATGCTTTTAAAATAAACATTAGCCTGGTCCTGGGTTACAGCCTGGAACTCCAGTTCAACAGAACGGTTTTGAACACTTACCCTGCGGTAAATCTGCTCTAGTAATGGGATTTTAAAATTTAATCCGGGCCTTAAAATACGTTGGTATTTTCCAAACATGGTAACAACTGCAATCGTTGCCTGGTTTACAGTAACCAATCCGCTGAATACAATAAACAGGAGTGCTATTACCCACCAGAAATTAGCTATTAAACTCATAGTAGTAAATTTTGGCACGAAAGATAATAAGAGTTGAATATAAGCATGCTAAAATTTTTCTACATTATTGTATCTACAGAATTTTATTTATTAATTTGAAAAAACAAATTGGTCTATAGTTTATGATATACCGCGAAGCAACTATTGATGATGTGCCACAAATGATGATTGTACGGTTGGCAGTAAAAGAAAACAGGCTGAACAATCCTGCACTGGTTACTGAAGCAATTTGCAGGGATTATTTAATACATAAAGGAAAAGGATGGGTTTGTGTAATAGATAATGCTGTGGTAGGTTTTTCAAATGCAAGTGTGGTTGAAAAAAATGTATGGGCATTATTTGTACATCCCGGTTTTGATGAGAGGGGCATTGGAAAGAAATTACACGATATGATGCTTGATTGGTATTTTAGTCAAACAAAAGACAATATATGGTTAAGCACAGCACCTGGAACCAGGGCAGAAAAATTCTACAGGAGAGCTGGTTGGTTAGAAGCAGGTGAACATGGAAAAGGAGAAATAAAATTTGAGATGAGTTATGAAATTTGGGAAACAAATAAAATAAAAAAATGAAAAATTTCAACAGGCTTTTTATTGCTTTTATTTTAATTGCTTTTGTAAGTTGCAAAGCACAGCCACCGCAGGAAACGGGTAATTTCAAACTAACAGATTTAGTGGAGCTCAACAAACTTGACACTTCCATTCATTTAGATATACGTTATGCAACCAGTAATAATTTTGTTGGTAGGCCGATGTATAAACAGGCACGTGCTTTTCTACAAAGGCCAGCAGCAGAAGCATTGGTAAAAGTAAACCAGTCATTGAAACCTTTGGGTTATGGCCTGGTAGTGTTTGATGGTTACAGGCCCTGGAGCGTTACCAAACTTTTCTGGGATGTTACACCAGCAGATAAAAAGAAATTTGTAGCAGACCCAAAAAAAGGTTCAAGGCATAACAGGGGATGCGCTGTTGACCTGAGCTTGTATGACCTGGCAACAGGTAAAGAAATAGAAATGACAGGCAACTATGATGAGATGACTGAGCGGTCCTATCCTGATTACAAAGGAGGCACTGATGAACAAAGAAAAATGCGTGATTTATTGCGTTCAAAAATGGAAGCAATGGGCTTTACAGTTTATGAATATGAATGGTGGCATTTTGATTATCAAGACTGGAAAAGTTATTGCATCACCAATATACCTTTTGATAAAATTAACTGATATAGAACAAACTTCGCTATCACGGCAAGCGTTACTATGTATTAACCCATTCAAAAGTAATATCACTGGCAGGAAATATTTTCGGATAAAGATTACTTCACTATCAACAACCATCCTTTATTTTTAGGAACAGGTATTTCATCATTGATTGAAAATAATCTTGATGGTTGGAAATTTTTTATCCAGGGTGCAACAATTTTTACAGTTGCAGGATTGAGGCCAAGCCCTTTCCAATCAATTTTCAATTTTACATTTACATCACTATCTGCCCAGCTTGCAATAGAAATTAATGCAGCACCTTTCTTTTTATATACTGTCGCCAATACTTTATCATCAGAAGTTTTTACCGGGCAATTACTGCTCCAATAGCCAATCATTTTTGTACCCTGCATACCAAAATCATCCCATACTTTCCAGATAGGGCGCGGATCAGCATTAGCCGTCCAGGGCATACGGTTAGTCATACCGTAAATCATACCGCGCCATGCATTGCCGCCGTCCTGCAGCATCTCTCCCATCAGTCCAAAAGGAATCCCACTCACTTCAGTTAAAAAGAAACCAGGGCTGTTTTTTTCATAATCAAAATATTCGCCAAACCATAAGCGGTTTAAATATGGAAAATGTTCCATGTACAAATTAGCGCTATTGTTATATCCATCCCTCGGATTATATTGATTGGCCGAATGCAGGTCAATGATACCGGGATGCCCATCTTGTGTCAGCACCCTTTTTATCCGTTTCATCGTTATCCTGTCAAAAGCAACATCATCCAGATAAATACCATCAATACCTACATTTTGAGTAAGCCAGTTCATACCTTCAACATAATAATTATGCCAGCGGTTCATACCACTGTTGATGATGGCCGCATCTTTTATTTCAGGCACAAACCATCCTGCGATATAATCACTGTCAAGATGTTCCTGCAACCAGGCAAAACCACCACCTTTACCCGGTGAATAAATTTCATGTCCAAGGCTTCGTAATGCAGGCAACTCATACGCATGATTTGATAGTTCACGGATAGTGTTATAGATTTTTACTTTCAATCCATGTGCATGTGCAGAATCAATATAAGTTTTCATTTGCCGCCACGCAATAAAAGGATAATTGATATATGGATTGATGGGTGTGGCATGATGTATATTGATAATTGTTGCACCAGTTGCTTTAATACTGTCTACTTCATTATATGCATGATAGAACCTGTTGGACCATTGAAAATCGGTATTGATAGTATGGAATGGAGTTATCAGCAGGTTGAAATTATAATACAATGTATCACCTGCATTCATGATGCGTTGCCCACTATAATTATTTGTCACTACATCATTTCCCAGCGATAAAATATCAATGCCTCCTTTGTTATCATTACCCCATGATGTTGGTAATAGCAATGGTTTCAACAGGTAAAAATTTGTATTCAATGGCCTTACATAATGTTGGTCACGCAATGAAAATTGTAACCCTGCATTTACATTCCCTATCCATGCGCCATCCTGGTTTTTGTTGGCCACATCCCATTTCCAATGCAAAGTATCAGGCATTGCTTCACCTTTTTCACCAAGGCCCATCAGATATTTTGAGGCCTGCCTGGTGAATGGGATTTGCATCATGATATCTTTTAGCATTACATCTTTTAGAGCAATCACTTTTACCTGGAAAGATGCAAAACCATCAAATTCAATACTACCGTTTACATTCATCAGAATTGTGTCGTTGGTATTGGAGGCACTCCATTCCACTGTACCAGGAGTTTGGTTTGTAAATTGAAAACCGATATTTCTAAGTTGCATGGCGGCACCAGCTGTATCAATAAAATCAAAATGTATCGGGTTGCTTAAAATATTATTCGGCTTGGTAGTGTAATCAGTCATTTCCTGAGTAAAGAAAGTCTGGATTTGTATTGGCAAGCCTTCATCACCGAGTGTAAGCTTTCTGCCTAATAATTCAATCGAATTACCATCAACTTTTAATGGAGTATAGGGTTTAATGACAGTGTTTTCCTGAGCCATAGAAGAGTTCAGCCATTTCAATCTTGTCATATTCTGGGGTTCATTGATACCACCATCAGTCAGCACTGTATCTTTCACGAAGATGTTCAAAGCAATTTCAATCGTAAAACCGGAAGCATCTTTCACATCTGCTCTCCCCTGGTATAATCCTGCACTGATATTTTTTGGTATGTCCACCAGGCACCACAAAGGTTGTACTGTGCCCGCAGGAACATCAACTGTAAAATGAAGTGGTTTATTATCATAACTCCTGCCATCCGTATTCAAACAGGAAATGTTTTTGGCAGGGATTATATTATTATCAACAGATGTGAGATCAGAAAATGTTACATGTACATTTTTCAAGTTCTTCATTGCATATACGCCTAACTGATATGCAAAATTTTCACCTTTTGATGCTGAGTCAGAAAAAATATTTTTTATACCTCTTTTTACCCATCTGTCAGGCAAATCATTTTTCATTTTTATTGGATGCATCCTGTCTTCAGGGAAAATAATAAATGGTTTATCACTATTTCCTGCAATCAAACTATCCGATAAAATTTTTGGTGCAATAATTTCCATCGGGTACATAGAATTAAATGCATTGATAGATTGGATTTCATAAGAATAAGTAACCTTTAAAGTATCACTAACTTTTTTAAGCCAGTCTTGTGAAGCAACATTTTCAGGTGAAAGATAAATGCCTTTGGGATAATTGCTACTGCCTTCATTTTTATAAGGCATATAATAAATGTAATAAGTGCCAATGCCGGAAATAGGTTGAAAATAAACTTCACCATGTTCTCTGGTCAGATTATCAGCATAAACATTATTTATTTTTTGGTTGGTGTTAGAATCTACAACGATGATGCGCTTTGTTTCAGGATGTTCATCCCGCCTTCTCCATTCAATATATGTACGAACAATATCAACATTATTTATAACTCTAACAATAGCCCTGAAATTTCCAAGGCTATCAGCATTCCAGTTGTTATTGGCAGATGAAAATCTCAACGATTGGGCATTGATAACTGTACCGGCAAACAGTATAAAAATGAAAACAAGTAACTTCTTCATTCAAAATATTTATTCCAATTATAAGTGAATATACAGTATTCGATAAAATTATAGAATTACAATTAAGCAAGTGTAATCAAACGTTTGCTTACAATGTTTTTTTATGAAATTCTTTACAATAAGAAAATTGTATATCGCCAATTAAAAAACTAAGGCCCCATAAGAATAAGGGGCCCGTCTGCTTGTATAAACCATCTAACCTTAGGTTTACATTCTTTATTGTCTTTGTAATTTAATAACCTTATTCGATCTCAACATTTTCATTGCAATATCAACCTGTATCCCATTAATATCATTCCACGAGACTTTCAAACTGCCACAAAGTATAAAGTCCGGTTTACATTAATTGTTAAATATACAATTAATCATATTGTTTTGCTTTCAATTCTGTCCAGGCTAACTTATATACCTCCTTAGCTTTGCGAAGGTGATAAATATTAAGTGTCAAATCACAAAGCAAAAATTGCTTTAACACAGTGCAAACGTTTGTTATACCGAATCAAACGTTTGCGTGAATTATTGTACAGCTGTAATATTTAAATATTTAAACTCACCTTAACACATCTGGCAATTTTTAGCAGAAACAAATCAAACATCATCCATTCTGCCTATACTTGCATAATCTTTCCATTTTCAAATCCATTTACATGAAATACTTGATTGCATTAAGCAGCCTCATTTTTATTCTATCAAATGCAATAAGCCAACCACCATTTGGAGACAACATCCAATGGCTGAGTGGTTATGAAAAATCAATTACCGGTGAAACTATTAGTTATTTTTCTGCATTTCCTGATTATGTAAATGAAGCGTTATTAACCCGTACAACAGATGGCAAAAAGACAATTGAATGGGTAACTGATGAGGTACCACAAGATGTGAAAGGACAATATGTATATTTCCGTTGGGTGGCAGCACATTCAACAGGTTCGAGCAGTGGCACAAGGCATTTTGATTTTTATATCAACAATAAAAAAGCACTTGTTTTAACAACATTGCAAGGCAATAATACACCTGTATGGAGTTCCTCCGCTGATGACAGTACAAAAATTATATTTACTCAACTCAGATCTGATGGTGCAAGAGATGCTCATGGAATAATTTATCTACGGGTTCCTGTATCTCTTGTACAACCCGGTCAGCCTTTGGATTTAAAACTGGTGGGTGAAGCTGAGCAAAGTAATGATTGGTTCATGACATTCAAATATGCTTTTGAAGAAAAAGCTGATGTAGTTACATTTCCTTTCCTATTGAAAAATGGCAAACAACCTTTATCAATAACAGTTTTACATTTTGGAAATAAATCCACACTTCATGTAACCATCAATAATAATGAACAATTTTCATATCCGCTTACCGATGGAATGAACAGTTTCGAGGCGCCATTCACCATTACAAAAAGAGATACTCTTCATGTGCTGGCACAATATGACAATACAGTGCTTGTCAATAAGAATATTCCGGTGACACCCATTATACAAAGAGAGATTGATCTCATTCACCATTCACACACAGATATTGGCTATTCAGCTTTACAGACAGATGTTGAAAAAATCCATATCAAAGACATCTATGATGCATTACACATGATTGATAAAACAAAAGCTTATCCAGAAGATGCAAAATTCAAATGGAATGTAGAATCGCTGTGGGCTGTTGAAAATTTCTTAAGGCAGGCATCAACTGAAGACAGTACAAGATTTTTCACTGCTGTAAAGAATGGCAGCATTTGCCTGTCAGGTATGTATGCCAATATGCTCACAGGACTGAGCTTGCCAGAAGAATTATTTCACTATACTGATTATGCAGTCATGCTGAGGGATAAATTTCATTTACCCATTGAAAGCGGAATGATAACGGATGTGCCCGGGCTAACATGGGCAACTGTCACCGCATTGGCGAAGCATGGAATCAGGTATATGTCTGACGGGCCAAATTATCTTGGTAAAAACAATCCTTACCTTGGTGACAGGGTTGGCCATTTTGTAAAAGCCTGGGGAGACAAACCTGTCTGGTGGCAATCACCATCAGGTAAAGAAAAAATTCTTTTATGGACGGCAGGCAAAGGTTATTCATCCTGGCATGGCACTCCAACAGGTGGTGTATTTTTTTCAGGCACAAAAAAAATTGCTGATTATTTAAACGAGTTGGCTGATGAAAAATATCCTTATGATATAATTCAGTGGAGATATAATATTGTTGCTGATAATGGGCCGATAGATACGACAATTTCAGATTTTGTGAAACAATGGAATGAAAAATATGCTTCGCCCAAACTGGTGCTGAGCACTGTAAATAAAACTTTTGAAAGATTTGAAAAAAAATATGGTGCCATCATACCAGTAGTAAAAGGAGATATAACACCCTATTGGGAAGATGGTGCTGCTTCTACCGCTTACGAAGAAGGTGTCAACAGGGATAATAGTTTAAGATGCCAGCAACTCACCACTTTATATGCTATGCTGGCTCCATCAAAATATAATGCTGCTGATTTTTATACTGCCTGGCGCAATATCATCATGTTTACAGAACATACCTGGGGAGCATTCAACAGCATATCGCAACCTGACATTGATTTTGTAAAAAGACAATGGCGCATCAAAAAGGATTTTATGCTGGATGCTGATAAAAAATTAAATGAAATCAATGATAATTTTTATGGAGCTATTGCAGATAATAATTCAGATAAGATTGCTGTGGTTAATACATTATCCTGGAAAAGAGATGGCATGGTAACACTACCCGAAAACGTCAATGCCACATCAGTTGTTGATGAAAAAGGAAATGTTTATCCATTACAAACTTTGCAAGACGGCAGGAAAATTTTCTTTGCCAAACAAATAGCTCCATTAAGTGTTGCAAACTATTATTTAAAAAATGATACCAAAATACCAACCATTAATAATCCATTTACCATTACTGATAGTTCTGCATCCAATGGGATAATAACAATTGTATGGGATAAAAACAATGGCAGCATCATACGTTTGTTGAAAGATGGTTACAACTATGCTGATGAATTTAATCAGCATGGATTGAATGCCTATTGGTATGTGCCTGGCCGTGACCCTGCTGCAGCAGAGACCAATAGCAGTGTCAATGTAAGTGTTGAAACAAACGGAAATTATTTATCAACGATAAGTTTTGTATCACAAGCTCCTGGCACAAATGGGATTGTCAGAAAAATTAGTTTAATGGCAAACAGTGATCAAATTCTCATTGAAAATATGGTTGACAAAAAATCCATTCGCACAAAAGAAGCAGTATATTTTGCTTTTCCATTTAATCATGATTTGAAACAGGCAAGTGTTGATGCAGGTTATGGAACGATGCATTACCTTGAAGACCAGTTGCCAGGTTCCAACATGGATTTCCTGAGTACAAGGAGATGGTTAGATGTTTCAGGTGAAAACAAAGGAATACAACTGATGATGAAAGAAGCTTTCCTTGCAGCGCCAGACTCAATGGTAGATGAAAGGTTTGTAATCAATCAAAGCTATAAAAAATGGAGGGATGAAGGCAAGCCCACATCACAATGGTTCAGTTATGTGATGAATAATTACTGGCATACAAATTATAAAGCAGACCAGGATGGCAAAAGTGTTTTTCAATATGCATTAAGGCCTCATGAAAAATTAGATAATGTAGAACAGGAAAAAGCTGCTATGGAATTTACACAACCTTTGTTTGCATTCAGGGTGAATGAAAATAAAATGTTGCCGTCAAATTTGTTTGAACTAAGCAATGATAAAATTATCGTTACCAGTATTACGCCACAAGACAATGGCGGTTATTTAATCAGGCTTTTTAATCCTTCTGCAACTGATGCAGCCACCATGTTTCACTGGCATTCTTTACAACCAAAAACAATTTTTGAAATGCCTTCAAAAACGCCGGTAAATATGCACGGCAACTTTATCATTCATGCTTATGATGTGGTAGATCTGTTGGCGCAATAAATTGTAAATAGCATTGCTTTATTTATTCACTATATCGTGGGATAAAATTTTGCAACGCAGTTAAGCAATTGTATTTGGAAGACATATAATTGAGCTGAAAAAAGACAGGCTACATAGCATTATGTAACCTGTCTTTTTTAAATGGATTTTGAGAATTGTTCAAATATATTTATTCATTTCAGAAGATTTATGCTATTCAAACATCTTCTTTATATATAGAGTACTTTAATGATTAAGAGTAAAACATATTTACCTGTTTCCACCTCCATTATCATCTCTCCTCTTCAACATTTGCCTTCTCATATTGCCTTCATAGTTAAGAATCGCATCAACCTGGCCACTTGACAAACCGGCAGATTTATATCGGTCATCCATTTCAGTTCTTAAAGCCTGAACCTTAGACCTTTTATCATCTGGACTCAATGATTGATCCATAAAAATTTCACGGGCTTTCGGTTGAAATTCATTTCTGATTGACATCACTGAATCAATCATAACTGATGAAAGATGCATAGAATCTGTCAGATAAGCCTTGAAATTTTCCTGCATTTCCTGCATACGTTCACCGTTTTGAGCAAATGTTTTTGTTACAGCAAGGGAGAGAACAATAGCAAGGAAGAAAATAATTTTTTTCATAAAATTTTTTTATTTGTACATACAAATTTTATGCAGAACAATTTTAATGTCAAAATCTTTTTATTAATTGATTGAAAAAAATATCAAACACCAAAAAGATACAGGTTTCTGGTTTTTTTTTATGACAATGGTAGCACATACTTCCTATGGATAAGAAAGATAAACAATCCATTTGCCATAGTGTGAAAATTCAGAGGCACTATCAAATGTAGTTGTTTTGGTATTCTGTGTTTATTAAAAAATAGGAATACCACTTACCAGAATATCTAATTGAATATTGCACCAGTAGACAAAAATCATGTCTTCGAATATCAATACTTTTAAAGAGCAGCTACAACAAATACAAATTATTCGAAAATACGGTAGCGTTAATTTCCAAAATAAAAAAAAGCTGCCTGGTTAAAGACAGCTCTTATGAAGAACACTTTTTCAAAATAAATTATACAGCCTTTGACAATGATGCTTTGCCATATATCATACGGTTATATAAAGCAACAAATGCAGGAAGGAAAATAATGGTAGATATTAAACTGTTTCTGTAAAATGGTAAACCAAATGTATAAGACTGCCACAAACCTGTTATATCTGTATTATATCCCATAGAAACTGCTCCAGCTTTCCATACAATAAAATTTGACAACAAAAAGAAAACTGTCGGGCCTACTATTGCAGCAGTGAAAATTCCTGCAGTTTTATAATTGCGCAAACTCATCCCTAAAAATGTCAAAACAAAAAATAAAACATAATTATAAACCTGTCCTCCATAAAATCCTGCAAATGGAAACAGATGAAACTGGTGTAAAACCTCTATGATTATATCACTAATAAAAAGAGTGAATAATGGCAAAACAAAAGCCAGTTTTTTATCCTTCACAGTCAAACCAGCAAATAATGAGATAGCAATCACTGCTGTAAACCCGCTCAAGTTAATTTCAGGTGCACATAAAATTTTTACAACTGTGGCTACAACTACAAGTATCAAAAAGAAAATGATTGTTTGTTTCTTAAGCTTCATACCAAAATGTTTTATGCTGCAAAAATAAGTTAATCCGGTTATGGAACAAAAGCTTTAAATGCATACACCCGATTCTGTGCAGATACTGTATAATTTTCACCTGCTAAAATTGCAATGGCCTCTCCTTTTTTTGCACTGATAACATTACTACCTCTCACTTCCATTTCACCATCCAACACAACAATAATTTCAAAGGAAGAAGATGTTGCATGATAAGTTTCTTTGCTCTTCAATTGTATGCTACTGATACCAAAATCTTCAACAGGGCAAGGATAATTTTTCTCACCAACACCCTTAATATTTCCCTTCATCAACTTTGGTTCAATGCCTTCAAAATGGATATGCTTCAACAACTCAGGCACATCAATATGTTTGGGAGTCAACCCTCCCCGCAAAACATTATCACTGTTGGCCATCAGTTCCACATTCTGCCCTTCGAGATAAGCATGTGGCAGGCCAGCGCCCTGGAAAACGCCATCACCGCGTTCAGCCTTTACGATATTAAAAAAGTAAATAGAAAAAATGCCTTTATCCAAATCTTTTAAATCTGATTCCTCACTATACAGTTTTGAAACCCACCAACCGGGGTCTTGTTTAGATAGCCGGTTTTCCTTTTTGTTTTGTACTTCCCTAATAACTAAAGGCCTTAACAAATTGTCAACTTCAGCCTGTGGCATATTCATCAAATGTTCATATAAACCTTTGTATTTACATTCTATAAAAATTGTTTCAAAGCTTTTGAACTCAGGGATGGATTTCAAAACATTTAAGAGTTTTTCTTCTGTCAAAAATCCATGCAATAACCAGAATTCACTCAAGGCCACCATCACTTCAGGTTTATGGTTTTTATCTTTATAATTCCTGTGTGGTGCTTTCAATGGGATGCCTTTTTTTTCCTCATCATCAAATCCTTTTGCCGCTGAAGATTTGGTTGGATGTACCTGTATGCTGAGCATATCTTTTACATCAAGTATTTTAAACAAATATGGCAGTTCGCCAAAATGATTAAACACTTTTTCGCCAATCAAGTATGCAGGTTGTTTTTGAATCAGCTCATATAAATTTTCTTCAGTGTTATCAACTTCTAAGGTGGATGAAGCTGAAGGATGTGCGCCCATCCAATATTCTGCAAACGGTTTATTATCCGGGTTTTCAACACCGAGCCAATGAGGTATGAATGCAGAACCACCCCATGCATAATGTTGTATTTTTCCTTTTAGTTTAAAAATTTTACCTTGTATCATATTCAACACTTAAACGCTTTTTATGAACTGGAACAAAACTACCGGAAACAAAGGAGAAGACCTTGCATCAACGTATCTTTCTGAACATGGTTATGAAATTATTGAACGCAACTGGCGGTTTCGACATGCAGAAGTGGACATCATAGCATCTAAAAATAACCGGCTTCATTTTTTTGAAATCAAAACACGCACTTCAGATAAATATGGGAAACCTGAAGAGAGTATGAGCTATAAAAAAATGAATATGCTCAGGACAGCAGCAGAAGAATATCAATACCAGAACAAACAATGGAAATATTTACAGTTTGATGTATTGGCAATTACAATCATCAATAATAATCCAGTTGAATATTTTTTAATTGAAGATGTGTATTTCTAAAGATTGCAATAGAATTTATAATACTTTAGTTATAGAATCAGCATTTAAAAAAATTTTTTTGAGAAAAAAACAGGCAAAACTTTTCAATCAATAGATAGCTTTAAGGCATTGATTTTTTTATTCACTGTTGACTTCTATTTTTCTCCTGGTGAGTTTTCTTTTTACCCTAAAGCAACCCGGGTCTATTTGTTATTGATTATTTTAATTATTTAGTTAAAGAGTCAGTTTGAGAAATTGATAATGAAAATTTAAGGAAGCTATGTAAAGCAATGATTCATAATATTCAAAAAATAAAAGGCTACAATACAGTAACCTTTTATTAATGTGGGCCCACCTGGACTTGAACCAGGGACCCCCTGATTATGAGTCAGGTGCTCTAACCGGCTGAGCTATAGGCCCGGGGCTTGCGCCGAAGGGACGCAAAAATAATCAAATCATACAATTTGCAAATTTTCATTTTGATGACAATAATTTTGCAACATGCAAAAAATAAAAAATATCATTTTTGATTTAGGAGGTGTTATTCTTAATCTTGATTTTATGAAAACAGAATTGGCATTTGCCGGATATGGCATTGGTAATTTTAATCAATATTATACCCTTCAAACTGCAACACCTGTATTTGAACAATTGGAAACCGGTAAAATCACTCCTGAAGATTTTTATGATTCTTTTAGAAAAATTACACTGACCAAATTAACCAATCAACAAATTGAAAACGCCTGGAATGCCATGCTGCTTGATTTTCCAATTGAACGGATACGTTTAATAAAAACATTAAGCAAGAAATATCATATCTATCTTTTATCCAATACCAACGAGATTCATTACAGGAAAATCATGAAGATCTACCAGGAACAATATGGTGATGAGGACTTTAATAAAATTTTTATTAAAACCTATTATTCACACCAGTTGGGAATGAGAAAACCAGATAAAATTATTTTTGAAACAGTATTGAAAGATGCAATCCTGGATGCACGGGAAACCATTTTTATTGATGATGCTGCAGCAAATATTGACTCTGCAAAAAATACGGGCTTGCAAACTATACATTTGCCCTCACCAAAAACTATACTTGAACTGGAATTATAACCTTTATTTTATTTCTTCAAAATCAATGTAGTCTTCTGCAGGAGGCTTTGGTTTGTTCTGTTGTTTTTGTGAAGGTGTTGATGCCTGCCGTTGTTGCTGGTATTGTTGCTGCTGTTGGTTCATTTCATTAAACCTGTTTTTAACCTGTGAAGTGGTTTTATAAACAGGCACGATAAAATCGAATATAAGTTTATATAAAAAGTATATAACCAAAAATGTAAAAAGCCATTCAATAATCATACTGTAAAGGTAATAATGCTTTTTAAATAATAAAGTGGCTCATGTATTTTCACATCTGATTAACCAACTGTTGATTTGGAAGATATTTATTTGAATATTACATTTGCAACGGAAATAATCGGAGGAAGGGAACGGGAGTCGTTCCCTTCTCTTTTTACCATATATGTCAACAAGCTCAATTATAGATAATTTAGAACAACTTGTCAATCATTATCTGGGAAGTGAACCGGAATATTTTTTAATTGAAATAAAAATCAAACCCACAAATAATATTAAGGTTTACATAGATGGTGATAAAGGAATTTCTATTGAAAAATGTGTTCAGATAAACAGGCATTTGTATAAACTGCTGGAAGAAGGCAAATATTTCCCACAAGGCGATTTCTCATTAGAAATTTCCTCTCCCGGAATTGACAAGCCTTTAAAATTACACAGGCAATACATAAAAAATAGAGGCAGGAAAATAGAAATACTCTTTAATGACGGTTCAATAAAATCAGGCAAATTATTACAGGTTTCTGCAGATGATATATTAATCGAAGAAAAATCAGGAAAGGGTAAGAAAACAGAAATCAAACAAATAGTCATTCCATTTTCAAACATAAAATCAACAACAGTTCAAACAGAGTTTTAATTAATATGAAGCTGCAGAGCAGTAACATATTTATAAATTGAAATTATATGGCAAGTATAAATTTAATTGAAGCCTTCCAGGAGTTTAAAGAGGCTGAAAACATTGACAGGCCTACCATGATGAAAGTGGTAGAAGATGTATTCAAAACATTGTTGCGTAAGAAATTTACCAGCGATGAAAATTTCGATGTAATTGTTAATGCCGAAAAAGGTGACCTTGAAATCTTCCGTCGCCGCATGATTGTGGAAGATGGTGAAGTACAGGATCCACTGGCAGAGGTTGCATATAGTGAAGCTATAAAAATTGAACCTGATTTTGAAGTGGGCGAAGAATTATATGAAGAAGTGGATATGCTTGATTTTGGCCGTCGCGCTATTCTCGCTGCCAAACAAACATTAGCCAGCCGTATCAGCGACCTGAAAAAGAATGTTCTTGTAAAAAAATATGATGACAGGATTGGTGAAATCATTAATGCCGAAGTTTACCAGGTATGGAAAAAAGAAGTTCTATTAATGGATGAGGAAGGTAATGAATTGATACTACCAAAAAGCGAACAGATACCGCAGGATTATTTTAAAAAAGGTGAAAATGTGCGTGCCGTAGTCAGCCGGGTGGATATGAAAAATAATTCACCTGTTATTATCCTTAGTCGCACCAGTCCGGAATTTCTGGCCAAGTTACTGGAAATTGAAGTACCTGAAATTTTTGATGGCCTTATCACAATTCGAAAAATTGTTAGAGAACCTGGAGAACGCGCAAAAGTAGCAGTTGAAAGCTTTGATGACAGGATAGACCCGGTTGGTGCCTGTGTGGGTATGAAAGGAAGCCGTATTCATGGCATTGTACGTGAACTAAAGAATGAAAATATTGATGTAATTAACTGGACAAATAATATACAGTTGTTGATTCAACGTTCATTAACGCCATCTAAAATCAGTTATATGGATCTGGATACTGAAAATAAACATGCTGATGTTTATTTAAAAGCAGACCAGATATCGCTCGCAATTGGGAGAAGAGGCGTCAATATCAAACTTGCCTGTGAGCTGACTGAATATGATATTGATGTATTTCGTGAAAATGAAGGTGAACTGGAGGAATTTGATATTGATCTGGACGAGTTCTCAGATGAAATTGAAACATGGGTTATTGACCAGTTAAAACGTATTGGTTGTGATACAGCAAGAAGTGTTATGGATTTAAGTGTTGACGAATTGGCCAACAGGGCAGATCTGGAAAAAGAAACAGTAGAAGATGTGAAAAGGATATTAGCAAAAGAGTTTGAAAAAGAATAATATTTGCAGGTTATAACAGTATATCAGTTTAATGAAATTAAAAACAGGTTGTATGAGTTAAACGAAAACGTTATATCCGGCCTGCACTAAACAAATAAAATTTAATGGCTGAAGTTAAGTTACCAAGATTATTAGGCGCCGCAAAAGAATTCAACATAGGTCAGGATACACTTATTGAATTTTTAGTAGGCAAAGGTTTTGATCGTGATGATTTAAAACCTACCGCTAAACTCACCCTTGAAATGTATGGTGCATTGCAACAGAATTTTCAGGGTGATAAAGTGGCTAAGACAAAGGCAGACCAGGTAGAAATACCAAAAAGTACCCAAACAGAAAGGAAAAGGAAAGAAGAAGAAGAAATCGTTTTCAAGAAAGAAGAACCCAAGGCAAATATTGCTGAAGTGCCCAGGCCACCTGTACATGAACCAACAGTACAGGAAAAAGAAGTAAGTAATACCCCAGAAGAAACAAAAATTGAAGTTATTGAAACTAAAGAAGAGCCTGTTGAAACAACAGAACCTGAAGTTATAAAAATTGAAGTACCGGAAATTGAAGGCCCTAAAATTGTTAATAAAATTGATCTTTCAGCAATCAACATATCTACAAGGCCAAAAAAAATTGAGAAAAAAATAAATAAACCAGAACCGGAAAAATCACATAAAGAAGAAGCCCAGGAGTTACCAGTAGAAAACCAGGTTCCTACAGATACAACATCATCCAATTCTGAAGAAGAAGAAGTACCCGCAGTAATAGAAAATATAAGGGCGGAAAAAATTGAAGGCCCCAAGGTTTTGGGCAAAATTGAGTTGCCTGTTGATAATGACACAAGACCTAAACCATCATCTACACCGAGAGAAGAGAAAAGAAAAAGAAAACGCATTCCGATTGATAAGAAAAGCGGTGGCAGCAATTTACCAATAGAAAAAAGAACTGAAGGTCAGCAACCACAAAGGCCGCGCCAGACTGAAGGCAGGGATAACCGTTTCCGCAGAGATGGTGGCCAGGGAGGTAGAAGTCAGCAGCCACATCGTAATACAGGTGGAGGTCACAGAGACAGGCGTCATGTGCAACAGGATCGTGAAATTGACCAAAAAGAAATCCAGGATAAAATACGCGAAACACAGGCTAAACTGGCTGGCTCAACAGGCCGAGGTAAAAGCATAAAAGCTAAACATCGCAGAGAAAGAAGGAATGAAGCCGCAGAAAATGCCGAAGCTACTGAAACAAATGTATTGCAGGTTACAGAGTTCGTTACTGTAAGTGACCTTGCTAATCTTATGGATGTAAGCTTTGCAGATATTATCAGCAAATGTATGAGCCTTGGTATAATGGTTTCTATTAACCAAAGACTTGATGCAGAAGTAATTGAGTTGGTAGCAGGAGAATTTGGTTATGAAGTTGAATTTATTGGACTTGATGACGCACATGAAGAAGAAGAAATTGATGAAGATAATCCTGAAGACCTTGTTCCAAGAGCTCCTATTGTTACAATCATGGGACACGTTGACCATGGTAAAACCTCTTTGCTCGACTATATTCGCAATGCAAATGTGGTGGCAGGAGAAGCAGGAGGAATAACACAACATATTGGCGCATATCAGGTTACAATAAATGATAATAAAAAAATAACATTTCTTGACACACCTGGTCACGAAGCATTTACTGCCATGCGAGCCAGAGGTGCTAAAGCTGCTGATGTAGCTGTAATTGTGATTGCTGCTGATGATGCTGTAATGCCCCAGACAAAAGAAGCAATCAGCCATGCTCAGGCGGCAAACCTTCCAATGATTTTTGCGATAAATAAAATTGATAAAGATGGCGCCAACCCAGCTAAAATTTATGAGCAACTTTCACAAATGAATATTTTGGTGGAAGAATGGGGCGGCAAATTTCAAAGCCAGGAAATATCTGCCAAGAAAGGTACTAACGTGGATGCATTATTAGAAAAAATCTTATTAGAAGCAGACTTACTGGATCTGAAAGCCAACCCAGACAGGGAGGCTTCAGGTACAGTAATTGAAGCATCTTTAGATAAAGGTCGCGGATATGTAGCTACAGTTTTAGTGCAGAATGGCACTCTAAATCAATCAGATCTGTTGGTTTCCGGACAATATTTTGGAAGACTGAAAGCACTTACCAATGAAAGAGATCAAAGAGTTCAGCATGTGCCACCATCTTCACCTGTACAGATATTGGGATTGAACGGCGCACCACAGGCCGGTGAAAAATTCAAAGTATATGCAGATGAATCTGAAGCCAAACAAGTGGCTGCAAATCGTTCACGTATATTAAGAGAACAGGGTTTAAGGACACGCAAACACATTACGTTGGATGAAATTGGCAGACGACTTGCTTTGGGCAATTTCAAGGAACTCAAGATTATCATTAAAGGCGATGTGGATGGCTCAGTAGAGGCATTGAGTGATTCATTGCAAAAGCTTTCAACAGAGGAAATTGTCGTGAGCGTTGTACATAAAGCTGTTGGGCAAATTTCTGAAAGCGATGTACTGTTGGCAACTGCTTCAGATGCCATTTTGCTGGGCTTTAACGTAAGAGCTTCTTCGCAGGCAAGTAAACTGGCACAAAATGAAGGTGTTGAAATCAAAACGTACTCCATCATTTATAACGCAATTGAAGAAATCAAGAGCGCTATGGAAGGTATGCTTGAACCAAAAGTAGAAGAAAAAGAAGTTGCTACTGTTGAAATTCGTGAAGTGTATAAATTTGATAAGGCTACAGTCGCAGGTTGTTATGTCACCGAAGGTAAAATGAAACGTGATAGCAAGGTTAGATTATTCAGGGATGGTATCCTTATATACCCTCGTCAGGAAGGCGCTTTCGCTGAACTCGGTAGCCTGAAACGATTTAAAGATGATGTGAAAGAAGTTGCAGCAGGTTATGAGTGTGGGTTGACTATTAAAAACTTTTCTGACATTAATCCATCTGATACAATTGTAGCTTACGAAAAAGAAGAAATTAAGCGCACTTTGTAATTTCTTTTCTCAGTAGGTGTAATCAAAAAATATCAGCTAGGCAGAAGCCTTAAAAATAACTACCAAAATAGGAGGAGATGAAAATTACAACAATCAGCTTCCTCCTATTTTCTAAGCAATTATAGAAATCGCCAGAAATTAAAAAAGTAAACCGCACGTCGCAAGTGCGTAAAGGTTACTTTTTTGTTCAATACTTTTATTTCAATGTTAAGGAAAAATTATAGCCTGTTATCTTCTTTTGGAAACACCAGCCAGGGTTTAAATGTCTTTGCTTCTTCGAAGGGCATGGTGGCATAAGCAATAACAATCACTACATCGCCAACAGCGCCCTGTCGTGCAGCCGGTCCATTTAAACAAACAGTGCCACTCCCCCTTTTGCCTTTGATAAGATAAGTTTCAAGCCGTGACCCATTGTTCACATTAACTACCTGTACTTTTTCATGCTCTATCAGGTTAGCAGCATCCATGAGGTCTTCATCCAGCGTTAAACTACCTACATACTGAAGATTAGCTTCTGTGATGACAGCCCTGTGAATTTTCGATTTTAATACTTCTATTTCCATTGCGGCGCAAAAGTAATGAACTTAGAAATACAAAAACAAACAAGTGTTCATACAGGCTCTATTACACTTTCTCATTCTTTTTTTAATACGAATAAACTCTATTCATCCTTTTAACTTTCAGCACTTTCTTAAGTTTGCATGTTCATGAACTACCAGCTAACATTTAAGAAAATTTTTTCAAGCCAGTATCTTTTTACCGGTATCAGGATCGCTGCATCTGCATTGATTCCGGCACTTGTATTATTTCATTTTGATTCATTGGCACAAATGTCAGCCATCCCATTAGGAGCATTGGTTGTTGGATCAACTGACAGCCCGGGCCCTTTTTTGCACCGTCGCAACACGATTCTTGCCAGCATTGGATTCAATTTTTTAGTGGTGGTCATCACCATTTCCCTCAATCATAACCCTGTTTTAATTGCGCTCGCTATTGTTCTTTTTGGGATGTTTTTTTCGTTAATTGGTATTTATGGCGCCAGAGTAAATTCTGTTGGCATCGTTGCATTACTTGTATTTATTTTCAACATTGATAGTAAAGCCAGTTATGGCGGAGTATTTTTTAATGGGCTTCTTTTTACTGCAGGAGGCCTTTTTTATTTTTTGATGAGCCTGTTGTTGCACCGCCTCCGCCCCTACAGGTATTTACAATTACAATTGGGAGAAAGCATTCGTTCTATCGCTGATTATACTAACAAGACTGCATCATTATTTAGATTAAACCATGAGGATGAAAATTTATTCAGCCAGTTAAGACAACAACAAATTACTATCCAACAGGAACAGGACAGTTTGAGGGAGATGTTGTTAAGCACAAGAGAAATGGTCATTGATTCAACAGTAAAGGGGCGGATCATCATGATGATGTTTCTCGATAGCGTTGATTTGTTTGAGCAGGTGCTTTCATTACAATTGGATTATACTGACCTGCACACATCATTAGATGACCAGGAAATCTTAACAGTGATTGAGACAACTTTGATCCAGTATAAAGATGAACTCAATGCAATTGGTTATGCTATCCAGTTTAACCAACGCTCTCATCAGGGCATTGACATTGATGCAATCATCCATAAAATCGCTGCTGCATTTAAGGAAGAAAGGAAAAAGCGGCTCAATAAAAATACCATCCCACTGTTTATAAAACTGCGACAAATAAAATTTGCATTGCAGGAAATTGGAGAGCGTATAAAAAGGCTTCATCATTTTTCAGGTTATGAAAAAATGGCAACCCGCCAATATCAACACAATGCCGGTGATGAAGTACAAAGAAAACCTACTGAAATATCGCCAAGGCTTTTATTGGAAAACCTTACATTAAAATCAGCCCAGTTCAAACATGCATTGCGTGTTACGATTGGTTTGCTCGCAGGTTATGCAGTGTCTTTGTTTTTCCCTGTTGCAGGCCACGGCTATTGGATTGTAATGACTATTGCAACAATCTTAAGGCCGGGTTATAGCATTTCAAAAACTCGCAATATCCAACGTTTATCAGGCAATGTTACCGGCGTTATTGTAAGCTTTGTTTTTTTATATTTTGTATCCAATAATACATTGGCATTCCTGCTGCTGTTATGCACAATGGTTACAGGCTATGCATTGTTGAAAGTGAATTATTATATCAGTTGTACCTGCATCTCCATTTTTGTTTTGATCAGCTTTCATTTCCTGAATAAGTCTCAATTTACAGAAATTGTCTTTGACAGGTTTTTAGATACAGCCATTGGATGCGCCATTGCTTTTGTAACTGCTTTACTGGTTTTTCCGGTTTGGGAAAATGAACAGACAAAAGATTTAATCAAAAAACTGGTTACTGCCAATCAAAAATATTTTGATGCAGTGATTGAAATTATTAAGTCACCGGAACAAAAAAATAATTTGTATAAGTCTGCCCGCAAAGATGCTTTTGTTGCATTAGCTAACCTGAGTGGAAATTTTCAGCGCATTTTATCTGATAAAAGAAAAGATAAGAAGATAGCATTTTATCACCAGTTTGTATCAAGTAGTTATATGCTAACGGCACATATTGCATCATTGTCTAATACACTAAGCCGTACATATTTTGATTTGAATATAAAAGACTTTGACCCGCTTATCAATAATATCAATGATAAATTTAAACACGTTGATGCAATTTTAAACAATAAAGAAATCAATACAAAGTTTTCCAACAGACAATCCCCTATAACCAATAAAGTACAAGAACTCATGAAGTATCGTGCTTACGAAATTGAACATGGCATCATAAACAAACAAACTTCAGCAAGGGTCACTTTAAGGGAACTTAAAATCATCACTGATGAGTTTGAGATCATAGACAGCCTTGTTGCAGATGAAGTAAAAATTTCAAAAAAATTAAAGCAGTAAAACTTCCTTTAATAAAAACTCCCGGCAAAACCTCTTACAAAAGGTCTTCACTGTTTTCAATCGCATCTTCAAAAGGTTCTGCTGAAATGTCAATCATTTTATGAAAAAGGAAAACCATAAATAAAGGTGGAAAGATGAAGATGATATTTAAAATAAATGCAAAGGGCATGATATTAATTTCATATCGCACAAATGGCAAAACCATCCGGATAATACAAACTATCAACACACAATAAGCAAATGCCTGAGCAAGGCCTTTTATTCCCGGCAACCTAAGTGTTGCAAATGCTGCCACAAGTGGCAAATAAAAAATGATTAATATAAGGCTGTAATATTTATTCAGAGGCAAGGGCATAAATTGTGGCAGTATATTAAATACAATATTGCCAATAATAAAAAAACCAACAGCAATAATCTTCCATATCGGCTGTTCGAAGAACCTGAATATACTTGCCAGCAAACCATAACAAACAAACAGGATGACAGCCATCAAATCCATCAGTATTATGTTGGTAACATTACTATTCAGCGATGCAGGCAGGTGAACAAAACTGATAAATATGTTGAGCAATAGATAAACAACAGCAAAAGCCCTGTACACTTTAAACTTGAACATAGATTGAAAATAATGAATATTTCAGAAAACGGGATTGTTCAGAAATTCGTGTTTCATTACGCCAATCCGTGATACGTTATAATCCGTAACGCTCTTTTAAAATGTTTTTGTGATGCAGCAGGTGGCCATAAATAATAAACCCCAGTGCATTCACAGAAATCGTATGGCCTGAAGCAGTACCGGTATGTTGTACCTGTGTTTCATTAAGCGATAATAAAAACATATCAGTAGCAGCACGCACTGCATTAAATTCCTGTTTCAGTGATGACAGGCTCCTTGTTTCTGCAAAACCATTTTTTACATATTCGTCTTCATCAAATGGAGCCATAGGCGTCTGATCATTCCTGCTGATACGCAGTGCACGATATATGAAAACCCTCTCCGCATCAGCCACATGTTGCAACACCTGCTTCACTGTCCATTTACCTTCAGCATAAGCATAATCTTCTTTCTCAACGGGAAGGCTGTTATAAAACTCCAGTAGTTCAAAAGCATATTTATTTACAACTTCACTGATATTGTTACCCAGTGCCAGCTCAACATAATTCTGATAATGAGAGGCATATTCATTTGTTGCAGGTCTTGACATAAATTATTAATTTTTTCTAAGGTATTTATTTTTAATCACCTTTTTTCCTGTCATTATTTTTTAATGCTGGTTGCAATTTTGCTGCCAGCTCTACTGCTGAAGCAGCATTGGCAAATCCTGCATTATTACCCAGATCACTCATTGGTACATCTTCAATTGTATAAGGATCATCTTTCATTGGTTTATTCACTTCTTCAGCATAATGCCTGGCTGAATGTACAATTGCATATTTCACCTGTTCAGCGCTTAGTCCTGGAAAATATGAACGTATCAAAGCAGCGATACCGGTCACCACTGGTGATGCCATACTAGTGCCATCATGAAATGCATAACTATGCGGAACAGTTGAATAAATTTTTATACCTGGCGCATATACATCAACAGATTTTTTTCCATAGTTGCTGAAGTAAGCTATATATTGACCATTATTCACTTTGGGATCACCATAAGCGCCCACAGTAATAAAATTTTTCGGCTTGTCTTTTATATATAAAAAATCAGGGTTGGGAAAATTATCCACCGAATCAATATCATCAGATTCATTACCTGAAGCATGTACTAACAATACATCATGATCATCAGCATATTTCACAGCTTCATCCACCCATTTTTTCTGAGGTGAAAACCCTTTGCCAAAACTCATGTTCACTACTTTAGCACCATTATCAACTGCATACCTGATAGCGAGTGCAATGTCTTTATCATATTCATCCCCGTCAGGAACAGCCCTTATCATCATAATCTTTACATTATCAGCAATACCATTAATGCCAATGTTATTATCTCTTTCTGCTGCTATAATGCCTGACACATGGGTGCCATGATCTGCATCTGGACCCATGATATCCGGGTTGCCATAATACCTGTCATTAAAATCATCATAATTATCTTTTATTATCAATGCACGATAATCAGGTGGTGCAGTTGTTTTATTTTGAAGGTTGCTTTTTTTACTGTCGAGATATTCTTCAAGATCAGACAAGATAGAAACATTGGTTGTGGTGCTATCCACCTGCATCATCCTTAAAATATTGAGAAAGCTTGTCTTTGCTTCACTACCTTTTGCGCTTACCGTATTGCTGTTTTCCAGTTCACTAATCGTGTATTCTTTCTTACCCAGGTCTTTTTGCAAAACAGAATCCTGTTTGCGCAATGCTTTATCCATTGCATCCAGCATCATAACTTCCATTTGTTCATCACTGGAAATAGTCATTTGTGCAGCTGCTTTTTTCCATTCATAATAAGTCCATTTTTCATCAGGACTCATTGTGGTGGTATCAACATCTTTATCTGCATATAAATCTTTATACCGGTAATATACTCTTGACCTTTCATCAGCAGCTTTGCCAAGATCGGTACCATCTTTATTGCCAAGGAAATTCCATCCATGCACATCATCCACATAACCGTTATGATCATCATCAATACCATTACCAGGAATTTCTTTCGGGTTGGTCCAGAGAATTTTCTTTAAGTCTTCATGCGCAGTATCAACACCAGAATCAATTACGGCAACAATCACAGGCGTTGATTTTTTCCCTTTCAAAAACTGGTATGCTTTGGCCAGACTGATACCATCAATATGATCTGTTGCAGAATCCTGCAAATACCAGGTCTTGGTATTTACCTGAACAACATTACTGTTATTATTCTGTGCAATGGTTGAAACACATAAAAAAAGAGCAAACGGCAATACAATTAATTTGAGCAAACGCATAGTAACTAAAAGAATTTTGTAATGGGCAAATATCTTAAATACTTAAGCAGTAATAATTTTAATCCGGCAATTTAGGAAACTATTAGGTAAATATTTTTTTAAGAGAAAAATCAAACTAAGATATTTTTACAATTCTTATTAAAAAATATCTTTCAAAACACTATGATTACATTCATGACTGCTTACAAGAGAATAGTAAAATCTACTGCAACAAAAAATTTGTTGCTCTTCAAATCCATATTATTAACTTGTATTGTATTCAGTTTTCACTCATCATTATTTGCCAGAAAAAATATACCTGCTGATTCTGGTTACTTCTCCTCGTTTGATGGCACAAAAATTTATTATGAAACAAATGGAGCAGGCTATCCTGTTTTACTGGTACATGGCTTTATCGTCAATGGTAACTCATGGAAAAATACAGCTATTTACGACAGCCTTTTAGCAGCAGGGTATAAAGTAATCACACCTGACCTGAGGGGCAATGGCAAATCAGACAAACCTCATACTAATACGGGTTATAACAATGATGCAGAGGCAAAAGATTTGATGTTACTGATGCATTACCTGCACATAAATCATTATGATGTTATTGGCTATTCAAGGGGTTCAATCATTACGGCAAGGTTATTGGTTTTGGATAAAAAAAGTGTAAACAATGCAGTCATGGGCGGCATGGGTACAGACTTTACCAATCCTGATTGGCCGAGGCGTATCATGTTTTATGAAGCGCTCACTTATGATACAGTCGCATCGTTGCATAACATGGTTCAATATGTACAAAAAACAGGTTTAGACCAACAGGCATTAGCGTTGCTTCAAAAATTTCAACCTTCCACTCCTATCACTGTATTGAAAAAACTAAAGAATCATATTTTAGTTATCAGGGGCAATGATGATGACAATAATTTGAATGCTGTTGATCTGGCGAAAGTATTTCCCAAAGGCGAATTTGCAATCACCCCGGGAGATCATAATCATGCTTCATCAACACCTGAATTTGCAAAAACAGTGATGGCTTTTATCAGGAAATATTGAAAGTGATAATGTAAAACAGCAGCCACATTTATTTTCAAAAAAAATAATTACAGGCACAAAAATACATGTATATATTATCAGATAAAACAAGGCGCTTTCATATTAATAAAACAAAAAAATTGAACAGTATATTTTATCCATTTAAGTTTGCCGGATAAAATTCTTAATTATTGTATGAACCAGATAATAGAATGTGTCCCCAATTTCAGTGAAGGAAACGATTTGAATGTTATCAAACAAATTACTGATGAAATAGAAAGTGTTGAAGGTGTCAGGTTATTAAATGTTGACCCGGGCAAAGCTACCAATAGAACAGTTGTAACATTTGTTGGCACTCCGAATGCTGTGGTGCAGGCTGCATTTAAAGCCATCAAAAAAGCCGGTGAATTGATTGACATGAGCAAACACAAAGGTGAACACCCACGCATGGGCGCTACAGATGTTTGTCCATTGATACCTGTATCCAACATCAGCATGGAAGAAACAGTTGCCTATGCACAGGAGCTGGCTAAAATGGTAGGCGACAATTTACAAATACCAGTGTATTTATATGAATATGCTCAACCTGATAAACAACGTAATAATTTATCCATCATCCGGGCTGGTGAGTATGAAGGTTTTTTTAAAAAAATAAAACTACCTGAATGGAAACCAGATGTTGGCCCGCAGGAATTTGATGCAAAACGAGGCGGCACTGTTATCGGCGCCAGGGATTTTTTGATTGCATATAATGTGAACCTCAATACAACATCTGTTCGCAGGGCCAATGCAATTGCATTTGATGTGCGGGAAGCTGGCCGTACAAAAAAAATAAATGGTAAAACAGTTTTGGACGAAAATGGAAAAGCTGTTACCATCCCCGGTAGTTTAAAAAGTGTAAAAGCGATAGGTTGGTATATTGAAGAATATGGTGTGGCACAAATATCAATGAATCTGACCAACATTCATGTTACTCCATTGCATATTGCATTTGATGAAGTGTGTAAAAAAGCAGATGCAAGAGGTATCCGTGTTACGGGCAGTGAGCTTGTTGGTCTGGTGCCTTTGCAATCTATGCTTGATGCAGGAAAATATTTTTTAGAAAAACAAAAACGTTCAACAGGTGTTTCTGAAAAAGAATTGGTGCGGATTGCAATTTTATCATTGGGGTTGGATGAGCTGGCAGCATTTAAACCAGAAGAAAGAATCATAGAATATTTGTTGAAAGACAAAGCTGACAGCAAACTTATCAATATGCAATTGGATGATTTTGCTGATGAAACAGCGAGTGAAAGCCCGGCTCCAGGCGGCGGTTCAATATCTGCTTATGTTGGCGCTTTAGGTATTTCTTTAGCAACGATGGTAGCTAATCTTTCTTCTCATAAACAGGGATGGGATGAACGTTGGAAAGAGTTCAGTGATTGGGCTGATAAAGGTCAGTATTATAAAAATGAATTGTTGAAATCAGTGGACGCAGATACAAAAGCTTTTAATCAGATCATGGCAGCTTTTGGCTTGCCCAAATCATCTGATGAAGAAAAGAGAGCAAGAACACAAGCCATACAAGATGCAACCAAACTTGCAATCGAAATACCATTCAGAGTGATGAACATTGCTTATGAAAGTATGGAAGTCATTCATGCAATGGCTGCAACTGGCAACCCCAACTCCATTTCAGATGCTGGCGTTGGAGCATTGTGTGCAAGAAGCGCTGTGATGGGCGCCTTTATGAATGTACGCATCAATGCTGCATCTTATAATGATAAAAATTTTGTTGAGGATATTATTGCAAAAGGCAAAGCAATAGAAGAAAAAACAATTACACTTGAAAAGGAAATCTTACAACTGGTGAATGAAAAAATAAAATAGTTTTTTCCAGTGTAATTTTTCTCAGTCATTACAATAAAAACAACAATCATTTACCAATTCGGAGGGTATTCATTGACCCAATGAAATCCTCTGTTAACTAGCGAATAATCTTTTTTTTGTTTGCGGGTAAAAATGATATTGGCTGTATCTTTTTTAATAGTACCTGTAAAAGTTACCGTATCATTTCTAACATTATAATTAAAGAAGGCATAGCTTGTGGAATCCAGGTTGTCCATAGCGAATGATTTTTTAAGTGTATCAATTTTTACCTGCTTCCAAACTTTTTTATCAGTATTCAATTGTATAGAAATCCAGCCAGGATAATCAACAAACATTTTGCTCCAACCAATAGAATCTTTGCTGTTATATGCAACAGGAATTGTATCATGATTCAATACAAAACTTTTTACAGAATACGCCCCTTCCATTGGCGCAGGTTTTTCATCTAATGTGCCCCACAGTTGACTGATACTGATCCCAAGAATGGCAAGGATAATTACAATTTTTATTACCCTTAATGTTACCTGCAACCATTTTTTCTTTACCCTGAGTTTATTATAATCCAGTTTTTCGAACCGGTGCAATACAAAGAAATTAAACAGGATTTTCCAGTCATAACTCAAGATGAAAACACACAACAAAACAATATGGGCAGAAAATATTTTTACCGGCACATCATACATAAAATTCAGTAAGGCAACATTCAGCATCACTGTCATAGAAAATAGAGCACCGAAAGTTTTTGTCTGCCTGAAAAGTAACAATACACCGCCAGTAAATTCCAGCAAGCCGGAAACAAAAGTATAAGCACGCGATGCACCCATAAATGCCCACACCATTCCCATTGGAGACATATCACCTACTTTTTCTTCCAGCCTTGACAAACCGTTTGCAGGAAATTGACCGTTAAAAATTTTTGCCAGGCCATAAGTGAACATTGTAAAACCAACATAATACCGTGCAATAACAATAGCAAATAAATAAAGCTGCCTGTAGTTGGGTCTTTTTCGATCTGCAATTAAAATGATGAGGCTGACAAGAAAAGAAAATATAACACCGGCCAGCACCAATACGAAATCGTAAGTAGTGTCGCCACTACCAGTATTGGTAATCTTATGCAGGTCTTTTATATGCAGGAAAGTAGTGCCAAACCATAGCACCAGTTTTTCAAGGAAAGGAAAAGAAAAACTAAACTGTGAAGTGCCAATAAACACAAACGCATATACAACTATCCAAAGGCTGAAGAATTTCTTAATGATATTTTCTCTCTCTTGTAACAAGAGGACACCAGGTGTTTTTTCATTTTCCATTGATGAAGGTTATACAGTTAATGATGTATTTTTTTTAAAGTTTCAATTTCTGCCTGAAGTTGCAAAAGCAGTGCATTGATAACATCCAAAGTAACTGTTTCTTTATCAGTTTCACCATTTTCTTTTATAGTGTCCACATCCAGATCGCCCTGAATTTCATCTACATCTTCCTGTATCTCATCCACGTCTTTTTGAATTTCGTCAATATCGCCTTCAATGCCTTCAATGTCTTCCTGTATCTCGCCCACATCTTCCTGTATTATCTCAATATCCTTTATATTTTTATTGACAGACATCTGTATAAAAATAGCGAGGTAAATAGCCTCAAGTGAAACAACCGTTGTTAGAATCAACAGCATCTCTTCAAAAGTAATAATGCCGGTTATTGGAAGGGAGAAGGATATGATAAAAAATAAAGTATGTGCAATGAGTGATGAAGTCGAGCCAATCCATTTTGTTGCTTTCTCTGCTGATTTTTCGAGTTTCGCTTTTTGTCTTTCACTAAACTGAACACCGGGCAAATTGTTATGCACATATCCGCTGATGCGTTCCTTAAAGCCTGCAGTGAAAATTTCTCTTTCTTTCAACATCTGTCAGGTGGTTTTATCATTTCCGGTAAGCCGGAATGATGTTATCCGAAAATCTATTTTTCAACCTAATAACAATTATTAATGCAAGGATATTTTTTCAGAAAAAAATTTAGCAAATTAAAGCAATGCCGGGATGGTTTCCTAATTCAGGTTTAATTTGATTGTTTCAACTTTCTTAATAAATATTTTCAACGATTGTTGCTGCTGATTAACAAAGCTGTTATCATCAAAACTACCCAGCACAATATTCATTTCGTCATCTGTATCATACATCATTTTTCTAAACGGATTGGTGTAATCTTTTTTCCTGGATGCTGCAATCCAGTTTACAATTACTGTTTTGATTGCAATGGCTTTATCCATCCATTGAATAATTTTGTCTTTGTTTACATGTCGGGGTTGTATATTTTCAATCTCTAACAATGCACTTATAGCATGCTGAAATTTTTGGTCTGCATAACGTTCCCCTATTTTAAAGTAAACCGAATGTAAATGATCCCAGCTATCAATTTTTTTATTTCTGATATCATTTTTCAATCCATCAACAACAGAGGATGGCATCAGTTGCCCGCCTATGTTCAACCACATATTTCTGCTTTCTACTTTTTTAATCGAATCTATTATTGTAATATCACTTTTTAAACTATGCTTGTTGATAAAATCAATCAGATTATTCAATCCATACCAGGTAATCATTTCCTTATAGGCATTGTATGCAAGCTGAGTCTTCCTGATAATGGTTTTTCTTTTTGCATTTTCAAAACCTTCAGCAATTATTTCCAGTTCATTCACCTCTTCATCCTGTTGTTCCAGCAATGATTTCCCCTTTTGGATAAAAGTATTTTCATCAGCATCGCTCCCATGTTTTTTGAACCAGGCTTTACCTGTAAATTTTTCAAGCAACAGAATAGCAACAAACATTTCATTAATACTGTCAGGCGCCAGGTAATCAGTTTCGAGCAATTGTATTTTTTCATCTCGCTTATCGCGGTCAGCATATTTCCATGCATTGCGTTCCAGTGCATACATATTATACATAAACCAATAAGCAGGCATCACAGTGAGTGCATCAACAGAATAATCAAGGCTTACCAGGCTAAAAGGAAGTGGAATATCCAGTTCAAATAAATAATCACCTTTTGCAATCATAGTAAAGCTGGCAAACTTTGAATTATGTTTCAGGCTCACACAGAGGCCAGGCCAGAACCCGCGCCCGGCAACGATCTCACCATCAGCCGCACGGGAGTTATGATTGGAACCTATAGTAGCACCTGCAGGGATATTGCTTTGACCCATCACCAAAGCAGCACATAAAAATGAATTGTTGTGATGTTGTTCATGCGCAGGGAAGATCAAAGAGTTCAACACTTCACAACAGGAGATAGTGGCGTTGTTGCCAAGATAAGAGTTGATGAGCCTGGCACCATATTTTAATTGAGAATGTGAAGCCATAACAAACCGCACTGCTTTTACACCATAAAATATCCTGCATCCATAACTTATTATTCCATTCACAAGTTCACAACCCTCACCTATTTGCGTTGCTTCGCTTTCAGAGGAATGTATAGTCAGGTTTTTGAGTTTATTGGCACCTTTGATATAAGCATCACTGCCTATCCAGCAATCTTTGATAATGGCAGAATTTTTTATCACTGTCCGGTCTCCTACTTTGCCATAAAAACCACGTTCACTTTTGAATTCATGTTCAGTAAATTCTTTAAACCGTTGCAATAACAAATCATCGTCGCGGTATTTGCTCCATAAATATGCATCGCCCGGCAACATACCACTAAAAGGTATCACGCTCCTGCCACCATTTTCATTACAAATCTCCAACCATATCCTCAGATTTTCAGGCTCGCCCTGTTTGAGAATACCATTACCAAATTTTGCATGATCGGTAGTAGCGAGCTCATTGACATTTACAAAAATCACTTCATTACCTAAAATATAATGCGATAAATAATTTACATTTTCTATCACCACATTATCACCAATATCAGAACTTATAATTATTGAATTATACAACCCCACCGCATATTTCATATCACTGAACTCGAGAAAATACGGCTCCAGTTTACCTATACGCACCAACCCGAAAAATTTACAGTTTTTTACCAGTTCAGGATTAAAAGCATCGCTGACTAAAATTTTGTTCCAGTCATCACTCGTATTCCTGTTTTTTACCAGCGCCTCTATTTCGTATGCAGTAAGATTACGATAATTGATACCGCTGCGGTTTTGAATATTCCTTAAATAATATTCGTCTTTTCCTTCAGGTAAATATGGGGGTTTGATAAAGCTGTAACCCAGTTTATCAATTGCAATTTTCTGTATGTTATTCTTTGCCATCGTCAACGAAAATACAGATTAAGTGTTAGTTGGTATTTCAAAAAAAACAACTCAGGGCAAAGCAATAAAATGGTGCGGATCAAAAATCCGAAGATCTATTTTTGCATTGGCATTGCAATCGTAATATGTCTCTTTTTGCACCAGTTTATCGTTGATATAAAAAACACAATAAGTCTCTGACCAGCTTTCACCAAATTTTTTATGATTTGAAAATATTCCTTCTTCTTTTTCATCATGCGAATAATTAATAAACCTCACTACCACGAGCTTTTTCTTATCCACCCAAAACTGGTTTGATTTTTCATCAACATTGTTGGCTCCAATAATATACACCGAATCATTTTCAGAAAATTTTGACAAGTCATAACCCAACTTGCCAAAAATATTTTTTGCAGAATCCAGCGGATGAAAATACATGCCACCCAAAATAAATGTCAGGTCATCATCATTGCTAAAAACATTTTTTAAAACACCGCCACGGAAACTATACACAGAATCTGGTGTAAAAATGGCTGCATTGCCACTGGTCTTATCACCAAAATCTATCCTGAATTTATCAGGGTAAATAATATTTTCATGCCAGGTATCAACTTTCACCAGACTATCGTTGCGAAAGCTTTCTGTCTTTTGGGTAAAGCTGAAACTCTTCATCCATTTGCCCTGGTATTGCTGAAACATTTTTGATAAAACTTCTTCGCTGTTTGTTGGATGCAATGAAGTAATAATTGGAAGAATCAACAAGATTAAAAGTGTTTTCATAATAAATTTATTACACTAAAATATTTACAAAAGCATTCATTCGGAATACTATCTATATAAGTGGTAAAATCTAAAATATTTTACAGATTGCTGAATAAAATTAATGCAGTTGCAGTGTGCGACGCAAGGAACGATCAAAAGCATTCCTATTGTTGGTCCCAAAAAACAATCCCACCATAAGGTGGGATTGTTCAATTAAAATCATGTTTTTATTGTTTCATAATTTTTTGTATTTCCACACCTGTTGGTGTTTCAATTTTGAGCATATACATTCCTTTTGAAAGTTTGCCGAGGTCAAGTCTGATTTTATTATAACCTGCAACCAGCAATTTTTCATACGATGCTGCAACCCTGCCATCAAGTGTGGTTACAATCAATTTATATTTCACCGCTTCCTTTGTATTGGCTTCTACAAATACCTGGCTGGTAAATGGATTGGGTGAAACATGCACAGGTAATTTTGTATCCAGTTGATTTGCTTTAGCATCAGTCTGAGCGAAAGCAGAAGTTTCAGATAATGGTTGGTTACCACCATGCAGAAAGAATGATGACAGGTGGTCTGTTGCAAACTCAACATAGGAAGTTTGGTCATCATATTTTCCTCTTGCAGTTGGGATTATCAATGTGCCTGTACCCATAAATGCAGAGGAGCAGGTTACATCAGTTTGTGTAACATTGATATCATCCAATGATGAAACATTAGAACCTGGTTTATTGATAAGTTTATTCAAATCACCATTTGTAAAGTATATCCTGACCATGAATGGCGTTGCTGACTTCTTATCCGGTTTGATGGTAATATTCCTGTTGAGGTAATAATTGCCTGCGCCATCTTTTCTCACAGGGCCATTATTGATATACAATGAAGGATTATAATTTTTAGACATCCCATTACTTGCATTGACCGAAGCAATAATATTTAATGAGTCAGTCAACATAGGAACCCACACACCATTGTCTTTTAAGAGCGCACTCATCGGAAGGCCTGTTACGCATGTATTGACAGGTTTTTTCACGATACCCGGCTTCATGATAGCGAGATTGAATGTGGATGAATTATCAATACCATAAGTACTGATGCGTGCATAATAGGTTTTACCTTTTTCAAAATAATAAGAAACTATATCATTATTAGCACCATCAACAGTATTCTTATACCCACAATCAATCCTGCTCTTCGGGCTTGCATCACAAGCATCTTTATAAAAGTTGATAACGAGTGACGGATTGGCGCCGGTATAAGTTACATTGGTGAAACGGATGAGTTCGCTGCTGTTGTTGGCTTTAAATTTCACCCAGATATCATCATCGTTACTGCTTGTACCATCACCACTGCCACAAGAAAAATCATTTTTAAATAAATCAGGTGTGGCGCCAAAAGTAGTAAGTGGCGTACCTGCATTAGTTTCAGAAAATTTAGTAGGCATTATAGTAACAGGGTTACTGCAACTATCATTGGCAGGTGGTGGCGTATAACATTCAATTTTATAACTATAATCTGAAGGCAAGCCAGCCTGCAGATCAGATTTTTCCATGATAGTATATTCCACACCAGCCTGCAGTGGGCCGAATGTAGCAGAAGCATAATCAAAGAAAACTCCAATACAATTCCATCCGGAATTGTCGCAGCCTTCAGCAGATGCCCTGTATGCAAAACCTAACGGTATGCCATTGCCGCCGGCAGAAAAACAATCCAGTTTATAATACCCGCTTTGCGTTGGTGTGAACTTATGGAAGAATTCAGGACCGCTTAATGTTTGTCCGCAGAAATCAGTTTTATATAACCCTGTTTTTCCCCTGTAATGTTGTTTTACCAATGTACCACATTCAACCGTTGGGAAAGTCGAACAATCATAGTTGGTACTGAAAGGTAAAGTTGACCATTCAGAACTATCTTTATCACTGCACCTTGAACGTACATAAAAGAAATTAGGTGTAGCAGCATCAAGGCCGGCAACAGTAACTGAAGTATCTGTGGTCTTACGGATTATTTTTGGAGTAGAGGTGTCTTTGGGGAAAACACTGTATTCATATCGTACTGCATCATCTACTTTATTCCATGAAAATGTTACTGAGTTTGTTTCAACATCAACAACATTTACATTTACCGGTTGAAAACAATTCACTTCTTCAACAGTTACTTCATCAAAATAAAGATAGGTGTACATTTTAGGTGTTGTGCAATGAAAGCGGATATACTTTGTTCCTGTTTCATTACATACATAATTTATCTGACCTCTCACATACTGATCATTTGCAAAATTTTTTCTCCAAACTAATTGACCGGATGATGTAACATCTTTTCTTCCGATAGACACTTCAAGTTTATTATTCATCGGTGTCTGGTTTTTGTAAAAAAATGAGATACTGTATTTTCTGCCAAAAACCATTTTTACAGGTGTTGATATCAGCCAGCAATCAGTTTGCATACCGTAATCATTAGTGGTTACGTACATACACCTGTCACCTTTGTATGTATTATATCCACCCGTTAGTACATCCCAGATATTATTTCCATTGTTTACTATTGTCCACCCTGTTGAATCTTCTTCAAAGCCTTCCTGCAATAAAACTTTTTGCGCTTTTGCCGTCAATAATAACGACGATCCTGCAATGACAAAGACGGTCATTACCTTCATGATTTGTGTAAAATTTTTCATTTTCTTCTTACGATTTTTTGGTTAAAAATATCGGCTGCACAGGAATATTGGTATGGCAATTTTTAAGTCAAGCCCGGGGACAAACAGCTCAAAAGAAGAACTGCAGTAATACCGCTAAGTAAAAACTTTTTATTTTAAGCAAAAAAAATATTTAGAAGTCTTTTTTTGGGTAATGCCAATGAAAATTATTGGCTCAAAAACAGGTTAGATTGTTTGAATAACTATTTCATCTATAACCTGGAATTTACATTTTGGGTATAGTAGTCAATATGAATTTTGCAAACCAGGTATTTATTTTAATGTCAGATACAATTAATAAATGGGATTGTATTTCTTATTCCACCGTTACACTTTTAGCAAGGTTTCTCGGTTTATCTACATCATACCCTTTTGCAACACCAATATAATATGCCAGCAATTGTAATGGAACCACACTCAGCAACGGCGCTACAATTTCATCAGCAGCCGGCACAACAATTACATCATCAGATAATGTTGGTGAAACAGTATCACCTTCGGTGATGATGGAAATCACTTTTCCTTTTCTTGCTTTTATCTCCTGCATGTTGCTAACAATCTTTTGATGATAAGCATCTTTGGTTGCTACAAACACAACGGGTAAATGTTCATCCACCAAAGCTATCGGCCCATGTTTCATCTCTGCAGCAGGGTAGCCTTCTGCATGGATGTAAGAAATCTCCTTCAGCTTTAATGCGCCTTCCAATGCAATTGGGAAATTATATCCCCTGCCGAGATATAAAAAATCCCGTGCATCTTTATATTTTTCTGACAAAGCTTTTACATGTTCATTTTGCTGCAACACTAATGACACTTTATCCGGTATCTCTATCAATTCCCTGCACAATGCAAAATATCTTTCATCATCAATTGATTTTTTGGTGTGTGCAATCTTCAATGCGATCATAGTTAATACAGCCAGTTGTGCAGTAAATGCTTTTGTACTCGCCACACCTATCTCATGGCCGGCATGTGTATAAGCTCCTGCATGTGACACACGTGCAATTGATGATCCCACCACATTCAATACTCCTAAAATAATGGCGCCTTGTTCTTTTGCTTTTTCAATAGCTACCAATGTATCTGCCGTTTCACCGCTTTGCGAAATAGCGATGATGACATCACCTTTATGAATAACGGGGTTGCGATAGCGGAACTCAGAAGCATATTCCACTTCAACAGGGATGCGGCATAGTTCTTCAAAAATATATTCCGCCACCAAACCCGCATGCCAGCTTGTGCCACAGGCAATCATGATGATGCGACCCGCATTCATAATTTGTTCTGCATAGTGTTGTATGCCACCCATTGTGATAGTGCCATTTTCTGCATCCAGCCTGCCACGCAAACAATCAAAAATTGTTTGCGGCTGTTCAAAAATTTCTTTGAGCATGAAATGATCAAAACCGCATTTCTCAATGGAAGCAAGTTCCATATCAAGCTTAGTAATAAAAGGTGTCTGCCGTTCATTTCCCAGGTTTTTTAATATCAGTTCATCTGCCCTTACAATGGCAATTTCATAATCATTGACATACACTACTTCTTTGGTATATTCAACGATGGGCGAAGCATCACTTGCAAGGAAGTGTTCATTTTTACCAATACCAATTACCAAAGGGCTGCCTTTTCGTGCTGCAATAATTGTGTCAGGGTCATCTCTATCAATTAATAAAATGCAATAGGCTCCCACTATCCTGCGCAATGCAATGCGCACTGCTTCTTCCAATGCACAGTCATTGTTTTTTTTTATGTCTTCAATAAAATTCAACAACACTTCAGTATCTGTATCACTGCTGAATGTGTATCCTTTTTTTATTAGTTCGTTTTTTATCTGCGCATAATTTTCAATGATACCATTATGGATCATGGCAACTGAGCCGCCATTGCTAACATGCGGATGAGCATTGCGGTCGCTCGGTTCACCATGTGTGGCCCAACGTGTATGGCCGATGCCTGTGTGGCCTTTCACATCTTCACCAATTACTGCTTCTTCCAGCGCTGCAACTTTCCCTTTCTTTTTATACACTTTCAACCCACCATTCGCCAATGCAATTCCAGCACTGTCATAACCACGGTATTCTAACCTTTTCAACCCTTTTATAACTACAGGATAAGCATCACGTTTACCAATATATCCAACAATACCACACATAAAAAATTGTTTTGTTTATAAAATGTTTTAATCAATAAAATCAACAACTACAGAACTTCAAAAATTTTTTATGTTCTTTCAATGTGTTGAATTATTCACAGCTTAAATAAATACTCAACTTATATTTGAAAACCAATCAATGCGAAAATATGCAATCGCCCCCGGAAATATTTCCCAATGTAACGTTAGAAGATGATCGTGTACTACTCAGGCCATTGAATGAAAATGATTATGCAAATTTGTTACCATTTGCACTGAATGAAAAAGGGCTTTGGTTGTATTCATTGGTAAGGCCTGAAGGTGCAGCAGGATTAAAGAACTTTCTGCAGATTGCGCTGGATCAATGTGAGGCAGGTAAAGAATTCCCATTTATTGTATTTGATAAAAAATCAAATGAATACGCAGGCAGTACAAGGTTTTATGATATCAATTTACCTTTCAAAACCACTCAGCTTGGCTATACATGGTATGGGAAAAAATTTCATGGCACCGGGTTAAATAAACATTGCAAGTTTTTAATGTTACAATTTGCATTTGAAGATTTAGAACTTGAAAGAGTTGAATTCAGAGCCGATGCAGATAACGCAAGAAGCATTGCAGCCATGAAATCTATCGGGTGTACTGTAGAAGGTATATTACGCAGTCATTTGCCCACAGTGGAAGGGCCGAGGCGTAATTCAATTGTATTAAGCATATTGAAAGATGAATGGTTTGAGAGCATCAAAGAAAAACTTCAAAAGAAATTGTAAAATTTATGCTATATAAAAAAACAGAATATGGTAACTTTATCCATCATCCAATCATCACATGGGAATTGTTACAGGCATAGGCGGCATTTTCATTAAAGCAAAAGACCCAACTGCTCTTGCAAACTGGTATAAAGAAAATTTAGGCATTGACTTTACAAAAGAAAATTATATCAGATTCAAATGGATTAATGTACATCATAAAGAAGAACCTGGCAATACTGTTCTTTCTTTTTTTAATGAAGACAGTGATTTTTTTAATCCATCAGAGAGCAGGTTCATGATTAGTTTCAGAGTAAAAAATCTCCACCTTTTATTGTTTAATTTAAAACATAATGGTGTTTGGGTATCAGAACAGACACGTTATTATGATCATGGTAGTTTTGGATGGATCATGGATCCTGAAGGAAATAAAATAGAGTTATGGGAACCAAAAGATGAAGCGATGTAAATTCGCAGGGTTTAAAAGCAGGCATGACAATAACTTCAACAGAAATATACAGGTACAGTATCCCGATGGTCCCGTTTACAATAGCTACGGGCACCATGCATTTTGCACAGAATATTTTTATCCGCATACATACCAGCGAAGGAATTACAGGCGTTGGTGAATGTTCAGCATTCCCTATGATAACAGGTGAAACACAAACCACCTGTTTTGAAATGGCAAAAGAATTTGCAACTATTTGGAAAAATAAAAATGCTGTTGAAATAGAAGAACGCATCAACGAGTTGCATCGTTTTACTGCAGGCAACCATACTGCAAAAAGCGCTTTTGACATGGCATTGCACGACATCAATGCACAATATGCAGGCCTGCCTTTATATAAATTTCTTGGTGGCATAAAAAAGAAAAAATTACAAACCGATGTTACAGTAGGCATACATCCACCGGAAGAAATGGCTTTGCAGGCAAAGCAATTCATTGACCAGGGTGTTGAAATTTTAAAAATAAAAGTTGGGAAAAATTCACAACACGACATTGAGGCCATACAATGCATCACCAATGCTGTTGGCACCCATATTCCATTAAGGATTGATGCCAATCAGGGATGGAATTATGAAGATGCAGTACGGGTGTTGACAGCATTGAAAGATTTTAATATAGAATTTTGTGAGCAACCCATGCGCAGGCATGATGATGATTTGTTGCCCGCACTTATCCATATTTCACCAATAAAAATTATGGCCGATGAAAGTGTGTTTGATCATTATGATGCAAAAAGGTTGATACAAGCAGGCGCCTGCGATTATGTGAATATTAAATTTGCCAAGAGTGGCGGCATCCTTGAAGCTCAAAAAATAAATGCAGTGTGTGAAGAAAAAAACATTGCCTGCATGATGGGTGGTATGCTGGAGAGCAGGGTAGCTTTAACTGCATTTGCTCATTTTGCAACAGCTTTTGACAATGTCAGGTTTTATGATATGGACACCTGTATGCTGGGGCATAAAACCGACCCGGTCACAGGCGGCGCAACCTATAATCATTTTTGTGTGGAAATACCTGACACTTTGGGTATTGGCGCAGATGTAGAAGAAAACTTTTTACAACAACTGGATAAAATCATTATTTAAATTTTAAAAATTCAACAATGCGTATATTAATTGACATGGATGATGTGATGGCTGATGCCGTTGAAAGATTTTTTGACTGGTATGAAAGGGATTTCGGAGTGCGATATACAAAGGCTGATATTTATGGGAAGAAGTTATATGATATTGTACCGGACGCTAATAAACCCATCGTAAAAAGCTATGCACACCAGCCAGGATTTTTCAAAGATCTCCCTGTGATAGACCACGCAAAAGAAACAATTGAAAAGTTGAACAAACTGCATGAGATTTACATTGTGTCAGCAGCTATGGAATTTAAATATTCTTTTACTGATAAATACGAATGGCTCGATGAACATTTTCCTTTTATTCATTGGAAGAACAGGATATTCTGTGGCAACAAACACCTGGTGAAAGGCGATGTATTAATTGATGACCATGATTTTAACCTGTCAACATTTCCCGGCAGGGCAATAGTATTTTCATCACCACATAATATGCTTTTAACAGGTTATGAAAGAATGAATGGCTGGCAGGAAGCAAAGCTATTTTTTGATGATTTGGAATAAAAGAAAAAAATCAGCATACTACCTATAATAACAATACCCTGCAGCAAACAATATTAATTTTCTATTATTAAGTTTGTTGCTATGACAGAAGAACAAAGAAGGTTAGAAGAAAACAAATCAAAGTCGGTACCCCTTGTACATTGGGGGCCATATTTAAGCGAAAGACAATGGGGCACAGTGAGGGAAGATTATAGTGAAAACGGCGATGCCTGGCATTACTTCCCATTTGACCAGGCACATTGCAGAGCATATCGCTGGGGTGAAGATGGTCTTGCAGGCATATCAGATTATTTTCAGAATTTGTGTTTTTCAATTGCTTTATGGAATGGGCACGACCCCATTCTGAAAGAAAGGCTTTTTGGGTTGGCAAATTTTGAAGGCAACCATGGTGAAGATGTAAAAGAATTATACTATCACCTCGACAATCTGCCTACGCATTATTATATGCAATACCTGTACAAATACCCACAACAGGCTTTCCCTTATGAACAATTAAGGATTGAAAACAGCAAGCGGTCAAAACTGGAACCTGAATACGAAATACTTGATACCGGTGTATTTAATAATGATGAATATTTTGATGTATTAATCACTTACGCCAAACAGGATGCTGAAGATATCTTTATCAGGATTGATATCACCAACAGGTTTAACCAGGCTGCACCGATTACCATATTACCTACATTATTATTTTATAACAGGTGGCAATATTCTCCCGACCTGGCAAAACCATCTATCACTTTGCTGGATAAAAATACTGTTATCACAGATCACTACAGAATGGGTAAGTATTGTTTTTATTTTTCAGGTGCAGATGATATGCTTTTTACAGAAAATGAAACCAACACACAAATCGTTTTAAACAAACCTAAAGCCAGCGTATTTACGAAGGATGCATTTCACCAGGCCATCATCAATAAAAAAAATATACCGGCACTACGAAATAAAAAATCCGGGACAAAATTTTCGCCGGTGTTTAATTTAACTGTTGATGCAGGTGAAACAAAAACAATTTATTTACGCCTAAGCAATGCAGTCATAAAAAATCCTTTTGAAGCCGGGTTTGAAGAAATCTTTGATAAACGTAAAAGGGAAGCAGATGAATTTTATAATGACATCCTGCCCAGTGGCCTTGATGCCTGTCTCTCTAATATTCACAGGCAGGCTTTTGCCGGTTTATTATGGAGCAAACAATTTTACCATTTTGATGTAGAGCGGTGGCTCACTACAAGTGATGGCATCACACCCCCCAGCGAATCAAAAGCCAATGGCCGTAACGCTGACTGGAAACATTTAAAAAATCAGGATATCATCAGCATGCCTGATAAATGGGAGTATCCGTGGTATGCAGCATGGGACCTTGCTTTTCATACTATTTCCCTTGCAGTAGTTGACCCCACATTTGCAAAGCACCAATTGACGCTTATCATGCGGGAGTGGTATATGAAACCTGATGGGCAACTACCTGCTTACGAATGGAATTTCAGCGATGTAAATCCGCCGGTACAGGCATGGGCTGCCTTGCAGGTGTATTATATCGAACAAAAACAAACCGGTAAGAATGATATTGAATTTTTAAAAAAAGTATTTCAAAAACTTCTCATCAATTTCACCTGGTGGATCAATCGCAAAGACGTAAATGGTAACAACATTTTTGAAGGTGGTTTCTTAGGCTTAGATAATATAGGTGTCTTCAACAGGAGTTACTACCAGCGGGGCACAGCACAACTGGAACAGGCAGATGGCACAAGCTGGATGGGCATGTATGCATTAAACATGATGGATATTGCTATTGAAATTGCGTTGCACGATTCAGCCTTTGAAGATACAGCCACTAAATTTTTCGAACATTTTGTTTTCATCGCAGAAGCTTTGAATGTGCATAGTTTATGGAATGATGAAGATAAGTTTTTTTATGATGTATTAACTGTTGCCGGTGCAGAGCCTCAGCCATTACGCATTCGTTCTATTGTTGGGCTAACACCTTTATTTGCCGTTTCAAATATTTTTTCGTTTGAATTGGATAATCTGGATGATTTTAAAAAACGAATTACATGGTTTGAAAATTACAGGATAAAAAACAACAAATTCTGGCCCAATGAAGAACGTAGTGGTGATGCAGAAATATTATTATCATTGGTAAAAAAAGACAGGCTCATTCATTTACTCGAATATCTTTTGGATGAAAACGAGTTCCTCTCTGAAGGTGGAATCAGAGCATTGTCAAAATATCATCTGGAGCATCCATATTCAGTTACTCTTGATAATGTAGAACATTCCATTCAGTATGATCCGGGCGATAGTACTTCCAATATGTTCGGGGGCAACAGTAACTGGCGTGGGCCTGTATGGATGCCTATCAATTATCTTATCATACAATCTATTCGCAAATACGGTAAGTTTTATGGCGATAGTTTAATGGTGGATTGTCCAACAGGCAGTGGCAATAAAATGAATCTTGAAAAAGTTGCTGATGAACTAACACGCAGGGTAATCAGTTTATTCATTGAAGACAAAGACGGTAAAAGAAAATTGAATGACACATATAACTGGTTTTATCAAAAGCCTGAAAACAAAAACCTTTTATTATTCTTTGAATATTTTCATGGTGATACAGGCCGTGGGCTTGGCGCATCGCATCAAACAGGATGGACAGCTTTGGTGGCAGAGCTGATAAGTGAATATGGTGGAAAGTTGTAAAACAATTCAGGATAATATTTTCATACTTAAATCAATTATGAACCTGATGTTCCGGAAAGCCATTTCCTAACCGGTATGTCATAATATTTCATCACAATCCATGCAAACATGATAAGAAAAGTTGTTCCAGAAATAACTATCCACCAAAGTGCAACTCCTTCCGGATGATAATTTGTAAAGTAATTTCCAAATATCCAGATGCCTGCATAATGTGTCATATACAATGGATAAGACATATCGCCTGAAAACTTGCATACAGCAATAGTTTTTTGTGAAAGAGCAGTGCCAGCTCCTAATGCAACTATCAATGGAAAATATAATGCAACTACAAAAAACTCTGCTAACCAGTTAACGTTGAAATGTGGCATCACAAAAACGATACTTAATAATATAGCACAACCGAAAAACCCTGCATTATTTTTAATGATTAATTTATAGCGATAAATAATCAACCCTGCGAGGAAAGAATACCAGATCCTTATTCCACCATCCCAGAAATTTTCTCCTGTCCAACCTCCTAAAAGATTTTCTTTTTCATACGCAGTATGAAAAAGAAAATATGCTGCAGGCAACAAAAGCAACAACAAAAATTTTTTGTGAAGTCGCACTAAAACAAATCCATAAAAAATATTGGCAACATATTCCCAGAACAAAGACCAGGATGGTGCATTTAATCCAAATAAATTAAATGCTCTTTCTGACATGGTTGGTAATGGAACCATCAATACAGAACATAAAAAAATGAGCGCTATTCCTGATAGAGAATATTGATGTTGATATACGGCAAAAGGGTCAAACAAAAAAGCAAGCAAACCAATTACACTACCGAATACCACCAAAGGCTGAAGCCTGATAAACCGTCTTTTAAAAAATTGTTTTAAACCTATTTTTTTTAACCTGTCATCATACGCATATCCAATGACAAAACCTGAGAGGCAAAAAAAGAAATCAACAGCAAGGAAGCCATGCCCGATAAAATTTTCAGCAGGATTAGTGTATATCCATTCCATAAAATGAAATAAGACAATTGCAAATGCAGCCACGCCTCTCATGCCATCCAATACAAGAAAATGCGGTTTGATTTTTTCAGCTGAGAATTGTTGCACTGATTTATTTTCTGCCTGGTTTCTTTGCATAATATGTCTGCTGTTAAAAAATAGAATTTATTTGAGCTGAATAAATACTGCAATAATACTACTACAAAAAAATATCCTGCATGAAAGTTTCATGCAGGATAAAATCAATTCCCCATTAACCGGGCATATTAAAAATTAGTCCTTTGGTCTGTCTGCCGGGTCCAGTTCACAATATTTATAAGGGCCATATCCTTTACCATCAGTTGCTTTTCTGCAAGCCAATGGAAGGCGTTTGTAGCTATCAGGCTCTGCTGTGATGGTATCTGCATCAAACCCAGCATTAGCAATAGAAGTACGGATATAATCAAGTGTAATCCTGTCAGGAAAATATTGAATTTTTATGGTAGCATTACGCAGATCATCTCTCCATTGAATAATCCCTGCATCTGTGTTCGGGCCTTTTTCTTTTATCAGGTATTGATCCAACCGCTGCTGACACTCCCAGCATTTAAGTTGTGGCACTTTTATAGTTGACCATACAGCCTTTGCCTGCATCACCTGGGCATGTAACTGAAAACCAAAAAATAAAAATGAAATTGCAATCAATTGTTTCATCATATAAAATCTTTTTTGAAATATGTAAACAGCAAAATCAAAAACAGAATATTAAAAAAACATTGCACAACAATAATTACAAAATATTTTACTTTCATTATCACGTTGTACAATCATGAATAGCCTGATTTATACAACAGACATCCAGGCTGCCGGGTTGGCTCTCCAGCTTTGTAATAATTCTTCTGTTCCAGCAGGAATAATCTTTTTTTCTAAAGCCAAATCAATTAATGATTGATAAGTGGTGAGAGATTCCAGCGCCACACCTGCTGTTTTAAAAGAATTTACTGCGGTATCAAAACCATAATTGAAAATAGAAACCATTCCTGTCACTTCAACACCTGATTTACGTAAAACATCCACCACCTGCAAACTGCTTTTACCGGTTGAAATCAAATCTTCCACCACAACTGCTTTCTGGCCTGCTTCAAAAAATCCCTCTACCTGGTTGCCCAAGCCATGTTCTTTTGGTTTGGGCCTCACATAAATGAAAGGCAGTTTCAACTGATCTGCAGCCATAGCGCCCCACGCAATACCAGCCGTTGCAACACCAGCCAACAAATCAGCGTCAGGGAACTGTTCAAAAATCACATTACACATTTCACTTTTAATAAAATCCCTGAGGTAGGGAAAAGAAAGTACTCTACGGTTATCGCAATACACCGGGCTTTTCCATCCACTAGCCCATGTGAAAGGCTTATCCGGGCTGAGCCTGATAGCATCTGCCTGCAACAATTTTTCCGCAATAATTTTTTCATTCTTCATGCCGCGAAGATAATCCTGTTAATAATTTATCATGCCAGGTTTTATTTTTTAGTATTTCATAAACAAGAGGATGATATTTTAATCAACCATGGTCAGCCTAGATTTCTTTTTTATTATTTGAATTAATGTCCGCTATTTAAGCCAGAATTATTCTTTTATGTTCGGAATACCAATCAATATAATCAACAATGCCCAGGTTATGTTGTCCAATTAAAAATTTTTACATGAATAAATTTCGTTTAAATTTCAACGAAACAAAACTGCAAGGCATCATATCATTTACAAATTCGCAAATACACTGCTCGATACAATAAAATTCAAGTAAAACGATAGCAATTCCATTATTTCATTTCCAAAAATTAGATTTCTAATTTTTAAACCATGATCATTTCATAAAATATCTCCCGGTTAAAAATCCAAACAACATTCTATTTTCACAACCATACAAAATAATTATATCGTTCTTTTGCATGAACATAAATTTATATTATGGAAAAAATTATTGCAGCAGGTGGATTGATATTAAATAAGAAGAATGAACTGCTGATGATATTCAGGCGGGGCAAATGGGACCTGCCCAAAGGAAAATTAGATGATGGTGAATCCATTCCCGCATGCGCACTTCGTGAAGTGCATGAAGAAACAGGCCTGAAATCATTTAATATCGTTCATTTCTTAGGTATCACTTATCATGAATATTTTAATGAATATACCCGCAAGGACACTTTGAAAGAAACACATTGGTATAAGATGCAAATCACAGAAGATGAAATTCCGATACCACAAACTGAAGAACAGATAGAAAAAATTGAATGGGTAGCTAAAAAAAATGTTGCGGAAAAACTTACCAACAGTTATAAAAATATTGAAGAGATTATTAGCAAATTAGACCACTGAAATTATTTCTTTGAATTCAGGCTTTCAATAACTACAGATGGTAAAAACTGTGTGGCGTCGCCATTGTTGCGGATGATGTCCCTGACTATAGTTGAAGCAATAGAATTATATTTTGGTTCACAGGTTAAAAATATCGTTTCAATAGAATGGTCTAAAGTACGGTTGGCATCAGCAATTGCTTTTTCATATTCAAAATCGCTCACATACCTGATACCGCGCAGGATAAAATTTGCTCCTGTCTTTTTACAGAAATTCACAGTCAGCCCTTCATAAATCGCTGTTTCAATCAAAGAGTTACCATTAAAAATTTCATCAAACCATTGCTTGCGTTGTTCTGCAGAAAACATGGGAGTTTTTGTGGCATTCCTTCCTACACCAATAATAATTTTATCAAACAAAGGTTGTGCACGGTTAATGATATCTATATGACCTAATGTAACAGGGTCAAAAGTTCCCGGAAATAAACATATACGCATGATAAACCTCCTTTGCCTTACTAAAGAAAAATATAAAAATTTATTTCTTTAGTAAGTTGTTGAAAATATTTTATTAAACCTAAAATGCATTATGAATTGGAAGAAGTGGGGCTCAATAAATACAACACTGCCATACGCACAGCCACACCATTTTCGACCTGGTTTAAAATGATGGAATAAGGGCCATCAGCCACATCACTATCCAGTTCCACGCCACGATTGATAGGACCCGGGTGCATGATTACAATTTCTTTTCTCAGGCTATCCAACAAATTTCTCCTGATGCCATAAGCAAGATTATATTCCCGCAATGAAGAAAATAAAGGCTGGTTTTGACGTTCCAACTGGATGCGTAACACATTGGCAACATCACACCAGGCCAATGCTTCTTTTAAATTAAAAGTGACATGGACACCAAAAGCTTCCTGCATATATTTTGGTATCAGTGTAGGCGGACCGGCAATTGTAATTTCAGCGCCCATTTTTTTCAGCAGGTAAATATTACTCAATGCCACCCTACTGTGCATAATATCACCGATGATCGCAACTTTCAAACCTTCCAGTTTGCCAAATTTTTCCTGCATTGAATAAGCATCAAGTAAAGCCTGTGTAGGATGTTCATTGATACCATCACCTGCATTAACAATAGCTGCAGGAATATGTTGTGATAAAAAATGTGGCGCACCCGAAGCACTGTGTCGCATCACAACCATATCCACTTTCATACTGAGGATATTATTTACTGTATCTAGCAAAGTTTCGCCTTTGGCTGCAGAAGATGTACCTGCTGCAAAGTTTAAAACATCTGCACTTAACCTTTTTTCTGCCAATTCAAATGAAAACCTGGTGCGGGTAGAATTTTCATAAAAAAGATTGACGATTGTAACATCTCTTAATGATGGTACTTTTTTTACCGGTCTTTGCAATACTTCTTTGAATTGTCCGGCAGTAGAAAGAATAAGCTGTATATCATCTCTGGTGAGATCTTTAATGCCGAGAAGATTTTTAGACGATAGTCTCATTAAAGCGCGAAGATATTATTAAGTTTTCAGTTATCTGTTTCTAAGTTTTTCACAAATTAAATTCTTTGCTGTCATCATATTCAATTCATTCGAGTACCACTTCATCGGCGCCAAAATTTTCCTTCCAACGAACAAAGACTTTTTGTGATGGGAATGTATCAATGGCCCTGCCCACGTAATCCGCTTGTATCGGCACTTCACGGCTAAACCTGCGGTCAATTAATACACATAATTCTAACCTGGAAGGTCGCCCAAAATCAACCAATGCATCCAAAGCGGCACGGGTGGTTCTTCCTGTCCACAGTACATCATCAATGATGATAATATTTTTTCCAGCAGTGCTGAATGGTATGTCTGTGGTATTAGCCAGTTTGAGTTCCTGTCTGATATCATCCCTGTAAAAAGTGATATCAAGTTTACCATAAACAATTTTTTCCTGTGGCAATAAAGTTTTCAATTCATCCACTATCCTGTCACTCAAAAAAATACCGCGTGGCTGAATGCCAATCAGCACTGTATTTTCCAGATTAATATGATTTTCCAGGATCTGATGTGCCAGCCTTTTTACTGTTATTTGTATCTGTTTTTGTGTAAGTATTGATTTCAAAATTAATGTTTAAAGTTGCGAATAAAGATAAATACAAAACATGGTAAAAATATTTTTTACTATTGAAATGCAAAAGAAAAGACTTCATTTAGTGTTTTTATTTTTGATTTCCTGCGCCTGCCTTGTTACAAAAAAAAAATAATTTCTGTAACTCCTGTCAAAACAGGCTGAGAAGATATTTTCAAATAGAACAGTTTTAGTTAAAACCATGATTAAATAAAGATATCAGGCTAAGTGGTTGTAGGCCGTTTTAAATCATTTTCAGTATTTAATAGCACGCTTGCATAATAAAAAAACATGTTCATCAAGTATTTACAGAATATCTTTTCTCATTCAAAAAAATACATTTATCTTAGATAACAAATTCGTACATCGCTTTATTTATTGGCAAACCACCATTACTAACAGTTACTTCAAAAGTTTAACCATGGATTGTAATTAAAGATTTTAGAAAAGTATTATTATTCAAACAGGAAGAATATGTTTTATCCACAAGAAAATTCATGTGGAAAATTTTTAGATTACTGTAAATATCCTGGCATACTAATTAAAAAGCGAGAAAAGAAATTTTAATATAGAAACCGTCTTAACCTTCAGATGGTTCAGTTGTAACCAAAAAACATGAAAACATGAAAAAAAATCTATTGCTTGTTTGCTTGCTGCTGATAGCAACAACAACATTCTCTCAACAATCACTGAAATCTTTTATTGATGGACCAAAAGGCACATCCAAACATTTTGTAACGCTGCAATCAGATCAACACTATGTATTCGACCCGTCGGATGCCCGTAACATCTTGGGGCTTGACCCAAATTCCGGCCTTGTATTAATGAATGTAATTCACGATGAACTGGGCGAAGTACATTATCGTTTTTACCAGACTTATTTAAACATCCCAATTGAGAATACAATGTATATCGTTAAAACCGCCAATCAAAAAATATTGGGGCTGAGTGGTGTAATCATAACCAATTTCTCAACTGATATGCAAAAAAAAGATATAGCTACTATCAAGATGCAATCGGCTATTGACGCAGCAGTAAATTTCGTACATGCAAAGATATATATGTGGCAGGATGCATTCATGGAACAACGTTTAAGCAATCAGCCAGGATACAAAAACGCTTCGTTTAAACCAACAGCAAAACTTGTATGGTATTGTGCAGGTGAAGAATTAGATGCTCCAAAATTACGGCTCGCCTACAAAGTGGATGTTTATGCTAAAGAACCTTTGAGCCGTGCTGATTATTTTGTTGATGCACAAACAGGTGAAATCCTTGGCAAAAAGGATAAATTGCATTATTCAGATGCTGTTGGTACAGCCAATACACAATACAGTGGAAGCAAAACAATTCATAGTGATAAAAACGGGAGCACTTACCGGTTGTGGGACTTAACCAGAGGCAATGGTGTGATAACCCTGCATGGAGATAAAACCAGTGATCTTAATTATAAAAGCAACACTCCTGACTGGACATTAAAAGGGCAGAGCCAGCATGCTATGGATGTACATTATGGCGTAGAAGAAACCTATGATTTTTACAAATCAAAGTTCAACCGCAATAGCCTCGATGATAATGGCCTTGCTCTTATCAGTTATGTAAATGATGGTGAAACAGATAATGCACACTGGGATGGCACTTCGATGAACTTTGGCATCAGGTCAACCAATAGCAAAGGTGTTACTGGCATAGATGTAACAGGACATGAATTGACACATGGTGTAACCCAATATACAAGTGGCCTGATTTATAGCAATGAATCCGGAGCAATGAATGAAAGCATGAGTGACATTATGGGTAAATCCGTTCAGTTTGTTGCAAAGCCAAATGATAAAAACTGGAAAATGAGCAATGATATGGGTTGGATAATACGTGATATGTCCAACCCAAAATCACAAGGCCAGCCTGACACATATTTGGGAAACAAATGGTATTCGGGAAGTTCTGATAATGGCGGTGTACATACCAACAGCGGTGTAGGCAATTTTATGTTTTATCTCTTAGTAGATGGAGGAAGCGGTACAAATGATAATGGCGACAGTTATAATGTTTCAAGTATTGGTTTAGGAAAAGCAGATAAAATCATATACCGTACAGAAACAGTCTATCTGACACCCACTTCTCAATATAATGACTGGAGAGAAGCATGCGTCAATGCAGCAACTGATTTATATGGTGCAAATTCAAAAGAAGTGAAACAAGTGAAAAATGCATGGCATGCAGTAGGTGTAGGTGATTACTATTGTTACTCTTATGGTGTAACCACTTATTATATGTACAATAAAAAAGTCACCTTCAGCAATATCAATAACAATAGTGGTAATAATAACGGATATGGCAATTATACCAATTTAACTGCTAATGTAACAAAGGGCAAAACATACCAAATCACACTTACAGCAGCTTATCCTACCGGAACTATTTATCAGGTAAACTGGAATGTGTATATTGATTACAATCAGGATGGCGATTTTAATGATGCAAATGAATTAGCTGCAATAGCCACTTCTTCTACAACCTCTTCCATTTCCCGTTTTATTTCAATTCCATCCAATGCATTAACTGGCCAAACATTAATGCGGGTACAAATGTTTTATACAGGAGCCAATGTATATGATCCTTGTGGCGTAGGCAATGATGGAGAAGTGGAAGATTATGTCGTCAACATCAGTAATGGCAGCAATATATCGAGTGAGGCTCCTTTAGCTGCCACCAAAACAGCAATCAAAGATTTCATCATCCGGCCTAACCCCATCACAAGGGGAGGCAATGCGGTTATCAGTTATACTGCATCAAAACAAGGAAGGGCCATGTTAAAAATACTGGATGTTTATGGAAGAGTTGTGCAAACACAGGATCTTGGCCAACAACATCCCGGCCTTCATTCTTACACATTAAATTTCGAAAAACAACTCACAGCAGGTAACTACTTCGTAACAATTGAACAAGAAAATAATTTAATAGCCAAAACAAAAATCATTATTATACAATAAATTTCTTATTACAAACGAAAAAGGGTTACAGTTATATTGTAACCCTTTTTTTATTTATGTTTCACTTAGCAGTCATTAATTTGCAGTACAATTAATTTTGCAGATTCATGAAAAAAATATGGAGCGCCATACTGATTATATTTGTAATCGGAATAATCATTCTGGCATATCTCATTTTCATGCCTGCAACAAATTTTTCAGGCAAATCAAAATTTCTTTTCATTAGAGAAAATGAACCTGCTCAGCAAACCATAACACACCAGCTTGACACAGGAAAATTTATCAGGAATACAGGCATCTTTAATTTCATTGCAATGCAATCCGGAGCATTCAATAAAATAACCCCGGGCAAATTTGAAATTAAAGAAGGAGAAAGTATTTTTTCTTTAGTAAGAACATTACGCAACAACCATCAAACGCCTTCCAAATTAGTGATTAATAAATTGCGTACACCAGAAGATTTAGCCCGGCTCATCGGAAAAAATTTTTCGACAGATTCTATAACTGCTCTCAGCTTTTTTACCAATAATGATTCACTTTTGTCATTAGGAGTTGACACCAATACATTGATGACCTTAATAATTCCAGATACTTATTTTTTAAATTGGGTCTCATCACCTAAAAAAATTCTGTCCCGATTAAAATCTTATGATGAAAAATTCTGGGATGATAATGATCGCAAACAAAAAGCAGCTGCTTTGAACCTGACACCAGAACAGGTATATATACTTGCCTCAATTGTGGAAGAAGAAACCAATAATAATGATGAGAAAGGAAATATTGCCAGTGTTTATTATAACAGATTAAACACAAATATGTATTTAGGTGCTGACCCTACAATAAAATTTGCAATGAAAAATTTTGGATTAAAAAGAATATACCTGAATTACCTGAAAACACCATCACCTTACAATACGTATACGCATAAAGGTTTACCACCTGGGCCAATATGCACACCACAACCTGTTACCATTGACGCAGTATTGAATATGCCAAAAACAGATTATTTATTTTTTGTGGCTAAGAGTGATTTTAGTGGTTATCACCAGTTCACCAGTAATTTTGCAGAACATCAGAAATATGCACAACTTTACCAGCAGGCATTAAATGAATCAATTGCAAAAAAACATCTGGATAGTTTAAATAAAACAACAACGCATTGACAAAATTTGAAAGATTCATAACCAATCTTCCACCCGTAGCTTTCATCATAAGTAAAAGCAAGATATGGGTGCCGCCTGGCTTTCATGGAATTTGCCTTTATGATGTTGTCACATTTTTTGTGGAGCAGGTGAATAAACTTGGTCTGAGAGACCGGGCATCTGCCATTGCCTTTAATTTTATTATGGCAATACCGGCAGCAGCCATTTTTTTATTTACACTCATCCCCTATTTTCCCATTGCAAAAAATATCCAGGATGAACTGTTTAAATTCATCCAGGACGTAATGCCTAATTCAGAATCAAAGGAGTTAATAATGACTACAATGCTTGATTTATTTAACAAGCAGAAGACAGGTCTATTATCAATTGGTTTTATCCTTGCCATGTTTTATTCTTCCAATGCAATGATGGGGATTATCCGTTCATTCGACAGGTCATTAACCACCAAACGGCCAAAAAGTTTTTTGCAAAAAAGAATACGTGCCATTAAACTCACATTAGTGCTGATATTTTTATTAATTATTACAATCTTATTTTTAATTGGCCAGGGCGCCTTATTTGCAAGCATACTGCATTCAATAGGTCTCAGTGTAGAACAAAAAAGTTTTTGGATTGGAACTACACGTTGGATAATTGTCATTGCAACATTTTTTTTCTCTATTGCATATATTTATAAATATGCACCATCCATTCCCAAACGTTGGAAGCTTTGGTCTCCGGGGGCAGTATTTGCCACTTTCCTGATTGTATTAGCCACATGGTTGTTTTCAATATGGGCGCAGAACTTTTCAAACTACAACAGGGTGTATGGGTCAATAGGCGCTTTATTAATTACTATGTTGCTGATATTTGTTAATTCATTAATGTTGCTGATTGGGTATGAGCTCAACATAAGTATTAATTACCTTAAATTAAAAAGTGAAGACAAAGAAATAAAGCAGGAAATTGAAATAAAGGAAAACAATGACAAACAAGAAGCATTCACACAAAACAGAATTATAAAAAAACAAAAATAATATTATGGCCACACAGGAACAATTACTCGCTGCTGTCAAAAACGGTTACAATTTTAAAGGTGAAAACGTAAAGCTTGGCGTTGCCATGCTGGATGGGAAAATAGTAGATGGCGCTGATATCAATCTGCCATTCAAAACTCTAAACAGGCATGGTTTAATTGCAGGCGCAACAGGTACAGGTAAAACAAAAACATTACAACTCATCTGTGAATTTTTAAGTGATGCCAGCATACCAGTACTGGCTCTTGACATCAAAGGTGATTTAAGTGGCATTGCTGCTGCCGGTACTGACAATGATAAAATAGATGAGCGTTGCAGGTTGCTGAAAGTTGAATACAAGCCTGATGCATTTCCAACAGAATTTTATACTTTAAGTGGTGAACAGGGTGTAAAACTAAGGGCTACAGTAAGTGAATTTGGACCAATTTTATTATCAAAAATTTTAAGCCTGAATGATACACAAGGTGGGCTCGTTGCAATGATTTTTAAATATTGTGATGACAACAAATTACCACTGCTCAATCTGCAGGATTTTATAAAGGTTTTGCAATATGTGGGTAATGAAGGTAAAGATGAATTACAAAAGTCTTATGGTAATATCTCATCTACTTCTACCGGAACGATTTTGCGAAAAGTAATAGAGTTGCAACAACAGGGTGCAGATATGTTTTTTGGTGAACCGAGTTTTGAAGTGGATGATCTAATGCGCATAAGTGATGATGGACGTGGCATGATAAACATTTTGCGTGTTACTGATATGCAAAACCATCCAAAACTATTCTCTACTTTTATGTTACAGTTGTTAGCAGAGTTATATGCCACTTGCCCTGAAGAAGGAGACCCAGACAAACCAAAACTGGTTATTTTCATTGATGAAGCACATTTAATTTTTGAAGAAGCTTCAGATGCATTGATGCAGCAAATTGAAACAATAATCAAACTCATCCGTTCAAAGGGTATTGGTATTTTCTTCTGCACACAAAATCCCCAGGACGTACCTGCTTCGGTATTGAGCCAGTTGGGTTTAAAAATTCAACATGCCCTCCGTGCTTTTACTGCCGCTGACAGAAAAACGATTAAACAGGCAGCACAGAATTTTCCTGAAACAGAATTTTATAAAACAGAAGACCTGCTCACTCAACTTGGTATTGGAGAAGCGCTGGTAACATTTTTAAATGAGAAAGGTATCCCTACACCTTTAGTGCATACTATGCTTTGCCCGCCGCGTAGCAGGATGGATGTTTTAACTGATGCTGAATTAAATGCCATCGTCAACAAAAGCAAACTCGTTGCAAAATATAACAAGTCAATAGACAGTGAAAGTGCTTATGAAATATTGACCGGCAAATTGCAGGAAGCAGCAGACCGTACTCAACAAGTACAACAACAGGCAGCTCAACAAAAACAGGAACAACAGGCACAAAAAGCTCAACAAAAAACAGGAAAAGAACCCAGTATATTTGATAGTCCTGCCGTTAAACAAATGGAGCGAACTGCTGCTTCGGTAATTACAAGAAGTTTGTTGGGTGCTCTTGGTTTGGGGGGGAAAAGTAAAAGATTGTGGTAAAAAATATTTTTCGCATTGAAGGTTTATTATCAATTAAAAATTACGAATTAAAAATTACGAACCTGCCTGCTGATAGGCAGGTTACGTATTAGAAATTATTAAAACGCTTCTGCAAAGAAAATTTTACCCATTGAAGGTCTGTCATCAAAAGCAAAAATTACAGTTATCAGCCAAAGGCTAAAAACTAATGGCTAACAGCTATTAAAAATTGAAATGAATGGAGAGGTGGTGACGAAGAAGTTTTTGAATGGTTGAGATTTCTCCTGTCGTCGAAATGACGATGAGAGTAAATTGCTTTTCTTCTTTTTTCCTTATCTTGTAAATACTTTTAAAAACCCAACCATGAAAAAACTTTATGCACTATTATTTTTTACAACCATTTTTTGGGGGGGGGTGAAAGCACAGCTTACACCCTGTTATACAACCAACCTCGATTCCTCGCTGGATTTAACTGAAGCAATTTTCAATGATATACATATTGACACGCTTTCTTATGCTAAAAACCCTTTACCTTCTTTATTCAGGGATGTAAAATATTTGGATGATGCATATAGCAAACCTCCGGGTTGCGACCCGCCCGAAGCTGATGAATGTTTGAATGATGGCAGCGCTTTAAAATATTATGCTTATTATCCCAAAGACCATAATTATGCTGCCTGCCCTTTGAGATCAATCATACTGGCTCATGCAGGCGGGTTTGCCGAATGCAGCAACCTTGACCTGCCTGGTATCAATAATATTTCATTGTTCCTGGCACAAAGAGGTTTTGTGGTTTTTAATGTGGAATACAGAAGGGGTATAATGCTGGATTCTGCCAATCTTTCCAATACCAGTGTGCAACAATATAAAGCTCCTTATTTAGCAGAGCAGGATATAAAAGGTTTTTTTCGCAGCATGATAAAAAGAGAAAGAAGCAAAAGCAGTTTTTCTGATTATTGGCGGATAGATACCAATAATATTTACATGGGAGGCATGAGTGCAGGTGCTTATACTATATTAAATGTAGCCTGGTATTCAGATAGTATGAATAATGCATTATATGCGCCTCCCATTACATCGGGTAATATTCAATACGCTTTAGGCAGCCCTGATGTTGATTTTTATTATGGTGAACCCGACCTTGATTTTTATTCATTTTATCAACCTAAGATTAAAGCTGTATTTTCAATGTGGGGGGCAATACCCATGCCTTATGACCCCTATAACAAATTAAATCAACAGCCTGCTTTTTTTGCCAATGCTCATCTTACTCCTGCCATACTTTTTCATGGATACAATGATGAAGTTTTCCCTTTTATCAATAGAACTGGTTTTACACAAGATGTAAATTTATCACCATCATCCCCATCTTCAGAGTTAAAATATAATTCAACAGACTTTTGTATCAGGAATGATAAAGGTACTCTTTCAGTAAATCCATATTCGGATACAGCGGATATCACTAACGGTAGTTCATATAACATGTATAGAATATTAAAATATTATTCTATAACATGCGAAATATATGTGGACTGCAGTATGAAACATGGTTTAGATAAAGACGGCATTGGTTATAGTAGTGATTTCGGTACAGGCGATACCAGTCAAATACAAACTGAACTTTATATGTCGCAACGCACTGCTATTTTTATTCAAAAGGATATACATCCTCCTTCCAATTACGGCAACACCATTTTTGTGGATTGTGAAAACACGAGTAAAAACTGTAATACAAATACCAACTGTACCAACCGCAGTTGTGGTGAACTGATAGATTTTCCATAAACTAAAAACAATTGTTATGAAACGAAATTTATTTTTTGCATTCATTCTTTTGCCTTTTATTTTAAAAGCACAATCAGGCACATTAGACAAAAGTTTTGCCGACAGTGGCATATTGCTTGACTTAAATTACCCGGGTATTATCAACAAAATAGGGCTGCAAAGCGATGGAAAAATTATTGCTGCTGGTGCAGGTGGTTCAGATTTATCTTCGTTTTTTCTGTTTGCACGTTATAACACCGATGGCACATTAGATAGTAGCTTTGGATCTAATGGCGTTGCGGGCAACTATAATGAATTAGACCAGGTGCTTGCTTTGTCAATACTACCAGATGATGCTTTGTTGGCAATGGCGCACCCATCCTATAAAGTAGGATTGGCTAAGTATAAGAAAAATGGTGAATTAGATAGTTCATTTGGCAATAACGGTATTGTGATTACAAGCGTTAGTCAGAATGCCAATTCAGCCAGTGATATGGTTGTACAACCTGATGGGAAAATAGTTGTATGTGGTTACATTATTAATGCCCCCAATGAAGCAAGACAGCTTTTTTTAGTTCGTTATCTTCCTGGTGGTAGTTTGGATAATAATTTTGGTGATGGTGGAATAGTAATCTTAGTTGATATTTATGGTGATGAATCTTTAGCAACAGTAAATGCTTTGGCGCTTCAAAAAAATGGACAAATTGTTGTGAGCCTGTCAGATGCAAAAAGTACGGTTTATCGTTTTAATACAGATGGCAGCCTGGATAAAACATTTGGAAATAATGGGTCTGCATATTTTCAATCTACTGATGATGCTGTGAAAGGTCTAAATACAGTTATGTTAGTTGTGCAACCTGATGATAAAATTATTGGTTGCGGTAACGGTTTATTAAAGAAAGACGCCAGTGAATACTATATGGCTGCATCCCGGTTAAATGCAGATGGCAGCATTGACAGTAGTTTTGGAAATAATGGGATACAACATGTAATATTCGGCGGGCAAACTTCAGATTGTAGGAGCATGGTTCTGCAATCTGACGGAAAAATAATACTGGCAGGAAGGGCTTTGGGAACGATGGCAATGACAAGGCTTAATGCAAATGGCACGATAGATTCAGGTTTTGGTGAGAATGGCCAGGTGATACTAACCGGTGTAGAAGGCTCAGGCGCCAGCAATAGTGTTGCTTTGCAAAAAGATAATAAAATAATTCTTGGTGGATACACATATACGGGTGTTCCTGTAACCGGATATTTGCTTCTCGCCCGCTACAACAACGACCTCACCAAAAAACAAATCATCATCGCCAAAATACGCAGGTGGATACAACATCACAACGGCATAATATGGGATAATATTTCCAATGTAAAAAATTATTCAGTACAACGTAGTGGTGATGGCGCACACTGGTCAACAGTTTACAACACAATTAACCATTCACAATTATCCATTAACAATTACTACAACGATCCCTCACCATTACCCGGCACCAACTATTATCGCTTGCAAACAACAAGTAAAGATGGCGCTGTTCAGTATTCAAATATACTCGCCATCACCAGCAATGATGCAATAAAAATTTCACCCAATCCCGCAAAAAATATATTGCACATTGAAGGTTTATCATCAAAAGCAAAAATTTCTGTAATCAGCTTCAACGGCTTTACAGCCATCAGCCAACGGCTAATGGCTAATGGCTCTTACAACTTAAACATCGCTTCATTACAACCAGGAAATTATTTATTGAAAATTGAAATGAATGGAGCAGTGGTAACGAAGAAGTTTTTGAAAGAGTGACAAATTCACCTAAAGTTTTTACATGTATCCAGTCAAACATTTAATGGCATTTCAAAACAGTGAATTTTATCAACATGAAGCTTCTCAAGATTTTTTGAAAGCAAAGCTTCGCCTATATTTGCGGCGATGAGCTTACCACAAGAGAACCGTTTCCAGGCAATCATTTCCCACGCAAAGGAATATGGATTTGTATTCCAATCCAGTGAAATTTATGATGGCTTAAGTGCCGTATATGACTATGGTCCTTATGGAAGCGAACTGAAAAAAAATATCCGGGATTACTGGTGGAAAAGCATGACGCAGATGCATGAAAATATAGTTGGCATTGATGCAGCTATTTTTATGCATCCTACCACCTGGAAAGCGAGTGGACATGTGGATAACTTCAGTGATCCTATGATTGATAACAAGGACAGCAAAAAACGCTACCGTGTTGATCACCTGATTGAAGCTTATGTTGAAAAACTCAAAGCAGCAGGAAAAACTGATGAAGCCGGCTCGTTGCTTGCAACGATGGATGCATTGCTTGCAAAAGATGATTTCGCAACACTCAAACAAATCATCGAAACAAATAAAATCTCCTGCTCAATCAGTGGCACCTGCAACTGGACGGATATTCGACAGTTCAATCTTATGTTTTCAACACAATTAGGATCAGTAGCAGGTGAGGCAGAAACGATTTATTTAAGGCCCGAAACGGCACAAGGTATATTTGTCAACTTCTTAAACGTTCAGAAAACTGCAAGGCTCAAAATACCTTTTGGCATTGCACAAGTGGGTAAAGCTTTCAGAAATGAAATTGTCGCGAGGCAGTTTATCTTCCGTATGCGGGAGTTTGAACAAATGGAAATGCAGTTTTTTATCCGTCCGGGCAGCCAGAAAGAATGGTATGAATACTGGAAAGAAGAAAGATTGAAATGGCATCTCAGCCTCGGCACACCTGCAGAGAAATACAGGTTTCACAACCATACCAAGCTGGCACATTATGCCGATGCGGCCCTTGATATTGAATATGATTTCCCAATAGGTTTTAAAGAAGTGGAGGGCATCCATTCAAGAACAGATTTTGACCTGTCAAACCATCAGAAATATAGCGGTAAAAAACTTACCTATTTTGATACTGAAATCAACCAACATTACGTTCCTTATGTGATTGAGACTTCAATAGGCCTTGACAGGATGTTTTTACTAATATTGAGCCAGTCTTATGATGAAGAAAAATGGATCAAGGATGATGGGAAGGAAGATAGCCGGGTGGTAATGCACATTCCTGAAAAAATCGCACCTATTAAGCTGGCAGTATTACCTTTGTTGAAAAAAGATGGATTACCCGAAATAGCGAGAGAAATCATCAATGTGTGCAGGCCTTATTTCAGGTGTTTTTACGAGGAAAAAGATGCAATTGGTAAAAGATACAGACGGCAGGACGCAATAGGAACGCCGTTTTGTGTTACTGTTGATCACCAGACTAAAGAAGATGGAACAGTTACTTTAAGATACCGTGACTCAATGAAACAGGAAAGAATTCACAAAAGCGATATTAAAGACAAACTGCTCAATCTGTTGTTATTTTAAGTCAATTTATTTATGAAGATTTTTTATTAAGTAAACTACCTGTTTGTGAATTACGTATTAAAAACACAAAGCTTTCGAAACCTTTAATTAAATTAATACAATGAATTTTTTATCTAATGGTTCTTACTCTTTAGGTTTGTTGATAGCAACAGCCATCATTGCATTTGGATTAGGTATGATGATTAAATATTCAATCATATCCAAACAACGTAAAAAAATCCTTCGCCTGGAAGATGAAATGCTTAACAACCATTCAAGAATACTTGGCCTGGAAAAAAAGATAGCTGAGACAAGAAAAGATACTAATGGCATTAGCCATGATTTCGATCTCTCTTCTTCTCATTCAAAAGACCTTGAAATAAAAGCATCATAGCTTTAACCGTACAATTCCTGGTGAATACTTTTTTTATCATAGCCCATGGCTATGATATTTTTTTTGGCATCATCTATCATATCCTTCCAACCACATAAATAAAAATGCGCCGAAGGTTTATCTTTCTCAAGAATACTTTGATAAATACTATGCACATAACCATGATGGATAGATGTATTTTCTTTATCCTCTCTTGAATATGTGGGGATATAATGAAATGATGGAAGGGCCTGGCTTAAAGCTTTTAATTCTTCTCCATATAAACTATCACACAACTTCCTGCAACCAAAAATCAAATAAATATTTTTATGCTCAATTTGGTGCAGTTTGATATAGTGTGTCATAGAACGAAACGGAGCAATACCTGTGCCTGTGCAAATAAAAAACAGGTCAGTATCAATAACAGGCGGTAATGTAAAAACTCCCTGCGGCCCCCGCAAAGGAATTTCTGAACCTATCTTAATATCATTAAACAAATAATGCGTACCCAATCCGCCCTCAAGTAATACAATCACCAGTTCAATGACATTGGTACCATCTGGATGTGAAGCTATGGAATAACTGCGCCATCTTTTATTTGGCTTATCTGAAATAGGTAAATCGAGCGTAACAAACTGGCCCGGTTTAAAATTAAAATTTTCTACTTCTGGTATTTCAATCCAAAAACGCCACGTTAGTTCAGTTATTTTTTCAATCTTGATAAACCGGCCTGTTCTCCATGGTTCTGGCATAATAAATTTTGCAGGAAGATACAAATTCAATCCAATTGATAAAAAAGTCTTTATTTATTTTTTAAGATTGTAGCCTGTAACTTTGCACAGCGTTTATGAACCTGGGTGAGTTACTGAATAAGTACAAACAACATCCCCGCCTTTTTCAAATGGCGGACAGCTATTCTATTGACACGGATCAATCCAATCTGGCACTTGAAATAGAAGAAAAGAAAAATATCTTTTTAAAAAACTTACAGGGCAGTAGTGCAGAGTTCGTTTTAGCTGCTTTATTTGATTCATCATCTTCAAAATCGCTACATTCATGGATAGGTGGCACCCATCTTATTGTGATGAACGATGCTGAAGAAGCAGCTTATTTTCACAATACCCTTGAAAACCTGACCCAGGCATTAAATCTTTTTTATTTTCCATCATCATTTAAGAACAAAAAAGATTTCAGTCAGCTCAACAGCAGCCATGTGATGTTGCGAACAGAGGCTCTGACGAAGCTTGCTGCACCGGCTTCAAAAGATGAAGAAAACAAAATGATGCCGGGTATCATCATAACATATCCTGAAGCATTATTTGAAAAAGTAGTGTTGCCAAAAACTTTAAGCAGCAATATCATCCATATAAAAACAAATGATACGCTCAACCTTGACAGCCTGCTCGAATTGTTTGTGATGTATGGTTTTGAACGCACAGATTTTGTATATGAACCTGGGCAGTTTGCATTACGTGGCGGCATCCTTGATATTTATTCTTTCGGGAATGAAAAACCTTATCGTATTGAATTATTTGGTAACGATGTGGACAGCATCAGAATATTTGATCCTGAATCGCAGTTGAGTGAAAGAAAACTATTACAGGTTTCCATCATTCCAAACATTGATACACAGTTTGAAAGCAGTGAGAAAATTCCTTTACTCGAATTTTTACCTGAACATACCATTGTCTGGTTAAAGGACTGGGATGTGATCCATGAAGAAATACTTGATCAGGAAAAACATTTAGACGATTTCATTCATTCAAAATCTAATATCCAATTAACAGATGATGATGAAGATGAAACAACGATATTAAAAAATGTACAGTTAAAAGATTTTGTTCCTGCTGCTGTTTTACAAAAAGAAATAGAAAACCACTGCATCATTGAATTTGGTTATAAATCTACTTTCCCTTTTACAGGTAAAGAAAACCCTGTTGAAATAATAACACTCAATACAAGGCCACAACCTGTTTTTAACCGCCAGTTTGATTTATTGATTAAAGACCTGAAATCTCATGAAGCAAAAGGTTATAGTCTTTACATATTTGCAGAACAACCAAAACAATTGGAAAGGCTGCATAATATTTTCAATGACCTGAACACTGACATTCAATTCACCCCCATTGCTACATCAATCCACGAAGGGTTTATTGATGATGACCTTAAAATCGTTTGCTATACAGACCACCAGATATTTCAACGCTATCATAAATACCGCGTCAAACAGGCATATAATAAAAATAAAGCGCTCACTCTTCGCACACTTAAAGAATTGCAACCTGGTGATTTTGTAACACACATTGATCATGGAGTAGGTAAATACAGTGGTTTACAAAAAATTGAAGTGAATGGAAAACTGCAGGAAGCTGTCAGAATAATTTATAAAGACAGCGACATACTCTATGTCAATATTAATTCACTGCATAAAATTTCCAAGTTCACCGGCAAAGAAGGCACAGTACCAAAAGTGAATAAATTAGGCAGTGATGTATGGGCAAGACTGAAAGAAAAAACCAAGACAAAAGTCAAAGAAATTGCTTTTGACCTGATTAAACTTTATGCACAACGTAAAGCCCAGCAAGGATTTGCTCATTCACCCGATAATTATATGCAAACCGAACTGGAAGCTTCATTTATTTATGAAGATACCCCTGACCAGGCTAAAGCAACAGATGATGTAAAAAAAGATATGGAGAGCAACTCTCCTATGGACAGGTTGGTCTGTGGTGATGTGGGTTTTGGTAAAACCGAAATTGCTATTCGTGCTGCATTCAAGAATGCTATTGACGGAAAACAAACTGCAGTATTGGTACCAACAACTATTCTTGCTTTCCAGCATTATAAAACATTCAGCGAACGATTGAAAGATTTTCCTGTAACCATAGATTATATCAATCGCTTTAAAACAGCCAAAGAAAAAAAAGAAACACTCAAAAAACTGGAAGAAGGCAAAATTGAAATTATTGTTGGCACTCATGGCTTATTGGCCAACAGTGTAAAATTCAAAGACCTTGGTTTGATGATTGTTGACGAAGAACAAAAATTTGGAGTTGCACATAAGGAAAAATTGAAAACTTTGAGAGCAACAGTTGACTGCCTTACACTTACAGCAACGCCAATACCCAGAACGTTACAATTCAGCCTGATGGGAGCAAGGGATTTAAGTATCATCAATACGCCACCACCCAACCGGCAACCCATTCAAACAGAAGTAACTATCTTTAATGAAGATGCTATCCGCGATGCTATTTATTATGAAACAGAACGTGGCGGCCAGGTTTTCTTTATCCATAACCGAGTGCTGGGTTTGCCAGAAATGGCTAACCTGATTCAAAATCTTTGCCCTGACCTGAGCATCACTTATGCCCATGGTAAAATGGAAGGTGCAGAACTGGAAGGCCGCCTGCTTGATTTTATTGATCGTAAATATGATGTCTTTGTTTCAACCAACATCGTGGAAAGTGGTGTTGATATTCCGAATGTCAATACCATCATCATCAACAATGCACACCAATTTGGTCTCAGCGATCTGCACCAGTTGCGTGGTCGGGTGGGTCGCGGTAATAAAAAAGCATTTTGTTATCTGCTGGCGCCTCCAATGAAGACATTGCCTTCAGATTCAAGAAAACGTTTACAAACTTTAGAACAATTCAGCGAGCTGGGTAGTGGCTTCCAGATTGCTATGCGTGATTTGGATATCAGGGGTGCAGGAAATTTATTGGGTGGTGAACAAACAGGTTTTATGGCCGACATTGGTTTTGAGACTTACCAAAAAATATTAGACGAAGCCATCCGCGAATTAAAACGCACTTCATTTAAAGATGTGTTTAAAGAAGAAATCAGCAGACAGGACGACTATGTGAGTGATTGTACAATTGATACTGACCTTGAAATATTAATTCCAGACAATTATGTAGAGAGTATCACCGAACGCTTATCCTTATATACCCGGCTTGATAATTGTGAAAACGAAAATGAGCTGAATGAATTTGAGAAAGAGCTGGCTGACCGTTTCGGCCCATTGCCAGGTGAGGTAAAAGACCTGCTGACAACTGTGCGTTGCCGTTGGGCGGCCGTGGATCTTGGTTTTGAAAAAATGGTTTTAAAAGATAAGGTGCTGCGGTGTTATTTTGTCAATAAAAATGATTCAACTTATTTCGACAGCGCAACTTTTACTGGCATTTTAAATTATATAAAACAGGCTACCACAAAAGCAAGGATGAAACAGGTGGGCACCAACTTTTTTATGATCGTGAATAATGTTGAAGACATGAATGAGATGTTATCATTTTTGCAACGCATGCATGATACTGTAATAACAAAAGAAACATCATTAGCAGATGCTTAATACAAAATAAATTCATGAGAAAATTTCTGATTTCAATTCCGGATGTTAGAAAATTCGTTGCTGAAAAACACAGGGGTGATGAGGGCTGCGAAGTCTCCGGACTTCGCAGGGATATGCGAAAAGTCTCCGGATTTTTTTTAATCCTTTCCTGTATTACATTTTTTTCATGCAATAGCAACCCATCTTCAAACTCAAAAGATGATTCTGTAAAACATGCCATGCAGCCATTGATAGAATTAATGGAAAAACAACTGAAATCTTTTCCCGACAGCATGGGTCTCCGGTTGCAATATGCATTTGCATTAGACAGTATAAAAATGTATAAAGAAGCTTTGGTACAGATGGATTCACTTACAAAAAAAGATACAGCCAATTATGGTTTCTTCTTCGCTCAAGGCCAGATTGCTGAAGATGCCGGTGATACTTTGCTTGCACTAAAAAGCTACGCACATGCTGCCAGGTTATACGAATCACCCGATGTGCTATTAGCTATGGCAAACCTGTATGCAGAATTAAAAGATGAAAGGGCTATTTTATTTTGTTCGAGGGTGAAAGCACTCGGGCTGGGCAGGGAAGCTGATGCCAATTGTTCATTCATCACCGGTGTTTATTATGCCCGCATCCATAAAGGCGATGAAGCGCTGAAATATTTTGATGCCTGCATCACCAACAACTACACTTATATGGAAGCCTATATAGAAAAAGGGCTGATATTTTTTGACCGGCACGAGTATCAAAAAGCATTGGATATTTTTCGCTTTGCATCCACTGTAAATAATTTATATGCAGATGCCTATTATTATATGGCCCGCTGCTATGAAATGATGGAGAAAAAGGACAGCGCCGTATTGCGTTTCAAACAATCATTGCAACTCGATCCATCAATGGTGGAAGCAAAAGAGCGCCTGCAGCAATTAGGCGCTGATTAAACAACCATTTCTACATCCAAAAAATACGCTGCGCTACTAACTTCACTCTTTAATAAATTTCCTTACAACCACTTCACCGCCTGTTTCAATTTTCATTAAATAATTTCCTGGTTTAAGTGAAGCTACGTTTAAACTGTATGAAGAAGGACTGTTGGCTATTAGCTGTTGGCTGATGGCTATATTACCCATAAAATCTGCAACCGTAATTTTTACCTGCCTGCCGGCCGGTAGGTTTTTACTGTTTAATGATAAACCTTCAATATGCAAAATATTCTTTGCAGGATTGGGATAAATGCGCACAGCATCTTCGTTACTGTTTATCATGATCATATTCGAATAGGCAACAGCGCCATCTGTACTTGTAGTTTGCAAACGATAATAATTAGCGCCACTTAATGGTGAAGGATCTTCGTAGTAATTGTTAATTGTGAATTGTGAATTGTTAATGGAAGAATGGATGTTAGTGTTTCCTTTTGTTT
>JAFDXI010000118.1 GCA_018268035.1 Bacteroidota bacterium | reverse complement strand
GGAATTGATAGATAAGTTCCGTGACAGCACTATGTTGGAAGTGTGCAACAACATCATCAAGGACTTTGAAACCACTAATCCGAAGAAGAAATATAAATCCGATTTGGAAGTTTTCATTCGTGAATCCAAGTTGGAAGATTTCTTCAATGAGAATGGAGAAACAATTTTTGTTTCAACGATTCACAAAGCCAAGGGCAAAGAGTTTGACAATGTTTTCCTGATGCTTGAAAACTTCAACCCAACAACAGATGAAGCAAAGCGGCTGTTGTATGTTGCCATGACAAGAGCAAAACAGAACTTGACAATTCACTTGAACGGCAATTATCTTGACAATCTCGCAGCAGATAATCTAGAACGGGTTGAGGACAGCGAAATATATCTACCACCTAAAGAAATGTCAATACACTTAACATTTAAAGATGTTTGGCTTGACTACTTCATCAACAAACAACATTTGGTATCTCAACTGACAAGTGGAGCTGTTTTGACTTTGAATGGTGATGAATGCTTGAATGAAAGAGGACATTCTGTTTTAAAATTCTCAAGGCAATTCGCAAGTCAAATTGAAAGAATGAAAGAAAGACACTATGAATTGAAAAGCGTGAAAGTGAACTTCATTGTCTATTGGCGAAAAGAAGGAACAGAACATGAAGTAAAAATTATTTTACCGGAACTTTTTTTTGAAAGAAGAACAACAACATGCCCCTAATCTTTATTTTCCTTTCAGCCCTAACAGTTCTCCATATGGTAAATATCATTCTCCCCCCTCAAATCCGGAAAGAAAGAAACGTGCGATAAACTAACAACATCAAACTACGTGAAGCATGAGCAACATCAAATTATTTGAAAGTAAAAAAGTAAGAACCCACTGGGACGAAGTAAACGAAAAGTGGTATTTCAGCATTGTTGACATAATAGGAATTCTCACCGATCAACCCACCACTAACAGAGCCAGGAATTACTGGAAAGTTCTGAAAAGCAGGCTTTTGAAAGAAGGGAATGAGTCGGTTACAAATTGTAACCAACTGAAAATGCAATCTGCAGATGGTAAATTTTACAAAACGGATGTAGGCGATGTTGAACAAATATTTCGCTTGGTGCAATCCATTCCCTCACCTAAGGCTGAGCCCTTTAAACAATGGCTTGCCAAAGTGGGGTACGAAAGGATGCAGGAAATACAAGACCCTGAGATGAGCTTGGACAGAGCGAGGGAAAATTGGCAAAAATTGGGTAGAAGTGAAAAATGGATTCAGCAAAGAATGACCGGTCAGGAAACTCGCAACAAATTGACCGACTACTGGAAAGAAAGTGGCGTTGAGAAATCAGATGAGTTTGCGTTCCTAACCAATATTATTCATCAAGAGTGGACTGGCTTAACCGTAAAAAAACACAAGGATTTAAAAGGCTTAAAATCTCAAAATCTACGTGACCACATGAGCGAAGCTGAATTGATTTTTACAGCATTAGCAGAGCTTTCTACCCGCCAAATTGCAGAAACTGAAAAAGCAAAAGGTGTACAGGAAAATGCTATTGCAGGTAAGACGGGTTGAAAAATAGCCAAGGATGCCCGATTGGCCTTAGAACAAAAAACCGGGAAAAAAGTGATAACAACTGATAACTTTTTACCGCCAACAATAGTCAAGAAAAATATAGAAAAATGACGCTCCTTTACATTTTCCTTGCAGCGCTTGCGATACTCCTAATCATCAACATCGTTCTTACGCTCAAAGCCGGCAAGAATGAATCGGGCATTGAACTAGCTGAAATAAAATCTTCAATCGGAGCGCTTAGTTCCAACCTGAAAGACACCGAGCGGAACCTTAAAGACGAATTTGTCACTAATCGAAAAGAAGGAGCTGAAACAGCAATCGGATTAAGAACTGAATTGGGCAATAACCTGAACCAATTCACGCAAACCTTTTCGGAACAATTGGGCAACCTTACCCAAACAAACGAAGAAAAGCTGGAAGCTATCCGTAAAACCTTTGAGGAAAAACTGCTGTCCTTTCAAAAAGGTATTGATGATAATAGCAAAGAGAGCAGAAGGGAACTGAAAGAAAACCTGGACGCCTTTAAACTGGAACTGAATGCGGCACTGCAAGACTATAAAGAACGGCTGAGAGAGCAATTCAGCGCATTTGAAACCAATCAAAAAACGCATCATTCAGCCCACAATGAGCAGCTATCCGGACTTAAACTGAGCCTTGAAAAGTCGGTACAATCCATGCAGGAAAGCAATGAGCAAAAGCTGGAAGAAATGCGCAAAACCGTGGATGAAAAGCTCAACGAAACTTTGGAAAAACGCTTGGGTGAATCCTTCAAGCAGGTAAGTGACCGACTGGAGGCTGTGCACAAAGGCTTGGGCGAAATGCAAACTTTGGCCGTGAGTGTTGGTGATTTGAGAAAGGTGATGAGTAATGTAAAATCAAGAGGTGTATTGGGCGAGTATCAACTACAAAATATCATTGAAGACTTACTGACCAATGAGCAATACGAGAAAAATGTAAAAACAAAAGTGGGCAGTGGTGCAGTAGTGGAGTTTGCGATTAAAATGCCGAATGGTAACAACTTGGAAAAAACCTTGTGGCTTCCTATTGACTCAAAATTTCCCAAAGAAGACTATGAAGCCCTGGTAGATGCTTACGAACAAGCGGATGCGGAAAAAATTGACCGGTACCAAAAAGCGTTTATTGCCGGGATTAAGAAGAATGCCAAAGACATCAAAGAGAAATACATTGACCCACCAAACACTACGGAATATGGCATCATGTTCTTGCCCTTCGAGAGCCTGTTTGGCGAAGTGTTGCGGGTTCCCGGCCTGTTTGATCAAATCCAAAAAGACTACAAAATCACCATCACCGGCCCGACTACTTTGAGTGCCTTGCTCAATAGTTTGCAAATGGGTTTTAGAACATTGGCTATCGAAAAACGGAGCAGCGAAGTTTGGGACTTGCTTGGAGCGGTGAAGACGG
>JAFDXI010000117.1 GCA_018268035.1 Bacteroidota bacterium | reverse complement strand
GCGGCATCGTCAAAAAACCAAGACCCGTTTACAATTTTATATGAAGATTTTGATGGTTATCCTATTGGAGCTTTATCAGCAAAAGGATGGCATACCTACGGACATGATGGGCATAGTTTTGAAAACGCCAGTTTGAATACGGTAAGTGGGCAACCAGGCAAATGGATTTCTATTCCTTATGTCTATACTTTTTATCCTGATATTACAAAGCCGCTACCGGCAAAGTTTACGGTAAACTATGATGTGTATTTTGGAAGTGATATTTCAAATAAGAGAACACCAATTTATTTTCGGATGGATACAAAAGATCCTGATCCAAAGAAAAGTAACCCGATTGATTTACACGACATCAACAGGGAAGGTTTTCAATTTGCAATAGCAATGAGTGGAGAAGGAGAAAGCAACAAAAGATACATGAGTGCCCGCATTGATGAAGCGAGCAACAAAATAAATACTACTCCTTTTAAAGAAAAAAGTGTTGCACATATCAGCATTTCAATAAATGGAACTTCTCTTGCCGTTTTAGTAAATGGTAAGGAAGTGAAACATGATGATAATGCATTGCCCGCCGAAAAATCTTTTAAGAGGATTGGCTGGTATTGTGGTGATCCTGGCATTGGCTTAAGTAATATTTATATAAAGAGTGAAGCGCCTGGGAAATAAATATCATCGCCACAGATGCACAGATAAAAAGTCTATTTAATATTTTGATGTGTTATAATAATCATTTCCCCCTGTTCCGCAGAAACCATTTGTGTAGCAAATTATTTAATTCGTTTTCCCGGATTGTTCTGTAGGAACATTTTGCGGGTAGCGAGTAAAATATGATAAGTAAAGTGTTAGAGTGAAATAAATTCCTCATCTTTCTATTTGTTTTTTTTCATTACTAATTTATGAATTGACAAGATTAGCCTGCTCCCCTGTTTTGAAATATTTATTCACTAATCATTCCTCCTCTCCAATAAAACACCTTCTTATCTTTTATTATCTGCTCTCCAAACTTTTTATAAACGCAATGATATCTTCTTTCTCTGCCTCAGTAAGATGAAGCGGTTCTGTTGGTAGTGTTTGATTAGAGAGATTGATGCCTAAACCCGCTCCTCCTCCTTTATCATAAAACTCCATTACTTGTTCTAATGTTTTGTATGCCCCATTATGCATGTAAGGCGCTGTTTTATCACTGTTGCGGATGGTAGGAACTTTAAAAGCATATTTATAAGAATCAACACCAATCACATCATAATAACCCATGTCTGCATCCAATGTGGAATCTGTAAACGATACAGGCACACCCAACACTTCTGTTTCACTCATCACATATTTTGGTGGAGTGATGCCATTAAACAATGGAATAAAATGACAGGTTGCACATTTTGCTTTTCCCATAAATAAATTAAAACCTTTCACTTCATCATTTGATAATGACTGCTTATCGCCCTGCATATATTCATCAAAACGGCTATTGAGTTTTACGAGGCTGCGCACATAAGATGCAAGCGCATTCTTCACTTCATCAGCGTTGATATCGTTTTCTTTTTTTCCAGGAAATGCTTTTGCAAATAAAGCTTTGTATGTTTTATCAGCACCAACATATTTTATTACAGCATCCATCGAACCACCCATCTCCATTTTATTATTGATCACATCATTGGCCTGGTCTTCTAAAGTCAATGCCCGCATATCATAAAAATAATTTGACTGCAATGCTGCATTGATCAATGTGGGCACATTTCTTTCAATGAGTTTTGACGAGTCATGGATGTCTGTATTTTTTGTTAATCCATCTGTAAACGCTTTATCGGGCTGGTGACAGGAAGCGCAACTTCTTGTGCCTGTACCTGCGAGTGATGCATCATAGAAAAGTTTTTCACCCAACTCCACTTTTGCAGCAGTAATATGAAATTCAGGTCCGGGTGTAAATGCATCCACATTGAATGCATCAGTGTCAAACAATGTGTTGACATCCTGTTTCAGCATACGGTTATATTTTATCTCATACCCGTCTAACGCTCTTTGTATTTGCGCAATTCTACTACTGATCTTATTGGCATAGCGGGTGATAAATTCCATTCTGTCAAAAGAATCAAAATCCTGATGCTGTTGCAGGTATTCTATTGCAGAGTCGAGGTCTTGCAATAAAAATGTTGTATCGTTTTTGTGAACATAATATGTGAGCATATCACGCAGGCTTTGTAATGAAGCAGCAGATTCTTCCATGCTGTTCAGTGAAAGCCCGTTATCATATCCAGTAATACCCAAGGCAATTATCCTGAATATCTCCAGCTTGGCAGCATCGAGTATGCGCCAGTCTGCAAGATCATGATCAGAAAAATATGCAACGAGGTAATTGGTGTTTGTAATTAAATGCTCCACATCACTGACCAGTTCTTTCTTATCGGCAGTATCATATTCAGGATATATCAATTGCTCTATCACCTGCAACCCCATCGGGTCAATGGCACGTGCTAAAGTAGAATCCAGCAGATCTGCATTCTCAATTTCCTGCACTGGTGGGCCGTTTAATCTTTCAGTAAGTTCAGATGCAAAATATGTTGCAGCCCATTCAAATTTTTTGAACAACAATCTTGATTGCAGGAAATCATGACGCAGTTTTTGGGTGTCAATTTTTTCATTTTTGACATCAGCAAAAAAAGTATCATTTATATAATCACGAAAAGATATAACCTGTTTTAAAACTTCTTCCTGTATTTTTCTTACACGTTGGCTGGGTTTGTTTTGTGCTGTATCATTATGATTCGTATAAAAAGGAGTAAATCCTGCAATCAAAAGCCCTATTAAAACTATGGCTGCTATCACTGCCTTTTTATACATAACACATAATCCTTCTTCTCAGAATTGTTTATTTAAAAATCAGTGCATTCCTGAATGGGTTTGCATTTTTATCTCTACCACTCAATGGTTGCAACCCCCATCTGTGTTCAATAAATGAAGTGATGCTGACAGTTTCATATTGTGTGTGATCAACATTTCCCTTTTTAGCAAAAGGTCCGATAATGATTGCAGGTATGCGGCTCCCCGGGCCAAACCTGTCAATCACCGGTGGCGACACATGATCAAAAAATCCACCAAATTCATCATAGGTAAGTATCACCAGTGCATCTTTTGCATTCGGCCCATCCAATACTGCATTGATCAGTTTCACTGCCAGTTGCTCCGAAGAAAAAACATCAGAACCACCAGGATGTTCATCATTGCCACCACCCGGTTTCACAAAAGAAACTGCAGGCAATGTGCCATCATGTGCTGCTTTTAAAAAATCATTCTGATCTTTCATGTGTGTCCTGCCTTCAGTACCATCTTCATAATTTTTGAAATACAGGAAAGGTTCATGGTTATAAGCAAAATTATTTTTTCTGCATGCAACAGCATTGTCCCATCCTTCAGAATACCATGCCCATGAAATTCCCTTTTCGCTCAACCTGTCACCAATTGTCGGCATCGTTTGTGATGGCAACATTTCTGATGTATCTGATTTTGGCGGATAAGGTTTATTTCTTGAAAGAACATGATTGACTGCAAAGCCATCAGGCGTAACAACACCATCTTTTATCATATTGCCATCTGCATCAATTTTTGCTATTTCAGATTCAGGTGCATTTGGCCATTCCGGCACAGCAGCAGCAATTAAAAACACATGATTAAAATAGGAACCACCAAATACACTCTGAAAAAAATTATCGCATAACGTATATTTTTTTGCAAACGGATACAACGGCAGTTTCTCAGTATTATAATAACCCATAGCCAGTCCTTTGGAATCATTATACAATGCAAACTTGTCCATCTTACCACCATCAATCTGCAATTGGTTATGATAAAAACGATGCGTTACATCAGGTGTCTTTTTATCTGATGGAACATACTGATCAATATTAAAAAGCTGGTTTGGCAGGTTAGTTGGGAAAGAATTATTTCTTGGAATTTCAGGCAGGAATTTATAAGGCTTTCCATTCTCATCCACCTGCACAAAGTCTCCTGGCTTTATATTCCTGATTCCATTCGCACCTTTAAACTCACCATACAAATTATCAAAACTGTGATTTTCCATATAAATAACCACTACATGATTGATCTGTTTGATGCCATCATCATAAGAAACTTCCTTTTGCGATTTTTTGCTGGTTGCGCAACCACTGATAGAAAAAATTATGAGAGCAATAAAAACGGTTCTCTGTACAGTCATTTTATATTTTTTTAAAAAATAATAAATATTCTTTTGATGATGATCTATACAAATTGCAGTGCTATATAACAAATATAAGATTGTCATCACCTGATATGTATGTTACAAACATACCTCATTTTGAAATTAAATTTTAGAATCAAACCAGGAATGTAAATTCATGCATTTCTTAAAACATGATATTGCCTATTAAAATACGAGATATAGTTTTAGTAAATTTTTATGTTACCTGTTTTGAAATTTTTTGGCTTCATTCCTTGCGATGCAACACTTGCCTGCCTGCTGAAGTCAGGTACAGCATTTTTTCATGTGAACATTTTGTTGCATGTTTTAAATATTTTTCCCTGCAATGCCTCATTACCAAAGTCAGGCACGCGGAAAAAGTGCATTGTATTTTGTGAGAATTATAGTTAAAAAAAAAGAGTGCCTCCCCAGTAATAAGCAGACTGTTTTAATTCATACACCACGTTTGGGAAATTTGTTTCCGATAAAGTCACATAGTTATAAGTGAATCATAGTTAGCAACAATGGTTCTACTTATATTGCCTAACTCAATCGTTTACTCATTAAAAATTTGTGTGCTCATCTTTTCTATCGGTATTCATTTTTTCAATCGCTTCTCGTCTGTTTTTTACTTCAAGGATTTTGTAAATGTTATTGATGTGTGTTTTTACAGTGGATAAAGATATAAATAGCTTATCGGCAATTTCTTTATTGCTCAAGCCACTATTTATTAATTCCATCACTTCAATTTCCCGAGATGATAGTAAATTTTGAAAGCCTGTCTGTTGCTGTGACTCATTGTTTTGCTTGTATTCGGAATATATTTGTTGTCGTTGCCGTTCAATTTCAAGTTTTAACCAATAACGAACTCCAATAAATGCAAACATCAGCAACAGTATTGGGATGATAGGATATTTCTGCCAAAACCATAAATAAATTGTTCCATCAAATGAAAATCCTATTGAACATAAGGTCAATAAAATGCTCAATGCTATTAGTATTTCTTGTTTTCGTTTTGCGGTCATATTTAGTCAATGACTGGGTTTAAAATTAATGCGGAAAAATAATTTACCGAACAATACACTTGCAATTGCCCATGAAAGAATTGAACTTGTGTATTTGTTTAAAATCAAAAAAGAAAGTCCATCATCGTTGAAAGTAAAAATAAATGGAATGAGAGTATAAAGCACCGGCAAACCAATAAGTTGCTTTTTGCTCAGTCTGAGATTTGTGAAAAGCAACACAAAAAGAATAATTACCTGCCCACACCATACTATGTATCTGAATGATGTGTCTAGTAATAGTTGTGCCCCGTTTTGTGAAAACATAAACGTCAATGGCATTAATCCGATAAAAATTATCAAGCCAAAAAGAAGCCCTGGAGTTGGAATTTGTTTGTTCATAAAAATTATATTTAATGTTAAATGCTTTACAAAACTACATTCGGAATGTTTCCATATCCAAACCAGGTGAGGTGGAATAAAGGTTGGATGCAGGGTGGAAAATCCTGTCCATCCTGTTTATGAGGTGCAGTTCATTACAAATTTAACTAACGTCTGGAAGCTTTGCGTTGGTAATGCAAAACGAAGCATCAAGGCTTTTATATGCGTTTAGAAATCCATTATGAACCTATCTGTTTTTTTAAGGATATTATTTCCTTTCATTTAAAATTAAATTCAAACTGATGTTGAAATCAACATCTCAATAAAACATTATTTTTTCCTTGCAAAATCAAGATCCTGAAAATCGAAACTGAAATCGGTTAATGGAGAAATTGGTTTCATCTTTATGCCATCAGGGTTTCCCTGGTAATCGAGTGTAAACATCACATAAGCATCTGCATCCATACTCCTGTCATCCCATTTTACTATAAAAGTGTTGCCTTTATAATAAACCATTTCACCTGTAAGCCGTGGTGAATTTTTTGAATCAAACCAGGGCTTGCCGTTTTTTTCAGAGATCACTACATCACCAAACCAGGGGTCAGTATAGGTTCCAGTATATTTTGAGAAATCAACACTGGCTGTATTTTTTAGTTGTGCTGCATCAATATCATGCCATATCTTATCAGTGATTGCTTTTGCATCTGATACACTCTTGTCAACAAGTTCTTTGTATTGTTTTACCCAATCCTTTCCTTTGATACCATAATAACTGTCTTTAATAGTATTGGTGATTGATCTAAAAGCTGCACCAGATTGCTGATTGGTAAAAACAATGATGCCTAATTTCATTTCAGGAATTAATGTAACCTGCGTAACAATTCCTGCAAGCCCACCTGTGTGAGTCGCCACTTTGTATCCCATCTCATCGCTTAAAAACCAACCGAGGCCATAGCTTGCAAAATGGGTGTTGTAAGGTGTTGGCCCGAGAACAGGGATGATGGTTTGAGGTGTCCACATTTCTTCATGTGTACTTTTTTCCAGAAGTTGTTTTGTGAGATCATCACCATATTTGCCATCATTCATCTGCATGGTCACCCATTTACACATATCATGCACACTGCTGTAAATACCGCCGGCAGCATCAGCAACATATTTCCAGTCGCGGTGAATCACCTGTACTTTTCCATTCACCGGTGCATGCGGGTCTATCACATTATTTTTATCCTTCAGCAATTCATAATTAGGTGCGCTTTCTGTCATTTGCAAAGGATCCATAATTTTTGTCTGAACAAATTTTTCCCAGCTCATCCCCGATACCCTTGCTACCACTTCGCCTGCAACGATGTACAACAGGTTATCATAATCATATTTTGTCCTGAAATCCGAAACCTGTTTCAGGTATCTCAGGTTATGAATAATATCAGTTAAAGTAAAAGTGCTGCTATCGGGCCATATCATCAGGTCGCCAGCACCAAGGCCCATACCACTACGATGTGTAATAAGATCACGGATGGTAAAGTTTTCAGTAACATAAGGTGCATACAGTTTAAACCCAGGAATATAATCGGTAACCCTGTCATTCCATTTCAATTTTCCTTCATCAACCAAAATCCCCAATGATGCTGTGGTAAAAGCTTTGCTGTTGGAAGCAATACCAAATCGGGTATGTTCATTCATCTTTTGCATTGTGTTAAGTGAAGTAACACCATACCCTTTTTCAAGTAATGTTTTACCATCTTTCACTATAGCAACGGCAATACCAGGTACGTTAAATGTTTTCATAGCGCGTTCCACCACTGTGTCTACCTGCGATATGGTGATGGGCTGAGCAAATAAGTCAGAAGCAAAACAAATAATAATGAAAAAGATAAAAGTGATTTTCAGATTTTTCATTGGTATCATTTTAGTTATGATGAATTTTGTAATGAAGAAATGTTTTCTGATAAAGATTGTAAATATAAGCAGTAATGAAAACATATTTTTATTGATGGATAGTAAAATAGGGACGCCCTCAGACCGTCACTAAAAATACCGCCTTTGCGTTTGATTATAACTTTATAGCATTTACGAAGGAAAATGGTTCATTGATCATCTATATTGTATAAATACCCATTTTAAAATGTTTTATTGATGTTATGAACAAAAGGTGACAGTAATTCCGCTGGAACTGAAATTGGGATTTGAAATAGATGATATTACAATGTTGATCTCAACTTTCATAAAATCATGTATTGATAACTTTCATAAAAACAACAATAAGGAACCTGCAAATAGTCCTACACAAAAACAATTCTAACAGGTTACTATATGATTAAATTTTTACAACTGGAACACCAAAATGCGGCACAGGCACCCGTAGGTCTTCCCAAATCAACAGGACAGGATGTTTAACATGTGGCTTCATTGCAGGTGTTGCTCGCCCAACGTGGCCATTGTTGTTAGTGACTGCATTAATAAAATTTGAACACTGCTTTTAAAACAAATGGAGAATTGTTGTTCCAATAATTCCTCCAAGCACTATTACAATAGCATAGCTAAGCAATGTTAATAAGAATGATTTTGTAATTGTCAGTTTGTTGAAAAACTGAGAGTAGCCCCAGGCTACCAAAATAAATTCTAATAAAGGAATTACGCTTGAAAATATATTATAAGAAGGAGTTCCATAAAAAAAATAGCTTAGTGGGAAAATTAGAATATGCAGCACAATCCTTTGACTTGCGAGAAAAGTGTTCATCACAAAATGTTCTGCAAAATTATATCCCTGTTTTCTGAATGCAATAAATGACCCGATTGTATAAAAGGGCAAAGTCAATAATGTTGCCCATGAAAAATGACCACTAATCCACTCATTGATTTTTTCAATAACAATTTTTTCGTGTGGAGAATCTTTTATTACTAAAGCTTTTGCAAAGTCAGTTTGGAAAGTGTGAGATAAAAGGCCGTAAACTGTCGCTAATAGAATGACTAATGATATAGGCTTAAAATATTTTACTCTTTTTCCCTCTATAAATTCTTTGATTGCATTGCCTGGTCTTGTGAAAAGTTGTTTTATGGTATATAAAATTCCGTGGTCGAAATGAAAAAGCCCATGTTGAATGTCGTGCCATAAAAAGTGCGCATCTATCTTGTGCGTTTCAGCAGTCTGTCCACAATAATTACAAAAGTTTCCGTTAAAATGCCTACCACAATTTTTACAAATCACTGTCATTCGTTCTATCTGTTTTATTAATATATTTTCATTTTTTTTTATAGTCCGCAAATATAGCTACTAACGATTTGCGGCGTTGAGTAGTGGTGGATTTTCAGTACAAAACTTCAATTGAAAAACGGAACATGAACCTTGTACAAAATTGGCATAGAAATGTCAAAATAATTCCGCCTAAGTCAAAGAAAGCCAAACCTTCCAATCTTTTGACCAACTTATTTCTACCAAGCCTGTTTTCGCAAAAATCTAACGATTTTTCAAATTCGCCAACTCCAGGTGTTATTAAGCTTAATTTTTGTCGCATTGTTCAATTTTTTTGTCCCTAGTTTTTTGTCGTTAGTTATGAATTATAGCTTGTGTTTACAAGGATGTCAAAACATAATGGTAACGGTCGAGCATTTGCGAAAGCATGGAATTCATATACTGCCAGGACTGATCCAAATACCCATTTGAGATTACTTTGTTGAAGTTATGCACAAAAGTTGAAAGTAATTCTACCGGAATTGAAATTGTGAAGCATACAGAACAATAAAAAAGGTAAAAAAAAGAGATAAGCAGCCACTATGATAAAAAACCTGTTGCCAGGAAAAACAATTGCAATCAAAAAAATTAAAGCGTCTTCTATACTCAGCGCTTTGTTAATACATTTAAAGTATATAATGAAACCCCAAAAGCGAATCGGTTCATTCAATCCCGCAATGCAGCGGGAGCTTAAATCAAACCTTTGCGCTGCAAAAGATTTTTACTGTATGATACAACTGGCGCAAAGCTTCGTTTAAGCCTTATATGTTGGCTGCCGCATGATTTTATAATAGGTAAAGTTTTACTCTTTCACAAACCTCGTAATGTATTTTTCATTTGTACTTTGATATAATAAAATATAAGCTCCTTTATTTAATGCGTTTACATTTACAGTTGTAGCTGTTGTACCAACTGTGATGTCAGCACCAGAAACAATTTTTCCATCAATGGTTAGAATGTGAATTTTAGTTGCTTCATCAGCTTTCGGATGCAGTAATACTAAATTATCATGCACAGGGTTCGGATAAATTGATATACCTCGCGTGTTAAAATTTAAAGAGATGTTTGTTATTGAACTGTAAGTAAACGTTCCGTCAATGCTGATTAGTTTTAAACGATAATAAACTTTAGTACCAGTAGCAGCAGCATCAGTAAAAGTGTAATTGTTTATTCCACTTCCATTTTTTGCATTCAAAGTTCCAATGGGTGAAAAATGATAACCATCAGAGCTTCTTTCTATTTCAAAACTTTTCATGTTTGTTTCATCAGCAGTAGTAAAAAGTAATGAAACATTTTTGCCTTCAAGTGCAGCCGCAAAAGAAATAAGTTTTAAAGGCAAAACTGATGCATCAATAGTTAATTGAGCAGTTGCAGTATAACCGTTTGTGGTATTTCCGGAAACAGAAAAAGTTACAAGCGTAAGTTCAGAAGAATTTAGCGGTGAAAATACCATATCGGTTGAATTTTTAGTTGTATTTTGTCCATGCCCGGTATAATGTGAAGTATTATATACAGTAGTGTTATCTGTATCAGGAAAACATAATTGTGTTGTACTTTCTAAAACTGAATTTATGTAAGAACGAACATGAATGTGTGTGGCACGTGGTGTGTACCATCCAGGATAAATTGTTTGGAAAGTAACTTGCCCATTTGCATCAGTTGTCTGGATGCCTCTTAAAAATTCTGCATTTGTGTAATCTTTTGTGCCTAAATAACCTTGCTGACTGTATTCAGAATAATAACCATCAGCATTGCAATGCCACACATAAATATCAACGCCTTCTACAGGTAAACAAGAAGTCTCATCTACAACAGTAAACGTTACTGTCAAAGGAATTCCTACCTGCGAATCTGTTATGTCGGAACGAGTTATTGAAGAAATGGTGTGTGTTGAGGTAAAAATATCCGGGTAAGGTCCATCCGTTAACTCAGGCGTAGGAGTACAACTTCCCCACACTTCCTGACTTGCGATTACTTTCTTGTTCCAAGGCAATATTGCAGCAATGGATACTAAACCGGCACCTTTAATAAAATCCTTTCTTTTCATAATTAAGGTTTTAAATCAATAGCGTCCTAAACGTTTTAAAAAAAATAGAGAAAGTTGTCTGTATCTCAAATAGCTTTGAGTTGCACAACAAAACCAACTTTCTCTATGTCAAAAATAGCTTTATTCGCCCAAATCAT
>JAFDXI010000116.1 GCA_018268035.1 Bacteroidota bacterium | reverse complement strand
TTTTCAGTCCTTATCCTTTACATTCAGGGCTTTTTTAAAGAAAAATGGCAGCAGCCGGTCTTTATAATGTCACTTATTTTCAAATATTTCTGACATTAATGTCGGTCAGTTTCTAAATAGTGCCTAATAGTTGTTACTTTTTTTCAAAAAAAGGTAACAATCACGCTTTCTAAATGTTACATTTTTTTATAAATTTGTAACAATGGGAAAAACACAAACTTATATAAACAACTATATATCAGAGGATAAGGCCGGAGAGATCATATTCCCGTCTGATTTTAGAGGGATAGGCAATGAGGGAGCTATAAAAATGGCCCTTCATCGCCTGGTCAAACAAGGAAAGATCAGGCGGCTTGCTCACGGCATTTATTACATTCCCAAGATCGATCCCCTTTTTGGCGAAGTATATCCCGGTGCAGAAAAAGTAGCGCAGGCTATTGCTGAAAAGGAAAAGATACGTATCCGGCCAACGGGTGTGTCTGCCCTGAACAGGCTTGGATTAAGCACCCAGGTACCCATGAAATTAGTCTATATCACAGATGGGTCGCCGAGGCAAATTAAGTTGGGGAAAACGATCATTAAATTTAAGGCAACCACCAGTAAAAAATTATCTGCCAAAGGGGAGTTGAGCGGACTGATTATACAGGCCCTGGAAGAATTGGATCTGGACAAAATAGAACCGGACAGGGAAAGAAAGATCAAAGATCTGTTATCAAAAGAAGATCCCGAAAACCTGAAGCATGACCTGAAACTGGCACCTGCCCGCATTCATGATTATATTTTAAAACTGCTAAACCAACCCAAATGACCGGCTGGCTGAAATTGACAGATGAACAAAGAAGAACGACAATTGAACAGGTTAACCTGAAAACCAGCATTCCCGAAAAAGCAATCGAGAAGGACTGGTGGGTTACCCTAACGCTAAAAGCCTTGTTCCAATCGGCCTATGCCAAACACCTTGTATTCAAGGGTGGTACTTCGCTGAGTAAATGCTGGAAACTGATCAACCGTTTTTCAGAAGACATTGATATTGCCCTGGACCCGGAAGCGTTTGAAATGAAATATAAAGAGCACCCGACAAAAAGTTACCTCGACAGGCTCAGAAGAAAAGGTTGCACCTTCACCAGCACAACATTAAGAGATGAACTCGAAAATCAACTTGCCGCATTGGGCGTCACTGCCGATGCAATCATTGTCGAGGCTGAACCCATTCCTGAAAAATTTCCCGATACAGACCCACAGGTACTATATGTAAAATACAACTCCCTTTACGATCCTAATCCTTACATCGCCGATCAGGTAAAAATTGAAGTGAGTGTACGATCACTGAAAATTCCCTTTACCACGAGACCTGTGTTATCTATTTTATCAGAATACTTTCCTAACCCGGCTTACGCTGAAACCGCATTTGAAGTAGCCGTTGTGGAGCCAAGAAAGACTTTCCTGGAAAAAGCATTTTTGTTACATGAAGAATTCGGCAAGCCCGATAAATCAAAAATAAGATCAGAAAGAATGTCAAGACATTTTTACGATCTTGTTATGATTATGGATAATAGCATCGGGAAAGATGCTTTGACGGATCATGACTTATATGAACATCTAATCATTCACCGGCAGGATTATATGCGGGCATCATGGGTAAATTATCAATCGCTAAAACATGCTACTATTTACTTTTTACCACCCGCAGAAGTGCTTGAATTGTATCGCCAGGATTATGAAATCATGCAACAACAAATGATTTACGAGCAAGCAATTGCCTTTGATGACCTGATACAGCAATTGAAGATTTTACAGGGCAGGTTCAGGTTAAAAAAAGAAGTGAAGCTATTGGAAGAAATCATTACCGATGCTTTGAACAACTTGCAGGATTATATGCAACAACATCCAACCGCCACTTCATTTGAAACCCAGGTAGTATATACCTCCGATCCCTATAAACCGGCCGGCCCTGCCAACAAATCAATAATATTTAGTGTGCGGTTTACCCGCAATGGAGATAAGATGATTTTTGAAAGTATTAGTGTGCATGAGAATTGATCCAGAATGAGAAGATGCTCAATATTAAATAATAAAATGAAGCGGCTTCCGATATCTATAGCAATCCTCTGCTTTTCTTCCGCCAATCCTTTGGCGATATTTTAAATATTTTCTTGAAAGCGTTGATAAACCCTGTTGGTGTTTCATAGCCTGATAGTTCACTTATTTCCTGGATCTGTTTGTCAGTTGTTTCCAAGAGAAATTTAGCCCTGTCCATTTTGCGTTGCAATAGCCTGTCGAGTACGCTAACACCGAAAATCTTGGGAAAGCCTGTCTTTAATACATACACATTGGTATGAACCATCCGGGCCAGTTCCGGTATGGTGTAGTGAACATTGAGGTTGGCGGCAATAATCGCATCTGCGGCATAAACTGCTGCAATTTCTGCAGGTGTCATCTCGCCCGGCAAAGTAAACGGTGGAACTGATATATGATAAAACAACAACTCCCGAATGCGATAATCATAAGAAGCATCCCGCAACTTTTCTTCAAAAGGGTTATCAAGTATGCGGTTGATCACTTCACGCATTGTATCCGACATCATCCGGGGTTCTGAAGGCGGCCGGATGGTTTCTCCCATCGGAGTTTGTTCTATCAGAGCAGGGCTTATATACACCACAAAATATTGACATCCCTGTGACGGCTTAATTTCAAATTCGTAGAACTTTTCTTTAGTGATGTGGTATTGACCAGGTAATAAATTTGTCTCACTGCCATCGGGGTTTTTAATATGCAGTTCACCGGTAAGTACGGTTTCCAGGCGTATGTATTCATCCGATTCAATGATCCGGAATGACTGTTCCGTTGCACAAACGAAATTCCGCAATGAAATCTGGAATAAATCTGTTGTGAAATGATG
>JAFDXI010000115.1 GCA_018268035.1 Bacteroidota bacterium | reverse complement strand
GTGCGCATTTATCCCAATCCTGCACAAAATATTTTGCATATTCAAGGTTTATCGCCAAAAACAAATATTACAGCTATCAGTTTCAACGGCTTTACAGCTATCAGCCAACAGCTAAAAGCTAATAGCTATCCCAGTTACAATCTAAACATCGCTTCATTACAACCAGGAAATTATTTATTAAAAATTGAAATGAATGGACAGGTGGTTACGAAGAAGTTTTTGAAAGAATAATACTTTCATATAATAATCAATCCGGCAGGCATTCATCTTAATGAAATGCCTGTTTTCATTTTTACTGTAACATTTTCTTTTCCCAAATCGTACAGCTATCATACTAGTCAGGTTTTAAAATTTGCCGCTTGTGTATAAATATGTACTATGTTTTACATGGTACATATATTTGCCATGTAATTATTAGTACAAAGAACTTTAAAAGTATAGCTATGAGAAAGATATTATTTACTCTATTTTTATTAAATAGTTGTTTTACAATGCTTAGTGCACAGGATTTTTCAGTGAAAGGGAAAGTAACTGCTTCCGGTAAACCGGTAGAATCTGCTACAATCAGCCTCTTAAAACCTGATTCCACAACCATCAAACAGTCGGTGTCAGGGAAAGACGGCTCATTTATCATCCAAAAAATTAATGCAGGAAATTATCTTGTTTCAGTTCAATTTGTGGGAAACACCATTTATTATTCCCCCGCTTTCCAGTTAGATGAACAACATCCGCAGAACGATCTTCATTCCATTCAACTGGTAAGCTCAGCCCGGTTACGGGATGTGGTTGTTACATCACAAAAACAATACATGGAGCAAAAGATTGATAAAACTGTTATCAATATAGATGCTTCACCGGCCAATACTGGTTTGTCAGCTTATGAAGTGCTGGAAAAAACACCAGGCGTCAGCATTGATAAAGATGGCAACATCAGCCTGAAAGGTAAACAAGGTGTAGTTGTGATGATTGATGATAAACCAACTTATCTCAGTGCAACAGACCTTGCCAACTTTTTAAAAAATCTTCCATCATCCAGCCTCGAACAAATTGAACTGATGACTCAACCATCAGCCAAATATGATGCTGCCGGTAATTCAGGCATCATCAATTTCAAAACAAAAAAATCAAAAACCGTTGGCTTTAATACAAGTGTAACTATTGGCACAGGCATGGGTAAATATCCTAAAACAAATGAAAGCATCAACCTGAATTATCGTACAGGAAAATTGAACCTGTTTGCTAATTACAGTTATAATTATAACAAACGTTATCACACTCTTGACCTCACCAGGAATTTCAGGGATAATACTGGCGAGATAGAATCAAAGTTTGAACAGACAGCAAACATGTTGTCTTCAAGGCAATCACATTATTTAAAAACAGGCCTGGATTATTATATATCAAAGAAGACAACGATTGGTTTTTCAGTGAATGGAAATTTCAATCCCGGTAAGCAAAGTAATGATAACGTAACTGACATCATGGATGCGGATAATAATTTGCAGACACAAACATTTACCAATAGCAACATTCGTGATAAATGGACCAACTATGGAGGCAATATCAATTTTACATCAAAGCTTTATTCTGCAGGCCAGGAAATCAGCGGCAGCTTCGATTATATTTATTATAAAACATTATCAGACCAGATGTTTGTAAGTAGTTTTTATAATGATAATGCTACTAAGATCAGCAATGATGAAACGCTGCGTGGGCACTTACCATCTATGATACATATTTACAGCGGCAAGATTGATTATACTCTTCCATTAAAACATGATGCAAAACTGGAAGCAGGTATTAAATCAAGTTATGTGGAAACGGACAACAATGCGCAATACGATAGTTTATTGAATAATGAATGGGTAGAAGATTCAGGCCGCAGCAATCATTTTATTTATAAAGAAAATATCAATGCTGCATATATCAATGTGAGCAAACAACTCGATAAAAAATGGAGTGCACAGGTTGGATTGCGTTTGGAAAATACTATTTCAACAGGCAACCAGTTAACAACCGGTCAGACCTTTAAACGCAATTACACACAACTTTTTCCAACAGCTTATGTGAGCTATGCAATGAATGATAAAAACCAGTTCAGTCTGAATTACGGCAGGAGGATTGAAAGACCGGATTATGAAGACATGAATCCATTCTATTATTTTCTTGATAAATATACTTACCAGGTGGGCAACCCATATCTGAAACCTCAGTTCAGCCATAATATTGAATTCAGTCATACTTATAAAAACATGGTAACAACAACTTTGGGTTATGCAATCATCAATGATATGATTAATGAACAATTGGAACAGGTGGATAGTACGCATACTACGTATGTTACCAAGGCCAATCTTGCTAACCAGCATAGTTTGACCTTAAGTGTGAGCGCAGGCATTCCTGTTACAAAATGGTGGAGGATTAATGCATATATGCAGGGAGCATACAACAGTTTTGAAGGATATATCAATAATGGTATGATTAAAGTGCATGGCCCATCATTCAGCACAAATATTCAAAACATGTTTACATTACCAAAAGGATGGAGCATGGAGCTGAGTGGATATTATAATAGCAAAGCAGTGTATGGAACAATTGTAGGGCTTGGTCAGGGCAGCATGAACTTTGCTGTATCGAAAAAAGTGTTGCAAGATAAAGGCATCATCAAATTAAACTTCCGTGATTTTGCAGGTTTACAGCAATGGAATGGTTATAGCAGGTATCAGAATATTGATGTCAACATTCATAACAAATGGGAGAGCCGTGTGGTGAATATCAGTTTTACATACAGGTTGAGTAAAGGAAAACAAGCAGAACAACGAAGAATTAATAACAGCGCAGGCGAAGAACAAAGTAGAATAAAAGGCGCTAATTGATGAAAAGCAGCAATTCTCGTGTGAACAAAAAAATGCCCTTCGATGTGAGGGCGTTTTTATTTAATTATATACCTGGAAAAACTTTATCAGTCATTTGATTTAAGATTTGCCCGTCAGCAATTTTTTTAGCTTCATCAATAAATCTTCGTATTGAAACACCCGTTTTCAACTCAATATTCTTGGATACAACAAGTGCCATAAAACAAATTAATATGTGCAATTTGATGGGCTGTTCCTTGAAATGAAAAATTGGTCTTGTCCGCAAGTCACTTTTTGATATTCTAAATGCCTGTTCAATTTTATAGAGTTCATGATATCGCTCAATTATTGTTTTATTGTCTGCTACCTGTTCTTCTAAATTGGTATAATATCCTTTGATGCCAAGTAGCTTTTTTGTTTTTTCAATCAGTGCTACATTGAGCTCTATTTTCTGTCCTTTAGTTTGAGTAAATTTTAATTTCTTGCTTTTGGATGGATGGGCAATTACCTGATTTGCTTTTTCTATTTGTTTATTCATTTCATAAAGATCTTTTCTGTACCTGGCAGAAGAATAACTGCAAATCAGGTATCCGTTTTCAGTTTTCATTCTAAAATGCTTGCCATCTTCTATGATGCACCGCTTGTCAATCTCATCAATAACTTCTCTGGAGAGATTGCCTAACCTCGCTCCCACGATATAGTTAATGGAGTTATTTATCAGGGCTTTGACATTGTCAGTACAAATCATAGCGGCATCGGCTACAATGGAACATTCTTTTATATCGTTTTTCTTTATAAACTTCTTTACTACCGGAACGATAGTATGTCCTTCAAACGTATTGCCGGAAAACACTTCGTATGCAATCGGGAAGCCTTCTTTGCTCACCATCAGTGCTATCAGTATTTGTGGTTGCTGTGATTTATTGTCTTTGGAAAAACCGTTTTTTCTCAATTCATCTTCTTCAAATGTTTCAAAGCACAAAGTGGTAACATCATAAAACAGAATGTTGAAGTTGAAAGCATAATTTTTCTTTGCAAAGTCCACCACTTTGTCTTCCACTGCCTTCTTTAATTCTATACACTTTGGTGCTATTTTGTAATAGGTCTTTCGACTGTGGTTGATGTCAAAATACTGTTTCAGTAGTTCTAAAGAACGTAGTTTAGAGGCTGGCTCGAATAGCCTGATTACAACCAGGTCTTGCAGCAAGACAGGCAAGTCATCAAACCCAATTTTACCTTGTATTTCTCTTACCTGTTTGTAGAAAAAATTATATCAAACACCCAGAAAAGTACAATGATTAAGATATAAAATCCTGTTGGGATTTTCATCAGGAAAAAAAGATAGTTGACCTGAGTAATCATTTATCCATTCTTCAGCCAATAATAGCAATTCATTTAACTCATCATCATTATGTGCAGAACCAAAATGTTGTAAAATGAATCTTTTATTATCCTGGTACCGGACCACCTGAACAGCCTTTGCTTTTGATCCGGTTATTATAACTCTGATCTTCATAATAAATTTAACCTTAATGCGGTAAATTGAAAGTAAATGATGTAATAATAAATTAAATGACATCTTTACTAAAACTCTCGATGAAAATGGTAATGAGCATTTCACTATGTAAATATGGGTTAATATAGGAAAAGCTGGTACTTATGTTATGTGGTTGATTGAGATAGAATCAAGCAATTATGGATATGTCACTTCTGATGCATCAAAACAATGGCAAATTGAGAAGTATGTGAGCATGAAATAAATTATGCCGCCTCAATATTCTATTATCCGGGGAGGTTGATTTTTTAATCTTTCTACACTAAAAGAAACAAACCGGAAATTTTTTTACTGTGACTAACATGCTGAAATAGCAGGCCCAGTTGTTATTATTATTGGTGAGGTTGTAAACCTGAATACTATGGAAGTAAAACAAAATGTGCAAAGAGCAATAACAACCACAGCTAAATCAAATTTCTGAAATATTAAAAGCAATTGTGTTAGCATTCCTGTAGTTCAGTTTAATCCTTTTTAAAATTTTCTTTTAACTAAAAACAGGTTAATTGGTTTACAGATTATCTTATCAGTACAAAAGTTCCTTTGCGAAGAATTTCTTTATCATTATAATCTATACCTAAAGCCACAAACACATAAGCGCCAGATGGCTGCGGAATGCCATTGACAGTTCCATCCCAGCCTTTGCCTGCCTGATTTGTTTGAAAAATTCTTTGCCCCCAACGATTGTAGATGCCAAAATATTTGAATGTTTTTATGCCTACAAGAGTTGGTTTTTCAACATCATTCAAACCATCATTATTGGGTGTAAAACCAGTAGGCACAAAAATATCGGGCAGTGATGTGAATACATATACTTTAATATTATCGTAAGCATAACAGCCTTCCGGTGTTGAAACTTTTACAGTGTATGTAATCGTATCAGCACTATGATAAGTACCGACAGGATTATTAATATTTGAATTGTTTAAATAAGTTGAAGGCACCCATAAATAAATACTGCCGCCGGTTGCGTTAAACTGTAAAGGCTGATTAATAACAACTGAAGTATCATTGCCTGCAAAGGCTTTTATCTTCGGCACAACATTAACGGTAACATAATCATTTGAAGGCTTGGGGCAACCAAGTGTATCATAAACTGTGATTGTATAAACTGTTGTATCCATCGGGCCGGCTATTGGTGTTAATGTGTTTGCATTGACAAGGCTGCCTGATGGTGACCATGCAAAAGAACTGCCATTCATAGTTGCTTTTAATTGTGCAGTGCTGCCATAACAAATAGATGTATCATTTGATGCAGTTACCTGCGGATAAGGAACTGTGGTGATAGTAACATTGTCTGTTGCCTGGCATTTTCCAACACTTGCAACTACCGTATAAGTTGTATTGTTTAATGGAACTGCCATTGGCCATTGTGCTGTATCATTATTTAATGAGGAAGATGGTGTCCATTGAAAATATAATGCATTACTTTTTGTTGTTAACTGAACTGTATCTGTTGTGCAAATAGTAGTATCAGGCATTACATTTAGTAAAACATCATCAATAACATTTACAGTAACTGTATCGCTTGCAACACAACTTTTATCAGTTAATGTAACAACATACTGTGTTGTATCTTTTGGATAAACAAGAGGTGTTGCAGTATTTGATTGAATGATGTTGTTCCCTGTCCATAAAAAGTCACCGGTGCCATAAGCTATCAGTTGTAAAGTGTCAATGCTGCAAATAAGTGTATCTGTAAATGCAAGTGAAAGATCGGGTTTATCAGTAGCAGATACTGTTTTGCTTACAATTGTATTGCAGCCCTTGCTTGAAGTAACACTGAGTGTCGCTGTTCTCGTAGCAGGTGAAGGATAAGTATAAGATACATTTTGTAATGTTGAAGTATCTGCCGTTGTAGTTTCATCACCAAAATTCCATAAGCGATAATTGATATAACCATACCGGGTATGAGAAGTATCAATAAAAAGAAATGGTGACAGATAACAACTGCCCGAAACTGTAAAGCCCGTATAAAAACCCGGATAAACTGCAACGGTTGATGTGGTTGAATCAGAACAACCAGAAGTTGAAACAACTTTTAATTTGATAGTGTAAACACCTGTATCAGGATAAGTGTAAGATGGAGTTGCATTGGTTGATGTATCAGTGTTTGTACCTGCTACACCAAAATCCCAATAATAAGTACTGATATTTGATGATGATGATTCATTTTTAAATGATGTAGTAAAACTATCGCAGTTAATGTAAGATGGTTGCAGTTCTGCCGCCGTTAAACTGCAATTGTAAACATAAATCTGTAACTCTTTTTTCACAGAATCTATCAATACATGATTGCGCCATTCTTTTACATAAACAGCAATAACATATTCACCAGTTGTCGTCGGCGCTGTACCTGAAATTAAACCCGTTTTTGGATTGATGGTAACACCACTTCCCATAGGGCTGGCGCCACTATAACCGGAATTATAAGTAAGTGATGTAAAAAATGGTGATGAAGAACTTGAAGTGGTATTTAAACCATTTCCGAATGAATAAGAAAGAGAATCATCATCAACAGGATCGCTTGCAGCAAACTGGTAGTAAAAAGTTTCTTTATAACACACAATTGCTGTGTCTTTAAAATCAAAAACAGGGCTTGTGTTTTTATGATAATCATTTCCTGAATTACCCGGAATAGTTGCTGTTATGGCAATGCCTGTTGAGCTGGAGTTCGAAATGTTTATTATGTTATCAGTCCTGTATTCATCTGTTACAGCAAGTACATATCCTGCTGCAATATCCGTTAAAGTTATCGTGGTAACGTATGTATAAATTTCGTAGCAAATTGTAGGCGGGTTTATCATACAACTGCTAAAACTTTTTTTTGTTGCAGTTGCTGATGTGGTTGTACTGATAGTGGTTGATGAGACCTGTGAACCTGTTGAGCCATTCAGTACAAGCAGGGTTACATTATCTCTTGGCCCCTGAATGCCGCAACCATAGAACACTGTTACCGTTACTTTATATTTTGATGTGCCGGAGGTAGTGCCTGAGCCTGCATATTCATATCGTATATAACCACCTTTTACGTGATGTGCAAAAACATGCTGGGTAATAAAAATGAAAAAAACAAAAATGCAACAACCCTTCATGCAGTTTTAAATTTTAACGCTTAAATTATCTATTGCTGACGCAATGAAATGTTTATTGCGGTGAAATATTCAAATGTTGCGGAGAATTGATAATTGTTTGGATAAATAGTAGCTCCTTTGCTTTCTCTTAAAATAATCAAACATTTTGGCTACTGGTACTTCCCATATTTTGCTGCATTAAACCAAAAATCTTTCAGTGATATTCCAATAACGAACTGTGTATAGTTCTCCCTTATCTGGTTAGATTTTAGTGAACCTTTCGAACCTATTTCAAGACCCAAATTATAACTCAAAATCCTTGATACATTATTGCCCACACCTATTGTCCATGATATATCTGTTAATGGATTATTTTGTATATGCAGGTAATTTGTTTCATAGGAAAAACCGCCTTGCAGATAATATTTCTCCCTTGTCTGTATGCCATAATTTTTTTTAAAGCTATATTCTATACCCGCAGAAAAGCGGGAAGCTTTATCAATGTATGCATTGGGGTATCCAACATTTTGTTTTTTCCAGTCATAGTAATTATAATCAGCGCTAAGCGTAATACTGTTCATCACCAAAGCATAACCGAAACCAAAATGCAACGGCAGAAAAATATGTTTTGATATATTACTCATTGTTGTAATAGTTGAATCACTTACAGCATATTCAATATTTAAGTCGCCGGTAAGCCTTGCCGGTGTAGATACAATAACACCAATTTGCTGTGAAATATGCTTACTTATTTTACCAGTGTATTGCAGGCCGCCTGTAAATAATGGTGCATGCATTGCAGTGTTTTCATTTTTTGTAACATCAAGCCCTATTACATCAGAAGTATAAGATGTGCTGGTTTGTGTAGCGCCGAAAATGTATGACACAGTTAAACCTGCTGAAAAGTTTTTGTTTAATGCAAAACCGTTCGATAAATAAAACTGGTAAAAGCCGCCGCTACCATCAACAGATTTTGTTATTTCAGAAGTGTAATCGCCTAGTTTGCCCGTTTCAGTTAATAAATAATTGACAGTACTGTAAGGCTTGAGCCCTACAGCAAAAGCCCAGTTTTTTTCTGGTTTATATGCAAGCGAAATCCTTTTTATTGCAAAATCCTTTGATGGCGCTGTTATGGTATCTACACCCGGCACTGCAAATTTGCTTATCCTGCCACGCATCATTAAATCAAAGTTCATAACCTTTGGATCAAGAGCAGTTAAAGAAGCAGGATTGGTAAAATTGTATGAGCTTGCACTGTGCAATGCAATTGATGTACTGCCCATACCGAAATACCTTCCAAAATCTTTTGTTTCAATATCACCTATGCCGAGGATTGAATAGGGTGATGTAACATTCTGTGCAAATGAACTAATGCCGGAAAATGCAGCGAATGCTGCTATCGCGATGTATCTTTTATAGTGCAAGCACATTTAATTTTAATTTGATACTACTGTTATTTAATGCTTTTAAAACCAGCCTTTGTTCTGTTGAATCACTGGCATTAGATGGTGGATGTATCGCCAGGCTATATGAAGCATAGCTGCTGCTTGATAATACATCATTTATAAAATCAGATACATCAAAAGTGTATTTAGTGTTTTCATTATAGAGATAATCAATGTTTAAATCACCGTCTTGCAAATTGGCTGTGCCTGTAACATAAAGATAGTCCTGCACCACACCATACTCATTCATTATATACATATTCAATGCTGGTGGTAATTGATATAGTGTCTGTTTGCCATAACTATCTTTATCAGGATAAATTTCAATTGATGCGCTCACAATTTTTGTATAAGTAGCAAGCTCTTTTATTGAATACAGTGAAGGAAAATTGAACTTAATATATAACCCGCTGTTGGCATCCAAATAAACATAACCATTGGTTTCAGTGCTTGATAGAGCCAGTGTTTTTGTTGGAATAAATGCTGAAAGATTCGTCCCTGTCCGATCTGTTGTAAATCCATTAAACTGGTGGTCTGTGTTCAATGGTAATTTTACAACATAGTTTACAGGCAATGGCCCGTTTTTATGATAATACATCATTACAAAATCCGAATCGCCCAACGGTTTTAAAAAATAAACTGCATTGTTTTGATTGCCAGTAAAACAAAAGCCTTTAATATAATCTAAGAATGGATCGGTAGTTCTAACTGTATCCGAGTTGCGTTGTATTTTATTAAACAGGTCTTTGCCAAGGTCATCTGATAATTTAATGCGAATAGTATTTTGCTTTGATGGAGATACTATTGCAGTAAAGCTGCCGATGGGTTCAGTATTATAGTTACGCTTTGTTGTATTGTACCCGTATGCAGAACTGTTATCTATCAATTCAGTAAGCTGGTTAACGTTTAATGTGAAAGGTTTTGTCGTATCACCATAATAACCGCCTGAAAATTTTGCAACAATAACCAACGAATCAAAATAACAACTTGTACAACCGTTGAGGGTTGATGTGCTGTCGTAAGGTTTGTCAAAGTCAAAGTATGCTATTGATTGAAATTTTCCGAAGCTGCTGTCATAATGATTCCCTGCAACAAAATATCCTGTATTCACTGTTTGAAATGAATCAGACTGGATAGTATATGCATTCACGCTTATTGTATCAATGATGGCAATATTCGGGTCATCGCTTAGAGAGCTTGCACCAAAATTTACATCCTGTTTTTCGCAGGAGAAAACACTTATAGTGAGTATTGCAAAAACTATTTGCTTATACTTTATATGCAGGTTTAAAAAAATCATTTTTGTGGTATAAAATATATAAACCGGGATAATACTTAATGCTGTATCACGCCAATATTTTTTAATTCTTCAAGCGTAAGTGTTGGCAACTGTTTTGAACTTATTTTTTGTGCAACCAGCTTTCCTGCCTGTATTGCTTGTTGCTTTGAAGTAAATGGTTTATTGCCCTGTATAACCGGAATGCAATCCTGATGTATAAACTCTTTTCCGTTAACAATAATTGAATAACCAAATCCCTGCTGTGCCGGGAAAGTATATACCTCAATCATATTGCTGTCTGTTGCAACCTGTTTATCAGCACCACTGTTGTTATTGGATTTGCATGCACTTATAATTAAAGCTGCAATAACAATAGAAAATATTTTGCCTGTTTTAATTGTCATCATCTGTCTGGTCTGTTGTAGGTTCAAAAAGCCAGCAGTCATCAAACTGGTAAGAACTGTTGTTGCCAGTGACAACATAGCCAACATTGTTAACGGTAAAGCCAACTGCACCAATACGCGCTGAACCTTCAAAACTTGTTTTCTCTGCCCAGAGATCTGTGGAAGGTGTATATTCCCATGTGGTTGAAATAATACCGCTGTTTTCACCGCAGGTTATATATGCTTTGCCATTCATAACAAAAGCTACTGCATCATCACGAACAATGCTGTAATCATCATCATAATCTTCATCTGAATTGGCATTGGATATTTTTCTTTTCTCTGTCCAGGTATCAGTACTGCCATCATACATCCAGAAATCATTAATATTATCACCGTTATTAATGCCTGTACATATATATGCTTTATCATCAATAACGAAAGCGACAGCACCTTTTCTTTTATAACCACCAAGACTTGATTTTTGTGTCCATTGATCTGTTGTAGGATCGTATTGCCAGTTATCTTTTAAATAATTATCATCAAAACCTGTTGATATGTACCCCTTATCATCAACAGAAAAACCAACGGCATCATACCTTGCAGAACCTGCAAAATTTGCTTTCTGTGACCAGATATTTGCAGAAGGGTCATATTCATAAAAATCATTTAGTTTATTCAAGCCGTCATAACCGGTACCAACATAGCCTTTATCAGCAATGACAAATGCCGCAGCAGAACTTCTTTCAACGCCTGGCAGGTCTGCTTTTTGTTTCCATGTTCCGTTTGTTGGATCGAATTGCCAGAAATCTTTCAGGCGAACATCACTGCCTTTATATCCGGTGCCGATATAAGCATAACTGCCAATAGTAAAACTTACTGCTTCTGTTCTTGCCACGCCTTCAAAATCAGAACTGCGTGCCCAGTTGCCTTCATAGTCTGAAGTACTTGATGATGTCTTTGTACATCCTAAAAAAGTGATGCAAACAAATAAGAGTAACCAGCAATTTTGTTTGAAAAATTTTCCCTGTTGCAGAATAAACATATTTTTCGTTTATATTTTTTAAAAAAATGGGCCACGATTAAACCCTCATTTAATCTATCCGGCTGATGAATCAACAAGATTTGTATGGCCCATTGTGAAACCAGGAACGAAAATATTTTTGTAGTGATGTTATGAAAAGTTAAAGGGGATTGAAGCGGACAGTTTTAAACCTGAAACGGGCAACCTAATTACCAAGCCAAGTAAGAAATTGAGAAGATTTTGTCTTGCTGACAATTATTTCATGTTGAAAATTTATTGTGAGGTGCACAAGCAGTTTTCTGGCAAAGAACTTAGATACTTCTTTGATTGCTTTTTTATTAATCAGGTATTGCCTGTTTGCCCTGTAAAATTTTGAAGGGTGTTCGTTTTCTATTTCATCAAGGTTTGAAGAGAGCACATAAACAGATTGATTAAAACAGCAGATCTTTGTTACATCATTTTCTATATAAAACACTGCAATTGAATCAATAGATATGGGAACGATCTTATCTTTATGGTGTACCAAAACCTGTTTCTCCTTATTTATTAATTTATCAGCAACTACTGATAATCCTTCAAGCAGTTTATTATATGAATTCTCTTTTGTAAGGTTTAAATATTTTAAAACTGCCTTTTGAATTGCTGTTCTGTTATAGGGTTTTAATACATAAGCAATGCCATTGTTGTTAAAGGCTTCCAATGCATATTTATCATAGGCAGTGCAGAAAATCACCGGTTTTTTTATGTTAGCCTCTTTAAAAATATCAAAACTTAAACCATCACCCAGATGGATATCGCTGAAGATTAAATCGTAGCTATCCGTTTTTTCAAAATATACAATTGCTTCTTTCACTGAAGATAATACAGCAACAATTTCAACAGGGAAAGATATTTCCATTAGCGTTTGGCCAAGGTCTTCCACGTTCATTGCTTCATCTTCTATGATTACTATCTTCATTACAGCAATTTTAAATAAACTGTAAAGCGGTTGCTTGTTTGTTCAATTTTTATTTCCTCGCCGGCAAGGTATTTATATCTTTTAGAAAGATTTGCTAAACCTACTCCGGTAGCAGGTTCTGAAGGCTTGCGATGTTGCATATTGTTTGAAACAACAAGGTGCTCATCTTTGTAAAACAATTGTATGTTCAAAGGTTTCTCAGTTGTAAATGCGTTGTGTTTTAAACAATTTTCAAGCAGCAACTGTAAAGAGAATACCGGTACTTTTTTCTCAGCAGTAATTGTTTGCGGGATATTAACTTCATAAAAGAGACTGTTGCCAAACCTTGTTTTTTGCATTTCAAGATAGGTTAATGAAAATCCAAGCTCTTCATCCAGCAATACAACAGTATGCTCATTATGCGATAAAGAAAAACGTAAAAAGTCAGACAGCTTTACAAGATAATCTTCCGCTTCTTCTGCGTCCCTATTTATTAAAATTTTTAATGCATTTAATGAGTTGAATAAAAAATGTGGCTGTAACTGGTGTAATAATTTTTCATGTTCAGCCTGTATGTGTTGCATTTTAAGTTCTGTGATTTCTATTTTAGCCTGGGTCTCAGAATAGCGTATCAGCAAGAGCTGCATGATGATAAGTACAATGGTGTTGGTAGCAAAAGAAGAAATGATGGGCATTAAATATTCAGGCAAAACATTGTCATTCAAAAATTGCTTCGGGTGAAAAAGTGTTTGATGTATAAGCAGGCCAATCAATGCTGTGATGCAATAACTCAATATAAACCGAATAAGATTGCCAAACTTTTTTGTTGCGAAAAACCGCCAGCCATATATAAGCACTAAGATATTCTGCAGCCAAATCAACGCTACCTGCGTTGTAACAATAAAAAAAGGTATGAAGCTACTTTGCTGTCGAAAAGGAATTTGAATTGGATGACCGGGATTGAAAGGTTGTTGCGATGGAATAGAATGTTGTATGATGATTGGGTTGATGATTGGTGTAATGCCAAACATGCCAATAAAAGGCGTGGTAAGGATTGCCGTATATATAATTGCTTTAAACCGTGGATCAATTGCCATTGTTCCAAAAGTAGATTATGTGCGTTACTGGCGATTATGCAAAAAGGATTTTACAATATTTTTATCTAACTGTTTTGAGATGTTGACAAGAGCTTCTCCTATGTGTTAAAAATTTTCCTTTTCTATACAAAAGCGTTGACTGATTTACATTTTTCATTCCAGGGCGGAAGCGACATTTTTCAGCTTACTTTTATTCCATACCTTTAACTTTAGTATCCAAATTGGTAACTGCTCCTGGCTCGACATTCTGTGAATACCACTCCTTCGCAAATACCATCGGGTTACCTTCATTATTCATTTATATAAAACAGATTTTATGAAACGGATGACATTTATCCTTTTTGCTACATTGTTATTTTCTTCAACACTGTTTGCACAAGAGGAAGCAAGACTGCTGCGCTTTCCAACCATTCACAATAATCAGCTTGTGTTTTGTTATGCCGGCGATTTATATTCTGTTGATGCAAATGGCGGCATGGCACGTAAACTCACTACTTCAGATGGATATGAAATGTTTCCAAAATTTTCACCCGATGGAAAAAATATTGCATTCACTGCGCAATACGATGGTAATACAGAAGTATATATAATACCTGCAACAGGTGGCGTGCCACGCCGTGTTACATATACTGCAACACTTAGTAGGGATGATCTCAGCGACCGTATGGGCCCCAATAATATTGTGATGACATGGAAAGATAATGAGCATATTATTTACCGTTCAAGAAGGTGGTCATTCAATCCTTTTAAAGGGCAGTTATTTGTTGCTGACATCAACGGTGGATTGAATGATACCCCGCTTCCGTTTTCTGTTGCCGGATTTTGTTCTTATTCACCAGATGGGAAACAACTTGCATACAACTGGATTTTCAGGGAATTCCGCACATGGAAATATTATCATGGTGGTATGGCCGATGATATACATGTATATGATTTTGCATCACGCAAAACAATCAATATTACAAACGATACAGCACAGGATATTGAACCCATGTGGACAGGCACAAAAATTTATTACCTGAGTGATAAATCGCATACCATGAACCTCTTTGAATATGATATGCTAACCAATATAACAACACAAGTAACAAACTACACAGATTATGATATAAAGTTTGCATCGCTTGGTAACAATGCGATTGTGTGGGAACGTGCAGGCTATATATGGAAAATGGATCTTGCTACGCAACAGGTTTCGCAGGTGCATATAGAAATAGGCGATGATAATTTGATGGCACGCTCTGTAATGATTGATGCGTCTAAGTTCCAGGAAGGCGCCGACCTTTCTCCTGATGGTAACCGCTTATTGCTGATTGGCCGCGGCGATATATGGACACTACCTGCAAAAACAGGAATCACACGTGATATAACACAAACATCAGGTATTCACGAGCGTGATGCATACTGGAGCCCTGATGGCAGAAAAATTGCATATATAAGCGATAGCAGTGGGGAAGACGAAATTTATATAAAGGACCCCGTAATGAACGGAACCACACAACGAATCACCTCTAACAGTGATAATTATAAGTTTGATATTAAATGGAGTCCTGATGGAAAAAAGATTTTGTGGAGCGACAGGAAAATGCATTTGTATTATGTTGATGTTGCAACAAAAAAACAAACCCTGGTTGATACCAGTAATCTTTCCCCGATCAGTAATTACGACTGGAGCCCCGACAGCAAATGGATTACTTATGATAAACCTGCTTTTGAAGGCATGCAAAGAATCCTACTTTATAATGTTGCGGCTGCTACGCATACAGAAGTTACGGGCTATTGGTACGTATCATATCAGCCTGTATTTTCAAAAGATGGGAAATACCTGTTGTTTGTTTCTGCACGTGATTTTAATCCGACATTTTCTAATATTGAATTAGATGCTGCCTTTATAAATATGAACAGGGTGTACCTGATACCTCTTTCCAATAAAACTGAAAATCCGCTGGCACCAAAAGATGATGAAGTAAAAACAAGCGAAGACACTTCTGCAACAAAGTCTTCTTCTGAAAAAAAATCCGAAGCAACTGAAACAAGCAACACAGAAATTGATCTCACTGGTATTGGCGACCGTATTTTATCATTGCCGATAGCGCCATCGAATTATTTTAATATTTATTGCAAAAATGATAATGTATATTATCTGAAAATATCACAAGTGGCAGATGATGAACCACACCTGATGATGTACTCATTAAAAGACAGAAAAGAATCAGATCTTGGTGCGTATGATAACTACCAGGTTTCTGCAGATGGTAAAAAGATATTACTGATGAAACATGGTAAATATTATATTACCACAATGGGCAGCGATGCTTTCAAACCCGATGCATCCGTGAGTCTTAACAACATGCAGATAATGGTAAACAAACATGAAGAATGGCAACAGATATACAATGAAGCCTGGCGGCAAATGCGTGATTTCTTTTATTCACCTACAATGAATGGTGCAGACTGGAAAGCCATGCACGATAAATATGAACCACTTGTTCCATATATTGGAAGACGGGAAGACCTTACTTATCTCATAGGCGAAATGATTGGTGAATTAAGTAGTGGCCATACTTATACCGGTGGCGGTGATGAACCTAAAATACTTAAAATAAATACAGGTTTGTTAGGCGCGCAATTTGCGCGTGATGCTTCAGGTTATTTCATGATTACAAAATTATTGAAGGGAGCCAACTGGGATGCTACACTTACATCTCCGCTTACTGAAGTGGGTGTTGATGCAAAAGTTGGCGATTATATTATTTCAATAAATGATATCCCCGTTAATACGGTAAACGATATATATGAAATACTCATAAACCAGGCTGGAAAGCAGGTGCAGGTCAGCATCAATAGTAAGCCTTCTTCAACAGGCGCCCACACGGTGATTGTAAAACCCATTGCTGATGAATCAAATTTATATTATTATGATTGGGTTCAGCACAACATTGCTTATGTTGATTCTGCAACTAATGGTCAGGTAGGGTATATTCATATTCCGGATATGGGACTCGATGGCCTTGACCAGTTTATGCGGTTATACTGGCCGCAATTAAATAAGAAAGCGCTTATTATTGATGATCGTGGTAATGGTGGAGGTTTTGTTTCTCCAATTATTGCTAACAGGCTTTCACAAAAATTAGTGTTCTTTGATCTTGCAAGAAACACAATTGCGCAAACTGACCCCTCAATAAATATCGGACCTAAAGTGTTACTTACTGATCAGTATTCTGCAAGTGATGGTGATATTTTTCCATATCGGTTTAGAACATATCATCTCGGCACTATCATTGGCCGCAGAACATGGGGTGGAGTGATAGGAATCAACGGCACGCTTCCTTTTGTGGATGGAGGTTTTTTAAACAAACCCGAGTTTGGCCGCTTCGCACCAAATGGTGACTGGGTTATAGAAAGTCATGGTGTTGACCCGGATATTGCAGTTGACAATGACCCTGCACGTGAATACAGTGGTACAGATGATCAGCTAAATAAAGCAATTGAAGTAATAAAAGGACAGATAAAAACTGAAGGAAAAGAAATTCCTCCGGTGCCACCATTCCCGGATAGGGTTCACCCAAAATAAAAAATGGTTATGCTTCTTTCAACAACAATTGAAATGCTTATAACATTTAGTCTTCAAATAATTGTTTTGGAAAAAGCATCACAATATTTATTTTAAACATAAGTATCATCTACATCAATGGAGGATACTTTAAAAAATAAGTCATTGAAAAATGTGGATGAACATTCAATTGATTGTACTGAATAGTAGTTAATGCTGTTTATTCACTTTTTAGTTTGAAAATAATGGAATCAATGTTTAGAGCTTTGCAGGTCTTTTATATTTTTTTGTAATGCCTCAGGAGCATACCATTTTAAATCAATAAACTTCGCTACAGGCCCTACAAGAAACAATGCAAAGAATGGGGCATATATGTAATGATTTAATCTTAAAACAAACTCAACCAATGCAACTAATATCACTACAATTATTCTTCCCTTTTTTGTAGATACTGATGTCTGTGGCTCTGTTACCATGAAGAAAATAAACAACTGGTACATCGGGCCGGTAAGCGGGGATAATTCAGCAAGAAAAGTATCACCTGTAATAAGACCTCGTATATAAGCAAGTACTGCAAAACTTATAATGTATGTAACAGATACATGCAAACGCTTTGCCCTGTTTACAATCAACAATCCCAACACCCATATCACTGCCATTGCTGCAAAGTTGCTTCCCCACTGGATGCTTAATCCTGCAACACTCATGCTGTTCAGAAAAAGCATCCACGAAACACCAAAGTTGGATGGGTTCCATAAATGCCTGCCTTTATAACGCAATACATATTTTGAAAGAATAGAAAGCAACGAGGTAACAACATAAGGCCAGATGATATTCGAACGTATTAATATTCCAACGCTGATACCTGTAATATATGCGCTGGCAAGATTTTTCTTTGTACCCAACACTGTCCTTGCGAGTATTATTTCCGAAATCACGGATGTGCCTATCGCTGCAACAAGGCTTGCATAACTATCTAAGATGCCATACGTAAACTGGCCAACCAATAATATAAGTGTAATGAATGCCGGTGGTATGTAAAGAAAATTCTTCTTTATCCATTCAGAAAATCCGTTCTTTTTTGGGAGGCTTTCTGCTTTGTAATCTTGCGCTAATTTGTACCCTTGTTCCATTCTTTATTTGGTTTCTTTTACAGTATGCATTTTATCGGTTTCAGGATGATCAATTTTATCAATACTGCCTGATGGCCAGTAAATAATTACCCTGTCAACTTTATTTGTTTCTCCTAATCCAAAATGAAGCCTGTGTTGGTTTTGTGAAGAGAAACCCATACCTGCAGTCACCACCTGTATCTGCTTTTTACCACCAGCCCATTCGACCACCACTTTTGCACCAACTGCATCAGCATTGGATACAGTACCCTTCAGGTCAAAATCAATCCAGTGGTTATTATTCTCCTGATCATTTTTATATACAAGCGGGATATTATTCTGATTGGCAACTATTACATCCAATACTCCGCGATTCCACAAATCTGCCATTGCCACAGCGCGGCCATCATAAGTTGCAGGCGGGCAAATCTTGCCTGATACATCTTCAAACAAACCATCGCTGTCGTTTAACCATATCTTATCTTCTTCATAACCCGACTGACTTTTGCCCTGCATATCAGGCCAGTTTTTTGCATCACCAATAATATTGCTGTTGCCGCCGGTTACTTTAGAATAATCATACCAGTAAGAAGTATTTTTTTTGGCTGAGATAAAACCATTCGCCACATACAGGTCCATATATCCGTCATTGTTCAAATCACCAAACTGTGAACCATAAGCCCAGCCTGCATTTTCAATACCTGCTATTTGTGCCAGGTTCACAAATGATGGTTTATTCTGCATGTTTGCACTGTTGGGCAACCAGTAATTATTTCCCTGGATGAGAATGCCTTTCTCCGTAATGTTTGTTGTGTAAACTCCAATGTTTCCATCATTATTTATATCACCCAACGATGCACTCATACCGCTTTTTGGAATCCTGCCTACACCCACCTTGTTACCTATTTCTTCAAAACGTTTACCACCTTCATTTAAATAAAATTCATCTACATTATAATCGTTGGCAACATATAATTCAGGATAACCATCTCCAGTAAAATCTGCTGCAACAGCGGCAAGGGCCCATTTGGTAGAAGTTATCCCATAATCCTTTGTTACATCTTTAAACTTACCATTGCCCATATTCATCAACAGGTATTTTCTACCTCCATTATTGGCATAGCGAAAGCTCTCGGGCATTATTTTGGTTGTATTCAGGCTGTCTAAATGAAGGTCTTCATTAAAATATCCGCCAATGAAAATATCAAGCAGCCCGTCATTATTAAAATCAAACCAGATGGCACAGTTAGCATTTACCCATGCAGGTAAGCCACTGCCTTCAGTAACATCCTCAAATTTTTTTCCATCAATATTCTTAAACAATTCCGGCTTGCCCCATTTGTATAAAAGCAAATCTTTAAAACCATCATTATCATAATCACCCCAAACAGCGCCCATTGAAACTCCGTTGCCTTTTGTATTTACATCTGCTAATCCCACTGATGCTGCAACATCTTCAAACTTACCATTATGAAGATTATGATACAGTGCATTCTGGCTGCCTGTTTTGCTGTTGGTAAAATAAATATCATTCCATCCGTCATTATCAAAGTCACAAATTGAAACAGATGCTCCCATTGATGCAATCTGCATTTTAATATTTTCCAGTTTTGGATCAAGCTCCTGACATTGATGTGTGAAAGTGATTCCGGCAGATTTATTGACCGGCTCAAGGTAAAAACCGTATTTCTTTAAAGCAGTTTCTTTTTGATGGCCGCCAGCAAAATAATCTGATGCAGCCGATTCATTTCGTGATAACAGATATGTTACAATAAGCAGGCCGATGAAAATTACAATAGCCACTAACCTGGCAACGCTTCTTTTCATTATTAAAAAAATTTGATTTCAATTTTTCAAAATTGTGGGAGTAAATATAGATATATTGTAATCAAAGATTTTGCGAAAAATTTCAGTATGATAAATGTTATCTTCACACCCATTGTAGTAAACTATATTTTATGTCAGACAGATTGCTGAGACGCTGCAGTTATTTTATGGTTAGCCTAACGTTTGCATTTTTGTTGAATGCCTGCAACACCCAAACTGAAAATACAGATAACAATGGCGCTGAAACCGCATCTTCACCAAGGTTTCAGGCGACATCTTTATTGCATGATGGCAAATATGATGAAGCTGAAATAGCATTTAAAAAAGCCATAAAAGCTGACCCCAATAATATCCTGAATTATATTGATCTGGCATTAATATATCTCAATCAGGATAAGTTTGACGATGTTGAAAAACAGATAAAGGCAGGACTGAAAATTCAACCACAAAATACTGACCTGATGCAGGTATTGGCAGCAAGTTTTATTAAACAAAATAATAACGTAGATGCAAAAAAAGAATTGGAACAATTACTGGCAGTTGATGCTAAAAACTTACCTGCATATTATATGCTGTCACAAATAGCAAAAGATAATGCTGATAGTAATGCGCAGAAATATTACCTTTTAAAAATATTGGAAGTTAATCCATCCAATATTGTAGCAAGGCTTCAGTTAGCCGAATTGCTCACCACAGAAAACAAAACAGATTCTTCCCTTTTTTATTTCCAAAGTGTAAAAAAAATTGTTCCTGAGTTTTCAGAGCTTGCAGATAGTACTTATAAGAAAGCTATTGGGTTTTTACAAAAGAATCAACCTCAAAATGCTGTTTATTACATGCAACAGTTTCATAAGTTAATGCAGGTAACAAGAATTTATGCGAGTGATATGACCAACATGGCTTCGCTAAAACTGCCTGAAGTAAATGCAGAATTTAATGACAGCAGGTTTACACAGGATAATTATAAAAGCATGCATGTTTCTTTGGAGGATATAAAATTTACTGATGTTACTCAAAGTTTAGGATTGACATTACCGGGCACTGTTAGTACAACTCATTCTGTTTTAGCAATGGCAGATGATGATGGCACAGGCAATATGTATGTTTATTGCAGTTTTGCGGTATCTGGCTCCCAATCCACTCATTATCTTTTTAAAAGGGATATCGGGAATTTTAATGAAGTAACATCATCTGCAGGAATTGATTTTAAAGCTCAGGAATTAGATGCAGTTTTTGCAGATTATGATAATGATGGCTACCAGGATTTATTTATTTCAACAACGGCAGGAATTGTGGTTTTCAAAAACGATGGTGATGGAAAGTTTACAAGGATAAAAAAAGATATAGGCTTAAATAATATCACTGATGGCGATAAAATATTGGCTGCCGATTTTGATCAGGATGGAGATCTTGATTTGTATGTTGGTTGTGCCGGCATCAATAAATTTTTTCGTAATAATGGTGATGGCACTTTTACCGAGCAGGCAAAAGCTATGAATCTTGCTTTGCCTTCCGGGGCAAAAGATATGGATTTTGGAGATTGGGATGCTGATGGTGATCTTGATATTGCTTTGGTATCAACAGATGGTTCTCTTCAGTTGTTCAATAATGACAGGCATTCAAAATTTTCAAACTATACTGATTCTCTAAAATTATCTCAATACAAAGGCAATGCTGTTGCATTTGCTGATTATAATAACGATGGGATGCCTGACTTGTTTTTGGGTGGTGTGAAAGGTGGTAATTCTTATCTGCTTAAAAATACTGGCAATAAAGGGTATGTTGTTGACCCTGCATCACAGGTGTTTACTGCTGCGCTTAAAAATGTAAATATTTCTGCAGTAACATTTATTGATTTTGATAATGATGGCCATGAAGATATTTTGGTGGCTGGCACCACCAGTGATGGTTCAAAAGGGGTAGCGTTATTTCATAACGATACAACAAAAGGCTTCAGCAATGTTTCCAACCTGCTACCTGAAACAGCCACACAGGGGCAACATGTAGGTATTGCTGATTTAAATTTAGATGGAGATGATGATATATTTATGACAGGGCCAGCCGGTATTTATCTTTTAAGAAATGATGGTGGCAGTATGAGCCATTATATGCAGGTACAGCTTACCGGCCTGACTTATGGCAACAGCAAAAATAACCGGTTGGGAATTGGCGCACAGGTTGAATTGAAGTCAGGTGATTTGTATCAGTTAAAAACCATCAGAAGGGCGCTTACAAACTTTGGTGTTGGTGTGCGTGATTCATTTGATGCAGTAAGGGTAATATGGCCAAATGGCTGGCCGCAATACATTGGCGACCCATCCCGCCGCCAGAAATTTATTGAACAGGAACAATTAAAAGGCTCCTGTCCCTACTTGTTTACATGGGATGGAACCAAATACACATTTTTAAAAGATATGATGTGGAGAAGTGTTTTAGGGATGCCATTGGCTATAAATGGAAAAGATACTACGTATGCATTCTCTGATCCATCCAAAGAATACCTGCTCATACCCGGGGAAAAACTACAACCAAGAAATAATAAATATTCCATCAAGATAACAGAAGAACTTTGGGAAGCAGTTTATTTTGATAAAGCCGGATTGATAGCTGTTGATCATCCAGACTCAGTTGATGTATTCGCAGATGAACGTTTTGTGGCACCACCTTTCCCGGGTAAAAATGTTTATAGTGTGGCTGAAAAACATTATCCGGTTAAAGCTGTTGATGGTAATAATGATGATGTACTGGATAAAATAAAATCTTACGATTTTCAATATATATCCAACTTCGGCATTGGAAAGTTCCAGGGACTTGCACAAGACCATGACCTGGTGCTTGACCTCGGTGATAAAGCATCAAACAACAATCTTTATCTATTTCTGAGAGGCTGGATTTTCCCAAGTGATGCAAGCATCAACACATCTATGGAGCAGGCTGATAAATATCGCCAGCATCCACCTTCATTACAGGTAATAGATAAAAATGGGAAATGGAAAACTGTAATTCCAAATATTGGTTTTCCGATGGGGAAAGACAAAATGGTTATTGTAGATATGTCTGGAAAGTTCCTTACAAAGAATGATCATCGTATAAGGATTCAAACCAATATGCAGATTTACTGGGATGAAATATTCTTTTCAAATGGTATATCAAAAGCTCCTGTGAAAATGCATGACCTCATCATGACAGATGCAAGCCTTGCATACAGAGGCTATTCTTCAACATACACAAAGGGCGGCTCTTTCGGTCCGCTTTGGTGTAATTATTATAGTACTGTCAATGGGCAAAAATGGAGAGACCTCACAGGCTATTATACCCGCTATGGAGATGTGTTGCCTTTATTACAGCAAGCAGATGATGAATATATTATTGCAGATGGTGGTGATGAAATAAGCATTGAGTTTGATGCATCTAAAGCGCCTGCATTACCCAAAGGATGGAAACGTGATTTTCTTATTTATAGCGAGGGCTGGGTAAAAGATGGAGATCTGAATACAGCTTATGGACAAACAGTTGCGCCATTACCTTTTCATAAGATGCCTTCTTATCCATACACAAGCAAAACAGCTTACCCGTATGATAAGCATAAAGCATACATGCAGCAGTATAACACACGCAAAGTGACAACTGATAATTTCATAAATGCTTTAAAACCGCAAACACAACAAGCCAAAACCGGGAAATAGAATGCAAGGGTTACAAAATTTAAACTAAGCTTTATTTATGCGTATATTTGGAAAAATGTGCGCATAAATGAAAACAACACTTAATCTCAGGTTTGATAAAGATATAATTGATGCGGCGAAAAAATATGCTGCTGCGAGGCAAACAAGCATATCTGAAATTGTAGAAACTTACCTGCAAAAACTCACTACCCAGAATAAGAAAAAGAAGTTTGCTTCAGATGACCTCATTGGTACACTGAAAAAATATAAGAGTATGAAGGATGAAGAAATAAAATCATTATACATGAAAGGCAAACATAATGCGTAAGGTGTAATAGGATGCTCCATAATGCAATACCGGCAACCGTAGCTTTCGTTCAACAACGCTTTCATTGTTCGTTCTTCGAACGCAACGAAAGCTTAGTTATTAGCGGTAGGCTTTTTTGTCCAGCCTGTACAAAACCTGTTTAAAATATTTATTCAAAGCACCTTTGCCGTTAAACGTTTTTAAAACTTTTGATGCTGCTTTAATTTCTGCCTGTCTATATTCTTCTTTGTCACTTGTTATGCTGCCTAAATAAACCATTTTATAAATTTCGTTATCAGGGTCAAGTTGCGTTGCTTTAAAAAGCATTTGTTTACCTTCTCTTTCTAAATCATCGTAGTCACCATATTCATACGGAAAAATTGAAACAGTCCAACCAGCAATAAAATTGAAGTCTGCATTGTCAGCAAAATTTTGTTTGCCTTCGTCAAGCAATTTTTGAAGCAAATGTCGCAAGTTTATTTTGTCGTGAAAGCTGCTTGGTGCATCTTCAATCGCTGTCCACAAGAAAAAATAAAAATGTCTTAGCCCCCTAAAAGACTGGACAAAAATTGTAAAACAATTTAGTCACAGTAAATTTAGGAACAATGAAAACAAGACGTCAATTTAGCTCCGAGGAGAAGTACAGTATCCTTCAGGAGGC
>JAFDXI010000114.1 GCA_018268035.1 Bacteroidota bacterium | reverse complement strand
GTTTGAAAAAAAATATTAAGATAACGTTTAACCGCGCTGACACTGATTAATAAATAAAAGAGTTGATTATATGCAGGTTACTTTCCTATACAAATTGTTAAGCTAAAATGTAAAGCCTTATCAATAAAGGGTTTCAGGGGTTGCGTATTTATTTGGGCAACAACTGGGCAACAAAACCCACTAAAACAAGTGCAAGTACAGCACAAAGAAAAGAAAATATTTAGTTCGGTGTAGAGTGTCTTTGTCCTTATCATAAGCAATAAGCGAAGATAAGGTTTTACACTACCTCAACTGGCTAACAACTGAATCCAGTTGCAAGCCCATATACTGGCAGAACTCTTCAATGGTAACAACTTGGTGTTGTTCCTTTTTGAAGTATTCTTTAATCCTCTTAATAAGGTATCTGCCATATCTATCGCTTTTGCCTGTGATTATCTGAATGTCTTTCGGATAAATACACAGTCTATTCATTTTTAAAATACTCTTTTCATACTCTATCTATACTTTAGGTATAGAGTAAACATTGCAAAGATAATTGTTTTCTGTAAGCGGTAAAAGTGTGTATGATGGAATAATGATGCAAAAACGGAAATAGCGGAAACGCTTATTTGCAAAGCCTTACAAGCTGAAATAATTTTGTTCTCATCATTTATTAACGCATTAAAATTTTCAATCAATGGCACGTTTAAAAGGCTTATTAAAAATAGAAGGAACTCTGGATGAGTTGACCTTTTACAAAACACAAGATGGACACCTTGTGAAAACAAAAAGCGGTGTATCTGCTGACCGTATTGCTAATGACCCAACATTTCAGCGTACCCGTGAAAACGGTTCTGAATTTGGTTCGTCTGCTTCTGCTGGCAAATTACTTCGTGATTGTGTCCGCAACTTAATGATGACTGCATCTGATAACCGTGTAACAAGCCGTGTTACTCAGGTTATGACAATCATCAAAAATTATGATACCACTTCGGCAAGGGGTGAAAGAAGCGTTGGTGTTGGTATTGCTGACCCTGCTGCACAAGCTGAATTGAAAAACTTTGATTTCAATAACAGTGCCGTTCTTTCCTCTATACTTTACAAGCCGTACACAGTGAACACTGCTACTGGTGTAATTGGTATCACTGGTTTGATTCCTGTAAATGATATTGCTTTCCCAACTGGTTCAACACACGTTACAATTCGTGGAGCTTGGGCAAAGATTGATTTTGCAGGTAACACTTCTGAAATTGAATACACCAATGCTGTGAATGTTGCTTTGGATGGCACTTCAACAAACGTAACCTTAACTCCTGCTGCTGTGCCATCAGGAAGCGGTACAAGTTTGTTTTTGTTGGCTGTTGAGTTTTTTCAAGAGGTAAACGGTGTTCAATACACTTTGAAAAACGGTGCATACAACTCACTTTCAATTGTTGAGGTAGCATAACAAATCTTTCTTTATTATCGGTTAAATAAGAAGCCCTGCCCTTGTGGTAGGGTTTTTTATTTTAATCAATCAGCAAAGCCCTAAAAGGGCAATGCTGAAAGAAAACGCTGACCAGTGGAATGAACCCACAAGCAACAGCCACAAGGCAAATTATAAACCCTGATGCCAGGTGATGGACACCAATTGAAAAAAGCCCTGCGGACATAACGCTGATAACCGAACCGAGAAACCGGCACAAACTGAGAAAGGGCAACTGGAGTAAAAGGACAAATGCCTGACTGGCTGCCTGCTGAAATACGTGGATGCTTTTGCATAATGAAAAAATTTATATGCTTCTCTCTGCAAGGCGGATAAAAAAACCAAAAGGAAACGGAATAAATGATAGCCTTGTGCGTTGGCTTTGTGTTTATGCCGTAGTCTTTTGGTTTTTTTTGTGTGGGTCTGTGCGTCTGCCCGCCTTGCTATCTTTGCATATAAATTTTTGAATGAGCAAAAGCGGTGCATCGGCAAAAGGCAGCCATTACAGCTACCTTTTAAAGTGGCGGTAAATCATTGCTCTTTTTACATCGGCTAAGAGTAGTAAATATTCTTTCATCTGCTTTTCCTTGCGTTCAATCAGCTTTACTTTATGCACATCTTTAGCAAATGCAAATTGATTTTTGCTTACTGCTTCGGCTTGTTCTTTTAAAGCTGTTTTAAAATCATCAATGCGTAAAAATGGAATTACAGAACCCACAAGGAATTGATGAAAATATTTTGCTTTCCACAAGCCAAAAAGAAGGGTTTTGTAAAAATCAAAATCATCTGAATTTTTGCAGCTAATAACAAAGCTATTGGGGCAAGGTGCTTCAAGTGGCTTACCACTATTTAAACCTTTGCACAAAACGAATAAATCAAAATTACCTGATTGATTTTTGGGATTGAATGTTTGAACTTTTGGACAGTGCATAATACTTGCTTTAAAATTTGTATCTGCTTTTGCCCTTGCCTGTGCTTCGCTACGCTTCGCACATAATATTTTAACAAAGAAAAAAAACAGAAAAAAAAAGAAAGCAATCCCATAGGTGGCGTGGGAAAAAAACCAAAAGGAAACGGAATAAGTCCCGAAGGGTGAAAGGCAAATACCAATAAAAAATAAACAGACAATTTGCCTTTCATTATGCCGTAGTCTTTTGGTTTTTTTATCAGCGATGGCTTGTGCCAGCCACCTAACTTTGCTGCACTTTTTATTTTTATTTTTTTCTCCTTATTCAAAACGGATTAGTCCGTTTTCTGAAAAAACAATTAAAAAATATTTCCGCTTCTCCAGTATTCAATCAATAGAAAAAATCAAAGTCAATTTGTGCGTTGGATTGGGGCAATATGTCGCAGAAAAAATAAAGCATACCACCAGTAGGCAGCGATGGGAAAAAGCAAGTGTATGACTGAATGGAATGTTGCAAAATGCGAAAGCCTGCTTGTAGTGGCTTGCAGCTTTTGCGACTGTGTAAGTGGTGTTTTTTGTAAATTATTGCATCACAAAAAACAATGTAGCGTTGGCGAAGCAAAAGCCAAGACACGGAAAGCGATGTGCTGGCTTTGCAATATGTAATGAAGGAATACACTTGCTGTGTGGTGCAAAATAAATGGTGAAATGAATGGAAGTGTAATGTAGTGGAAGGTAGTGTAGCGAAGCGAAACGCTGTAACGAAATGGAACTGGAATGAATGAACCTTTTATTGCACATTGCCATCAACAACTAATGCTTTATTTTTTTCTGCACCGCTGAAAAGGGTGGTTGGGGTGT
>JAFDXI010000113.1 GCA_018268035.1 Bacteroidota bacterium | reverse complement strand
GGTTTAAGGGTTCCTGCAACCTCACTACTTACCGGTTGGAAGAATTGCTCGGTACAAAACTGAGGGCATTGTACCAGCGCCGGAAAGGAAGGGATTTGTATGATATGCACAAAGCATTGGTGGATGTGCCTGATATGAATAAAGAAGCTATCCTGAAATGTTACCATGAATATATGCAATTTTCGGTGGAGCATCCGCCAACGCAGAAAATGTATTTGCTGAACATGGAAGCAAAAATGGAGGACGATGAGTTTACCGGTGATATAACCGGCCTGATTCGTCCAACAGAAAATTACGACCAGCAGGCGGCTTATGAATTGGTAAGAACAGAGTTACTGGAAAGAATTGACGAAACCAATCCTGCCAAAAAGAAAAAAAATAAGAAAGAATAATAACAAGAATTATATAGCAATATGCCCACTTTAAACTGGATAGGAAAAGAAAAAGTTATTAATCACCACCGGGATGTTCCGTTTCGGGTATTGGAACATCAATATGGCTTTACCGAAGAAAATGGAAAAACACAGGCCGAAACTGGCAGTGGAAATATGATCATCCATGGAGATAATCTGGAAGCACTAAAAGCATTATTGCCAAAATATGAAGGGAAAATAAAATGCATATACATAGACCCTCCTTACAATACAGGTAATGAGAATTGGGTATATAACGACAATGTGAACCATCCAAAAATAAAAAAATGGTTAGGTGAAATCGTTGGTAAGGAAGGAGATGATTTAAGCAGACATGACAAATGGCTTTGTATGATGTACCCAAGATTGCAACTGCTTCATAAATTACTTTCCAGAGATGGGATTATTTTCATTTCAATAGATGATAACGAGTATCAAAATTTAAAATACACTTGCGATGAGATTTTTGGTAGGGGTAATTTCATAACCAATTTCACATGGAGGACCGACGGGAATTTTGATAATCAGGCAAAAATTAAAATAAACCACGAGTATATTTTATGCTACGCAAAAAATAGTGATCTATTTGAACATCCAAAGGTTGTTGACCCGAATATACCAGAAGGTAGTAAACTTTTTAAAACAGAAATAAGAAATACAATCGTAAAGAATGGCCCAAAGAATCCAATTAGTAAAGTTACTCTACCTATCGGATTTCCCTGTGATTTGGAGTCAGGAACAATAAGTGCAAGGTCTGATGCTTGGCCTCATTATGAATCAGATGCAATTATTAAAGATTTTAAATTGTCAAAAGAGGTTATTGTTGAAAGTGGTTGGAGCTCGAAAGGAATTTTGGAGGATTTTATTAAGGCTAAGTTCAAACCAGTAAAAGATAGCAAAGCCCAAGATACAACGTTTGTTATTTCAAAAACCGGTGCAATTGAAAATGTGAAGTCTCGTTCAGAGGCAAGTCATGTTGTTAGTTCGTTATTTAATATGGGGAGTACTCAAAATATGAGTAGTGAACTAAAGAAGATAGGAGTAGATTTTGATTATCCAAAATCTCTATCATTAATTGAGTATCTAATCAGTATTATGAATGGCGATAATTTCTACGTTCTTGATTCATTTGCTGGATCAGGTACTACAGCACATGCTGTTTTGAATTTGAATAAGAAAGATAAAAGAAATAGAAAGTTTATCATGATTGAAATGATGGATTATGCAGAAACCATTGCAGCAGAGAGAATAAAGCATGTTATTGAAGGCTATTCTGATATTGCAGCAACTGGAGGGAGTTTTGATTTTTATTCCCTCGGTCAACCTTTATTCATTGGTGATAATGCCGAATACTTAAATGAAGAAGTAGGAATTGTGAAAATCCGGGAATATATCTGGTACAGTGAAACAAGAACCCCTTTTTCAGACAAGCCAAAAACAAAAACAAAAGATACTCCATACTTCTTGGGCAAAAAAGAAGATGCTGCCTATTATTTTATTTATGAAAAAGACTCACTAACAACATTAGATTTTGATATGCTGGCAACTTTAAAAACTAAAGCTGGGCAATATGTTATTTATGCCGACAATTGTTTGCTGCCAAAAGAATTTCTGTTACAGAAGAACATTATTTTCAAAAAAATACCAAGAGATATAACCCGTTTCTGATATGGAATTAAAAAGTTATCAATATAAAGTCATTAAAGACCTGGAGCAATACCTGGAGTATGTGCAACAGTACAAAAAAACAGATGTTGCTTTCAACAAGTTTTGGGAAGAAAGAATTGGCCCTTACAATCCTGTAACTGGCGAGGGTATGCAGCCATACAAAAATCATATTCCTAAAGCGGCAAATGTTTGCGTAAAAGTGCCTACAGCCGGTGGTAAAACCTTTATTGCCTGCAATGCCCTGCACAGCATTTTTAAAGCCTATGCCGATGATATTCCTAAAACCGTTGTGTGGCTGGTTCCATGGAGCAATTTGCTTGACCAAACGGTAGCAGCTTTAAATAATCCCGATCACCCATACAGGCAAAAATTGGATAGCTTATTTAATAACCGGGTTGAAGTTTATGAGAAGAAAGATCTGTTGCAAGGTTCAAACTTTAACCCATCGGTGGTTAAAGAACAATTGAGCATTATTGTAATGAGTTTTTCAAGCCTTCGGGCAAGAAATAAGGAGGATAGAAAAGTGTACCAGGAAAACGGGCAACTGGCTGCTTTCGCCAGCCAGTATAAAGACAAATCTCATTTACTGGATGATCCAGATGATACAGCCTTAATAAATG
>JAFDXI010000112.1 GCA_018268035.1 Bacteroidota bacterium | reverse complement strand
AGCAAACCAGGCTTTGGTTGATTTACTTTCCAGGATTGCGAAAGAAAAAAATGCAACAAATGCACAAATTGCATTGGCATGGCTATTGGCCCAAAAGCCCTGGATAGTACCTATTCCTGGCACAACCAAATTGCACCGGTTAGATGAAAATGCAGTTGCGGCAGCAATAGATCTCAATGAAGAAAATCTTGCAGCTATTAAATCGGCACTTTCAAATATTGAGGTGAAAGGTGCACGATATAGTGAAAAGGCGCAGAAAATGATAAATAGGTAATAATTTCTTCAATTGAATTTTATTCCGATTCAATAATACAAATACACATGAATAAAACACTCATTTTATTATTAGGATTGTATGCAATGATTTCTTTTAAGGCAACAGCTCAGGAAACTTCCATCTTTCCCAAAGGTGAAATAGGAAAGAACACAGATGATTACACAGGCACCATCTGGCTCAATGAAATAAATAAACCTGATAACGTTTTTAAATTCGGAATTGCCCAGGCTGTATATGCGCCTGACTCAAAATTAAATTGGCACATTCATCCGGGTGGACAAATTTTATTGATAACGGATGGCACAGGTTATTACCAGGAAAAAGGCAAGCCTGTTCAAATAGTGCACAAAGGAGATGTAATCAAATCTCAGCCTGGCGTAGAACATTGGCACGCAGCAGCACCCAATAGCTCTTTTGCATACATCGCTATTTCTCCTTCCGAAAAAGGAAAAACAATTTGGAAGCAAAAAGTGACTGAGGGAGAATACAATTCAATAAAAGCACCGGCAATAAGCAGTAACAACGATGAAGAAATAATTAAAGAAATTTCAAAAAAGAAATGGGATTGGATGGCAGATAAAAATGTGGACTCTTTAAAGGACTTGTTTGATGATAAATGCATGTTCATTCACATGGGTGGCAGTTGGGGAAAAACTGAGGAACTCGCTACCATAAAAAGCGGAGGTATCTGGTATAGAAAAGCTGAAGTGTACTCAGTTATAGTCAACATAATTGGCAATACCGCCATACTATTAAATGATATTGACCTGGAAGCGGTGGTAGGCGGCAGTATGGTAACCCACGCATTCATGGTAACTGAAGTATATGAGAAGGCAGATGGTCATTGGAAAATGGGCTCCCTTACCTTTTCACAGTTGCTCAGACCGGTTAAAATGAATGACAGTAACAAAGATCAATAATCATTATCTTTCTAAAGTCCTTCAAATGAAAAACTAAAAATGAAAAGATGAAGTATCATAAAGTCTGATGAGTTGTCGTTGACCAGTTTTAATATTTCCGGAACAAAAAGATTCTTAGGATTCTTTTTGTTTTTATACAATTTGTAAACAACCTCCTGGTTTAATATTGACGAAAATATAATTTACCCTGTCTGTTAATCAGCAATGAACCTTAAAATACATCAATTATAATTCCTGATACAGTTCATTGGTAAAAGGCTCCAAAATGAGACAACTCTCCAGATACTAAGAAAAACAGCATTTTATAAAAATGCCACTCCGGAAGAAAAAAATAATATTATCAGCAACAAATAAATTTAATATACAATCTAAATAAATATTTTTATAAACATAATCGTTCGCAAATACATGTACGTTATTTTACATCATATTGTTTTAGCATCATTAAAATAAATTATTCAGACAGTAGCAGAGAATAGCAGGGATGTTATAAAACAATGAAAAGCTCTAAGATGGTTTTTGCAATTATTCCAAACAAATTAATATGCAATACAATGCAATTATGACACATCAATTGAATGTGGAACACACATCTAAATTTCCTGGATTATATTTGTCCAAAAAAATGAGTTTACAGGATAAGCTAAAATCAATGCTTCAATCAAAATCAGAAGAACAAAAGAAATTTTTAGAAGATAATGCATCAAAGGAAGGAGTAATCACTTTGCCATCCGGTTTGCAATATCTTGTATTGCAGGAAGGCAACGGACAACACCCGGGGCCAACAACAATGGTAACTGTTCATTATGAAGGCAGCCTCATCAATGGAAAAGTTTTTGACAGTTCATATAAACGTGGGCAGCCTGCCACTTTTGGCGTACACCAGGTTATTAAAGGCTGGACAGAAGCGCTTCAGTTAATGCCCACAGGTAGTAAATGGCGTTTATTCATTCCCTCTGAATTAGGTTATGGTGCAAGAGGTGCAGGTAGTTCTATTCCACCTCATTCAACTTTAATATTTGATGTGGAATTATTAAGCATGAATTAAGCTGACCAGGTTGTAAAAAATCAAATTCAAATTTTACATTGAAGATAGTCTTATCTTTTATTTTTAAGCAACTTCATCTGTCATAACCTGCATTCAGTTCCGGTTTATTAATCAAAACTGTTTTCTACCTTTATAGTTATGATGAGACACACTTCAAAAGCTGATGTTGTCCTGATAGGCGCTGGCATCATGAGTGCAACACTTGGCATGTTGCTGAAACAACTGGAACCTTCACTCCGCATAAAAGTTATTGAAAAGCTGGATACGGCAGCAGCCGAAAGTTCTGACGCATGGAACAATGCCGGCACCGGCCATTCTGCTTTCTGCGAACTGAATTATACTCCGGAAAAAGAAGATGGTACAATTGATATTTCCAAAGCGTTGAAAATTGCAGAATCTTTTGAAGTCAGCAAACAATTCTGGAGCTATCTTGTCAAAAACAATTTCATCAAAAACCCCGGCAATTTTATTCATTCTATTCCGCATATCAGCTTTGTCTGGGGCGATGCAAATGTTGCTTTCCTGCATAAACGTTATGATGCATTACAACAAAACGGTTTATTCAGACAAATGCAATTTTCAGATGATGCAGCAACAATAAAAAAATGGATACCATTGGTGATGGATGGCAGGGCTGATGATTCAAAAGTTGCAGCAACAAAAATGAACCTTGGCACTGATGTCAACTTTGGCGCACTGACAAGGGACATCTTTGAACAACTTTCAAAAATGACAGATGTGGAAATGCATTTTGGTTTTGAAGTAAGCAATATTCATAAACATGATAACTACTGGCAGATAGAAGTAAAAGATGAAACTACTGATGAAAAAAATTATATCGTTACAAAATTTGTTTTCATTGGTGCAGGTGGTGGCGCTTTGCCTTTGCTTATTAAATCAGGCATACCTGAAGCTGAAGGTTATGGTGGTTTCCCGGTGAGTGGCCAATGGCTGCGTTGTAATAATGAAGCAGTGATTGAACAACATTTTGCAAAAGTATATGGCCTTGCAAAAGTGGGTTCGCCACCTATGTCTGTACCACATCTTGATACAAGATGGATAAAAGGTAAAAGAGAATTATTGTTTGGCCCTTATGCTGGTTTCACTACAAAATTTCTGAAACATGGTTCTTCTATGGACCTTTTCAAATCAGTAAAATTTTCCAATCTCAAACCTTTGGTGAGTGCAGGGATACATAACATTCCGCTTACACAATACCTGATTGAACAGGTGATGCAATCAGATGAAGAAAGGCTGGATGCATTAAAAGAATATTACCCAGAAGCAACCATGAAGGATTGGGAATTGAATGAAGCAGGTTATAGGGTGCAGGTTATAAAAAAAGATGATGAAAAAGGTGGTATCCTTGAATTTGGAACAGAAGTAGTGCATTCATCTGATGGCAGTATTGCAGCATTGCTGGGTGCTTCACCAGGCGCTTCTACTGCCGTATCCATCATGCTGGAACTGATAAAAAAATGTTTCCCTGAAAAATCTGTATCATCAGGTTGGATAGAAAAATTAAACCATATCATTCCTTCTTATGGAAAACGATTAAGTGACGATGAAGTATTGATGCAAAAAATAAGAAGTGAAACCCATAAGCAATTAGGTTTAGCTTTAATTTAAATATCTTTTTTAATACAGGCATTGTTATTGCAAGTGTTGTTAAAATTTTTATTTTTGAATTTAATTTTTGAAATCAAAAAAATAATACAATGAAAAAAATTCTTGCCATTGCAGTGATTTTATTTTCAGCATTAACTATCCATGCACAAACTGCCAATGACCTTATTGGGAAATGGAAACTTGTAAACTGGAATATGAGTGGAAATGATATGAACATTCATGATTTTTTCAAGACAGATGAAGTTTACCAGGTATTCAACGAGGATAATAGTTTTGAAAGCATTGTTGGTGATATTATTAATAAAGGCACCTGGAATTTATCAGGCGATGGAAAGACCTTGACTATTAAAGTTGAAGGCCAGAAAAAAGCTATTTTCAATGTTGACCATCTCGATGCTAATAAAAGGATTATCTCTGAACAAAAACTCGGTACATTGACTTATCAAAAGCAATAAATTTTTCCAAAAAATTTTTCACAAAAAAAGCGAAGCATGGCTTCGCTTTTTTTATATCTATACAATCAAACTTTATTTCTTCAACACATCCGCCATTGTTTTACCTATGTTGGCTGGGCTTTCCACCACATGCACACCACATTCGCGCAAGATTTTCATTTTAGCAGCAGCAGTATCTTCTGCTCCGCCGATGATAGCGCCTGCATGTCCCATTCTGCGGCCGGGAGGCGCTGTTTGACCAGCAATAAAACCCACAACAGGTTTACGGTTATTTTCTTTTATCCAACGGGCAGCTTCTGCTTCCATGCCACCACCAATTTCACCAATCATAATGATGCCATCAGTAGCATCATCATTCATAAATAATTCAACAGCTTCTTTAGTTGTTGTTCCGATTATCGGGTCGCCGCCAATTCCAATTGCAGTGCTGATACCCAAACCTGCTTTCACCACCTGGTCTGCTGCTTCATAAGTCAGTGTACCAGATTTTGACACAACCCCTATCCTACCTTTCTTAAAAATAAATCCTGGCATAATACCTACTTTGGCTTCTTCAGCAGTGATTACACCGGGGCAATTAGGCCCTATCAATCTTGATGATTTTCCCTGCAGGTAATTTTTTACTTTTACCATATCCTGCACCGGAATTCCTTCAGTGATACAAACTATCAGTTCAACACCTGCATCAGCGCTTTCCATAATGGCATCAGCAGCAAAAGCCGGTGGCACAAAGATGATACTCACATTGGCGCCAGTATTTTTCGCAGCTTCTGCAACCGTATTAAAGACAGGTCTGTCAAGATGAGATGAACCTCCTTTACCCGGTGTAACACCACCAACAACCTGTGTTCCATACTCTATCATTTGCGATGCATGGAAGCTGCCTTCTGTCCCTGTAAATCCCTGTACAATTACTTTTGAATTCTTATTCAATAATACACTCATTGAAATTTAATTTTAGTGAAGATGCGCAAAAATAATAGATTTCGGGGTTGATGCCATTGTTTTGTATCCTAAGTTTTGAGTTGCTACAGTTCAACTTAATATTGCCCGCTTTCCTGCATCATTCTTCCAGTTTATCCATTTCAGCCTTACCATTAAAAATTCCTTCCATTTCTTTTGCCTGGTAAATAGCGCCGTTTTCTTTATTGCCCAACACAATAATAGTAGCAGTATCCTGTACCAACCTGATAAATGAAGTATTGGTTCCATGCCATTTTCCATTATGATAAATCACTGTATCCTGCCCTTTGATAAACATCCTCCATGCTAAACCATAGTTGTGCATTGAATTACGTTCATGGCTCGTAGGTGTGAATGCCATATCAAGTGTTGACTTTTTCAGAAAACTGCATTCATATAAAGATTTATCCCAGGCCAGCAAATCACGCACTGTGCTATACACATTTTTATCACCATAAGTGCAGTCAAACGCATCCATCGGGAATGGTCTTGATACAGACCAGGTGGGGTTATAATTGGCTGAGTCTTTTTTTGAGAAAATATAGGTGTCATGCATGCCTAAAGGTTCAAACAAATTTGCTTTCATATATTCAGGGAAAGGCTGGCCGGTTATTTTCTCAACAATCAATGCGAGCAATAAAAAATTGGTATTGCAATACTGAAAATGTTTATCAGGCAAAGCCTGCACTGCCGGATGATGCACAATCATCGCATTCAGCACATCCTGGTTGGTCATCTCTCTATGTTTGTCCCAGATACTATCCATAAAATAAAGATAGTTGGGCAAACCACTGCGATGGCTCAACAACATTCTTATCGTAATACCATGATAAGGTAAGTTTGGAAAATATTTTTGCAGTGTATCATCTAATGAAAGTTTGCCTTCTTCCCACAATTTCAACACCATCATTCCTGTAAACGTTTTTGAAATAGATGCGAGGTGAAAAGGCGAATGTTCGGTAATAGGTTCCTTTGTCCTGAAATCACTATAGCCCCTGTATTTTTCAAAAATGATATGGCCGTTTTTTGCCACGAGGATTGCACCATTAAAACCTGTTTTCACCAAATGTGTTTCATAAAACGCATCCACCTGCGCTGCGTAGTCAGCAGCCTGTTGTGGGGTGATTGAGCCAAACACAAATCCGGTGTCAATTTGTGATTTGGGTTTATTAATAAGTTGGTCTTTTATGCTTCCTGATGTACATCTTGTAAAAGCAAAACAAAATACTACTGCTAATCCTGAAGTGATAACAAATACTTTTTTCGGCTGCATGAATGGCGGCTTTTGCAATTATGGTTTCGCAGTAAATGTAAAGCGAATTGTGTCAGAAAAAATTTTGATGATGATTTTAACAACCTTATAAAATTTTTTGTGCTACTGCAGGTGAATAAAATAAACAGGTGAAAACAAAACATAAATTTCAAAATCCTATCTTTTACAATAATATCTTTACAACTATGGTGATAGTATTATTCGATGGGAAACTGGCACAAAATTTATACCCGCTCACTGCAACAAAAGCAGTGGCCGATTTACGTTATGGTATTTTCACAATTCAAGAAAGATGGCAGGTAATTACAGGCTTGCCGGTTTATGTGTTGCCACAAAAATATTTATCCGGTTTATATGAGCCTGTACCGCAGGATGAATATCTGTTGATAGATGCATCATTAAAAGATGAAGATGGTTTGCGTGCACAAATACTTTCATTGCAAAAAGATGAATGCATTTTTGATGATAAAGGTTTAATTGCAGGCCGCACCACAATGGGTATTCTTTCATTTAACAATGAAACACCAGGCGTTTATTTCAGTAAAAAAAATGTTGCAGAAAATATCAGCCGTATTCAATATCCCTGGCAGCTCATCAGTTGGAATGACGAACAGTTGCGCCGCGATTTCCTGCTGATGTTTTCCCGCACAACAACTCAAACAATTTCTGAAACCAACAAAGCAATTCAACTTGAAAATATTATTATTGAAACCGGCGCTGTTGTTGAACATTGCATCATCAATGCTTCAACAGGGCCTGTGTATATCGGCAAAAATGCAACAATTATGGAAGGCTCAATGTTGCGTGGGCCAATTTCAATCGGTGAATATGCAACAATAAAAATGGGTGCAAAAATTTATGGTGCTACAACAATTGGCCCTTATTGTGTTACCGGTGGTGAAATTAAAAACTCAATACTACAATCCTTCAGCAACAAAGCGCATGATGGTTATCTCGGCGATGCAATAATCGGGAGTTGGTGCAACCTTGGCGCAGGCACGAGCAACAGCAATGTAAAAAATTCTGCCGGTGAAATTTTTATGCGGGATGCAGTGCAGGATGTACAAATTTCTGCAGGCAGGAAACTTGGCGTCATCATGGGTGATTATTCACGTACTGCTATCAACACTTCAATCAACTCCGGCACCGTCATTGGCATCTGTTGTAATATTTTTGGCGAAGGATTGACACCAAGAAATATCAGCAACTTTACCTGGGGTATAAACAATAATAGTAACTATGCATTCGAAAAAGCAATAGAACATATCAACAACTGGAAAAAACTCAAAGGCCTCACACTTTCCGATGCTGAAATTTCTGTCTTAAAACATATTTTTGAACGCGATAAAAAATGAAAACATTAAATTAAGAGGCAAGGAGGTCAATAATATTCTGCTGCGAAGTTTCCGAACTTATCAGGGGGTATGCGTGAAGTCTCCTGACTTCAAACAATAAATAATCTTTTAAATCAAACCACATCATGAGAAAACAAATTGCGGCAGCTAACTGGAAAATGAATTTAACTATTGATAAAGCTGAATCTTTATTAGATGGTATTGTTTCTGCCGGCATCTCTTTATCTGGTAACCACTTAGCTGTTTTTGCTGTTCCTTTTCCTTACCTGCAAATGGCACAACAAAAAATATCTGCTACGAATTATTTTATCGCAGCACAAAATTGTTACAGCAAAAAATCAGGTGCATATACTGGTGAAACATCAGTGGAGATGCTCCAATCTTTACACATAAAATATGTTGTTCTCGGCCACAGCGAACGCAGGGAGTATTTCCAGGAAAGCAATTCATTCCTTGCAGAAAAAGTAAATATCGCTCTTGAATATAACATCACTCCTATCTTCTGTTGTGGTGAATCATTATCCATCCGTGAAGCAGGCACACAAAATGATTTTGTTGCCAAACAATTACAGGAGTCTTTATTTCATTTATCAGCAACTGATATTCAGAAAATAGTTATCGCTTATGAACCTATCTGGGCCATCGGTACAGGAAAAACTGCAACCAGTGAACAGGCACAGGAAATGCATGCATCACTTAGAAATGTGCTGGCTGAAAAATATGGAAAAGAAGTGGCCGGCAATATTTCAATCTTATATGGCGGCAGCGTGAAAGCTTCCAATGCAAAAGAAATTTTTTCACAGCCTGATGTGGATGGCGGCCTCGTTGGCGGCGCTTCTTTAATTGTTGACGAATTTGTTACCATCATTAAAAGCCTGAAATAAATTTTGAATGGGCTTAAAAAAACTTTTAACACAGAGCATTATCTGGAGATGCTTTTATTTTTTTTCAGTATTGCTGGTGAATGTTTTTTTAAGCCGCTACCTTGAAGCAGCAGGCACAGGTTCATTATACTTTACTGTTGTTATTTTTTCTTTCATGCAGGTGGCCTTGAGCCTCGGTGGTGAAGCAGCAGTCATCTATTTTGCATCTTCCGATTCGATTGAAAGAAAAAAACTCACAACACTTTCTATTACCTGGAGTTTTGTTGCCGGACTACTTGTTGTGAGCCTCATCAGCATTTATTTTTTATTGATAAAAAAATCCGGCGATCTGTCACCTGCATGGTATGCAGCTTATGGATTTTTATATGTGTGTGGTCAGATGCTCACCAATTTTATTGTTGGCATTTATTACACAAGAGAAAATTATTTTCTTCCCAATTTCATCCTGGCTATAGTCAACCTGTTGTTTGTTGTTTACCTATTCTTTCAGACATCAGGCGCAGGTTCCTCACAGGTATCATGGACAATACTTTTATTTTTCGCTACTTTCTTCACAGGTGGCATACTGGTTTATTTTTCTTATATCATCCGGTACAAAACAGATGCGCCTGCCGGTTTGCCCGGTAAAGAAAATATCACCCGCATTTTAAAATATGCATTAACTGCAATGGGCGCCAATGTTATTTTTTTCTTAGTATATAAAGTAGATTATTTCTTTGTTAACTACAGCCCTGCCAGCACACCGGCAGAACTTGGAAATTATATCCAGGCTTCTAAACTTGGGCAGATGTTGTTACTCATTCCACAAATTATTGCAAGCGTTGTTTTTCCAAAAACAGCAAGTGGTGAACATTCAACATCCATCAGCAATGCTATCATGATTATTGCCCGGCTTTTCTCACAATTTTTTCTCGCAGTTTTTATCGGGGTAGCAATCCTGGGCGCCTGGTTTTTCCCTGCAATCTTTGGCAACACATTCGACAAAATGGAAATACCAATGCTGATATTGATACCGGGAATTTTTTCATTGAGTATCCTTGCTTTATTGTCAGCATATTTTGCAGGCAAGAACAATCTGAAAGTTAATTTATACGGCGCCATCATTGGTTTGTCAATCATGATTATCGGCGACTTTATTTTTGTTCCCCTGCATGGCATTATTGCTGCAGCTATCATCAGCACTTTGAGTTACTCGTCCAATCTCGGTTATGCAATGTGGAATTTCTATCGTAACTATGATGTGCATTGGGCAGAGTTTTTCAAATGGAGAAAATCAGATTATAACACGCTGCTGTCATTATTAAACATCAATAAATCTGTGGGATGAAAGTGTTATGGCTTACAAGCTGGTATCCCAATAAAATCAATCCAACCAATGGTGATTTCATCCAACGCCACGCTACGGCAGTTGCGCAGTTCTGTGATGTGCAGGTAATTCATGTTGAAAAAGATGATAAGCATATTTTGCAACAACCTGTTGAAATCATTACTAATTCTGATGGCAGGCTAAATGAAACAATAGTCTTATATAAACAGGGCAATAAAATCCAATCATTATTCAACTATAAAAAATTATTTAAGAAAGAAGTAAAAAAATATATTGCTGAAAACGGTTTACCTAACATAGTCCACATTCATGTTGCCATGAAAGCCGGTTTGATTGCATTATGGCTGAAGAAAAAATACAACATCCCTTATGTGATAACAGAACACTGGACAATCTATAACAGCACAGCATTGGACAGGTTTGAAAACAGGAGTGTTTTTTTCAGGAAACTTACTCAACAGGTTTTCAGAAACGCATCACTGTTTATTTCTGTTAGTAAAAACCTTGCAGGCATCATTGCAAAAAAAATTGTTGCGATTCCTTACACCATCGCATATAATGTTGTGGACACATCCATTTTTTTTTATAAAGAAAAAATCAATACCGGCATATTTACATTTATCCATATTTCCACTGGTAAAGAACAGAAAAACCCGGAAGCGATTATTGATGCATTCATTGATTTTCATCATCAGCAACCTTTATCGCGATTATGGATTGTTGGAGATATGCCGCAAAAACTTCATCAATATTTTGAACAAAAAAAACTTCCAATTGGCATAATAGAATTTAAAGGATTTATTCCTTATGAACAGTTGGGCAGCGTGGTGCAGCAATGTGATGCATTCGTATTATTTTCAAAGAGGGAAAATATGCCCTGCGTAATTTTAGAAGCATTATGTTGCGGTTTGCCTGTTATCACATCCAATGCAGGAGGAGTAGCAGAAGTGGTTGATGAAAACAATGGCATCATTGTCAATGATTACAAAACAAATGCTTTAACCGGTGCAATGTTGCAACTCATTTCACAGTATGAAAATTATAACCGGAGGTCTATTGCTGAAAAAGCAAAATCAATGTTTAGTTATGCTGAAACCGGCGCCCGGATTACTGATGCTTACCGCCAGGTTTTGAATAGCTGCTAAAGATTTTACAAATATCAGCTCCCAAATTTTAATAAACATGCCGGTATTATCTTTGCCGCTTATGAAGCATATCAGGAATTTCTGCATCATCGCACATATAGACCATGGTAAGAGTACGCTGGCAGACCGGCTATTGGAGCACACCAAGACTATTGGTGAAAGGGATATGATGGCCCAGGTGTTGGATGATATGGACCTGGAACGCGAAAAAGGTATCACCATTAAAAGCCATGCAATACAAATGAATTATTTGTATAAAGGCGAACAATATATTTTTAACTTGATTGATACGCCCGGCCATGTTGATTTTAGTTATGAAGTGAGCCGTGCCCTCGCAGCTTGTGAAGGCGCTTTATTACTCGTGGATGCAACACAGGGCATACAGGCACAAACCATCAGCAACCTCTACCTCGCTATTGATAATGACTTGGAAATAATCCCCGTCATCAACAAGATTGATATGGATGGCGCAATGATAGCAGAAGTGAAAGACCAGGTGATGGATTTGATTGGTGTAAAAGAAGAAGAAATTTTATTAGCCAGTGCAAGAAACGGAATTGGAATTGAAGAAATTTTAGAAGCTATTGTAAACAGGATTCCTGCACCAAAAGGCAATCCGGATGCGCCTCTGCAGGCTTTGATATTTGACAGTGTGTTTAATAGTTTTCGTGGCATCATTGCATACTTCCGCATTTTTAATGGTAATATAAAAGCCAACGATCATGTGCGGTTTATATCAACCGGCGCTGAATATGATGCAGATGAAGTTGGCATTTTAAAACTCGGTTTACAACCAGCCAAAGAAGTAAAGACGGGCAATGTGGGTTATATCATTACCGGTATAAAAAATGCAAAAGAAGTAAAGGTTGGCGACACGATTACGCTGGTTGAAAATCCTGGAGTGGCCATTAAAGGTTTTGAAGAAGTGAAGCCGATGGTGTTTGCCGGTATTTATCCTGTGAGCACAGATGATTTTGCAGAGTTGCGGGAATGTATGGATAAACTGCAACTGAATGATGCATCTCTTACTTATGAAATAGAAACATCACAGGCATTGGGTTTTGGTTTTCGTTGCGGATTCCTGGGTTTGCTGCACATGGAAATTATCCAGGAAAGATTGGAGCGTGAGTTTAACCAGACCGTCATCACAACAGTACCCAACGTTAGCTTTCATGCATTCACAACAAAAGGTGAAGAGATAATTGTGAACAACCCCGCTGAAATGCCTGACACAACAAAGCTTGACCACATTGATGAACCATATATCAGGGCACAGGTGATTTCATTGCCTGAATATATCGGCAACATCATGACTTTATGTTTGGGTAAACGCGGTATCCTCATCAATCAATCTTATCTAACTACTACTCGTGTAGAACTGATTTTCGAAATGCCATTAACAGAAATCGTGTTTGACTTTTATGATAAACTTAAAAGCCAGACACGAGGTTATGCTTCATTCGACTATTCACCGATTGGTTACCGCGAAGCTGATATAGTGAAGATGGATATTTTATTAAACAGTGATAAAGTGGATGCGTTGAGTGCTTTGATACATCGCAGCCGTGCACAGGATTTTGGCCGCAAGCTTTGTGAAAAATTAAAAGAGTTGTTGCCACGTCAGCAATTCCAGATTGCAATACAAGCTGCTATCGGCGCTAAAATAATAGCCCGCGAAACTATCAGCGCATTTCGTAAAGATGTTACTGCAAAATGTTATGGTGGTGATATCAGCCGTAAAAGGAAACTGCTCGAAAAACAAAAAGAAGGTAAGAAACGCATGCGCCAGATTGGTAATGTGGAAGTACCACAGGAAGCATTTTTAGCAGTGCTGAAACTGGATTAATTTTTTATTCCACCTTCAACAATTTCTTCAGCCTGATATCTCTTGATGAAGCTCCAATCATGATATCAAAATTTCCTGGCTCAACAACCTGCTGTAAATTTTTATCCAGCATACTTAATATCTGCGGTGTTATCATAAATGAAACTTCTTTTGATTCACCTGCTTTTAAATGTATTCGTTGAAAACTTTTTAACTGTATCACAGGTTGTGCAACAGAAGCCAATTGCTGATGAATATATAATTGCACTACTTCATCACCATCAAATTTTCCTGTATTGATAACAGTGCAATGTGCCAGCACTTCATCATTTTTATGGATAACATCTTTTTCAAAAGTTAAGTTTTTATAAGTGAAAGTTGTATAGCTCAATCCATACCCAAAAGGAAAAAGCGGCAAGCCACTTAAATTATAATAATCATCTCCCCTGCCTGTTGGCGCATGGTTATACACCAAAGGCAACTGTCCTTCACTGATTGGAAAAGTTATGGGCAACCTGCCTGCAGGATTATAATCACCAAATAAAATACCTGCAATAGCATTGCCTCCTTCTTCACCAGGATACCAGACATCTGCAATAGCATCCACATTGTCTATCCAATTATTCATGGTGATAGCGCTGCCACCTACCAATAAAACCACTACAGGCTTTCCTGTCTTTGCAACTGCATTAATCAGTTCTTCCTGGTGCCCGGGCAATGATAAAATTCCCCGATCCTGGAATTCACCTTCATGAATGCCTGCAACCACAATTGCAACATCAGATTGCTTTGCTATGTTTACAGCCTGTTGAATTTTTTGCTGCCAGTTATCAGCAATATTTACATTCCACACCAATTTTAATTTTGCATTACCAACAGGTTCATAAAATTCTATCCTGATATTATACGGCTTATCTTTTTCAAAATAAAAATCAGCAAGCGATGTATGATAGCTTTGTTTGTCCCAATGATTAATGAGTAAACTATCATTGATAAATAATCTATAACCATCATTTCCTTCCAGGCCTATTTTAAAATTACCAGTTCTCGGGCTATGGATTTTTCCGCTCCATCTCACTGAATAAAAATTTGTTTCAATCATCCTGTCCGGCAATGATAATGTCCATAAGAAATCAATTGTTTTATCTGTTTTTTCTACTGCCGGTTCTCCACTGAAATCAATGTTATTAAAATATTCAGCAGTCAGCCCGGCCATATTATTCATATCAGACAAAAATGAAGATTCAACCACATCATAATCTTTATCCATTACGGTAGCGCCTTCTGCATAATTTATTTTTATGTCCCTGCCTGTTCTTGCCTTGATGCCATCTAAAATATTTACGACACCGCTGCCCGGGCCGCTATATCCACCGAGCCGTCCTGCTGTTGCATCTTCACCAATCACTGCAATGCTGTGGATATTATTTTTCAGTGGCAGCATATTGTTTTTATTTTTTAATAAAACCACTGATTCGAGTGCAGCCTGCAAAGCCGTTTTCTTATGCTCAGTACTATTGTTCAATTTTTTTATCCGGGTTAAATCAACATAAGGATTTTCGAAAAGGCCCAGTTCAAATTTTGCTCTCAGCACCCTGAACACTGCATCATTAATCCTTGATGTATCAATCCTTCCATCTAAAAATGCCGGCAGAAAAAATTTATAATGATTTAAATCAGATTGAAAGATTACATCCAACCCATTATTGATTGCATGCGCCCCTGCATCAGCATAATTTTTTGCAGTGTGATGCAATACAATATCGCCACCAACCGCATTAGCATCAGAAATTACAAAACCTTTAAAACCCCACTCCTTCTTTAATTTTTGCAGTAACAACCAACTGTTGGACGAACATGATATTCCGTTCAGAGAATTATATGCTGTCATAATTGATCTTGCACCGGCCTTATTGATCACCGCTTTAAACGGCGGGAAATAAATTTCATCAAGCAACTGCTCGTCATAATAAATTGGATAACTATCGCGGCCACCATCGCCCACATTGGCAATAAAATGTTTGGGTGTGGTAATAATATTTTTATTTTCAAATGCGCTGATAAATGCTACACCCATTGCTGATGTAAGCACTGGATCTTCACCATAGCTTTCTTCCACTCTTCCCCAACGTTGATCGCTTGCAATATTAATGACCGGAGAAAGAATTTGCCTGATGCCCCTTGCTTCCACTTCATCAGAAATATCTGAAGCAACACGATGCATCAAAGCTGTATCAAATGTTGCTGATAGTCCAATTGCCTGTGGGAATGCGGTACTGCCTGCACGCACCAGGCCATGCAATGCTTCATCAAACATAATGGCAGGAATGCCCAGCCTTGTTTTTTCAACAAAATAATGTTGAATAGTATTATTTTTTTTAGCAAGCGCCAATGCGTCATCCGTTGTATTATAATTCAACATTTGCCCACCACCGCCCTGCGATGATGCACTAACCTGTAAACCAAAAATGCCATGACGAGTAAAAGTATCCAGCAACACAGTGGTATCGCCGGGGCACATAAACAGTTGCCAGAATTTTTCTTCAGGCGTCATCCTTGATAGCAGGTCTTTTGCTCTTACATCAGGGGAAAGTGTTGAGTTCTTATAAGCCGGTATAGTTTGTGCAAATGAATTGACACAAATCATTATTAAAAAGACAAAATAAACTTTTTTCATGCTGGCAACATAAAAATTGGAATTGCAAATAGAAAAGGGTACAACAATTTTATTGTTGTAGATGAAACCAGGATCAGCTTAATACACCCTGTGTGGATGTTCATTAATATCTATCAAAGTGCGGGTAATCTTATTATCAAAAACCCTGTCGCCATGCAACAATACTTCACGCAATAAATCGTGAATTGTAATCACACCTTCAAACTTATCTTTATCTTTTACCAGGATATACCGCATGCCTTGTGCAGCCAACAGATTCATACATTTTTCTACTGAATCATACAACTGCACTTCCGGCAAATCTGTTGTCATAATCTCTTTCACCTTTGTTTCCTTGCTCGACTTGCCCTGTAAAATCACTTTTCTTGCATAGTCCCTTTCACTTAAAATTCCTTTTACATCATCACCATCTTTCACTACAAGATAACTCAGGTTAACATCACTTAATTTTTTTAATGCATCTATCACCAATGCATCAGAGCCAATAAAATTATTGTGCCTCCTTTTCTGTAAGATTACTTCTTCTGCTGTCTTCATAATAAGCTGTTTTATATTAATCTGGGATGAAAATAAAATATTTTGTATTTGCCTGCTTATAAAAAATCAATAATACAATTCTTACCGGAAAATTACCAAATAAATTATTACTGTCAGGCTGACAAGAAAAATTAATTCAGTGACGATAATACAAATAAACAATTCCATATCTTGTATAATACCACTTTAAAGCATAATACTTTTTATGTTGTATTATCCATGCTGCAGGCTGGCAAAATGCTATGGCTTCATCAGACAGTGTTTTTGGCAGTTCAATCTCTTTTGCAACACTGCTGATTATGTCTATTTTATATGTCTTTGTTTTTTTAACAGGCGTCTGAACAATCAGCGCATCCGATTGTAAATTAACAAGCCCCTGGCAGATGCTGATAAAAACAAGTCTTTGTGCTTCAGGTGTTTTATAAATATCATGCAAAAAAGAGGGATTGTCATACAATAAAAAATTATTCTATACAACTGAAGCCCTTTATCATCAAGTGTTTTAAGGCCTATCTCATATTGATTTGGGAATACGATCTATTAATACAAAGTGTAATAATATTATTCTGCAAAAGTGAAAAAAAATACTATGCTTTTTCAGCATAGTATTTTTTCAAAAATCTTTAAATAAAAATCAATACCCCTTTGCTGCCTGCGCAGTTTGCAACCTGGGATTAGCATCCACTGCAGATTGTGGATAAGGAAGTTTTACATATTTGGTATCCCAACTGCGTGCTTGTGTAAGACTGTTCCTGTTGTCATATACATCAGTCATTACATCTGGCGCAATATTCCAACGTCTGATATCAAAATAGCGGCTGCCTTCACCTGCTAATTCAATCCTGCGTTCATTACGGATCAATGTTCTTAAAGATGCTTGTGTATTGTAAATGTTTTCATCTACATCTGGCATCCCGGATCTTTCACGGATTAAATTCAATGCATCATAAATACTTGCATCAGGACCTGAAGCTTCATTCTTTGCTTCAGCATAAGTCAACAAAACCTCTGCATACCTAATCAATGGAAAACTATTACCTGCCTGCCAACCTGGATTATTTGCATAAGCAGGGTCAAGCATTTTTTTAAAGTTATAACCTGTAGCAGAGTTATTGTTGCCAGGGCCTCCCCATACAAAAGACCAGCCTGGCGCAAATGCCTGGAAAGAATTACTGGTAAAGAAAATGGAAGCATACAATCTGGTGTCCCTGTTTTTAAAATCATTAAAATATACAGGTTGTGGTGTATTAGGAAAATCATAATAGCCCGCAGACACAGCCTGGCTTACTGGAGCGTGTGTAGAACCATCCCTGTTCCAATATGAATTAACCAATGATTGTGTTGGACTGATAGAACTCCATCCATTCAAATCTGATGGAGGCAACAATGTCACTAACCCATTTGATAAACCTGTATAAGAATATGATGCAGCATCTGAAAACTGGCATTCAAAAATTATTTCTGAATTACCTTCATTTGCAGAATAAAATAAACCAAGATAATTACTCATTCCCTGGTAAAATTTTTGTTTATCTGCATCATTGGCAAATGATACCAAACCAGAATAATCATCAGACATATCAGCTGTAGCTGCATGAAACAGGGAATAATTTCCTGAGTTCATAATTGTTTTCGCATCTGCTGCAGCATCAGTCCATTTGCCATAAAATAATTCGACCCTTGCTTTTAATGCTAAAGCTGCGCCTTGTGATGCCCTGCCACCTGCAGCAGGTGATACAGGCAACACTTGTGCTGCATCACCTAATTCTGAAATAACAAAATTGATTACATCAGCTTCTGGTTGTGCTGTAAGCGTATCCTGTGTTTTATCAGAGCTGGTGATTAATGGTACATCGCCAAACATTTCTGCTAAAAGAAAATAATCATAAGCTCTCAGAAATTTTACCTCACCGATGTACTGGCTCTTTGTTGTTGCATCCATATCAACACCATCAATCTTATCTAAAAAAGTATTGCAATTACGGATAGACTGATAGAAAGAACCATAATCGCCACCACCTATTCCATTTGTTGTGCCTGCACTGATATTACCTGCACTGATATTGGTAGCTCCACTTTCCCAGGGATACTGATCATAAGAATTATCAGATGCTCCGTCAAAATACCAGTAATCATAAGCAATGTTCTGAACAGTAGAATAACAACCTGTAAGCGCCAATTCCGCATCGTTAGCAGACTTAAAAAATGTTGGTGCTGAAATCTGATAATCAGGATACTGATCCAGTTGTTTATTGCAACTTGTAATGACTACCAGCAGTACCGTTGCAAAAGAAATTATTTTAATAAACGATTTCATTGTATAATATTTTATTGGTTTGTATTAAAAGGTAACATTAACACCGAAACTATAAGTTTTAACCTGTGGATAAAAAGCCCTTGATGACGGAGCTTCCGGATCAAAATCTTTCATTCTGTGGTCGCCCCTGATTGTAAAGAGATTATTGGATGAAAAATACAGACGCAAAGACTGTATAGTTTTTGGACTGATTACTGTTGCCGGGAATGTATATCCCAATGAAATTGTTTTAAACCTGAAATAATCAGCATTAAACAACCAAAAGCTTGACTGCTGCAGGTTCTGGCCATTATTCGCTGTTAACAACAAACGTGGATATACTGCATTGGGGTTAGGATTTGCAGTTGTCCATCTACCCTCCACATATTTTTTCACTCCGGCTGCATTAAAGAATGCCTGTGATGCTTCTTCACTAAGATAAACTTTCACACCACCTACACCTTGTCCCAGCATGAGGAAGTCAAAGTTTTTATATTTCAAACTAAGACTTAGCCCGTAGTTGAAATAAGGCACATCATTCCCTACTATTGTCCTGTCGTAGCTACTAATGATACCATCAGGAACACCATCTGGACCGCTAATATCAGCATATTTAATATCACCGGGGACAGTGTTGGTGCTTTGTGCTGGAGATTTTGCAACTTCTGCTGAATCTACAAATAACCCAAGAGCGCGATACATATAAAAAGCACCAATGGATGCTCCCTGTTTATAAATATAATAGCCACTTACCTGGTTATCCTGTCCGGCCAGGTCAACCACAGTGTTCCATATTTTGGTCATGTTGCCTGAGATACTGTATTGCAAATCTCCGATAGTACCATTATGTGTAAGTTGAATTTCAATACCCTTGTTTCTAACCTTTCCGGCATTGGTGCTTGGCGTAACCTGATAGCCATACTCCTGTGGTTGTGGCAACTGCAAAAGGATATTTTTTGTAAGCTTATCATACAAGTCAACCTGTACATTTAATTGATGATTGAAGAGATCCGCATCTAAACCAATATTTTTTGAATCAACTACTTCCCATGTAAGATTGGGATTTGCAGCGCTGGTAGGATACACACCTGTACTTGGGTTACTGCCCAATACTGCAACTGTACCAACAGAAAGTGCATCGAGATAATCATAATAACCCACATTATTTACATTACCCAATTGTCCCCATGATACGCGCAGTTTCAATTCATTTATCCAGTCTATATTTCTCATAAAAGATTCATCAGAAATTTTCCATGCACCGGACACTGAAGGGAAATATCCCCAACGATGACCAGGTGCAAACTGTGAAGATGCATCTGCACGCATATTAAATTCAAGTAAGTATTTATTCCTGAATGAATAATTAAACCTGCCGAAATAAGATTTTATCACACGCTGACTGGAACTGCCTGAATTGTTCAAATCACTATTTTGCGCACCAGCATCTATTGAATTCAAATCATTGCTGGCAAACTCATCCCTGTATGCGCCAAGGCTTTTATTATAATCGCTTTCATAAGATGTACCTACCAGTATTTTTCCAAAATGATTTCCAAATGACCTTTCATAAGATCCGTAAACCTGTGATAACAAAATGGATGCTATATAAGAATTATCACTCAAACTGCTGACTTGGCCTGTCCCGGGCAAATCAGTTTTTGTGATAAAGTTGATGATAGGATCCATATAATTTTTGAAAGTGCTCGAGTTAGTGTTTGTAACATTATAAGAGAAAGATCCCGTTACATTAAAACCTTTAAAAGGCGTCAACGTACCATTCACAGAACCCAAAAACCTGTTCGCATTATTGGTGCTATGGCCGCCTTCCTGTTCAGTACGCACTACATTACCAGTAGCCTGTGTTGAATTAATCTGACCACCTGTAATTGAGCCCCAAGTGCCATCTGTTTGTTTGTTAACTGTAAGTGGTAACAACCTGTTTAAAGTAACAAAGCTAAAGCTGCCACCATCATTTTTTATTTCATCTCTGATGAAAGCTATATTAGATCCCACTGTTAATATCTTACTCACTTTTGATTGCACATTTGTACGGAAAGAATATCTTGTCAATGCATTATTGGGTATCAATGAGGCCTGCCTCATTACTGAGCCGGAAATATAATAACGTGTTTTTCCCCCGCCAGCTATTGTCAATTCATTTTGCCATATAGGTGCATTGCTTCTCAATGCCAATTTGTACCAGTTATTATCAGGAAAGCTATCAGGACTGGTTTGATTTTTAATTGTTTCAAGTGCCTGTTGGGAGTATGTAGGCAAAGCGCCGGCATTAATATTAGCTTCATTATAAAATTGTGCAAACTCGTATGAGCCAACATAATCCGGTAATAAAATTGCAGACTGCGAGCCATAATAAGCATTATAGCCTACTGTCATCTTTTCTGATGAACCACCATTTTTCGTGGTCACTAATATTACACCATAAGCAGCTCTCGAACCGTAAATAGCTGCTGACGCATCTTTCAGTATAGAGATGTTTGCAATATCAGAAGGATTGATGCGTGCAAAAACATCAGAAGATACCGGCACACCATCAACAACATATAAAGGAGAAGAAGATCCTAAATTACCTCTACCCCTAACATTAATAGTACCAATATCACTGCCCACATTGCCACCACGTGATATGATAGTCATTCCTGGCACTTGTCCCTGCATGGCATTGGTAACTGAAGTAACAGGTCTGTTGACCAGGTTGGTTGTGTTAATGGTAGTCACAGCACCTGTTGCATCTGCTTTTTTCTGAGTACCATAACCCACTACAATCACATCATTTAACTGGTTACCTGACAAAGTCAATGAAATTTTTAAATCTGTTTGATCATTCACATCAACTGTAAGAGCAGTATAACCAATGTGTGAAATCGATAATACGTCATTGCCTGATACGTTAATCGTAAAAAGGCCATTCGCGTCTGTTGTTGTCCCAATTGTTTTTCCCAAAACAGCAATTGAAACACCGGATAACGGTTTATTAACCTGGTCTGTAACTGTTCCTTTAACTGTAATTGTTCCTGTATTTTGCGCCTGCAATTTTGCTAATGCAAAAAACATTGCTATCACCAGGAAGACGAAGGAAATGACAACCCTTGTTGCCTGGAACCGGAATTTTCTGGGGTGCTTTAGTGTAAACATTTTCTTACTTTTTTTGATGATTAAAAATTCAAAACAAGCAGCAGCTTCTACGCTGTTTATTTGTTAACTGATGTTAAAAATAGGAGTCGATTATGCAAAAAAATCCAGCAAACGTTTGCGCAAAATGACGCAAACGTTTGCGCAAAACACAAATCAAAAACATTCACAAAAATATAATTAGCCCTGGTATCAAAGCATTGAATTAACGCAAACGTTTGAGCAGTGTTCATTAATTTAGTCCAATTAAATTTGAGGCTTAAAACAAACGATGCTATACATTACCACTTCAAATAACTTTAATCAATTACATTAGCAGATGCAACAAAAAAATCTATTACAAAAGCTTTGTACGCTTATATTTTTATGTTTCTCGATTGCGGCAGTTGCCCAACAAAAACATTCATTTGCACTTAGCAAGAATGATTTTTTACTGGATGGGAAACCCTATCAGATTATCAGTGGTGAAATGCACCCTGCACGCATACCACATGAATACTGGCGGCAACGGATTCAGATGGCAAAAGCAATGGGCTGTAACACTATTGCGGCTTATGTTTTCTGGAATTACCTGGAACAACCCGATGGACGTTTTGATTTCAAAACAGGCAACCACAACATTGCTGAGTTTATAAGAATTTGCCAGCAGGAAGGAATGTGGGTATTGTTGCGCCCCGGCCCTTATGTATGCGGTGAATGGGATTTTGGAGGCTTGCCTACAAGCCTCTTAAAAATACCGGATATAAAAGTCCGTTGTATGGATCCCCGGTATATGAAAGCCGTTACACAATATGTGCAACATCTCGCAAAAGAAGTAGCGCCATTACAATGCAGTAATGGCGGGCCGATATTGATGGTGCAGGTGGAGAATGAATATGGCAGTTATGGTAATGATAAAACTTATCTTGAAACATTAAAACAACTCTGGGTTGACAACGGCATCCATGTACCGTTTTATACTGCTGATGGGCCAACACCTTACATGCTCGAAGCAGGGAGTGTGGATGGAGCAGCTATCGGCCTTGATAGTGGTGGCAGTGATGATGATTTTAATGAAGCAAAAAAACAAAACCCTGATGTACCCGCATTCAGTAGTGAAACTTATCCCGGATGGCTGACACACTGGAATGAAAAATGGGCAACTGTTGACACTGCATCAATTGTGAAAGAAGTTAAATGGTTGCTTGATAATAAAAAATCTTTCAACTTATATGTAATACATGGTGGCACCAACTTCGGTTTTACAGCAGGCGCTAATTCAGGATCACCCACATCATACCAGCCTGATATAACCAGTTATGATTATGATGCGCCAATAGATGAACAAGGCAATGCAACACCAAAATATTATGCATTACGCAACCTCATCAGTAAATATGTTGATTATAAAATTCCTCCTGTGCCGGCACCCATTCCAACTATTGAAATACCACCAGTGCAGATGGAAGCATTCACAAATATCTGGAATGAATTACCTGCACCATTTCATTCACCACAACCAAAACCGTTTGAAGATTTTGATCAGAACCAGGGATGTATGTTGTACCGCACCACATTGATTGGTCATAAAAGCGGTACATTAACCATTACCGAGCCGCATGATTTTGCATTGGTATTTTTAGATGGAAAATTTATTGATACTGTCTTTCGTGATGGTGGTAAGTGGAGTGTAAAATTACCAAAGACAGAAAATAAAAATCCGGTGCTTGATATTTTAGTGGAAGGTATGGGCCATATCAATTTTGCACAATACATCATTGACAGAAAGGGAATCACTGATCGTGTTGTATTGAATGGAATGACACTGATGAACTGGGAGATATTTCCTTTATCTTTAGATGATAAATTCATCGCTTCTTTAAAACAAACAAAACTTGACGGGCCGAAAGAAGGGACATTTTTTAAAGGCACATTTACATTATCAAAAACAGGTGATACATATATTGACATGAGCAATTATGATAAAGGAGTTGTGTATGTGAATGGCCATAACCTTGGAAGGTATTGGAATGTAGGGCCACAGTTCAGGTTGTATTGCCCGGCATCATGGTTAAAAAAGGGAGCGAATGAAATTGTGGTTTTTGATTTGTTTAAAAACGATGCAGCTACTGTAAGTGGTGTGAAGACATTAAAACCTTGATAGCTTTGCATTGTAGCGCTGTTTGATTCAATGAAAAAATTTAGATTATGAAACTGCAGCCGCCATGAAAAAATATAGGCTCCGCCCAAGGCGGGCAGGCGCAAGGAACGACGCCATAAAAAAAACAATGCCGGTATCATAAATATTCACTCAAAATATTGTTTAATATTTTCAATAAAATTTATTCATTTCATCTTTTAAAATTTAGTCATGGAAAGAAGGAGCTTTATAAAAAACACTGGACTTACAGCAGCCTCGCTGGCAATTGCATCATCTGATATTTTTGCAAAACCAACAGCAGGCGATAAAGTAAAAACTGCATTGATTGGAACAGGTTTAAGAGGTCAAAGCCATTTAGAATTATTATTAAAAAGAGACGATGTTGATGTTGTTGCCATTTGTGATACAGATGCAAAAATGCTTGACATGGCAAAAAAAATAGTATCAGACAGCGGGAAAAAAATGCCGCAGATTTTTACGGGCAATGTGTATGCATGGAAAGATCTTTTATCAAAAACAACATTGGATGGAGTAGTGATTGCTACTCCATGGGAATGGCATGCTCCAATGGTGCTGGGTTCAATGGATGCAGGATTAAAATATATAGGTTGCGAAGTGGTGATGGGTATCACTATGGAAGACCACTGGAACATTGTGCGGGCAGCAGAAAAATATAATGCTAATGTGATGATGCTTGAAAATGTTTGTTACCGTCGCGATGTGATGGCAGTATTAAACATGGTAAGACAGGAATTATTTGGTGAGTTGTTGCATTTGCAGGGTGGCTATCAGCATGATTTGCGTGGTGTGGAATTGACCAATGCAACAGGTGGTGTTGGCGCTGAATTTGGACCAAAAGCTTTTTCTGAAGCCAAATGGAGAACACATCATTCAGTATATAGAAATGGTGATTTGTATCCTACACATGGCATCGGGCCAATTGCAAATTATATCAACATCAACCGCGGCAACCGCTTCCTTTCTTTGTGTTCTTTTTCTACCAAGACAAGAGGATTGCACAATTACATTGTAAAAGTGGGTGGTGAAAATCATCCTAATGCCAAAGTGCGGTTTAAATTGGGTGATGTGGTCACTACCATGATTCATTGCAATAATGGTGAGACAGTTTTTTTACAACATGATGTCAACAACCCACGCCCTTATTCACTTGGTTTTCGAGTGCAGGGCACTGATGGTTTATGGATGGATGTAAGCAACACGATTTATATTGAAGGCAAATCAAAACAAAATGATGAATGGGACTCTGCAGATGAATGGTTGACAAAATATGATCATCCGTTGTGGGCAAAATATAGTAACGATGCAAAAGGTGCAGGCCATGGCGGTATGGACTTTTTTGTGATCAATGCATTTATTGAAAGCATCAAACGCAAAGCGCCTACACCTTTGGATGTGTATGATGCAGCCACATGGAGCGCCATCACACCTTTGAGTGAACAGTCAATTGATTTAGGTCAGCAGACAGTGGATTTCCCTGATTTCACTGCAGGGCAATGGATGTACAGAGAACCGGTGTTTTGTTTAAATGATGAGTATTAAAAAAAATTATTTCTTAATTACACAAATGCTGTAGTAAAAAACTGCAGCATTTTTTTTGTAATATTGAATGGTTCTTGAATGATGAATAATTCATCATTTATTTTTTGCTGATATGTATAAATGCAATTACTATTTTTATCGCTTAATCATCATTTATTAAAATACTGAAACAATATATGAACAGGGATTCCATGTTAGCACAACTTGATGAAAACAAAACATGGGATATTTTGATAATAGGCGGAGGCGCCACCGGGTTAGGCGCTGCTGTGGATGCGGCATCACGTGGGTTTTCAACATTGCTGATTGAAGCCGATGATTTTGCAAAAGGCACTTCGAGCCGGTCCACAAAACTTATTCATGGGGGAGTGCGATATCTGGAACAAGGTAACCTGAAATTAGTGCGTGAAGCATTGAAAGAACGTGGAAGGCTGTTGAAAAATGCACCTTCAGTAACTCATAAACTTGGATTCATCATCCCCACTTATTCATTTGGACAAAAACTATTTTATGGCACAGGCTTAAAAATTTATGATATGCTGGCGCAAAAATTAAGCTTTGGAAAAATAAAATTCCTCAGCAATAAGACCATTCAAAATATTTCACCTGCCATCAACCAGGAGAAATTAAAAGGTGGTATTGTTTATTATGATGGCCAGTTTGATGATGCAAGGCTCGCTATCAACCTTGCACATACTGCCGCCCGGCATGGCGCAGTATTATTGAATTATTGTGAAGCACAATCATTATTAAAAAAGAAAACCAAACCCACTGATAAATACCCGAAAGTTTATGGAATAGTAGCGCATGATTATTTGAGTGACAAAACATTTGAAATAAGAAGCAAAACAGTTATTAACGCAACAGGCGTTTTCGCAGATGACATAATACAAATGGACAATAAAGATGCAGAAGACATCATCACTCCGTCACAGGGGATACATCTTGTTGTTGACAAAAAATTTTTTCCAGGCGATCATGCTTTTGTGATTCCTAAAACAGATGATAAACGTGTCTTATTTGCTGTGCCCTGGCATAATAAAGTAATCCTTGGCACAACAGATACTGAAATGGACAGCATCACTGATGAGCCTGTTCCACTACAGGAAGAAATAAATTATATACTGCAACATGCTAACCGTTATTTAAATACCAACATTACCATTAATGATGTCACCAGTATGTTTGCAGGTTTACGGCCTTTGGTCAAAACAAAAGGCGTTACCAACACTTCAATGTTAAGCCGTGACCATGTGATTATTGTTTCATTATCCGATTTGATAACAATTACCGGTGGCAAATGGACTACTTACCGGAAGATGGCTGAAGATGCGGTGAACAATGCTATTTTCATTGCGAAGTTTAAATTTATCCATCCGGTAACCAAAACATTGCAGATACAAAGCAGTGCATTTGATGCAATTGACTACAATGAACCAATAGAAAAAATTTATTCAAAAGAAAACATAAAGCAATTCATAGAAGAAGAAATGGCAACCTGTGTAGAAGATATCCTTGCCCGCAGAACAAGATTATTATTCCTTGATGCGAAGCTTGCCATGAAGACTGCGCCATATATTGCAGCAACAATTGCAGAAATATTAAAAAAAGATGATGACTGGATACGAAATGAGATTGAAAATTTTATTTTGCTTGCAAAAAATTATTTGCCATAATTTGTCGTGGCTTTAATTAGCTAAAATAATTACCTGCACATCAGATAAAATGTGGTACAGGTTTAATATTAAAACTGAATTTTAAAAATTAAACAATCAATCAATGACTGCTTTTACTGGTGAATTTGTCGGCACTGCTATATTACTTGTTTTAGGCGATGGCGTCGTAGCAAATGTATTATTAAATAAAACCAATGGTTTTAATAGCGGATGGATTGTGATAACAACGGGCTGGGCTATGGCTGTTTTTACAGGTGTATTTGTGAGCGCTTCAGCGAGTGGCGCACATCTTAATCCCGCTGTCACTATCGGGTTGGCATGTCTGGGAAAATTTAGCTGGAGTTTAGTGCCTCAATATATTGCTGCACAAATGTTAGGTGCAATGACAGGGGCATTTCTTGTGTGGGTTGCTTATAAACAACATTTTGATGCAACAGAAGATGCAGCAGCCAAGCTGGCTGTATTTTGTACAGGGCCTGCTATCCGTAATCAACTATACAATTTCGCATCAGAGTTAATCGGCACTTTTGTTTTTATGGTTGGTGTGATACACATCATTGCTCCTGCAGATACATTGGGATCAGTGAGTGCATTACCTGTTGGGTTTTTAGTATTTGGAATTGGATTGAGTTTAGGCGGCCCAACCGGTTATGCCATCAATCCTGCACGTGACCTGGCACCGAGAATTTTACATGCTATCCTTCCCATCAAAGGCAAAGGCACAAGTGATTGGAAACATAGCTGGATACCAGTAGCAGGTCCGATTATTGGTGCAGTATTAGCAGCATTGTTGTTCAGGTATTTGTTATAATTCTTCGGTAAGAATAAACAATTGCAGATTCATTTTAATTGATCAGGCAAGTTTCAATCTTTGCAAAAACTCATCTTTT
>JAFDXI010000111.1 GCA_018268035.1 Bacteroidota bacterium | reverse complement strand
TAAGAGTTGGAATAACAAAATGGTCAAAAACTATTTGTTGTTTGGTAACGGGATTTTTTGTGTCTAAGTTAATAGCTCCATCAATAATTTTTTCGTTTTTGTCATTTAGCTTAATTGTGATAATTCCAGAAAGAGTATTGGTCGGTTTTTGCTTCCATGCAAAGCCTGTATAATTATTGATAAGTTGATAATCAAATTTATTTATGGTGTCAAAATTTAAAGATGATATTGTTTTAGGAAGATTAACAGCTAATTGAACCGAACCAGGTGCATATTCTCGCCATGAACCATTGGGAACGTCTGTTGTATTCATTTCAAAGTATAGCATGTTACTGTCAAGGTTTGTGAATTCATTTTCAAGTAACCAGCCAAAGTGTGTTTTCTTTAGCCCCGCATTTACTAAAAGCCATACGCCTGTATTGGGAACTTTGACGGATGAATCTTTGTCTATCAATTTCCGTAACAGATAGGCATTGTCTGTTGGACTTTGTCCATAAGAAACAAGGGTCAGTAACAGAAAAATGGTCAATAATAATTTGAATGGTTTTGTCATTGTAGGGTGTCAGTATAATAGCACACAACGTTTCGGGTATTGCCGCAGTGGGGGAATTTGAAAACCGTCAGCCGAATTTAGCACAAAAGTTTCATAGTAGCACAACTGTTGAAGTTTGCACGTCAGCCCCCATTGCGGCAATACCTTGTTAGCGGTTCGCCCTGCTTGTCTATATGTTGTTTGTCCGTTCATTTGGTCTGTCGTGGTGCGTTGGCTGGTGGCTCTTTTGCATTTTTTGTTTGGCTTTGTGTGTCGGTAAAAATGCAAATGTGTCACCAAAAGCGTTGATTATTATAATTGAATGCCTTTTTTGTCTAAATGATAAGATAAAGAACTAATATATTTTGACATTTCATCATTTTCATTTATGTATCGTGTAGTTTCCTCCTTACTAAAAGTAGAGTATTTTTCAAGCATTTCCCAATAATGTTCATCAAACAAAAATTTGAATTTTGCGATATGTTTAAAGTCTGATGTATCTATTTTAAGATTATCAACTTTAAAATACTTATTCTTTTCAGGTTGTTCGTAATCAATATCCTCATATAAAAACAGCGTAAGGTTATTACCTGTCTTCTCATATTTGGTCAACCATATTAGCAACTGTTTCTCGTTGCTCTTGTCTATGCTTTGAAATTCTTTAATAGCCTTTATTGCAAATTTATTTGATTGCAAAAAATCCTTTAGCTCGTTAATTCTACTGTATAGCCAATAGAATTTATCAAATTCAGCATAAAAAATAGGCGGAAGGTCAAATGATTTGTATAAGGGGTAAAATTTTTCTAACCATACTAAATACACTTCTTTATCAATAGCTGTGTTTTGAAAATGAATGAGTTCTTCGTATGCTAATTTGCATTTTTGGCTTTTAATCAAAAAATCAATGCTCGGCTTAAAATCTGCTTTTTCATCGTTTTTTATGAAGATGCTTATTGAATTATTTGTTTCAATAGACTCCCCTATAATTTCAAAACCGTTGCAATGGAAAATGTCATTTATTTCATTTTCTGTTTCTTGAAAAATAAAATCAACATAATTTTTTGAGTTGTTGCCGACAAACGAATAACCGCTGCAACCTTTGTTATTACATTCATCAGAATTGCAAAATCCTTTATGCGAAAACAAAAAAGTATCGCCTTTTTCTTTGAACTCTGAAAATGCTTTATTTAGTTTTTCAAGAAATATGTCTTTTGCTGCATCTTGATATGTTTTGTTATCGTCCAACAAAATTTCAAGCATAGTGCTATCCATTTTTTGGAAACTCTCAATTATCAATTCCTTTTTATTTTTATTCATATTTCAAATGTGCCGCACAATGGATTAATATTTAAATCTTCGTCAAAAGATAAATGAGAATCATTGAAATTATCGTTAGTCCTACAATCTGAATTATTCTGTTTGTTTTAATTTCTTTTTTTAGCAACTGATTTTCTTCCGTCAAGTGTTTAATAATTTCTTGCGTCTTTCCGTTTGTATGTGAAATTAAATCAGAAGTAACTTTTTCCTGTGAGCGTTTGATGTTCTCATTGACAGAAGAAAAACCATTTCTTAAATTATGATTTGTTTCTTCAAACCCTTTTTCATTTTTTTCTTGCGAACGCTGTATAGAAGTTTGTAGATTTTCAACTCCAATGTTGATTGAAGAAATTTGATTGTCAATTTTGTCTAACCTCTCTGGAAAATTTATCTTTCTTAACTCTACAATGTAGTCGTTGATTGCTTTCTCCAATTTCTTTGTTTCCTCAATGACTTGACTAAGCTGCTTTGCTTTATCTTTTAATTCAGTCAGTAATGTTTGCAATTGCTTTTCAATTGCATCTATTTTTTCTTTGAAGTCTTTCTGTAAATCTTTACGATGTTTTTCTTCTACAGATTTTAATTCAGTAAGCAGTTCGGGAATTTTCTTCAAAATATCTGCTGCTGTCTTTGCAACCTTTGAAGCATCTTCAATATGCTTGATAGCAACAGAAACTGTTTCAAGCTCGGCTTGAAGTTTTTCTAATTTTTCAATTACTTGTTGTGATGGCATTACTATATTCTTTTAAAAATTTAGAGTT
>JAFDXI010000110.1 GCA_018268035.1 Bacteroidota bacterium | reverse complement strand
GGCAACGGCAAATTAAATTTCGTTTCAAATCTACAAGCGCTGAATGGTTAATCCTCCATCCACCATAATTACCTGCCCGGTAGAATACATAAAATCTCCATTGGCAAGCGAGGCTGACACTTTTCCCACATCTTCCGGGAGCCCCCAGCGTTTTTGCACACACAGTCCTTCTTCAATAAGCTTGTTATATTTTTCGGTTACACCCGATGTCATATCGGTACTGATTATACCTGGCCTTACTTCATAAACGGGAATATCAAATTCTCCCAGCCTCACAGCAAATAGTTGTGTTGACATGCTGATGCCGGCTTTGGAAATACAATACTCCCCACGGTTTACTGATGCAACGGTAGCGGAAATGGAAGATATATTGATGATGCATCCTTTAAATGCATTGTTCTGTTTTTTATACCCAATCATTCGGTTAGCCACCATTTGTGTTAGAAAATAAGGCCCTTTCAAATTTGTGGATATAACATGATTAAAACTTTCCTCCGTTGCTTCCAATATATCTTTTCTTTCTTTTGGGGCTATACCGGCGTTGTTCACTAATACATGAAGGGTTTCATAATGTTCTTCTATTTGCAAGATCATATTTTCCCTGTCAGCCGCAGAAGCGATATTGGCACGGCAATAGATAACATCATTCCCGTACTCCTTCAGCTTTTTTATTGTATCCGCCACATCTTCTTCCGGACGCATGCCATTGATAGCAAGATCAAAACCATTTCGGGCTAATTGCTCTGCTATACCGAAACCGATACCGCGGCTACCACCCGTAATTAGCGCTACTCTTTTCATGTGTTGAAAAATTAAATTTCCGGAATATTTACCCAGCATCTTTTTTCCCAGCTTTCCAATCCTTTTTCGGCAAGTTGTATCCCTTTTACCCCCTCACGCAAATCCCAGGGAAAAGCTTCACCGGTTACAACATGTTTTAAAAACAATTCCCACTGCACTTTAAACGCATTGTCATATTGCTCCTGTTCGGGAATCTTTGACCAGCCATCAAAGAAATTGATTGGCTGCGCAATATCAGGATTCCAGACCGGCTTTGGTGTATTGCCATAATGCTGGATATAACATTCCCGCAAACCTGCAACGGCTGACCCTTTGGTGCCATCCACCTGCAGGGTCAGCAGGTCATCACGACGTACCCTTACTGTCCAGGATGAATTAAACTGGGCGATGATATCCCCTTCCAGTTCAAATGTAGCATACGCCGCATCATCAGTCGTGCATCTATATGGTTTTCCATTTTCATCAATTCTTTCAGGAATATGCGTGGCGCCAAGACAGGAAACGGCCTTCACTTTTCCAAAAACACTGTCGAGCACATAGCGCCAATGGCAAAGCATGTCAACAATAATACCGCCATCATCTTCTTTTCTGTAATTCCAGGAGGGGCGCTGCGCCGGAATAGAATCACCTTCAAAAACCCAATAGCCAAATTCGCCGCGTACAGAAAGAATTTTGCCAAAAAATCCCTGCTCAATAAGTCTTTTTATTTTCATGATACCCGGCAGCCACAATTTATCCTGCACCACTCCATTTTTCACACCGGCATTTTTACAGAGCTGATACAATTCCATCGCTTCCTTTGTGCTTGCTGCGATTGGCTTTTCACAATAAATATGTTTGCCGGCCTTGACGGCCTTTTTGATTCCATCCGCTCTTCTTGTGGTAGTTTGGGAATCAAAATAAATGATGTTATGAGGGTCGGCAAGGGCTTTGTCCAAATCGGTGCCCATTCGTTTTACACCGGATAGCAGGCAAAGCTTTCGCAACTTTTGTTCGTCGCGGCCAATCAGTATTGGGTCGGGCATAATCGTTTCGCCGGAGCTTATTTTTACTCCTCCCTGTTTTATAATTTCCGCAATGGAGCGCAACAGGTGTTGATTAGTTCCCATTCTTCCTGTAACACCGTTCATGATGATGCCGATCTTATGCTCGCTCATTTTATTTTCCGTTTTTTTTGTGGCGGTCGTCTTCTCCACGGTATTACCGACGCTTGCGGGAATAACTGCCACTTCTGTTTTCTGTGCCATATTATATTAATTTGTCAAAAAAAAGTTTACAAAGCCTGCTTTCCATTCAACACAAAATCCATGTCATACAATACATGTTCTTTATAGGCTTTGACAATTTTATCCAGAAACATTGACTGATCTTCTTTCCAGTAAGTGTTGGAAAAAATTTCAACTTCATTGAATCCTTCAAACCCTGCCTCTTCTACCCATGTTTTGATCTGCCTGACAGGAATACAACCCTCACCCATCAAACCCCTGTCGAGCAGCATATCTGTTGTGGGCACTTTCCAATCACAAATATGGAAAGCAGAGAGGTTTCCATTTTTTCCACAGCGTTTTATTTCCTGTTCCAAATAAGGGTCCCACCAAAGATGATAGACATCAACAGCAATCCCTACCCATGGTGATTTTAGCGCTTCAGCCATATCATTAGCCTGGGCCAGTGTATTGATAGCAGAACGGGTATCTGCATACATGGGGTGCAAAGGTTCTATGGTTAATTTCACACCTGCTGCGGCTGCATCGGGAATAACTGCCGCGATTCCATCCCGTATTTGTTTTCTTGACTCTTCAAGCGACTGGTCCGGTTCAGCCCCGCATACCAACACCACCATTGAAGTGCCTAATTCAGCAGCTTCTTCAACAGCTCTCCGGTTATCTTCTATAGCCAGTTTTCTTTTAACCGGATCTTTAGAAGGAAAAAAACCACCCCTGCATAGCGACACAACTTCCAGGTTATGCTCCCGTAACATTTTTCCTGTTTGGCTGATATTTCTTCCTTCCAGTGCATCACGCCAAACTGTAATACCTTTAATACCGGCTTCTGCATAATTTTTTGCCGCTTCTTCTATTTTCCATGGTTTGGTTGTTATTGTGTGAATACAGAGTTTGGACAAATCTCCATTCATTTCAACAATTATTTTATATTAAAAAAGGTATGATATACTTCTTTGTCAATTATCCGCTGTATATACAAAGCCGCTTCCCGAAGATGATAATCTCCCCACATACTTGATTCGCCATTAGGAATTTTGCTGCCTTCGGGCACATAATCCCATCCGTTGGGGCGATGATAAATAGAATGCAATAACAATCCCTGGTGTTTTTCATTAACACTGAGATATGGTTCTTCAAACAGCGTATTCAAAACCGTTAATCCTGCCTGCCAGTAACGATTGCCCTCTTTGGTTTCTCCTTTTTGCTGAAGCCATTTGCCAAGCCTTAGTAAACCTTGTGCACCAATTGCAGCGGCAGAACTATCCACCGGTTCAAATTCATTAAAGGGATTTGATGGCTTATTCAAATAGTCTCCCAACCGATACAAATTTGGTGCGCCGGTATCCCAATATGGAACTCCGTCTGCAGGGGTATGCTCAATATAAAAATCACAGGTGGCTTTAGCAGCTTTAAGCATAAATGAAACAACAACTTCTTTTCCGGAAAATTCTTTGAACTGCTCTTCGCCGATGGTATCAAACCATTCAAGTTGCTCGGCAAACCCGCACATAGCCCAGGCAAGGCCCCTTGTCCAGGTACTAAAACCCGTATATCCCTGTTGTGAATTGGGGCAACGGAAATTTCCGTCTTTTATATTAAAAACAGATTCATGCGCTGTTCGCCCCCATACATCATATATATCCCGGCCTTCACCATAAAAAACAGAGTAGTCCGCTGTGGCTTTAAGATGCTGTATCGCTCTTTCCAGCAAATTTATTTTAATGTCATTTTCAGACTGGAGAACATGACCAAGGGAATAGCTAAGAATAAGTGAACGAATAGAACGAATGGTATCAACAAAAAGAGAATGAGGTCCGTTAAAAGAATGAATATATCCTCCATGTTTTATCGCCGTCCAGCGGCTGGCCTGCACAGCACCGGATACTTTTAACGCTAACTCATAAAAATCTTTCTCCCTTTCATTGAAAGAGATTTTGCCTTCATGCATCAATCGCAATAAATTGCCATAAGTGCTTACATTATTAAAACCGTGGTCGTGTACACCGATATGGCTAACATGCGGCGCCATTGCTTCAACTGTTTTTTTACGGCCTGTTTCAAGAAATGATTTTTCTCCTGTAGCATCATATTGCAACATATAAGCGCCGTATTGAAACCCCTGGGTCCATTCCGTCCACCCACGGGTTGTATAATTGCCATTTACAGTAAAAACAGGAGAGCCCTTTGAATCATCATACTGTTTCTCAATCAGTATTATTTTTTTTTCTGAAATGTTCCAGAACCTGGTGAGTTTGGACTTCAGATGAGACGGTTTTAATTCAGCATCTATTTTAATCATGGAGCAGTTTATATTTTTTAATTTTTATTTTTCTAGTTGAATACTGTGTTTTCATTTCTGGACGAACAAATTATCTGGATTCATTTGTTATCAGTTTATGAAAAAAACATCGGGCGCAATGACTAAATTTTCTCCTTTGTCGGTTTAATTCAATAGCAGTTTCCCTTCTCACGAAAACTGCAGCGACAAAATTTGAAATGCCTATTCTCAGGTTAACGCCTTAGTTAATAAATTAAAATTAATATTGCTGACATAATACTTTTTACCCGATTTTGATAAATAGCTACCTTATCAGGTATTTGATCATTATTGATTCATTTACTAGACGGAGGAGATAAACCAGGTCTCTTCGTTGGCTATCAAATTTTGATACTATTGATAAATTTCGGTTTGCTAAAACTGTATTTCCGGCTTGTTTGTTATAGCCCCAAAAGCCTACCGGTAATAATTTTT
>JAFDXI010000010.1 GCA_018268035.1 Bacteroidota bacterium | reverse complement strand
TTGAAAATTATGCTGATGATGACCTGGTACTATTAGGCCCGGATATACCGCACTGCTGGATCAACTCACCCGGCCAGGAAACAGCAAGAGCCATTATTATTTATTTCAGAGAGGCTTTTTTTCATAAAGAATGGATGCAGAGCTATGAGTTCGACGGAATACGGAAACTAATGAGCCTGTCACATAAAGGTTTGAAATTTGACAGTACCGTAGCATTAAAGATAAAAGAGGATTGTTTGAAATTGTTTGAACTTCCACCCTTTGAAAAATTAATGTTGTTGCTGAAAATACTCCAGGACCTGTCTCATAGCGCCGAATATCGTTTCTTAAGTGAGCCTGTATTTTCCAACGAACTCGACCTTGGACATAACGAACGTATCCACATTGTATATACCTATATTGAAAGACATTATCGGCAAAAGATCACACTCGAAGAAGTGGCTGCACAGGTAAACATGAGCAAAGAATACTTTTCAAGATTTTTCAGCAAGATCATGAAGAAATCATTTTTCGACTTTTTGAATGGCTACAGAATAGACAAGGCCTGCAAGCTTCTCCGTGAAACGGATAAGCAAATCAGCGAGATTTGTTATGCTTCAGGATTTGAAAGCATTCCTTTTTTTTACCGGCAGTTTAAAAAATTCAAGAACTGCCAGCCTAAGGCATACCGCTTAAACTATGATAAGGCCTGATAAAGAAAACAATTATATAATTCAATTTTGGTTCACACTAATAATCCGGCTTCTCTCAACCATTTTCTTAAAGTTATAAGATCTTGTTTTATTTTTCCGGACTTTGCGCTCAAATCATCTGTCAATGACAAATATTCATTATGAATTGAAAAAGGCCCGTTCATTTTGTTTTCTTTCAGCAGTGCAATGAATTTTTCATAATCAACCATGCCTTCTCCTAAAGGAACTGATTGTGGTTGCCACCTCTTATCATTTTTTTTCCAATAAAAATCTTTGATATCCATTGTGCCGATATAAGGCTTCACCAATTGAAATCCGAGCGGCCAGGAATGCGCCCCTTCTACCGTAGCGTGATATACATCGTATTGAACACCGACCCATTCCGGATCCATTTCTTTCAGCACTTCCCATATATCCCATACAGTGGAGCCAAATCCATCGCCATAGTGGTTTTGACATTCACCGTGGATATTATATTTCCGGTTTAATTTGCCCAGTTTTTTAAGGCTTGCTTTGATTTCGGTTAGATTTTGAGGAACACTTTTCTTTTCATCATAATGCCGGGGCCCCATGCGGTAATGCCGGATCCCTAAAGAAGAAGCTGTTTTTAAAACAGGTTCCGTGTACTTGTCGTCTGCATCAACAATAGCCGTGGCGATCATGTATATTTTGAGGCCGGACTTCTTTGCTGCTTCAACAGCAAGCGGCAAATCTCTTTCTACATTTTCCGGTAATACATGCCCTTCGGGTCTTACGGTAAGGTCTATTCCGTCAAACCCCATTTCAGCAACCACAGCTGCCAACTCATTATAACCAAGTTCCTGAAAATGTTTGGAGAAAACACAAATCTTTCCCTGCTCATTGCCGGCTGAAGGATGAAACGATTTTAGTTTAGCAGCATCAATTCCTGCTGTTGTCCTACAACTATATGCAAGCCCTGCTGTCACCATCGCTGCATTGAGTATAAAATCCTTTCTTGAGGTTTTCATAATTTTTTATCGTTTATGAAAATAATTAAACGCCGGTCACTTGCCGGCAACAAGTTTGATTTGACGAAGATCCAACAGCCCTCCTTTCTCAAATTTTGTTTTGGATTTGAATACTATTTTCTGCAGCCCTTCCGATAAATTTATTTTGCCAATCTTTTCATTCTTATAGGTCTCCCATGATCCGCTTGGTTTTACAATTCCGGTTAATTGCCCGTCTTTTGTTTCGATGATGAACTCTTTGCCGGCTTCCTCATCGGAAACCGACCATTCAAGATACACTTCATATTCTTTCGGCTTATCTGTTTCTACCTCCCACTCTACTTTATCGTTGGCGGTAAACCAGCCAAATGCCCTCCATTCGGGCATGTATTTAATTTCAGGCCCTACCGCCTTACCATTTTCCGCCGTTAATAGAATGGAACCATCCGTTTCAGCTTTAACAAGACGGGGATTGTTAACGGTGTCGCTTTCGACTGTCGCTTTAGTATCTGTCATAGCCTGAATTGTATCCTGCGAAGGAGTTGACGGCTGCTTTGCTTCTTCATTGCATGAAAAAATCAGGTTTGTGCTAACAATCAATAAAAATATTTTTCGCATTTTTGGAAATTTTAAATGTTTAATAAATCAACATTAATGCTTTCTGAGAAATGCCAGCAGGTCGGCCATTTGCTGCTGGTTGATTTTCTTTTCGAAACCTGTTGGCATCAGTGAAGCATTCAATGATTTCAACGATTTGACATCCTGCCGGTTTATCGTTCTGTCAACCGATAAACTATTTCTTAACGTTATAGCGGCAGATGTTTCGCTTGCAATAATACCCTGCACGGTTTCACCATTGTTTAGTTCAACACTCCAGGTATCAAAGCCACTGGAAATAGACAGCCCGGGATCCAGGATGGCCGCCATAATATCTTCTTTGATCCAATTATGTATCGTGCCGAGATCGGGGCCAAACGCCACACCTGTCTTACCTCTTACCTGGTGACAGATGGCGCAATTTTGTACATATACTTCATTCCCTTTTACAGTATCTCCATTTAGCTGAAGCGCCTTTTGATATTCCTTGTTTATTCTCTCTGCTTCACGCTGGCTTTTGGTAAATAATGTCCTGGCCCGGTTACGCAGGTTTTCATTGCTATTTTGCATAAGCTGCACACTGCCGGAAAAGCTTACATAACCTGGATTGATCTTATTGGTTTCAAGAGCGTCAATCAACAAAGCGATCCTTGATGAGTCAGCCATGAAAATACCGATAGCGGCTTCGCGGATAGAAGGGGAAAGCACAGGCCATTGTTCTATTATATATTCACCAATTGCCGTTCCTTTTACTAAACCGAGTGTCTGCATGGCCGCCAGTTGAACCGAAAATTCTTCTTTCGTATTCATCAGCTTTTTTAATTCATCTGAATATGAACCAATGTCGCCAAAAGAAAGAAACCGGATGGCCTCTGCTCTTCTCCCGGCCGGCTGAGTTGTATCTTTCATCAAACCTGCCGCCTGTAAAACAGCATGCTGCTTCAGCGATGAATCAATAATGCCATTCCATTTGAGTAATTGAAAGGCAGCTTCCCTCATCTCCTTTGAAGGATGCTGAAAAAAAGCCTGTGCCAATAGCTGCTGATCATTGGATGAAATTGCCAGCAATGATTTCCTTGATTTTAATCCCTGCTCCAAACCCTGGAGCAAGGCGGCGTATTTAACAGCTTGTTTTACATCTCCATTTACAGCTTCATTTAACAACCGGTGTATATCCTCCTCTTTGCCTCCAATACCCGTCATGGCGCTTAGTCTTTGAACTAATGATGTATAAGCCGGTACATCACTTCGGAATCTGTTAAGAACAACTTTTAATAATGAAGCGGTCTGAGAGGAAGAAGCTGACAGTGCAGCTATTTGCACCCACTTATCATTGATATCCGAAAACAATAATTTATTCCGTACTTCAGCGGCTTGCGGGCTTTGGACATACCCAAGTGTCAGCAATAATTGAAACCTCACTTTCGCATTCTTATCATTTTGCAATGCGAGCAATGCGTTGGTAAGTGATGGCGAAGAATTGAGATGAAGCTCAGCTAATTGAATACCATTTTCCCTGATACCTGCTACACTATCCTTCAATGCCTGTTCAATAAGTTGAGGTTGCAGTTGCCCGATGCCCTCAAGTGTCCATAAAGCATGAAGCCTGCCCATTGGAGAAGGGCCTTTTGTCATTGCTATCAAAGCAGGCGCAGAACTTATATCAGCACGGTCAACCAATATGCGTTGTGTATTCATCCGCCACCATGCGTTGGGATGAGCAAGTGTTTTCACTAACTCTTCATTACTTTCATTCCCCAAATTAAGACCTTTGGTCCAGTCAGCAGGTTTTGCATCTTTGGGAGTAATCCTGAAAATTCTTCCTTTGTCAATACCATCATACAAGTTTCCCGCATTGATCGCTTCTTCACTCATCCATTCAGGCGATTCAATAACCCTGCGGTAATAATCTAAAACATACAATGCACCGTCGGGACCTACATACATATTTACCGGCCGTGACCATGCATCCGTTGATGATAAAAATTCTTTATGCTCTAGTATCCGGCTGGCGGTAAAACTTGCACCGTTATCCTTTAATACATCAACATGAACAAGGTTGCTGACAGGTTCAGCAATAAAAGTCACTCGTTCATTGTATGGAGATGGGAAGCTATTGCCTGAATAGGAAGTTAATCCGCAAGCTGATGTCATTACACCGACATTGGTAAGTATTTGCCTGTCGGGATTGGTAGTTGTTGGGAATACTTCGGCCGCATTAAGATGGTCCGACATATCCTGTGTTGCATTGGAAATTGACAAATCAGGATTGCGGTCGAAATACCGGTTGGCGATAACTTCCTGGTAACCCTGGTTTGAGTTATTGCAACCAAACCGGCGGCCCCATTCATCGATGGTTTGGCCGAACTGGCAATCGCTTGATAGCATCTCCATTTTTTTCTGGTTGAGTTGCACTCTTACAGAGCGGCCATTAGCATTTTTAGGCAGTTTTTGCGTGTTGGGTTGTCTATAAAAAATTATTTCATCGCCTTCATCGCCAAATTCCTCTTTATATGTTGTGGTAGCTACGGAGCCTTGATTGGCAATATATATCCAGTTGTCGAGTCCGTATACCGGGCTGTTCATATTATGCTGAGGATTGGTGAGGGCAAAACCTGTAACGATCGTGTCAGTAATATTTGCCTCGCCATCACCGTCGGTATCTTCAAGGTAGAGTAAATTAGGAGAGTCAGTTACTAAGAATCCTTTCTTCCATCGCATAATACTTGTAGGCAATAAAAGACCTTGTTTAAAGACAGTTCGTTTGTCCATGTTACCGTCTCCATTTGTATCTGAAAGCTGAATTATTTTACCGCTGCCGCTTTTATCAAGCGGATAGCCCGGCATTTCAACCACAAACAGACGGCCATACTCATCAATTTCCATATCAACAGGACTCGTGACCAATGGTTCCGAAGCAATCATTTCGATTTTGAAACCATCCGCCACCTGGAAGGTAGCAAGAGCATCCTTAGCTTCTACAGCTCCGGAAAGTTCAGCATTATTCCTGCATGCCGAAAAAAGGAGAATTGAAATTATAGCTGCATTAAAAGCAGCCCTATTGGCTTTGAAAGACAATCTCATTTTTAAATATTCATTTTTAAAACTTGACTTATCGTCATTTTTCTTCAAATTTTCATTTACATGCAACAGATTTAATCATTATCTGAAACCATTAACGAACGATCTAATAAGTATTGACGAAAGCATTTTTGAAATGTATTCGCCAATAAATCACCGGGAGTAACAAGCACACCCCAGCCACCCCGTGAAGGGTTAAGCGGCACTTCTTTGGGTACCTGGTTTTCGCACATGAAACGATCTTCGTCTAAAACTTTAACTGCAAATGCTAACTGATCTTCAGGAACCGGGCCTTTGAATCCCGGCGATATGGCAACAGACCAGAATACCGTACACTCATCATGTGTATTAGGTGTTGGAATATGCACCAGCACACGCATATCACCATCATTAAATGTTTGTCGTATGGTTGTAAAGTTGGGCAAAAAACAACGTTGCTGCCGCATATGGGATTCCTGCAATTTTCCAGGCTTTTCATGGGCTGAAGCCAATGCAGGAAATGGCGCATCCATCTGGAAACCATCTTTTAAAGTAACGATATTCATTTTGGGCACAACAGCGCTTGCCGCCTTGCCCAATGTAGTGCTATGCGCAAATGCAAAATGAGTCATATCCAGGTAGTTTTCAATTTCCCTTCTGAACCCGGATTGAAATTTTGTTGGCGGTCCAATCATATACGTCCATTCAGGGTTCTCAAATTCAGGAATATCAGGAAGTGTAATTGATTCGTCTTTCTCCAATTGCACCCATATCATCCCGTATCGTTCCTGAACTTCCTTTTTTTTAAGCCGTGAGGTTTTTAATTTCGTTTCGGGTGGATTAATCAATGAAGGTATATTCATGCAATTACCTTCTTTGTCGAATTGCCAGCCGTGATAGGCACATTGTAACCGGTCTTCACATATTGAGCCGATACTTAACCTGGCGCCTTTGTGAGAACATGCGTTCTCAGCTACCAACAACCCGGTGCTAAGCCGTGCAATCACAATTTCCGTATCCAGCAGAACAAAACTTTTTACCCGGTCTTGCTTCAATTCTTCACTGATAGCAACAGGTTGCCATTCTCTGCGCAATATTTTAAAAGGCAAATCTTCATTAAGACGATCATCCATAATACTTTTTTTAAACACCTGAATTTGTAATTGTTTTCCTGCATTTGACCATCATATTTTTTTACGGGGCAGCATAGCTATTGCTATGGTACCGATCACCGACAAAATAATCAGTGCAGTAAATCCCAGGGTATAGCTTCCTGTTTGATCCCTAAGCCCGCCGGCCAGCATTGGCGCAAAGGCTTCACCCAAACCGTCAACAGTTAAAACAAGCCCCATCACCCTGCCCAATACTTTTACTCCAAATAATTCAGCAGCCATCAGGGGGATAATCATATAATCGCCGCCCAGGCCTATGCCGAATATAAAAGCAAAAAGATAAATCACTCCCGGAGCAGAAGCATAATAAAGCAGCAGTATGGAAATGGTAATAAGCGAATAAATCAGCATCATCACATAGTTCTTGGAAAAACGATCTGCCAGCCATCCCATCAATAAGCGGCCAATAATACTTGCACCCAATACAATGGAAATAATATTGGCAGCCCGGCTTTGCGAGTATTCCAAATCGAGGCTGAAAAATAATTTAAGATTCTGGCTTATGCCTGCCACCGCTCCAATAGAACACATGCTTCCTATGGCTAAAAGATAAAATGATTTTTTTTTCAATATGCTTTTGAAGGATATTTTCGGTTCATCTGTTTTTGCATCAGCCAATTTGTTTTCAGGATTTTCTTTTACAAACCAGGCCATAGGAAATGCAATGACAATCATAATTAACCCTAAAATCATCAGCGAGGAACGCCATTCCATTTGCATATTGAGCCATTTCGCAATTTGCGGTACAAGCATACCGCCTATACCTATTCCCAGGTAAGCGATACCCATCGCCTTGCCGCGGGATTTGGAAAACCATCTTGATGTTAATACCTGGTTGGGTAAAGGCCCGCCACACATATATCCCAACGCCATCAATAAGTATAATGAATAAAATTGCCAGAGTGAAGTCATAAAGCCTAAGCTCATTACCGCCACACCTGCCATCAATATACCGGCAAGCATAAGCCTCCTGGGTCCAAACCGGTCAATAAACCATCCGGCTGCAAAACCGAACAGCGGGCCAATAATAACTTTTCCGGCCACATTGCCAGAAGTAACGGTGGCACGGGACCAATTAAATTCCTTCACCCAAAAATCATAAAAGAAAGGAAGGCCATAAAACATGATCCCTACTATAGAGAACAGGCTGAGAAACCCGGTGGCTACAACTTTGTATTGATCGGAATTTAATTTTTCAGTTTGCATTTTCAGGAATAATATTATTCAAAACCCGGTTACTCTTTCTACACTATATTGATAAATCGCTACCCTATTTCGGGCCATTCGTTATTTATAAACCAACTCCGTCACCAAATAACAAGCGAACCGGTTGTTTCGAACAAAACACTGCACCATCCCATATACAGGATTTCAGAAAGTATTAGTCTTGCCTTATCACTTTACCCTCCTTCATAACAAAATGAACATGCTTAACCGCTTCAATATCTTCAAGCGGGTTATCTTTCATTGCTACAATATCAGCCCAGTATGTTGGTTCTAAAACACCTCTGCTTTTCTCAATCCCTAATAGTTCCGCAGCATATATTGTCATGGTTTGTAAAACATACGGAGCAGGTATCTGAGCGGCTTTCCATGTATCAAGGACTTTCAGGGATGTTTGAATACGATTCAGGCCCGGTCCGTCAATGACCAGGTCTGTTCCATAAGCCATCTTTGTTCCAACTTTATAGGCTCGTTTAAGCCTGTCAATTGTCATTCTTTCTTGCCACCTTGCCGAAGTTGAGTCCAACCCCCAGGAAATATTGCTATCATAACCAACATCTGTTCCAACTAAAAAAGTGCCTTTTTCTTTCATCAGGCGAAGCAGGTCATCATCCAGTTCAAAACCATGTTCAATAGCAGCGGCGCCTCCAAGT
>JAFDXI010000109.1 GCA_018268035.1 Bacteroidota bacterium | reverse complement strand
TGCGTCATGAACTCTGTAGCATCCGGGCTGTTTTCATTTCCTATGCGGAATTTATGGGCCTGGGTGAAGTCCCAGGTTCGAATCGTTTCGATACCCTCCTCGTCAAAGCCCAGGCTACCAAGTGCCTGGAGGAGCAGTTCTTTATTATTATTGTCTGGCTTTATCCAGATATCCATATCGCCCGTAACTCTGTTGTACCCATAATAATTAACCGCATAGCCACCTATGAGGATAAAATAGACCCTATTTTTTAATAAAGCCTCCAATAGATTCCTGTGCTCCCTGTAAAATATGTTCATAATTTTTAATCGAGTTTAATTTTTTTGTTGCTTTTTAAGCTGGATTCATCCTTGATTCCGAAGGCAGCCATAGAAAGTCGTTTAAGGTTGCTCAACAATTCTCCTGGCGACAAAGAGGCAAAATGCTTCAATTGGTCCAGTTCCATTGCTTCAAAGGATTCAAATTTCTTTAGGGTCATATTTTTATAAGTAGCTTCGGGTTCTGATGCTATGTGTTGGGCAGCAGTTTTCAGGCTATTGGGCTTTTTTTTTGCAGGAAAAATATTGCCTAAGCGGTCAATGTCGAGTTTGATGCAAGTTTCCTTTTCTTTTGTCAATTCGATTTTATTTGATTGCGTATATTCTACCTTATTTACTATAGCAGTTGCCGTATTAATAGGAATTACAGATAATCTGCTTCCAGTAAAACTAACAGTTTTAAAAATCCTATTTTTCTGGTCTTTGGTCATGGTTTCATAATCAATTCGATTGATATTTTCCAATTCACTTTCAGTAGGCACATAAACCAAATCGTTTGGTGAAAGATGGAACAAAAGTCTATGGCCATTTTCATTGGTTTCAGGGACAGAACCTAAACCCTGTTTTTGACGTTCAATTACAATGTTTAGCGGAATGGTGTCATAACTTCTTTTACCATTTTCATCCTGGTAAATAGCAAAAAAGAGGTTGGTGCCTTTAGCTGCTTCAACAAATTTATCTTTCTTGTTTCCAATTTCGCCAATAGCAAATTTGTTTCCTTTCGGTTCGTATGTTCTAACTTTGAAAATGGGTTGATGAGACTTCCCTTTATTGAGTTCAACTATGTTTTTATTCATTTCTTCAATCCCTTCAGGAGTAAAAGCTAATGATTCGGGTGCAATTTCTTTTCCCTTTTCATCTCGTTGTCCTTTGTATTTTTCTAAATGAGTGATCAGTATTTTCTGAATGCCACTATCTGTAATAGATTTCTCAATCTTTTCTTTGGAGAATGATGTATCAAGGTTCACTCTAGAAGCCACGTTTTCTTCATAAACTTTAATGCGGGTAATATCCTTCAAATAAGGGTGTTTTAAAACAACCTTAGTATTATTATTGCTTTCATTGAAAGCAATTTTGATTTTTTCCTTTAGTTTTTCATCAACAACAATATTAAAATTCAGACATCCTTTAATTAATTCAACGGCTTTTGCTAAAGGCATCTCTTTTACTGAATTAAACAGATATACTAAACCGGAAATAGTGTCCTTGTGCATTGGCTTTCGAATCGCCCAATTAGTACCTTCTTGCCTTACTAACTCTTTTTTCCCATTCACAATTTTCTCATATCGGTTGTTGGCTTTGTTGATAACGCGCAAGTTTTGCTTGAAACTGACAACAATTTTTTCTAACTCATCTTTGGCCTCCTGGGTAAAACTTGCCCAGGGTTTATAGAAATCGGTAAACTTAGTACGCTCTTTTCCTTCCTTATCTTTCCACCTTTCTACTTTACGAAGTTTTCGTTGTAAATCATAGCGAGTGTTTTCTGATTTTGCAGATTGGTTATTCAATAAATTGACGTGGTCTCTGGTGGCACAGGCAACCACCAATGCATCCATGGCATGATGCCGGTGGTCAATACGCTTTTTCTGGAAGCCTTTTGAAAGCTCTAAAGGAATGGCCGGAATGATATGCCCTTCTTTATTCTTTGTGGTAAAAACTGTAGTGTTGGTCAACGAATTCATTCGCTCAAAACGAGGCAGTATCAAATTATTCCAAACATCATTTAAACCCCAGTCTTGTTTTAATATAGTCGTGATTTTGCCATTTCCAGGTACTACATTTTTAGAATTGATGCCATCATCATTGGTTTCTGCCCGAACAATATTGGATAGCAAATTGGAAATAAATTTACTGATATGGCGGGTGTCATTCAATTGACGTTCAATCATCTTGTCGGGAATCTCTTCTAACAGCAGTTTGGTTCGTTTGGTTCCATTGTTTTTATAATGTTCTTTGACAAATTCGGTGTAAGCTGCTTCATCCAATATTTTTACAGACTTGCCAAATCCTGTTTCCACGATTTGACCACCTTTGTTTTTGATGAATTCAAATCCCAATTGTTTGTCTTTTAATTGGTTTACGGCTGCTTCGCAAATGACTTTGTTGCTTAGGCTGTCATCAAAATATCTCGATTGAGGTATGATATGTTCGATTTGGAATTCAGATGTAAACAATCTGTTTAATGGAATCATCTGTCCGGTGTAAGGTGACCTGTATTTTTGCTCCAACCACAATTTGTATCTCTGAAATTCAGCCTTTGTGGGTTGTGCCAATTTACTGATTTTGGCAATATCGTCGGGCACTTCAATGCCAGATTTCAATTCGCCATCTTCATAAATTTTCAAGGCTTCCTGTTGCATTGGCGAGTGTGGACGTACATTTTCAACTGAACTATCGTTCATTAATTCTACCAACATGGCTTTGATGCGCAGATTGGTATTTTCGTTTTCTGTTACTTGTTTGCTTATTGCAATCCGATCCTCGGCTGTGTTTTTCATTTCACGCCCCAATTCGATATGAATTTCATCAAAGAAATTTTCAGCACTTTTTCCGTATTGTACCCAAATATCTTTTACTACACGCAGTGTTTCGGTTACAACTTGTTCTACAATTGGATTGCGAAGAGAATGTTGTTTGAATTCATTGATGTATTTCTCCAAATCATTTACAGACTTCCATTTTCCTGAAATTTCCGCTTCTGAGTGTCGGTCGTAAACAATGTATTGGGCTAACCATAATTGCAAACCCTGGAAATCTTCTTTTTGGGTTAAATGGATGGCTTTTTCCCGCACTCGGTTTTTTATTTCTTCATCGTATTCTCTAGTCAGTATTTTATCTATTCTTTCTTTTACTTTTTCGTCAAT
>JAFDXI010000108.1 GCA_018268035.1 Bacteroidota bacterium | reverse complement strand
CAAACCAAGTGGCCCAACAATAAAGGCAGCCTGATGATGCGTACCGGAGCAGGCAGGAGGAGCATCTTCAGCAAGATAGAAGGCGATGGCATTGTGTGGCGCAGCAACCTGCCTTACATGAGCATACAAAATGAAGGTGGAGAAATAGCGGTAACTGCTCAAATGAAAAAGTTTTTCTGGGCGATGTATTATAAAGCAAACGGCGCAAAAACAAAAGGCACCAAAGAAAGGCAGCAGCGCATGACAAATGAAGCAGCCATTTGGAAAAGCCTGGCGTTGATGCGGATTGGTGAAAAAATGAAGATACCGGAACGGCGGTTTATTGGAGATCATCCGCAGGTAGATGCCAGTGTGGCCCGTGTGGTTGACGGTGTAATGAAGGAAGTGGAGCAAGATTTAAAAAACGTTCTTGAACAAAAAAATACATAATTATGGATATTCTTTTGCAGGATGTACAGGACAGGCTTACCAGCCAGGTAGCGGCGCTTAAGTACGTGGATGAAGACTGGGGCCAGCTTGATGATTACAGCCCGAATTTCCCTGTTAAATGGCCGTGCGCACTGGTTGATTGCTTTAATGCCACTTATGATAATAATGGCAACCTTACGCAAAACGGCTTAGCTACCATCCGCGTAGTGTATGCAGATGTAAAACTAAGCAACAGCAGCGCCAAAGCGCCTGCCGGGCAAAAAGCTAAAAGTGTGGCCTTTCACACCACTTTTAAAGCCGTTTACAATGCCTTACAGGGCTGGGCGGGGCATGACCATTACAGCCGCCTTATTCGGATAAGCCAACGCCGTTTAACCCGCGATGATGGTGTGCGTGCGCACGAAATGTTGTTTACGGTAAATATTAAAGATGTGAGCGCAAAACCGCAGAAAATAACGGTGGAAAGAACTTCTTTTAATGTGGAAGTGGAAACGGATATGCTTTAATTGAGATGAACAAAGCCGGCTATAAAGACAAGCCTTATACGGCTCATACACTCAGGCATAGTTTTGCTACCCACATGCTCAACTGTGGTAACAATATTCATGTCATCAAAACCTTGCTGGGGCATAGCAAGATAGAAACCACCATGGTTTATCTACACCTGCAGCAGCATACACAGGCAGGCATTGAGTCGCCCTTGCAATCGGTGGTCTATGCATCGGCAGACGCTCAGTGAGGTGCGCCGGTTGCTGCAAACGAAAATCTTTTCACATCCATCAGCGGGTAGCTTTAATCCTTACAGCCAGGCTGTATTAAGCAGGCTCGTCAGATGCCACACTTCAGGCATCGGAGTGCATCAGTATCGTTGCAGTAATGAAGGTTGCGGACATATCCATTATCAGTATCACAGCTGTGGTAATCGCCATTGCCCTAACTGTGGAGGCACAAAGCGGGAACAGTGGATAGAAGACCGCATGGGAGAGCTATTGCCCACTACTTATTTCCATATCGTCTTTACGCTTCCGGCAGAACTTCGTTCCCTGTGCATGGGCAACAGGAAGTTGCTATTTGATTTGTTGTTTCAGTCGGCACATCACACCCTTCAGACACTTTCCAAAGATGAAAGATATATTGGCGGCACACCGGGCATCACCAGTATTCTGCATACCAACGGACAGGATTTAAATTTTCATCCGCACGTACACTGTATCGTAAGCGGGGGCGGCATTCTCTCCTCTCCGACCGGAGAGGGGCTGGGGGTAAGGTGGATAAAAGAGAAGCGAAGCAATGGCAGGTTTTTATTTCCCCGCAGGGCAATGGAAAAAATATACAAAGGATATTTTATAGAACATCTAAGGAAGTATATCACCAATAAATCGTTGTTGGTTAAAGACGAAGAAGAATTAGAAAACATTCTTTCAGAAGTGTATGAGAAGAAATGGAATGTCTATGCCAAGGCTCCCTTTGGCGGCCCTGCGCAAATCATAGAATATCTGGGGAGATATACTCATAAGGTAGCTATTACTGCTCACAGGATATTGATGATAGATGACAAACAAATCAGTTTTAAGTATAAGGATTATGTGGATGGTAACAAGCAAAAAGTAATGACCCTAAGTCATGAAGAGTTCCTGCGCCGCTTTGAACAACACATACTGCCTAAGGGTTTTACGAAAATCCGCCATGCGGGATTTTTGCACTCCAGGGATAAAATGAAACGGATAGCTTCAGTATGTACACAATTAAAACTCCCTGCCCCGATGCCCAAAGTAGCGGTGCCGGTAGCATTGAGATTATTGATTCAAACCGGAAAGGATATTACGGTTTGCCCGATATGCAAAACCGGAAAGTTGCAACTGATAAGGACAATGATTTTTCATAACGGTGCTTTGGTGGATGTAAATCAACTGCGCAACCGGGGTTCGCCTGAAAATAAAAAACAGCCATGCAGATGAAAAACAACAAGCTTTATTGCAAAAAAAAGCGCCTGAAAAACATAAACTCTTTTCGGGTAAGGGTAACTGTGAGCCGGAAAGAAAAAAAACAACATTCATTCCGGAAGACGTTGTTCAAGATGTTCACCGGTAAACAAAGAAAAAAACAGAAAACCACCTAAGAAAAAATAATGCCTCAAATTATCCGGTGTCGCTGAACATCGGATTGAAAAAAGCCCGCTTCGTAAAAGAGCAGGGCTTTTTTTCATTGTTCAATCATTTTTTAAAATCGGGGCTTTTTTCAATCCGCTTAATGTTATCGGCTGCCCTTCTGTCCTTTCGTCATTGTCGGTATGTGTTTAATGTCAGGCGTTTTTGTCCTGCCTGGCGAAAAGCACACTCTTTTGCAAGCTTTGCCTTGTGCGTTGGCTGGTGCGGCTTGCAAATGTGTGTGCTTTGTGCGTGGCTTTCATTTGTATCGTCCTGAAAAAAGTTGACGCTTTTTTTTTGATAATCCTACTGCAAGTTTACAGTTTATTTGTTAGTCCTGAATACCGTTTACAAATTCTATTTTTGCATTGGAGATGAAACAGAAGT
>JAFDXI010000107.1 GCA_018268035.1 Bacteroidota bacterium | reverse complement strand
ATTACCAGATCATTTCACTTACCGGTCCAAGGCAGAGTGGTAAAAGTACCTTTATTCAACACGCAGTAAAAAAACTCCCTTATATCAATCTTGAATCACCGGATGAGAGGCGATTTGCAATTACAGATCCAAAGCATTTTCTTCAACGATTTCCGAAAGGGGCTATCCTGGATGAGGTGCAGTATGTTCCGGAATTGTTTTCTTATATACAGGTTTTGACAGATGCTGATAAATCTTTAAAATTTTATCTAACCGGATCACAGAACTTTCTTATGCAGGAAAGAATCAGCCAGTCTCTTGCGGGGCGTGTGGGTTTGCTTACTCTCTTACCTTTTTCGTACAGCGAATTAAAAAAAGCAAAGAAAGAAAACAGTGATTTGCAGATTCAGCAATTTACCGGCTTTTATCCACGGATTTACGACAGGGGCATCCCACCCAGGGAATTTTACAGAAATTATGTGAATACCTATTTACAAAGAGATGTGCAGGGGCTTATCAGAAATGAAAATATGGAATCTTTCAACCGGTTTATTGGCCTGGTGGCAGGTCGTGCAGGGCAAATACTCAATTATCAATCTTTGGCAAATGATACCGGATTATCTGTTTCATCAGTTCAAACCTGGATAAGGATATTAGAAAGAGGTTATATCATTTTTTTACTTCCCTCTTATCATAATAATTTCAGGAAACGAATAGTTAAATCACCTAAACTCTATTTCTTTGATTCAGGTCTGTTATGCTATCTGCTGAATATTGAAAAACCAGGACAACTTACTACCCATTTTGCCAAAGGAGCCATTTTTGAAAACTATGCTATTTCTGAAATATTCAAACAAAGAGTACATAAAGGACTCTCTCCAAATTTATATTTTTGGAAAGACAATCATAATAAGGAAATTGATTGTATTCTTGAAACAGGTGAAGGGAATATAGCTTTTGAAGTAAAGAGTAGCACTACATTTTCATCTTCTTTTTTTGAAAATATACGGTATTGGGAAAAGATCACTGATAGCAAAAATAGTTCAGTTATTTATGGTGGAGATAAAAGTTTTAAAACTGTCTCAGGAAAAGCCATTGCATGGAATGAAATAAAACTATAGCAATGTAACTTCGTTATCTGGTATATTTTAATATTTTTCTTAAAACCAACTTTATGTCAATAAAGATAACTTCAGTCGAAGCAAGAGATATTAGGTTTCCTACCAGCCGTGAATTTATTGGTTCAGATGCTACCAACAAAGATCCCGATTACTCAGCGGCTTATGTAATCATAAAAACAGATAACGACAAGCTGGAAGGGCAGGGTCTGACCTTTACTATTGGTCGTGGCAATGAACTCTGTGTTGCAGCCATCAATGCACTGTCTTATCTTATAAAGGGAAAAACTGTTGAAGAAATTGCCTCTGACATGGCAGGCTTCTGGCGTATGATTACCGGTGACAGTCAGTTGCGATGGCTGGGTCCTGAAAAGGGTGTGATTCATTTGGCTACCGGTGCTGTGGTAAATGCTGTTTGGGATTTATATGCAAAATCGGAAGGAAAACCTTTGTGGAAATTAATTGCGGATATGACTCCGCAGCAAATAGTTTCGTGCATTGATTTTACTTACCTCACAGACGTCATCACTCCTGATGAAGCTTTGCAGATTCTTCAATTGCAGGAAAATTCCAAACAGGAAAGAATTCAATATTTGTTAAAGAATGGCTATACCGCTTATACAACTTCTGCAGGATGGTTGGGTTATTCCGATGAAAAAATAAGAAGACTTTGCCATGAGGCAAAAAAAGAAGGCTGGAAGTACATGAAAATGAAAGTGGGGAGTGATATACAAGCTGATGTGAGACGTGCAGAAATCATCAGGGAAGAAATAGGAAATGAACTTAAACTGATGATGGACGCTAATCAAAAATGGGAAGTGAATGAAGCGATTGAGAACATGAAATTGTTGGCCAGGTTTAATCCCTGGTGGATTGAGGAACCTACCAGTCCCGATGATGTACTCGGTCATCTTAAAATCAAACAAAGTATTTTACCTATAAGAGTTGCAACCGGTGAACATTGTCAAAACAGGGTAATGTTTAAACAGTTTTTGAATAGCGGTGCCATAGATGTTTGCCAGATTGATAGTTGCAGGGTAGGTGGAGTTAATGAAATTCTGAGTATACTGTTAATGGCCGCGAAACTAAAGATTCCTGTATGCCCGCATGCCGGTGGGGTAGGGTTATGCGAGTATGTGCAACACCTGTCAATGATAGATTTTATTTGTATCAGTGGCAGTATGGAAAACAGAGTAATAGAATTTGTAGATCATTTGCATGAACATTTTATTAATCCTGTTGTAATACAAAACGGGAACTATATGCCACCTTCAGCTCCCGGGTATAGTATAGAAATGAAAAAATCTTCATTAAAAGAGTATGAATTTCCGAATGGCAAAGCGTGGAAGGAGGGTTGATAAAAAGAATTGCCACCTTTTGTAAAGGATGGCAGTTTCTAATAAAACTTTCAGCTTCACTTAATCAAATGATTGGGCATATCGCTCACTTTTGCACAGCATACCTGTTCCATAACTTGTTGCAATTGCCGTTTTACAATTGAAATAGTATGGTTACCTCCTTTTTTACCAAGCGCTGCAGCGCCATACATAAAGGTTCTTCCCATAAAAGTAAATTCAGCACCACAAGCCAAAGCTCGTGCAACATCGGGACCGGAACGCATGCCACTATCCATCATAATTTTAATTTTATCCTTATACTTCGGAGCAAGAT
>JAFDXI010000106.1 GCA_018268035.1 Bacteroidota bacterium | reverse complement strand
CGGTGCAGCATATACACCAGGGAACAGAAAACTTAAAGAAGAAGCCTTACATAGTTTTTCTCATTACCGAAGATACAAACAACTATGAAGCGCATAAAACTATTCCTCTTTTTGCCGATATGTTTGAAAAAGAACATGGGTATACATGCAAAGTGATCTTGGGCAAAGGAACACACGGGGCATACAGCTATCCTGATCTGAAACCACTTGATAAAGCCGACCTGCTGGTAGTTTTTGCAAGGCGCATTGCTTTGCCTCATGATCAGATGAAGGCCATAAAAAATTACCTCAACAAAGGCAAGCCACTGGTAGGCATCCGCACCGCTAATCATGCCTTTAAGGTAAATGGTAAAATAGAAGATGGTTTTGAAGATTGGCCGGGTTTTGTTGCAGATATTTTAGGTTGCGAAAACCGGGGTTATGGTTCGGCAGAATTGGGAACTGATGTAACGATAGATGCTGAAGCCGGTGATCATCCGGTTCTTAATGGAGTTCAATCAGCACAATGGCATAGCACAGGGCAAATTTATCATGTGGCTCCTTTGCTTGATAAAGACGCAAAGATTTTACTTTGGGGAAAGGTTGAAAATAAAACTGAACCCATTGCCTGGACACGTAAAGCAGGGAAGAGCAAAGTTTTCTATACATCGCTCGGCCACCCGGATGATTTTAAGGTAACATCCTTCCTGACATTATTAATTAACGGGATTAAATGGTCATTAGCAAAAGAAGGTGCCAAACTCTGAGTCAATCGCCTTCTCAAATAAAATTTGCTAATGAGTGCAGTAAAAAAATGCAATACAATTTTTCCAATTCCAGGGTGCCTACATGAAAGTAAAAGGATCATATTACAAATCAGGTAATGATTGGTCAGGATTGGATAATAAAAATGGTTCAGGCAAACCTAAATTTGATGCGAAGGAATAAGACAACTAATTATCTGTAATTTTTTTTCATAGGCAATCGTTGTTAGTTGAAGTTAACAGGGGAAGTAAGCAACTTCCCCATTTTTAAAATAAGAGATGTGGTATCTATTTTAAACCTGAAACATTTTAATAAATGAATTTTAGAAGCGAACTGGAAAAAATATTTGTAGCAGAAGAAAATATCCCGGATGAATATAAGTTGATTTCGGAGATACACCAGGATGAATATCTTTCAGATGGTAAAATGATCGGATGGAACGGCCCCGTTCACGAAGTATATTCTCCAATCTGTATCAGAACTGAAAACGGTCTGCAACGAAAATTAATCGGCTCTTATCCGGTATGCACGGAAAAGGAGGCGCTGGAATCCCTGGAGGCGGCTGTAAAAGCCTATGATAACGGCATGGGGGAGTGGCCGTCTATGGCGGTGGCTGAAAGAATTAAATGCGTGGAGAACTTTACACGCAAAATGCTGGATCAAAAGGATATCGTTGTAAAACTTTTAATGTGGGAAATCGGTAAATCGTATGCAGATTCAGTAAAGGAATTTGACCGCACTGTAGAATATATTTATGCAACGATAGATGCGTTGAAAGATATTGACAGGCAATCATCCGGTTTCAGGCACGAGCAGGGAATTATCGCCCAGATCCGTCGTTCTCCATTGGGGGTTGTTCTATGCATGGGGCCTTTTAACTATCCGTTGAATGAAACATTCACTACATTGATACCTGCCATAATCATGGGCAATACCTTATTGTTTAAGCCACCCAAACACGGTACGCTGTTACATTATCCTTTATTAAAAGCCTTTCAGGAATCATTCCCCAGGGGTGTTGTCAATACAATTTATGGCAGGGGACATGCTATTGTTCCCGCTCTGATGCAATCGGGCAAAATAAATGTGCTTACCCTTATCGGCAGCAGCAAAGTGGCTAACGAATTAAAAAAATTGCATCCTAAAGTAAACCGCCTTCGTGCTGTTTTGGGCCTTGATGCTAAAAACGCAGCTATCATAACAGAGAATGCGGATATTAAATTAGCTATCCAGGAAACAGTATTGGGATCATTATCTTTTAATGGGCAAAGGTGCACGGCATTAAAAATCATATTTGTTCATAAAAATATTGCGGCGCAATTTATTGAACAGCTTAACGCTGCTGTTGCCAAAGTTTCATTTGGCATGCCCTGGCAAACCGGCGTGGTATTAACACCTTTGCCCGAACCGCACAAGCCCGGGTATTTAAAGGAATGCCTCGATGATGCCCTGGCGCATGGCGCACAAATTATGAACGAAAACGGTGGTACTGCAGTTGCGTCTTTTGTTTATCCTGCTGTGGTATATCCTGTAAATAAAAAAATGAAGCTTTACAGCGAAGAACAATTCGGCCCGGTTATTCCTGTTGTTCCTTTTGAGGATATAAACGAGCCTGTTCAATATGTAATTGATTCAACACATGGGCAGCAGGTTAGTGTATTCAGCAACAACAAGCAGGAAGTAGCAGAAACAATTGATCAATTGGTTAACCAGGTAAGCCGGGTGAACATCAACTGTCAATGCCAGCGTGGTCCGGACTCATTCCCGTTCACGGGGCGCAAGGACAGCGCAGAAGGCACCTTGTCGGTACTGGATGCGCTGCGTTCATTCTCTATCCGCTCTCTTGTGGCTACTAAACTCAATGATACAAATAAGGAATTGCTAAATGAGATTGTACATGGTCACCATTCAAGTTTCCTGAGCACAAAGTATATTTTTTAATGAAGAAAGTTTCTTGTTTTAGTAAATGAATGGGGCGTAGGCGTTTGTGAGGACCGATGGAGAATATGACACTACGGGAATGTATAAGTATTCAATAATAGATAAAAGGCATATCTCCGTACAATTGTACAGTACTCCTTGCAATTGCGGAATAAAAGAAAGTTTCCTGTTATTTATTTCGAGTCAAATGATGGAGTAGACAAAACAGGATAGTAAATTGTAGATATCGGGTAAAAAATTGTATGAATTCAAAACTAAATTTGGAACGCATGGTTGGTTTATCTGTTCCCCTGATTATTGATATTAGCCGGTAAATGATGATAGGTTGAAAATTAGATGATGAGTAAATAATGGGAGGATAGAAAAATGGGCCGCTGGATTACATTCCTTTCGCATAAAATATTTCTCATAAGCAATAGGCAGTTTTAGTTTTTAGGGGAGGTAAGCAGCTTCCCCTTTTTCATTGCTTAAGGAAACTGCTGCAGGGATTGTTTTTCGGCGATAAAATGAATGCGTATCAAAATGATAAAGGAACTGGAATGAAAAATATTGAAGCGGCATATAAAAAATTATTGGACCCATCAGAGGATTTGATTGCTGATATTTCAAAACTGGATGGCGATATTCTGATCCTTGGGGCCGGTGGAAAAATGGGCCCGGCATTAGCAAAGCTAGCCAGGCAAGCTATTGTAAAGGCGGGAATAAGTAAAAAAATAATTGCCATATCCCGTTTTTCCGAGCCCGTGTTAGAGGAAGAGTTAAATCGGGAGGGCATCGAAACGATTTGCGTTGATTTATTGGGTGACCGTCAGTTGCAGGCCTTGCCCGATGTTAAAAATGTGCTTTATCTAGCTGGTACAAAATTTGGCACAGCAGGTAATGAATCTTTTACATGGGCTATGAATACGTATTTACCCGGACGTGTAGCAGAAAAATATAAAAAATCAAACATTGTCGTTTTTTCATCCG
>JAFDXI010000105.1 GCA_018268035.1 Bacteroidota bacterium | reverse complement strand
TGTTTTAAAACAATACAATATTGCTTATTCGGAAAAAGAATTAAAGGAATGTATTAGCTTTTCTTAAAATTATCATCAATGGTTGTTGTTCTGGTATGAATCGCTTTAAGCTTGTTTTCCTTTTTTATTCGTTTCTTGGTATAAATAAGCGTACAAAAAGCTGTTGATATTGCTTCAATTACTGGTTTCATGTTTCCTAAGGTCATAAATTCAAGGTTTAAAACGCATTGTATGAATACGCAATGACAGACTATTGGTTTATTACCGGTTAAGATAATTTTTCAACTATTCCTGCTGCTTCATTCACGGACAGAAATGCAGCGTTTACCAAATTCTGACGCGGCTGCTGTCAGGAACATACATTTTATCGCCGGGTTTGATATTGAAAGCATCATAAAAAGCATCAACATTTACCAATGGCCCATTTACCCTGAATTTTGCAGGTGAATGCACATCAGTTAAGACCTGGGTGCGTAAACTTTGCGGGCGCTCTGCTTCTAACCAACTTAAAGCATAACCTAAAAAGAATCGTTGAGATGGAGTGTAACCAGCAACTTTTTCTCCCTTCTTATATTCATCGGTTAATTTAAATGCATCATAACCTAATACTACACCGCCAAGATCAGCAATGTTTTCTCCTAATGTTGCTTTGCCGTTTATTTTAAATGTATCAACTACCACATATTTACTAAACTGGTCGGCCAATTTATTTGCCCTCATTGTAAATTTTGACGAATCTTCAGGTGTCCACCATCCTTTTAAGTTTCCGTCTCCATCATACTGCCTGCCTTCATCATCAAAACCATGAGTTAACTCATGGCCAATAGTTGAAGCAGCCATATATCCATACACAACTGCATCATCGAGCTCATCATCATTATAACCGGGCACTATAAAAGCGGCAGCAGGTAAAACAATTTCATTATTGGATGGGTCATAATATGCGTTATATGTTTGAGGAAACATACCCCATTCTGTTTTGTCAACAGGATTACCCAGCTTATTGATGTTATAATTGTGCCAGAAGATATTGGCATTGACAAGATCCTGAAAATAATTATCAGGAGTTATTTTTAAAGCAGAAAAATCTTTCCATTTATCAGGGTATCCTACTTTCTTTTTCACTTTGGCAAGTTTGGCAAGTGCTTTTTGTTTGGTGCTGTCACTCATCCAGTCTAATTTTTCAATCCTGTTTTTAAGGGCTGTTCGTACATTTTCGACAAGTTGGGAATAACGTTCCTTTGCTTTATCATTAAAATATTTTTTTACATAGATCTGACCCAGTAATTCGCCCATGGCGCCCTGTTCGGAACCGAGGATCCTCTTCCATCTCGCCCTTCTTTCAGTTACTCCTGAAAATAATTTTTCAAACTCAAAATTTGTTTCACCAAAAATATCGGGCAGGGCAGCAGAATATTCGTTGGCTAAACGGTATTTTAAATAAGCTTTCCATGTATCCAAAGGAAAAGAGCTAAAAGCATTCCCTAATTCTTTATAATATTCAGGCTGACCCACAATGATTGTATCTGATTCCGGGTTTTGTATGCCGATTATCTGCATATATTGAACCCAATTAATTTTTGGGGAAATAGTGTTTAGGTTATTAACTGCATATTTGTTATAGTTGGCATAAGGATCTCTCAGATCTTCAATCTTCCTGCTTGCTTTGGCTAAATCGGTTTCAAGTGTAAGTATATCTTCAGCAGATTTTCTTGCATTCATCGAATCCACACCAAGCAACATTAGTATAGAGGCGATATTTTTTTTATAAGCATTACGAATGGTTATTGAAGTGCTGTCCTGTTTGAAATAAAATTCTCTTTCAGGAAGCCCCAGACCAGTTTGATATAGCTGCAGGTTTTGAATAGAACTATTTTTGGCATCCTGTCCAACAAACATCGCAATTGCACCGCCCACTCCAATTACATCAAGCTGTGCCATTGTGTTTTGTAAAGAAGCTATATCATGAATTGAATCAATTTTGGCAAGATAGGGTTGTAAAGGTTGTATGCCTGATTTTTCTATTTTATCAGTGTCATTCGCAGCTTTCCAGAAATCACCGATTTTTTGCTCGGCACTACCTTCAGGGTGCGATGATTTGGAAACTTCAATATTGATATCCCTAAGTCTTTTCAGATTTTCATCAGGGATAATCTGGAAAAGCCCCCATCCGCTTTCATCAGCAGGGATTGGATTATTTTTAATCCAGTTACCGTTGGCATAATCAAAAAAATCATCGCCGGGCTTAACGGAAGAATCAATGTCTTTGGCAAGAACATCAAGTTTGGATGAGTTTTCCTTATTGGTATTACAGGAAAAACTGAGCAATGAGAAAGAAAGTAAACTGTAGAAAAAAGATTGGCGCATCGTAAAAATTTGTGGCAAAATAAGCAAGAAGATGAATGCAAACCAGACTTTTTAATAAATAAGTAGTAAAAGATGGGAGGTGTGCAGGGTAATGTGAAAGGATGAAACTTTTAGCAGCAGTATAAAAAGTCAATCATAATTTTTTTAAAAAATTACTCTTCATTTCACTCCAAAGCTTTCATTAATGCTAAACTTTAGCCTACTTTAGTGAAAGAATATGGATAGCTTTGTGCTTTATATTTTTTCAGTTACCTTTGCAACCCAAAATTTCAGGCAATGAATTTCAGAAGAGCGTTTGAAATACCGTTTGTAGGCCTGAAAACGGGATTGCATCATTTCGAATATTCGATTGATGATAAGTTCTTTACCAATTATGGCGATCAGGATTTTACCAACTGTAAGGCCAATGTTAAGCTGGAGCTTGACAAAAAAAATGGATTTATGTTGTTGAAATTTGATGTGGATGGAACGGTTGATGTATCATGTGACAGATGTGGCAATCCGTTGAATCTTCAATTGTGGGACGAATTTAAGGTGATGGTTAAACTGGTGGATAACCCGGACGAAATGAATGAACAGGAGGATGACCCGGATGTTTATTATATCAGCAAAGGAGAAAGCCACCTCCATCTTGCAGACTGGATTTTTGAATTTATAAATCTAAGTATCCCATTGCAGAAGACCTGCCCGCCAGATGAAATGGGTGGCACACAGTGTAACAAAGATGTACTGGCCAAATTGGCGAATAATGAACATCCTGAAAACAAAGAGTCTAACCCAATGTGGAAAGCTCTAAAAAAATTTAAAGATCTCAACTAAGTATTAAATTTAAAAATTATGCCAAATCCAAAACGCAGGCACTCACAACAGCGCGGTGCAAAGAGGAGAACACATTACAAGGCTGAAGAAGTGACCTTGAGTAAAGATAGCGCTACTGGTGAAATGCATGTTCGCCACCGTGCACATGTTAGTGAAGGTAAACTTTACTACAAAGGAAAGGTTGTTTCTGAAAAAGCTCCCCTGAAAGCATAAATTACTTGCTCGAAGCAATGAATCTTGCGCTTGACATGATGGGTGGCGATTACGCTCCCCTTGAAGCCGTTAAAGGCCTGAAATTATTTTTACAAAACAGTGGCGATAAAGCAACTGTTTTTTGTATTGGTGATGAACAACAAATAGCATCGCTTATACATGACCAAGCTGTGCCCACAGAACATGTAAAAATTATTCATACTACAGAAGTTATCGGTTATCATGAACATCCAACCAAAGCATTAAAAGACAAACCGGATTCCTCTATTTCCAGGGGGTTTCAATTACTGGCATCAGGAAAAGCTGATGCTTTTTTAAGTGCAGGTAATACGGGAGCTATGTTAGTTGGCTCCATGTTTTTTTTAAAACCACTCGAAGGTGTTCTGCGCCCAACTATTGCTACTATGATTCCTAAAGTTGGTGGTAGTACAAGTTTGCTGCTCGATGTGGGATTGAATGTTGACTGCAAACCACAACATCTTGATCAGTTTGCTGTACTGGGCAGCTTGTATGCAAAAAATATTTTAGGTATAAACGATGCAAAAGTAGGATTGCTGAATATCGGTGAAGAAGAAGGAAAAGGTAATGCACTTGCCAAAGAAACTTATCCATTATTAAAGGAAAACCGGCAGATTAATTTTATGGGAAATGTGGAAGGCAGGGATATTTTTAATGGCGGCCCCGATGTAACAGTCTGCGATGGCTTTACCGGTAATGTAGTATTAAAATTGGGTGAATCGTTTTATGATATTGTAAAAAGCCGTAACCTGCACAATGATGAATTTATGCAGCGTTTTGCTTATGAAAATTACGGTGGCACCCCTGTGCTTGGCGTTGCAAAGCCTGTGATCATTGGTCATGGTATCAGCAATGATGTGGCTTTTTGTAATATGCTTACACTTGCTGAAAAAATGATTGATACTGATGTATGCGGAGCAATCCGTTCGGCATTTCATGGCATCGTAGCCAATGAATGATTTAAAAAATCATTCCTGTTCCTATCATCTATTCTTTACCGCCTAAAAAATATTTAATTTCTTCTTCAAGATTCAATGATGGGTTAGATGCAAAGAGAAGTTTTGATTTTTCTAAATATTGTTGCATGAATTTTTTATGCAAAACAGAATCCGGATTAAAAGGTTTATGTTTTTTGGCAATAACAATTTTCTTTATTTCTTCCAGTAATGTTTTAGTGGTACTATCAAAAGCATAGTCGGTAAATTTTTCCAATACAAATTGAGTAGCTGCATAATTGGGATGCGCCAGGTCAATATCGAAAAAACGATAATCCCTCAATACATCAATTACTAATTCATAAGAAGGGAAATAAAAAAGCCTGTCAAACTTATTGACCAAATGATGTACTGCTTCAATCAGCCTCGCTTTGCTCCTGTTATTATCAACAACGCCATCACGCAAATGCCTTACAGGGCTTATGGTAAAAATAATTTTCAGTTTCTTATTAAAATGAAATAGCCTGTAAATTGTGTTATCAAAAGCAGTTACAATTTCTTCAATACTATTTAGGTGTTTAATGAAATTCTGCGCCGGTGCTTTATGACAATTTGCAACTCCATATTCATTGCCTCTTCCTGTTAATAGAGAAGAACCCTGTACCAGTTTATAAGAAAATGCAGAGCCTAAAGTGATGATCAGCCAGTCTGCATTTCTTATAAAATGATGTGCCTGCTCCTGACTTTGATTGATTGCCTGAAGTACTACATTTTTATCAGGGTTAGAAAACCTGCTATGGTGTTGCCAGCTATTCCATGCCTCATTTAAAAAGAATAAATCAGCATTTGAATATTTTTTATTTTGAATATAAGATACGAGGCTGGAAGCAACACTTTGTGAGTCAAATAAAATGCCGTTAGGGTTTTGGTTGATATTAAATTTATGTTCCAGCAAAAAATTCCCAATATGTTCTGTAAAACAAGAGCCGATAAGCAATATCTTATCTTGGTAAGTAATAGGATATTCTAAAGGTTTAATATTTATTGAAGCAAAGAACTGCATACCTTAAATAAAAATTTCATTAGCAATAATTAAGCTTTCCTGCAAAGCATTTTCGTCAATATTTAAAGAAACATTTTTGTTCCTGAAATAATCAATCATGAAAATTGTATCCATATTTCCAACCAGATTATTTTGTGCCATTGGACAACCACCTATTCCTTTTAAAGCACCATCAAACCGGATGCAATTTTCTTGAAACGCAGCATCCAATTTTTTTTTTCTGTTGTGATAGTCTGAATGAAGATGTACTCCGATTTCTATGGAAGGATATTGATGGATCAAAGTGTTACAGGCCAATGAAACCTGTGCAGGCGCTGCTACACCAACAGTATCGGCGAGTGAAATTATCGTGATATTCCTGTTGGCCATTTCTGCTGCCCAATGCAATAAAACATCTTCATTATAGGTATCACCATAAGGATTGCCAAATGCCATACTAAGGTAAACGACCAAAATTTTTTTATGTTGAATGCAAAGAGATTGAATAGCATCAACTCTTCGCATGCTTTCTTCGATACTGCTGTTGGTGTTTCTTTGCTGGAATGTTTCTGAAATGGAAAAAGGGAAACCGAGGTATGTTATTTCATCATATTGAACAGCATCTGCAGTGCCTCTTTCATTAGCTATTATTGCCAATAATTTTGATTTGCTTTCATTAACTTTTAATTGCCGGATTACATCTTTTGTATCTGCCATTTGGGGAATGGCTTTGGGAGAAACAAAACTACCAAAATCAATTGTGTCAAATCCAACTTTTAGTAAGCTGTTGAGGTAACTGATTTTTTTTTCTGTGGGAATAAAATTTGGCCACCCTTGCATTGCATCTCTTGGGCATTCAATCAGCTTCACCATTGTATTCATTCAACAAAAATAAACGCATAGTTTGAATGTAAAACAGAAACAAAAAAAGCATCACAAACATGATGCTCTTTTTAAGAATTAAAATGCCCCCTAAAATATTCTGAGGCCAAGACCTACCTGGATAGCCTGGCTTTTCCATTTTTGTTCATTTCCCAAATCATTCAGCTCATATAGTCCAATGGCATAACGGCCATAAATATTTAGTAAGCCTAAATTTACCTGAGCTCCTGCCAATACAGAAAAATCACCATTCTTAATAGCATTGCCAGTATTGGTTAAAAGTGTTTCATCTTTATTCAATAATATTCCAAATTGAGGGCCTACCTGTAGTGTAATCAATTTGCTGGGTTTAATGTTTAATAGGATTGGAACATTCAGGTAGTTTAAGTGCGCTTTACTACCAATAATGGCACTGGGTTTATAAAACTGGAATCCAGAATCAATTTTTGTATTTGTTTGTGTAAACAACAATTCCGGTTGGATGGCGATTGTTTTAGTGATCCCGATTTCAGCATACGCTCCGGCAAGATATCCCAGGTTATAACTACTATTAAATGATTGTCCGTCAATCTTACCAAGATTAGCACCTGCTTTAGCACCCAGATGAAATGATTGTGCAGTTGCAACAACAGATAAAACTGTTATCATGCATATTGATAAAATAATTTTTCGCATAGTTGATATGTTTTAAAATCACATTGTGATATTTCAAAAACGGATTGGTTTGAATGATATTGCTTAAAAAAAGCCTAAAGGATATATTAGTATGCATTCTTATACATCTTTGTTCTTTGCCTTTGTGCATAAGCAGTGATGGAATCGAATAATTGTTTATTCAATACCGGGTGTTGCTGGTAAAAATTGAAGCTTTTGAAGAAATCTTTTTTACTGATCTGGTGCATTTTAAGGGTTTCGGTGAGATAAGCTGTATTCAGGTTTTTTTCTGCAGTGTCTTTTTCTGAAAGCGTGGAAGCATAGGCCCCCGCCTGTACCAAGTCCCAAACGATCAATTTCATTTTGTTTACTGGTAAAACATCTTTAGGAACAGTGGTATCACTGTCTGTGCAGGCAATAAATGTAAAAAAGAATATAACCGTGAAAAAATATTTCATTACTTCATCTGCTGTTTATAGGTATTAGCATTCGATACATCTATCGTAGCCAGTATTTGCGAAGCTTGTGATTTACTTTGAGGATCGCCATTTTTAAAGATGCCGATAAACTCCTGTGACTTTCCCTGCACTAAAAATTGTGCAATCATTGTGTTTGGATTTTCCTGATTAAAATCCTGTAATGATGATAAAGCATCCAGAACGTTTGATCTTGCAGTTTCTGCGTCTTTATACATATTATCCAGTCCATCCCTGTAATAGCTGTAAATGATATCATGTATATCATTATACTTTGTATTCATCATGTTTTCGGCAAGCCAGTATCGGTTTCTTGACCCATCAAAAGATTTCCATCCACTGATACCCTTTGATTCAGGGGCATTGTTTACGACATTTTGAGCTTTTGAAAAGAACTGAGCACCGCCTTTTGGCGAAAATGAATCGTAATCAAATCCCAATATCATATATACATAATAGGCAAAAATTGCGGTGAGGTTTGCCTGTAAAGGATCTGTCCCCTGCACCCTGTTATCGTTAAAATCAAGTTGCTGAAATTGTGCATATTTAAAACGCACGTCACCGTCCTGGTAATTGATCAACGCCGTTTGATAAGTTGAATTATATACTGGCCTTGCAGATTGGATGGCCAGTGTAGCAGAATAAACATTGTCCTGGTCAACACTGTTGAGCGTCAATATGAAATTGCAGCGGATTTTTTCCTGTGCCTGAAAAGCATCACTGGTCCATTTCCTGTTGTTGAGGAAATTGGTCAATTGGTTTTGCAGAGTTGTGAATACACTTTTATCAACACTGGTTCCAATCTGTTGCGCCAGTACTGTAACTTTTGACTGCAGCTCCTGTGCTTTCAAAAATGTGCTGCAACAGAGTGCCAGCAATACTGTTATATAAATTTTACGCATGGCTCTTTTCAATTATCAGTTCAACAATCCTGTTAGCAATTTCTTTCTTCGTTGCGAGTTCCATTTCAATCCATGTATCATCAGATGTATAAACAGAAACTTTGTTGGTATCAAAACCAAATCCTGCATTTTTATCTTTCAATGAATTTAAAACGATCATATCTGCATTTTTGTTTTTCAACTTGATACTTGCGTTTTTCTTTTCATTATTTGTTTCCAAAGCAAAACCAACTAAAAGCTGGTTATTCTTTTTTTTAGCACCCAAGGTGGCCAGAATATCTTTTGTTTTAATAAGCTTCAATAAAAGTTCTGAATCGTTTTTTTTAATTTTCTCGGAAGCAATATCTGCAGGTTTGTAATCTGCTACTGCGGCAGCCATAATTTCAATATCCATGTCAGGATGTAGTTGCAGGCAGGCATTATACATTTCTTCTGCAGTATTTGTTTGAATTATTTTTATTCCTTCATATTTTTTTATTTGTTGAACCGGACCCGCAACAATGGTAACATCTGCTCCTTTTTCATACAATGCTTCTGCAAGTGCAAACCCCATTTTACCTGACGAGTGGTTCCCTACAAAACGGACAGGGTCTATTGGTTCGTATGTAGGCCCTGCAGTTACCAATGCTTTTTTATTTTTCAATTCTTTTGTCCTGAAAAATTTTTCAGTTAAAAATGTTATGATTGATCCTGGTTCAGCCATTCTTCCATCACCAAATAAACCACTGGCCAATTCACCTTTTTCTACATCAATGATTGTGTTACCAAATGATTTTAGCAGGGAGATATTATTTTGAGTAGCGGGATGCCGCCACATATCTTCATCCATTGCAGGAGCAACTACAACAGGACAGGTAGATGATAAATACACAGCTAAAAGCAAGTTATCACATTGGCCATTGGCCATCTTTGATAATGTGTTGCAACTCAGTGGCGCTATCAACATAACATCGGCCCATCTTCCCAGCATTACATGATTTGCCCAACTGTCTTCTGAAGCTATCTGAGATAAAACTTTATTTTTTGTAAGAGTTGAAAATACCAGGGGCGATACAAAATCTTTTGATGCAGGCGTCATAATCACTTTTACTTCTGCACCTTCTTTAACCAATTGCCTGGCTACAAGGATGGATTTATATGCTGCAATGCTTGCAGAAATTCCCAATAATATTTTTTTGCCTTTCAACATAATACAGATAAAAAATCCCGCAATCTTGCGGGATTAAAAATACGATTTAGATTACACTATCGGTAAAGGTCATCATCATTCTTCCTGAAATAGATTTTATCTTCCAGAAATTCCTGTGTTGCAAGGATGGCAGGATTTGGCATTTTTTCGTAAGCCTTTGAAATTTCAATTTGCTCCTTGTTCTCATGTATTTCTTCCAGGCTGTCTGTATGGCTGGCAAATTCTTCCAGTTTATTATGCAACTCTTCTTTAATTGCAATATTAATTTGACTTGCCCTTTTGCCTATGATGGCAATAGATTCGTAAAGGTTGCCTGTTTTTGCTTTTATCTGCATCAGGTTTTTTGTTTCAATTGTGTTCAGCGTATTAGCGCTTAGTTGCCGCCTTAGTTTGCTCATTATTTATTGTTTGAAGTTTTTTGATATTATTTTCAGAATCGTTTTTAAATGTTTCTACCTGGTCTGTCAGTTTACTGGATGGAAAACGCTGTTCAAAATCATTCACGTCTGCAATTACTTTTTCATATCTTTCTTCCTGTTTATCAATGATGCTGTTTTGTGCATATTTATAATAAGACTTTATGGAGTTTAAAGCATAAAGATCTCCATTGTCTGAATCAGGATAATCATCCATTAATACAGAGAAAGCCACACCTGCCGATTTAAAATATCCAAGATTGTAATATAATTGTGCATTGTTAAATTCTTTCAGTTCCAGTTTTTTTCTACAGGCATCTATGATGTCGTTTGCTTCAGAGATGCGTTTAGAGTCTGGATGTGTAGTAATAAATGCCTGTAACAAAGCAATCGTCTTTGTTGTATTGGTCTGGTCAAGGTCAACTTTTGGCGATTGTTTATAATAGGCCATACACCTCATAAATTCCATTTCTTCTACTTTGGCACTGTTTGGAAAATTTTCACTGTAGGTTTTAAAAAGATTTTCAGCGTTCATGTAGTCCTTCTGATAATAGGCCGTGTAAGCATATTTATAATAAATATCTTCAAATCTTGGATCGCCTTTATAAAGCGGTAACAAATCAGTATATAATTGCTGTGCTTTAGTATAATCCTTCTTGGCAAAATATTGTTCAGCCATCTTTAGTTTATATTCTTTGTCCTTGCTTTTCAGCACTTTCCCAAACTTGGATGTGCAGGAAGCCAGCACTAAAATACTCAGTAAAATCCCAGGTAAAAATTTCATAAAACGTGCAAAGATAAATTTTTCGGGCAAATTACCATAACAGCCTGTGGTAAGGCCTTTTTTGCAGTTAATAAAAACAAAAATCTGCTATTGTTTTGATGATTAAACTCAGCAGGCTAAACCACTTTCAGATATCATTGTCGAACTTTGCATTAAATACATTTGAATGAAAAAAATATTCGCATTCATATTCATTTTAAATTTTGTGGCTTTTAATCTTTTTGCACAGGATGCGCAAAACATACTTGAAAAAGCTGCTTCGAAAGTACAATCAGCAAAAGGTATAAATGTTAGCTTCATTTTAACACAGAAAGACAAATTGGGACATACACTTGGATCTTCAAAAGGTATTTTGAAAATCAAGGGAACAAAATATTATGTGAACCAGGATGGTTCCGAAATTTATTGCAATGGGGCTCAAATTTGGAATTATGATGGACAGGGTGAAGTAACCGTTGCAAAAGCTGAATATGATGATGACGAGTTTTCTCCTCAACAAATCATAACAGGATTTAATAATAAAGATTTTACAGCCACATTGATTGCATCGGGTTCAGCAATATATCAAATACAATTAGTACCTGTGGATAAAAGAAAAAATATTAAACAAATCATCCTTTTCATAAATAAAGCCAATAACCTGATAACAAAAGCTGTGGTAACAGACAAACCTGGTAATATAACTGAGATTAGTTTTGGTAATGCTTCATTCAATGTTGTAATTCCTGATAGCCAGTTTGTGTTTGATGCCTCAAAGCACCCAGGTGTGGAAGTAGTCAATCAATAAGTAGCTAATTTTTTACGGAAATTTTACTCAGCTTTGCATTATGCAGCAAAAGATCATAATTGCAATAGATGGTTATTCTTCATGTGGTAAAAGTACACTTGCAAAACAACTGGCAAATGAACTTCACTATTTGTATGTAGATAGTGGTTCAATGTACAGGGCCATCACTTTATATTTTTTGCGCAACTCAGTGAATATAATAGATAAAAAGCAGGTAAAAAAAGCATTAAACAATATCCATCTATCATTTGAAAATAATGGCGAAACGGGCAAAAGCGATATTTATCTGAATGATGAATATGTTGAATTGTTGATACGCGAAATGATTGTCAGTGAAAAGGTGAGTGAAGTTGCTGCGTTGCAGGAAGTCAGGGAATTTGCAGTAGCACAACAAAAAAAGATTGGTGAAAAAAAAGGCATTGTAATGGATGGCCGTGATATTGGTACAACTGTTTTTCCTCATGCTGAATTAAAAATATTCATGAAGGCTGATATATCAGTTAGGGTTCAAAGACGATTTAAGGAATTATATGCAATAAACCCCACAATTTCTATTGATGAAGTAAAACAGAATCTTGAGATGAGGGATTATATTGATAGCAACCGTGCTATAAGCCCTTTGAAGCAGGCAGACGATGCAATCGTGTTGGATAATACTAACCTGACAATGGCACAGCAATTGAAGCTTGCTTTAAAGTGGGCAGAAGAAAAAATACTGGCAATGGGAATAATGAATGACAGGGTAATAAAACAAAAGAAATCAAATAAAGAAGAAGTATAAAATACTGTATGAAGGAATATGCATGAGATAGAACCATTTTATAACTGGAGGCATTCTTACATTTCAGAAGAAGACCCAAAATCTCCCTTTTTTGGAAGAGAGTATAGCGAGTTTGAATATTCACAAGCAGTTTATAATTATTATATACACCCGCAGTGGGATGAGTTTGGCAGCCGTACTTTGTATATGAAAATTTTGTTTGCTGATTATGAATTAGGTTATGCAGTTATAGAAATGATTGGTGAATGGAACGATGCGATAGAAAATGATATCATGACATTAAAACGGGATGTGATTGATTTAATGAAAGAACATGGGATACATAAATATATACTGGTGGCTGAAAATGTATTGAATTTTCATAGTGGTGATAAAGATTATTATCAGGAGTGGTATGAAGAAAATGAAGAAACCGGCGGATGGGTTGTTGTTTTAAATATGAGTGAAGCCGCCCAATATGATTTCCGTAGAAAAAAGCTTGACAGGTTTATTGAATTATCAGAAATACCAGATTGGAGAGTTTATAAACCATATCACCTTTTTAAAAAAGTTGAATCTCTTTTCAATAATCGGCTGAATAATTCTTGATATAAAATTTACTTTTAATATATAAATGTTTGTATAATTTATATTAATGCAGATATTAGCATTTTTTTAGTAGTTAATGTGTTGTTTTTACATATTAAAGTATCATCTTTGCATCACCAATTCGAAAATGATAATATCTGATTGGGCAAATGCACAAACTGCATTTTTTTCTATCGTTTGCCTGTCCATATAAGTTTTTAATGAATAAAAAGCACAATTATGAAACAGGAACAAAATGAATCTAAAGTTTATCTTGATCAGGATGAATTGAATACGCTCGTAAGAGAAGTTAAGGAAACAGTTGCATCAGATATAAGGTTGGACAACAACAACAACAATCATAAAAATATATTTAGTGCTGCTGATTTCTGGAATATTCAGCGAATGAAAACAAGAATTCAGAGAAGGTCAACGATTTGGGATTAAAAAATGAAAGCCTCAGTTTGGGGCTTTTTTATTTTTATTCAATTGATTGTATCTGTCCGTTTACAATCTTTATAAAGTATATCTTTTTATTCTCAAGATAGTCTGGTATAAACGAAGTAGGTGTCAATCGGATTGGCTGAAAATTATATTCGTTGGAAACTGTAAAAACCTGTGATGAACTTTCATTGATGAAACTATCGGGGTTTGCCAACAATAGTTTTGTAAAATGATACATAGATTCAAAACCTTTATATACCATATCACTCGGCCTTGAGAAATGCGTTGCTTTATATTCATCTGATAAAGTGGAAATAAAGCTATTATTCTGTTCATAATTATACGGTGATGTAACCATGATTTGTAACTTGTCCGTATTGCTACCGGTTATGCCTCCCATACCAGTCCATGTGGGCATTCCCACCACCAATGAATTGTAAGAACTTCCTGCAGCATTCAAAGTTTTTATCAAAGATTTTCCAAAGTATTCATTCAAAGAACCGCAAAGAATAATATTTTGTTGAGTGCTGTCTAAATTTTTTAAAACGTCTGCATCAGTAAAATTATCATTCAATATTATTGTTGAAAAACTAACCAGTCGTTTCGAGTTCAATGTATTTATTTGTTGAGCAATCCTGTCTTCCAATGAGCCTCTTCTTGTGAAAAAATGAATTTTTTTCCCCCTGAAATTTTTTGCGAGATAATCATAAATAGCATTGATATGAGTTTGCCATGTCGGATTTACTATTAAAAAAAATGGATTGTTATTTAGGTAGGCATCATTTGGGAATGTTTCAGAAACAACAGGTATGCTGTTTTTAGCTGAGAAATCAGAAATAATTTTTTGTTCGTAAGAACTTGAGATGAATGCAATGATTAAAGAAAAATTCATCCTTTGCATTGCATTGGTTATTTGAGCTACTGATTGATTGGCTTTGTGCAGATCATAAATCCAGACTTCTATATTTGTGTTTTCTTTTTGTAAAGAATCAACAGCCATCATCACTCCATTATAGAAATCAAGCCCGGATAAAAAGAACTGCGATATTTTGGAAGAGTTTAATTTGTATTCGTAACCGTTGAAAGCAGAGTCAAGATTTAAGGGGATTAATACTGCAATACGGGTTGGTGCTTGCGTGGTATCTGCGGCATTTACTGTTGTAAACAATAACGAAGACAGGATAAATAAAAAAAATATTTTTTTTATTATTTGCATAAAAATATAATCCCTCCTTAATCAAATTTAATGCCTACTCCCACTCAATGGTAGCAGGTGGTTTACTGCTGATATCATATACCACGCGGTTAATGCCGCGGATATTATTTATTATTTCACCTGAAACATGGGCCAGAAAATCATAAGGTAAATGTGCCCAGTCCGCAGTCATTCCGTCCACTGATGTAACAGCTCTTAATGCCACAGTATATTCATAAGTCCGTTCATCACCCATTACGCCAACACTTTTCACGGGTAATAAAATTGCAGCAGCCTGCCACACCTGGTTATACAAACCATGTTGTTTTAATGAACTGATAAAAATATCATCAGCCTGTTGCAACAATAAAACTTTTTCTTCAGTGATATCACTCAATATCCTGATGGCAAGGCCAGGGCCTGGGAAAGGATGCCTGTTAATCATCTCTGCAGGAACACCTGATTTCAAACCCACTTTTCTTACTTCATCTTTAAATAAAAACCGTAATGGCTCCACAAGTGAAAGATGCATCTTCTCTGGTAAACCTCCCACATTGTGATGCGATTTTATTGTCACTGAAGGGCCATGCACACTCACACTTTCTATGACGTCAGGATAGATTGTACCCTGCCCTAAAAACTTTGCTTCACTAATTTTTTTTGCTTCATCCTGGAAAACATCAATGAATAATTTCCCAATTGTTTTTCTTTTTTCTTCAGGGTCTGTTTTTCCTTTCAATGCATCATAAAAGCGTTGTTTGGCATCAATACCCGTTACATTTAAACCAATCTTTTTATAAGTATCAAGAACAGATTGAAATTCATTTTTTCTCAATACACCATTATCTACAAAAATGCCATGAAGGCGGTTCCCAATTGCTTTACTGATTAATGTTGCGGCAACAGTACTGTCAACTCCGCCACTCAAAGCCATAATTACATGTGCATCACCAATTTGTTTTTTTAGCGCATTGACAGTTTCCTGAATAAAAGAAGCAGGTGTCCAGTTTTGTTTACATTGGCAAACATCTGCTAAAAAATTCCTTATAATTTTTTTGCCATCAGTTGAATGATAAACTTCCGGGTGGAATTGCAAACCATATAACGGTTTTGCATTTTTTAATGTTCGTTTTTCAACTGATAATTTAAAAGCTGCTACTGGAATGCTTGCAGTAGTAGCTAATAATTCAAAACCTTCGGGTAATTGAGTGATGGTATCGCTATGGCTCATCCATACTTGTGATTGCTCTGCCACTTCATTCAGCAACACATCATCTTTTTCTTTGTGCAGTTTTGCCCTGCCGTATTCTCTCTTGTTGGATTTTTCCACTTTGCCACCAAATTCTTTTGCCGTTAATTGTGCACCATAACAAACGCCCAATACAGGCACATGATTAATCATTGCCGGTATATCTACAACCGGTGCATTGGTTTCATTTACACTAAATGGTGAGCCACTTAAAATGATACCTTTTATTGTATCATCAAATGTGAAATTTTTATTGCAGGGAATTATTTCACAATAAACATTTGCTTCTCTTACAGCGCGGGCAATTAATTGTGTGTACTGGCTCCCGAAATCGAGAATTAATATCTTTTCAGTCATAGAGAGGTGCGAAGATAATATGAAAAGGAGAGATGAAAAGCTGCCGGTGAGCAGGAAGAATTAAAATAAACACAATTATTAACCATTCACATTTTCCAAATGACCTTTCGGCATTCATTCTTCATCTTTCAGGTTTAAACTTATAATTTTATATTTTAAAATCGAGTAAAGAAAATTCCGGACTGTTTTTTCGCCATGTTGTTACTAAAATCTAAAATTATTCAAATGAGAAAATACCTGCCCATATTGTTAGGGCTTACAATGCTTACCTCTTGTTTTAACCCGTTTAAAAGAACAATAAAAGGAGATGGTAATATTTTAACTGCGGATAGAAACCTGTCGGATTTTGATGAAGTAAGTTGTGCTGGCAGTTATATTGTACAGGTGGTGCAGGGAAGCCCATCATCAATAAAAATTGAAGCTGATGAAAATATCATTCCATTTATTGTAACAAATGTTGATGGTGATAAATTAAAGATTTTTTCAAAAAATGATGTAAACCTAAACCCCACACAAAAGATAAAACTTACTATCGTCACAGATAAACTCGAGGACTTCAGTTTAAGTGGAATTGGTAACGTAACCGGTGAAAACAAATTTACGGGTGGAGAACATCTTAACCTTGATATTTCTGGCAGTGGTGATATGCATTTTGATGTGAATACGCCTTCTGTTAAATCAACTATTTCAGGCACAGGTAATATTTATCTTACCGGAGAAACGAGAAGTTCTAAAATCAATATTGCAGGTAATGGTGATTATCATGCAGAAAACCTGAAATCAGAAATGGTAAAAGTTGAGATTGCCGGTTCAGGGAATGCTTATTTATTTGCAGACAGCACGCTGGATATTAATATAGCTGGAGTTGGTAATGTGAATTATAAAGGCAATGCCGCTGTTACACAAAACATTGCAGGCTCCGGAAAAATTAAAAGGATAAATTGATTTTTTTGAATTGCAGTATGTGATGCACTTCAGATGCTTATTTGTTTTGAAGATAGTTAGAACCTCCTTTTGCAACATGGATCATATTATTTTTGCTACATCAGATTGCATAAGCGGATTTTGATAAATGCAATTTCTATTTTGATAGATTTTTTTATAAGCTATATCTTATTCTTGTATTAGTATTAAATTTTTTTTATGAAAAGATGATGCATGATTGTATCAATTCATTTTTTAGATATATGCTTGTTTAAATCTTGTATTTTGTTTTCCAAAATGCATATATAATTTTTGATTACTTTAGTTTGTCGTGAAACAGTGGAAACCAATTTCACTGGTTTGTTAATAAAAAAACTTTACTGACATTTTTCAAAATAGAAACTTATGGATTCAAGAAGAGAATTTATCAGGAAAGCAATGATGTTATCAGGTGCAGCTGGTATGGCAACATTACCAGCATCAATTCAAAAGGCTTTAGCAATAAACCCTGAGGTGGGCAGCACTTTTTTAGATGCAGATTATATTGTTATATTGATGCAGGAAAACCGTTCATTTGATCATGCATTTGGTACACTTCGTGGTGTGCGCGGTTTTAATGACCCAAGAGCAATGCAGTTGCCAAATGGGAACCCTGTTTGGTTGCAAACCAATAAGAATGGTGAAACTTATTCCCCTTTCAGGCTAGATATAAAAGATACAAAGATCACTTGGATGGGGTCATTGCCTCATGGAAGAGATAGCCAGGTAGAAGCAAGAAATAATGGCCGCAATGATAACTGGCTTGAAGCAAAAAAACCGGGTGGTGAATACAACGATATGCCATTAACGATGGGCCACTATACAAGAGAGGATATACCTTTTTATTATGCACTGGCTGATGCTTTTACTATTTGTGATCAGAATTTTTGTTCATCTTTAACCGGCACTGATCCTAACCGTTGTCATTTCTGGAGCGGGACTATACGGGCAGAAAAAGATGAAGACTCAAAGGCTTATACTTTTAATGGTGATATAGAAGCAGGTGTGAATTGGCGGACTTTTCCTGAGCTGATGGAAGAAAATAATATATCATGGAAAGTCTATCAAAATGAAGTGAGCCTTGATCGTGGTGCTACTGAAGAAGAAGATCGTTGGCTGGGAAATTTTGGTTGTAATGTCCTGAGTTATTTTGGACAATATCATGTAAAATTTTTAAAGAGTTATGTTGACTTTCTTCCTAAACGTATTGAACTATTAAAAGCTGATATTTCCGCATTACAATCAAAACTGTCAGGCCTTACTTCAGGGAGCGATGAGTATAAAAAAGTAGAACAGCAATTGACATATCAACAGACCCGGTTGCAACATGCACAGGATGATCAGGAAAAATATACTGTTGAAAGTTTTGACAGTTTAGCAGCAAAACAAAAAAGCCTCCATAAAAAAGCTTTTATTGAAAATGTAAATGACCCCGATCAAAAAAAACTGGTGGCGTTAAACTATATGGATGATACCATCAATCGTGAAATTAATATTCCAGGAGGCGATGTACTCTACCAATTCAGGAAAGATGTGGAAGATGGAAACCTGCCGACAGTTTCATGGCTGGTGGCTCCTGAAAATTTTTCTGATCATCCTGATGCACCATGGTTTGGTTCCTGGTATTTATCAGAGGCGATGGATATTCTTACAAAAAATCCTGAAGTGTGGAAGAAAACAATTTTCATTTTAGCTTATGATGAAAATGATGGTTATTTCGACCATGTTCCTACTTTTATTCCGCCTGAATTTGGTAAACCTGAAACAGGCCTTGCATCTGCAGGCATAGATACAAGGCTGGATTATGTAATAGCAAAAGATGATGTGCCAGGGCCGATTGGTTTGGGCTATCGTGTGCCTTTGGTGATTGCTTCGCCATGGAGCCGGGGTGGTTATGTAAATTCACAGGTGTTTGATCATACATCTACTTTGCAGTTCCTTGAAATTTTTCTCAATAAAAAATTTGGTAAACAAATTTGGGAAGATAATATTACACAGTGGAGGCGGACTATTTGTGGCGACCTTACTTCTGTTTTCAGGGAATATCATGGAGAAAAAATTGAATCACTACCATTCTTAAAGAAAGAGCCATTTATTGAAAGTGTACATAAAGCTAAATTTAAAAATGCACCTACTGATTATAAGAAATTAACCGATGATGAAATTGATGCAATAAATAAATCTGGCAATAAATCATCTTACTTGCCTCTTCAGGAAAATGGTAGCCGCCCAGCCTGTGCTTTGCCTTATGAATTATATGTTGATGGAAATTTGAATACCAATGATCAGGTTTTTGAAATCATTTTTAAAGCTTCAAAACAATTAATAAAAAATGCTGTTGGTGCACCTTTTATTGTGCAGGCAAGAAATTTCAAAGGTAAAGATTTTGTTGAAAGAGCTTATGCAATTGCTGCAGGAGATACATTGAAAGATAGCTTTCCATTAAATGAATTTGTAAATGGAGAATATAAATTGGAAGTGTATGGACCGAATGGTTTTTACAGGATGTTTAAAGGAGATAATAAATCGCTGTTGAATGTTTCAGTAAAATATTCAACAGATATGAAAGGATTTCAGAATGGAGACCTGGAAATTGGTTTTCAGAATAACAATAATGCAGTTACAATAACGATAATTGATAATGCTTATAAAGCTGCAACAATAAAAAAACAATTGCCTGCAAGATCTTCTCAAAATATCACTCTCAATCTTAAACCAAATTCAGGCTGGTATGATTTCTCTGTCCATGCTGATGGGGGTAATGCATTTGAATATAAATTTGCGGGCCATGTGGAAACAGGAAGAGACAGTAAAAGCGATCCTGCTTTAGAAATATGATATTAGAGAAGTTCAGTAAATAAAAAACCGGCAGTAAAAAATGATGCCGGTTTTTTATTGTATATTTTTTTGATGTTTATTGTTTTGATCTATGTTTAAAATACAGGAAAGCAGTTCCTATCAATAACAACCATACAATGGCAGATGCGGCGATGGCAATTACTTCACTATCGTAAAAAGATGCAGGCTTAAATTCAAATTTGATAGTATGATTACCAGCAGGTACAGATAAACCACGCAATACGTAATCTGTTCTTACAATAGGTACTTCTTTATTATCAATATAAGCATGCCAGCCCCTGTCGTAATATATTTCACTGAATACTGCAAACTGGTTTGTTTTGCTTTCACTGGTATAGGTTATTTCGTCGTTATCATTTTTGATCAGTCTGATAGTTGCAGTACTGTCAAAAACTGGTGATGCACTTATCTTACTTTTTTCTGTTGATACAACGATTGCACTATCTGTAGGATTGTTTGTGTCTAATGCCCGCATAGCTGCAGCGTCATCATTGACAAAAGCAATTTGTTTAACAAACCAACATGGTCCTAAATTGCCAGGATTCTGCTGAACCACATCGCCCTGCTGCCCTTTAGTAATTACATATTTTGTGTTCAGCATATTGAGCACATTGATATTAATTTTTCCACTAAGCTGGTATGTAATCAGGTCCTGGTAGATAGCAAGCTTGGCAGGGTTGTAACCACCAACTGAATTATGAAAATAAGATGTCATTGCATCATTGTATGTATCAGTTGATAAATTCAACACACGATAATAACCTGTGTCCTGTAAAATTTGTGCATCTGTTGCTGATGGCGTAAAACTTTGTTCCTGCTGGTCTTCTTTTGTTTGGAAACTATTGTTGTTGAAATACCTCCTGCTAAGTGCAATGATATCTAATGTACTCAATAATAAAATTGCAAGCAATGCATAGTTTGCTTTTAATTTATTTTTTGCATAGAGCCAAAGGCTTACAAAAGCAAGAAGAACAAATATGAGAGAACGTAAAATATCGCTGCCAAATAAAGATTGTCTGTCTTGCTTGAGTGCATTGTAAAATTTATTGGCAGCTTCACTGTTGTTACCTGTCATTTGTGTGAGTGCGCTTACCAACTGGCTATCAGATTTTGATTGGTATGTAAAGCTGGAATAAAGCATGAATACAACAAGGAATACACCAGCCATTGCAATGCCTGCTACTTTTAATTTTTTCAACAGCCATGCTTTATCAGTTTCTGCAAAAAACTTATTTAGAGTTATCACACCTAATAATGGAAACAATAGTTGTGGAATAATTAAAGTGTAAGTAGGCACCCTGAATTTATTATACATGGGTAGATGATCAAACAGAAAATTATTAAATTCAGGAAAGAACCTGCCCCAACTCATCATGATAGCCAAAATACTTGCAGCCAACATCCACCATTTATCACCGCGTTTCAGATAAATCATTCCTAACAAAAACAGGAAACAAATTATTGCTCCAAAATATACAGGACCTGATGTAAATGGCTGGTCTCCCCAATACACAGGCATGCTGCTGGCGATTTGCTCTGCCTGGTCCTCAGGGACACCATTTTGAATAGCGTATTTTGCAAAATATGAATCCTTATTCAATTCAGCTCCCCCGGAAGCGCCACCATAAACATCGGGTACAAGAATTGAAAAAACTTCTGGTTTCTCAAAACTCCATTGAAAAGCATAGTCAACCGGTAAGCCTGTTGTTTGAGTAGATGTATTTGTTGAATCAAGTTTTAAAACACCATTACGCATAGTGGCTTTGGAGAAGTCATAAGTTGTGGCAAGGATGACTGCATTAGATGCAACGCCGATAATTCCTGTGACAACAACTATGGCCAAAGCCTTAAAAATATGTTTATAATCTCTTGCTTTTATCCATTGAATTAAATAATAAACAGTCATGATGGCTGCAACAATCAGGAAATAATAAGAGACCTGTAAATGGTTCATGGCAATGAACAAACCTGTAAACAAAGCCGTAAGTGCCGCACCTAATAAATACCTTTTATTATACACTAAAAGTATTGATGCCAGAGTTGCCGGCATATAAGCCATTGCCAACACCTGCGTTTCATGACCTGCGGCAACTAATATGGGACTGAATGATGCATATGCATAAGCCAGAGAACCAAGGATACTGAGGCGGTAATCAACTTTATATACCTGGCTTAAAAAATAAAAGCCCATGCATAACAGGAAAAAGAAAACAAATGGTTTTCCGAGAAACAATGAAAATACATGATGAATATAAACCAGGTTGAATGGGTTGGAAGGATCCATCGCAATCTGGTAAGCTGGCATGCCACTAAACAAACTATTTGTCCATAATGGAAAGTGCCCATGTGTTTCTTTGTATTTAAAAGAATTTTGGGCCATGCCTTTCCAGTGTATTACATCACCCTGTTGGAGTACTTTTCCCTGCAATGCGGGGCTGCAATACATAAAGGCAACAATTAAAAAAACACCTATTGCAATAAGATGTGGTGTAAGTTTGCCCCAGTTAATTTTTTTCATCTGAATTCTTTTGAAATTTGCTTCTCTATGGTAACGAGCTTTTTTCCTTTTGGTTCAATGCCATAAAAGCGGCAAACGTATGAAAATTTGTAATTGTTTTATTGGACTATTGTTTTCCCCATAATAATTTTTTCTCAACAAGGTAAAATGAAAGTTACAAGACAAAATAATTTTGAATGCTCTTGTATCATTGCATTTATTCCTGGTTTGTCAACGGGATATTTTTTCTTAAAAAATTCCAGATTGTTTTAATTGATGTGGTATTTTGATTAATAACTAATTTTATGTTGTAATAAATTTGGCATTTAAGATTGATTTTTTTTAAAAAATATAATAATGTCTTCAAAAAGGTAAAAATATTTATTTCCAACAATATCCCAATGACACTCTTTATTTGAGAATAAAATATTTTCATACAATGCAAACAAAAGTTTTAAAAATCCATAAAGACGATAATGTCGCTGTTGCCCTCACCACTTTGTATAAAGGTGAAACTTATCTTGATATTGTATTGCAGGAAAACATCATGGCCAAACATAAGTTTGCATTAAATGAATTTAATGAAGGCGACTCTATCATTATGTATGGTGTTTTGGTAGGTAAAGCAACTGAAAAAATACTTCGGGGTGGTTTAATGACAACGCATAATATCAGGCATGCTGCTAATGAATTTTCTTTAAAGGAAAGACATACAAAATGGCATCAACCCGATGTTACAAAATATGCTAACAAATCCTTTAATGGGTTTTATCGCCCGGATGGAAGTGTGGGTACAAGAAATTTCTGGGTAGTTATTCCTATGGTTTTTTGTGAAAATAAAAATGTGGATGTCATGCAGGAAGCATTCATGAAAGCATTGGGATATGTGCCAAAAGAATCGCCTTATGAAGCGATGGTACACAGAATGGTGAATGCATATAAAGCAGGTAATAATGATTTTGATACATTATTTGCGAGAGAAGAAGATTTTATTGAACAAAACAAAAAAGTTTTCCCAAATATTGATGGAATTAAATTTTTAACACACACGCTTGGATGTGGCGGAATAAGGGTAGATGCGCAGTCATTATGTGGGTTGCTGGCAGGTTATATTACACATCCAAATGTAGCAGGAGCAACAGTGTTAAGCCTGGGATGCCAGCATGCACAACTTGCAATTTTAAAAGAAGAGATTGAAAAACGCGACCCGCATTTTTCAAAACCATTATATTTATTGGAACAGCAAAAGATCGGTAATGAACACAAGCTGTTGAATGAAGCAATAAAGAAAACTTTTATCGGCCTTAGTGAAGCAAATAACCATCAGAGGAAACCAGCTCCATTGAGTAAGCTTTGTATTGGTCTTGAATGTGGAGCATCGGATGGCTTTTCAGGTATTTCTGCAAATCCCTCAATAGGATTTACATCAGATATACTTGTGGCTTTGGGTGGAACGGTTATCCTTTCTGAATTTCCGGAATTATGTGGAGTAGAACAGGAGATGAGTGACCGGTGTGTTGATGATACAATTGCAAAAAAATTTATGGAATTGATGCGGGTGTATAACAGCCGTGCAGAAGCACTTGGTTCTGGTTTTTATGCTAACCCTTCTCCGGGTAATATCAGGGATGGCTTAATTACTGATGCAATAAAATCAGCAGGGGCTGCCAAAAAAGGAGGTACTTCTCCTGTTACAGATGTTTTGGATTATCCCGAAAAAGTAACCAGGTCGGGATTAAATTTATTGTGTACTCCGGGAAGTGATATTGAATCCACAACTGCAGAGGTTGGTTCTGGTGCAAACATTGTATTATTTACTACAGGTTTGGGTACGCCAACAGGAAATCCTGTAGCGCCGGTTTTGAAATTATCAACCAACACTGCTTTATATAATAAAATGACAGACATCATTGATATTGATACAGGCCCGGTGATTGAAGGTATAGAAACTATTGAACAAGCAGGGGAACGAATATTGGATTATATCATTGATGTTGCTAATGGCAAGGTGCTTGCAAAGGCAGAAGCTGGTTTACATGATGATTTTATTCCCTGGAAGAGAGGAATATCTTTATAAACTTTCCAGGAAAAGATACAAAAAGAATAAAATGAAAAAAATCAGAATCATTTGAGCAACTGCTATTAATATTGTCCTCCGAAAATATGTTTAAACATTAATGCAGCTCAAATTACAAAACATCGTACCAGTTCCTTTAAAAGAAAAATTATTACAACGCCCCTCCGTTGTATGGAATAAAGACATAACATTTGAAAATGGAGAATGGGTAAAAATTAAAGCACCCAGTGGAACAGGTAAGACCACTTTTGTACATATTATTTATAAACTGCGTAAAGACTATGAAGGCGATATTGTGTGGGGAAATCAACATCTTTCTAAAATAATAAAGGAAGAGCTTGCTGTATTGCGTCAACAAAATGTAAGCATCGTTTTTCAGGATCTCAGATTGTTTCCCAATCTCACTGCAAGGGAGAATATTGAACTGAACCGTGTATTACAGGAGCCAATCTATGACAGTGCTGTTATAGATGAAATGGCTAACATATTGGGCATTGCTGCAATTTTAAATCAAAAGGCATCCTTATGTAGTTATGGCGAACAACAACGCATCGCAATTATCCGCGCATTAATGCAACCATTTCAGTGGCTTGTCATGGATGAACCATTCAGCCATTTAGATAAAATGAATATTGAGAGAGCTGCGTCCTTAATTGAAAGAGAATGCAGAAAACGTAATGCTGGATTTATCCTGACTGATCTCGAAGATGATTCTTATTTTACTTATACAAAATGTTTGAATTTGTAAATTGAAATTGCTTCATATTTTGAAGTGTTACAAAAGGCTATGTTGAATCAACTTTTAAAAAAACTTATTCGCACAGAGACACACAGTGGCAGGAATACGATGGCGATGACGGGTTTGTTTGTTGCTATGTTGCTGATATTATCTGCAGTTCAGATTCAATCGAATTATCAGCAAATTCTGTATAACAAAACCAGCCAGGACAGCATTGCTGATTTTTTAGTTATCAATAAAACTATAACGGACCAGAATGTTGGCGATGCTACTTTGAGTGATACTGAAATAAATGATCTGAAGCAACAATCATTTGTAGAAAAGATAGGCAGGCTCACGCCAAGCCGGTTCAGGGTGGGGGTGCAAAGTGTGAGTAAACAGATCCCATTTTACAGTGATTTCTTTTTTGAAAGTGTTCCCAATGAATTTTTAGACGTCAATACTCCAGACTGGAAATGGGATGAAACGAGCAATTTTATTCCCATGATTATACCAAATATGTTTTTAGACATGTATAATTTTGGTTTTGCACAATCACAACATTTGCCACAATTATCACAAGACCTTATTAAAAACCTTCCGGTACAAATTGATATACAAACACAAAATGGGATTGTAAATTATTATGGTAAAGTAGTTGGATTTAGTGATCGTATCTCATCCGTATTGGTGCCGCAAACATTTATGGACTGGGCAAATAATAAGTTTGGGACAAATGTGAACCAGCAACCATCAAGGGTTATCATTCAAACTAAAGATGCTTCAAGCCCCCAGTTGACAGAATATCTAGCAAAGCATCATTTATCTACAAATCCTGAAAAAACAAGATTTGAAAAATACAGGGGCGTAATAAATATTGTTGTGATTACTTCCTGGGTAATGGGTGGTTTAATGCTATTGTTTGCATTGTTGATTTTTACACTATTTATACAGCTTACAATTGCTTCATCGAAAGAGGAAATTATTTTATTAATAACGCTTGGCACATCACCAATACAGTTGCAACGTTTTTTAAGAAAGCAGTATTTACCAACTAGTATAATCGTAATAATTGTGGCAATATGTATAGTATCTATTGTGCAGTTTGCTTTACAAAAGGTGCTTGTGGCACAAAATATTTTTGTACAATCTTTTCTTTCCGTTTATACTATTGGCGCTGCAGTCATTGTCTTATTTATACTAACAGTTGTTAATAATAGAACGATTATGCGCTATATCCAATACGATGACTAAAGAAAATATAGCTTTTGCATAGTTAATGGTTTTATTGTGTGAACATAAGATAATTTTATCCTCTATTCTGAAACTGGCATAATATTTTGTAGTATTATATTCATAGCTTAGACATTATGAGAACGAATTATATCTCGAAAATTATTATGCACCCGGTTTAAAGCCTGATTTCCATTGAATAATTTATCAGCTATTACCAGAAAGTTGTAAATTGTTCAGGATTCAAATAAAAAAACATAAAACCTCTTATTAACAATTCAAACAAAAAAACTATGAAATTAAATTACACAAAGCTGGTACCTGCCGGCGCTTTATTATGTCTGATGTTTGCTTCGTGCAAAAAAAACGATGCGGTTAAAACTACTTCACAATTAGACGACAATGTTGCCAAGACTACATCAATGATTGGTGCAATGGCAAGTGAAACAGATTTGGATTTTTCAAACTCGATGTCTAATGAATTGAACAAGACTGATTGTGCTGTAATTACATACAGTCCTTCTGAGAATGTTTATCCTCATACAAAGGTGATTGATTATGGTAGTGGTTGTACCGATGAGTATGGAGTGACAAGAAGTGGAAAAGTAATGACAACTGTTTATGCTGATAGGGAAACTGCAGCAGCCGGTATTCGACTCAATGTTGTAACATTTAGCGATTATTATGTGGATGGAGTAAAAATAGAGGGTTCTGAATCTACATCAGTTATAGATCCAGCATCATCTGGTGCATTAACAGTTAAGGTTATCAATAGCAGGGTAATTAGCGATAATTCTGGTAATTCTACTTCATATATCAGTACTGCTACCAGGAAAAGGATTGCAGGCAATGGCACTACAACTGCTACTGATGATGTATTCCAACTTATGGTTACAGCTTATGGTACAGCAATTACTGGTGGCTCTACAATGTCTGCCTGGAAATATACAACAGACGCATCTAATCCTGTTGTTTTTGAAAATACTTGCCCTTTCCGCACACAGGGAGGTTTGCAAATAACTATTAATGATAATGGTGCAAAAACAGCACAATATCTGGATTATGGTAATGGTAGTTGTGATAATAGTGCAACATTGAGTACAAATGGTGGGGCACCTCAGCCAGTATCTCTCCCATTCCATTTCTTTGGAGTAGATTTATAATTATTGAAATTGCATTGTAGCATGCAAATTTTAATAATAGTTTTAATAAATGAGAAAACGCCTTATGTTTAGTAGCATAAGGCGTTTTTTAATTGCATTAATTTAATCTGTCAATTCTATAAAAAGCTTTCTTCATTTTTCATATAGGTTTGCATGAAAATTGTTTAATCTGAAAACGTTCAATTAAATTTAGTGAAAATAAAAAGTCCCGCAAACCTGCGGGACTTAAAATTTCTATTCTACTTTGAAACTGCTTCTTATTTTTTAGCAGCTTTTTTAGCAGCTTTTTTAGGAGCAGCTTTTTTAGCAGCTTTTTTAGGAGCGGCTTTTTTAGCGGCTTTTTTAGGAGCGGCTTTTTTAGCAGCTTTTTTAGGAGCGGCTTTCTTTGCAGCTTTCTTTGCTGTTGCCATAGTTTTGAAATTTAATGGTTAGTAAAAAAATAATGCCACTAAAGTATATACTTTATATTAAACGTCAAAAAAATTATTCATATAAAGTGGATAACATCTTTATATGAATAATTAAAATGCAATTACAACAAAGAAAAATATTAGATTATGCTTCTGCAGGGATTATAGAAACAGTAGTTTTATTAAGCTTGGTTTTTCTGAACTCAACTGTGCCATCTGTTAATGCAAACAATGTAAAATCTTTTCCTACGCCTACATTTTTACCAGGATGATATGTTGTTCCTCTTTGGCGAACAATGATATTACCTGCAATAGCAGGCTGGCCACCATAAATTTTTACACCTAATCTTTTGCTTTGTGAATCGCGGCCGTTCTTTACACTGCCTTCACCTTTTTTATGTGCCATAATTTTTTATTTTGGAATTGAAAATTATTTTGAAAATGTTTCAAAATTTATTTTTCAGATTATGCGATGCTTTCAATTTTTATTTGTGTGTATTGTGTTCTGTGTCCATGTTTCTTGCGAAAGCCTTTTCTTCTTTTCATTTTAAACGCAATTACTTTATCACCTTTTACCAGTTCGTTTACAATCTCAGCTTTCACCACTGCTTTTGCATCTTTACCAAGAGACAACTTGCCATCACCATCTACAAAAGAAAGCACATCTGCAAATTCTACTTTGTCGCCACTTTTACCTGTAATGTGGGGTACAAACAGGTTTTGACCTTCCTGTACTTTAAATTGTTGTCCGGCAATTTTTACAATAGCAAACATATTTTTTAAAATTTGGACGGCAAAGGTAATATATCATACTGTATTTGTGAAAAGAAATTTGCAAATATTCTCATAACTGTTTAGCTGGTAAACTTTTTCACTTCTGGTAACATTAAATTTGCCACTTTAGCATTTGAATATGTATTTAAAATCCTTGTTTGCCCGTCCATTTGCCATTTATATAAATAACAAGACAAAGAAATGGATGGAAAGTGCTGTTGAAGACCAGGAAAAATTGATGAAATTACTGGTTAAAACCGCAAAACACACAGATTTCGGTAAAGAACATCATTTTGATTCAATAGAATCTTATGAAGATTTTAGACAACAAATCCCTGTCAGGGATTATGAACAAATAAAGTCTTATATAGCTAAAATAAAAGAAGGTAAAGAAAATATCCTTTGGCCTGGTAAACCAATTTACCTGGCTAAAACCAGTGGAACAACAAGTGGTGTAAAGTATATCCCCATAACAAAAAAATCTATCCCTAACCATATTGAAACGGCAAGGAATGCATTGTTGTGTTATATGGCACAAACAGGAAATAGTGGATTCTCAAATGGTAAGATGATTTTCCTGAGCGGTTCACCAGAACTCGAACGTATTGGTGGCATCCCTACTGGAAGGTTAAGCGGTATTGTTAACCATCATGTACCCAGGTACCTGAGAAGTAACCAATTGCCTTCTTATGAAACCAATTGTATTGATGATTGGGAAACAAAACTTGATGCTATAGTTAAAGAAACAATTCAGCAGGATATGACTTTAATCAGCGGTATCCCGCCATGGATGCAAATGTACTTTGACAGGCTAATGGAAGTTTCAGGAAAAAAAGTTGGAGAGCTATTTAAAAATTTATCTGTACTTGTTTATGGTGGGGTAAATTTTGAACCCTATAAAAATCGTTTGTTTGAAGGTATTGGGAGAAAGATTGATTCCATTGAGCTCTTTCCTGCAAGCGAAGGATTTTTTGCTTTCCAGGATAACCAAAATGAAGCGGGTCTTTTATTAAATACAGATTCAGGAATTTTTTTCGAATTCATTCCAGCTTCAGAAATTAATAAACTCAACCCTAACCGTTTGCAATTAAGGGATGTAAAAGTTGGTGAAAACTATGCTCTGGTGGTGAGCACCAATGCCGGACTGTGGGCATATAATGTTGGGGATATGGTGAAATTTGTCAGCACAAAACCTTATCGGTTAGTGGTTACAGGCAGGATTAAACATTTTATATCTGCATTCGGCGAGCATGTAATTGGAGAAGAAGTGGAAGCTGCTTTAACCCAGGCTGCCGATAAATTAGGGGTGCATGTTATTGAATTTACTGTGGCACCAATGGTAGCACAAACAGAAGGGAAAAGCTATCATGAATGGTTTATTGAGTTTGAAGAAAAGCCTGCAACAATAGAAGAGCTCGCAAAAGAAATAGATAATAACCTCCGCAAAAAAAATATTTATTATGATGACCTCATCAGCGGTAATATCCTGGATAACCTGAAAATTGTCCCTATCCGTAAAAATGGTTTCATTGATTATATGAAATCAATCGGGAAGCTAGGCGGTCAGAATAAAATGCCCCGCTTAAGTAATGAAAGAGATATTGCAACTGCTTTATACGATTATAAATTGTAGCATGATTTTTATTGATAACCGGTTTGATAGATTCATTATAACAATTCTGATGTTTTGTATTATTTGAAACCCGTTTATTAATTCTTTTATCTTTACAGCATTCAAGATTTCGGAGCTATGACAAAACGCATTGCTATTTTTGGTTCAACAGGTTCTATTGGCCGCCAGGCTTTAGATGTAATCGCAGCAAATTCAGATAAGTTTTCAGCTGAAGTGTTGACGGCTTACACTAATGAAAAACTATTGATTGAACAAGCCCTGAAATTCAACCCGAATATTGTAGTGATTGCAGACGATAAAAAATATGAAGCTGTAAAAAATGCACTTTCCAAATCCAAAATAAAAGTATTTGCAGGCGAACAGGCTTTAAATGAAGTAGCATTGATGGATTGCTATGACCTGATGATTGCAGCAATTGTAGGGTATGCAGGTTTTCAACCAACACTTAATGCTATTGAATCTGGTAAGATAGTGGCATTGGCCAATAAAGAAACTTTAGTAGTGGCTGGTGATATTGTTATGCAAAAAGCATTTGAGAAAAAAGTGCCTGTAATCCCTGTTGATAGTGAGCATTCAGCCATATTTCAATGCCTTGTGGGCGAGGGAAGAAATAAGATTGAGAAAATTATTCTCACTGCAAGTGGAGGACCTTTTCTCGGGAAAAAACCAAATTTCCTTGTCAATGTAAAACGCGACCATGCTTTACAACACCCCAATTGGAGTATGGGTGCGAAAATTACAATTGATTCTGCAACACTGATGAATAAGGGATTGGAAATGATTGAAGCAAAATGGTTATTCAGCCTGCATCCTGATCAGGTACAGGTTGTCATTCACCCGCAAAGTATTATTCACAGTATGGTGCAGTTTGAAGATGGAAGCATAAAAGCACAAATGGGTTTGCCTGATATGAAGCTGCCCATTCAATATGCAATTTCATTTCCGAACAGAATGCATAGTGATTTCCCAAGGTATGATTTTAAAAAACCTTCTACTCTTACTTTTGAAGAACCGGATACCCGCACTTTCCGAAATCTGGCTTTGGCAACTGATGCTTTATATAAAGGCGGCAACATGCCTTGTATATTAAATGCTGCCAATGAAATTGCAGTCTTTGCTTTCCTGCGTAACCGTATAGGTTTTCTTGACATTACTGCAATGGTTGAAAAAACGATGGAGAAAATTACATTTATTGAAAAGCCAACTTTGACCGATTACCTGGAAAGTGATGCGGAAGCAAGAAATTTTGCAGCATCATTAATCCAGATGTAAATTTTGCCATTCAACAAGCATCTCACTGATAAAGCCAACTTAATATTATTTGATTAACAAATGAATTGTTATCATTGCACGGTTTTTTTGAATTTAAAAGCTGTTTGAATAGAATTGAAAACTTTGAACTGGAGACTGGAGTTGATGAATGTTTCAACTGTTGAAGTGTTGCGACGCAACAAAGCTCAATAGCATTCTTTGGCCGGTAACCCAAAAATAAAAATGCGAAGCATTCAATTAAGAAATTATTCATCGCATAAGATTCATAAAAAATATTTTTCATTTTTTGAAGGAAGTATAAACTGATATGACTTTATTAGCAATAGATTGGGCCAGTGTTGGTGTAAAAACACTCCAGTTAATTCTTTCGCTTTCTATTTTAGTAGCCATCCATGAGTTCGGACATTATATAACTGCAAGATGGTTTAAATGCAGGGTTGAAAAATTTTATTTATTCTTCGACCCATGGTTTAGTATCTGGAAAAAGAAAATTGGCGAAACTATTTATGGTATCGGATGGGTACCATTAGGTGGTTATGTGAAGATAAGTGGGATGATTGATGAAAGTATGGATAAAGAGCAGATGAAACAACCACCACAACCTTATGAATTCAGGTCAAAGCCTGCATGGCAAAGATTGATAATAATGGTGGCCGGGGTAATCATGAATATTTTGCTGGCGCTTTTTCTTTTTATCATGATTACGTATAAATGGGGCGATGATTATCTGCCGCCACAGAATTTGAAATATGGTTTATATGCGGATTCTCTGGGGAGAAAAATCGGGTTGCAAAACGGTGATAATATTGTTTCGATTGATAAAGTGCCTGTAAAAAATATTCTTACTGTTGGTGCGGATATTATTACTTCAAACGCTAAAACAATACAGGTAATACGTAATGGACAAACCATAGATTTGTCAATACCTGATGGTTTTATTAATGACTTAAACCATACCAAGCTCACAAGGTTTATTGATGTGCAGTATCCGGTGATTGTGGATTCAGTGCTAAAATCTGATGTGCATTTTGTTGAAGACAGTCTTCGCAAAGACGATAGAGTTATTGGTATCAATGATCAGCCTGTCCGGTTTTTTCAACAATTTGACAGCCTGAAAAAACCTTTTGCCGACAAGGTAGTTGCTATTAATGTATTGCGGGGAAATGACACACTGATAGTGAAAGCAAAACTGAATGATAAAGCCCAGGTTGGTTTCTGGCAGGTATTTCCTGATAAATTATTCGGTACAATTCACAAGACATATTCTTTTGCTGAATCTATCCCGGTGGGTATTGGTAAATGCTGGACTACTTTGGGAAAATATATTACCGGTCTGCAACAGATTTTTTCAGGGAAGGTGAAAGCGAGTGAAAGTGTAGGGAGTTTAATCAGTATAGGTAATGCATTTTCTGCTACATGGGACTGGCAGCATTTCTGGGTATTGACTGCAATATTTTCTGTTATTCTTGCATTCATGAACATACTGCCTATACCAGCCTTAGATGGAGGCCATGCACTCTTTTGTATCTATGAAATTATTACCGGCAGAAAGCCTACTGATAAATTCATGGAGTATGCACAAATGGTTGGGATGATTATTTTGCTTGGATTAATGGCTTATGCATTAGGGCTGGATATTTTCCGGTTGTTTAAATAGCCTTGAAACCGTAAAGTAGTTTGTAGAAAAATAAATTGGAATGAAATAATTTCATTCCAATTTATTTGCTTTTTCATTTTCAATTTTCAGTATCTGATGGCATTTCAATCCCGATTTTTTTCATGAGCACTGATGCATTCATGCTTTTGCAAATGCCATGTTTTAAAGTATAATCAAAATACAATTCACTGCCATTTACCTGTACATCAAAATGGTAATTGCTGATAGATGAAGGAAAGTCATGTTCCAACTTTGATAATTCTATATCATGCGTAGCTATAATAGCAACGGCATTCTTTTTTATGAGTTGTTGTATCAGTGCCCTGGAGCCTGTGTGACGGTCTAAAGAATTGGTGCCTCTTAAAATTTCATCCAGCAAAATGAATATTTTTTTATCCTGGTTCACAGCTTCAATAATTGATTTCAGTTTTTTCAGTTCAGCATAAAATGTAGAAGTGTTTTCAGCAAGGTTATCTTCAATGCGCATGCTGCTCATTATTTCAGCAATAGATACAGTAAATGCTTTTGCATACACTGCCGAGCCTGTATAAGCAAGAATCATATTCACACCAAGACTCCTTAAGAATGTGCTTTTACCAGCCATATTGGAGCCTGTTATCAAATCAACTTTTGAAACACCTTTTAAATTAAAATTGTTGGTAACAGATGTTTGATGATTGATTAACGGATGACCAATGCCGGTACAGGATAATGTGAAATGCTCATCAGCAATTTGTGGAAAACACCAATGGTTGTTATTGAAAAATAAAACGGATAGGCTACCTGCAACTTCAAGTTGTGCTATTGCTTTAAACCAGTTTTTAGTAAATGATTTATTGGTTTCGCGCCATTGATTTAAAGCTACAATTTGCCACAAATCCCAAAGTAAAAATGTATTGAGGATGAAAAAGGCAAAAATGTTTAAACGCACATCGAAACGGTTTAAAATGAGTTGCAGATTTCTGATAGATGATGAAGCAGTTTTGCCGGGTGTATTGTTTAATGAAGTTTTTATTTCTGCAAAAAATTCTTCACTAAAATTTTCTGATTCAAAATGATTGAACTGCCTGAATAAAATTGATACAACAGGCCCCAACTTTGATAATAGTGTATAGCTTTTCTGTATCCTGCTGCTGATACCAAATGCAATTAAAAAGAATACAAGTATGAGGAAAGAAAAAATAGCGGTTGGTATTATATCATCAAGGAAAAGATAAAAGCTGCTTAATGTTATGACAGGATAAATATATAACAGGATTTTCCATACGGGATTTGTGTAGTGCTTGTCTTCTGATGATAACCATTCATTAATCCTGTTTTCAGCCTCGAATGTTATTTTTTCTTTTAAACCATAAGCCTGGAATTGTTGCCACCAGTTCATTTTCCCACTTATTTCAGTTATTGCTTTTTGCTGTTGAATGATTTGTTCTTTGTTGAATGGATTTAATAATCGCTTCGCCAATAAATCAATTCCCTGTTCTGCATGGCAACGATTGATATATTGAAACAATGATGATGGCCCAAATACATCGAGGTCTTTGGCATAAGCATGATGAGATGGCTCCAAATCCTTGCCATCATATTTATCTGCAAAATCCTGTTGCAGGTATTTTTCTTCATCTTTATTGATTGACAAAAGTATTTCTGTGTTTTCAATTTTGGTTTTATTATCAGCATCCCTTGATACAAGAATTAAAAAAATGGTGATGCCGCAAATGATGGAGAACACAACTGCCATCATGCCTGCTGACCAGAAAAGATATACTGTGAAACAGGTAAGTAAAAACACAGCAAAGCGAAGCCATGCTATTACACTTCTTTTTTTGTATAAAGCTTTCAGTTGTTGCTGTAATAAATTTATTTGTTGCAGATAAAATGCCGTTGCTGTTAAGTTCTCTTTCATAAATATCTGCGAAGATGGGTTTTAAATATTTTTTGCAAAAAATGATTTGTAAATTTGCTGTTCGTTCTTTGAAAAACTTACCCGGGGCTGTATTGGTTTTGACAGCATCCGTTGCGGTAGGTGTAAGCATGCCGTGCGTTGTACTATTAGCACGATAATCTGAAAGTTCAAAACACAAATGGCGAATCTAACTTCGCTATGGCTGCCTAATCAGTGATTAGTTAGCTATATGGGCCGCGTTGAGCAGGTTGACCTGTTACCAAGCTCCGCCGCCGACTCAAACTAAAACGGGTTGCTGCAACAGAAGGCTGTGACTGTTGCAAAAGATGAATGCAGCTAAGCGGATAATTGGTTGGTTTGTTTCCTGTTATTTGCCGACAAAGAATAATGAACTAAGCATGTAGAAAGCTTATGGCAAAGATGTTTGGACAGGGGTTCGAGTCCCCTCAGCTCCACTTTTTTTTATTAGGGTTGTATTGAAAATTTATTCTAATCTGGTGAACACAGGTACACGATTCTTTTTATGGATTTGTATAAATGTTTTTTTCTGTATTATTTGATTTGATATAAACTTTTGAGACAACCTTTTTTATTTGAATATATGTGTAATGAATACCTGAAATGTTGTTTAGTTTGACACTTTATCTGCGAACCATTGTATAGCAAGTTCATAACCTTTCAATCCTAATCCAAAAATACTGCCGACAGATTTTCCTGAAACATGTGATAGCTTTCTGAATTCTTCCCTTGCATGTACATTGCTGATGTGCACTTCAATGACTTGAGTTTTAATAGCAGCAATAGCATCACCAAGGGCTACAGATGTATGTGTGTATCCACCTGGGTTTAACACGATGCCATCGTATTCATACCCCAACCGCTGGATTTCATTGATGAGTTCACCTTCTACATTGCTTTGAAAATAATGAAAGCTGATGTTGGGATATTTTGATTTTATAGTTTCGAGATAAGTATCAAACGATTGGTTGCCGTAAATATCAGTTTCTCTTTTTCCAAGCAAGTTGAGGTTAGGCCCGTTGATGATTGCAATTTTCATAAATAGTAATTATAAACTGAAGTTTATAAGATTAATTGTAATAAGGATTAGCTTCCAGTTCATGCACATCATCTTCAGCATAATTCTTTATTACATTATATAAAGTATCACGCTCGACAGGTTCACGTTTTACCTGTTTGATTAATGCTACCAGTTGTGCAGTGGATAATGCAGGATTTTGTTCTTCACTTCCTGCCATTGAATAAATCTTTGTTGTGTCATCAATAGTGCCATCTAAATCGTTTACACCAAATGCAAGGCTCAGTTGTGCATTTTGCCTGCCAAGCATGGGCCAGTATGCTTTTAAATGAGGAAAGTTATCGAGATACAATCTTGCAACAGCATAAGTCTTCATGTCTTCGATCAGAGATGATTCAGACACATGGCTCATATCATTGTTCCTGTTGCGGAATTTTAATGGAATAAAAGTGTTGAAGCCTTGTGTTTCATCCTGTAGTTGTCTTAGCCTTTCGATGTGATCAATACGATGCCAGTATTTTTCGATATGGCCAAATAACATAGTGGCATTGGTGTGCATCCCAATATTATGTGCTGCTTTATGTATGTGCAACCATCCTTCAGCATCTACTTTATCAGCGCAGATTTGTTCTCTTATTTCAGGATGAAAAATCTCAGCGCCTCCACCTGGTAAAGAATCAAGTCCGGCATCATGCAAAAGCTGCATACCCTCTTCAACTGAAAGCTTTGCTTTGCGGAACATATAATCCAGTTCAACAGCCGTAAAACCTTTGATGTGCAATTCAGGACGATGGGCCTTAATAGATTTTAGAAGGTCTTCAAAAAAATACAAATTCATTTTTGGATGAACACCTCCAACAATATGAACTTCAGTTACAGGCTTGCCATCATATTTTTCGATAATATGCATCATCTGGTCTTTATTTAGTTCCCATCCTTCATCCCTGTGTGCATAGAGTCTGGAATAAGAACAAAAATTGCAGGAGAAAACACAAACATTAGTTGGCTCTATATGAAAATTCCGGTTGAAATATGTTTTGTTGCCATGTAGTTTTTCCCTGATAAAATTTGCAAGAGCGCCAACATAAGCCAATGGCGCTTTTTCAAACAATACAACACCTTCATCAAAAATCAAGCGCTGGTTTTGAAATACTTTTTCGCCAATGGATCTGAGTTCAGCATCTTTTTCACTGCTCACCAATGCTTCTATAGCCAATTTATTCATTTTGCAAAGTTATATATCAAACACTAATTGCGCCTGCATAAAAGTTTTACACTTAACAAAAACACCGGCACATGACATACACAACAGCTATTTGAATGATTGCATTGCTGGAATTATTTTAATGAAACAGCAGGAGGAATGCCTGTAATTTTAAAATACGGGAAGCGGATAACATCCCGGCTGAACAAGGATCATTTTAATCTGGCAAAATCTCTTTCCAACTTTATCAACCATTTTTTTCGTTTTGCGTCGCTGACAAATTTTACCATGTTCAGGCTAATCCATTTTCTTTTGGGGAAACCCAATTTCCAGAACGTGCCTGTAAAGATGGCTTTTTTTACAGCATTTCCAAACACCAGCCTGTACAAAATTGAAGGCGTGTTCATAGTGGTGATGACGGTTAATCCTTTGATATTTTTTACCCTTGAAACCATTTTTGTTCCTTTGGTATTGGCATATTCATAAGCCACCCCTGGAAAGATCACTTTATCAATAAAACCTTTGGTTAACGCAGGCATCAGTTCCCACCATACCGGAAAAATGAAAATCAGGTGATCGGCGGCTTCCAGCCTTTGTTTATAATCCAGCACCTGCTTGTCCAAACGGTCATAGGAATGTTGTGCTTCATACTTTGATTTCACAAAAGCTTCCAGGTCTTTTGCCCGCATGACAGGATCAAAATTATCATCATCGAGATGCATTATATCTATCGTATGGCCGGCTTGCTGCAGGCCAATTTGCACACTTTGCAATACCGCATTGCAGAAACTGTTTTTGTAAGGATGATTGAAAACAATAACAACTTTCATCTGTATTTTTTTTCAACACAAAATTGAAAATGGCAGTCGGTAAAAACGATAACAATTGTTAAGAAATCAGTTCCTGTTCCTGATGCGACTGAGTGAAACGGGCGTTATGCCAAGATAGGAAGCAATATAATGCTGCGGCACCCTTTGCAGGATTTGTGGATAGTGTTCCAGCAGGTCTTCATATCTTTTTTTGGGGTTGTCTTTTATCCGGGATAAAAAAAGCTTTTGATAAAATATCATCCTTTTAAAATACGTTTCTTCAATTGAGTTTTTAATTATAGGCGATGAATCAAGAATATGAAAAAAAACTTTTTTGGAAATGGAAAGGATAACGGAAGGTTCAATGGTTTCAATATTGAATAAACTCGGCTGACCGGTTTTGAAACTTTCCACTGACGAAACACCTTCGTCTTCAAAAAAAAATTGAAACGTTACATCTTTTCCATCGTTATTAAACCAAAGCCTGATGCAGCCTTTCAGGATGTAAAATGCTTTTTTTGATACCTCGCCTTCGCGCAATAAGATTTTTTTTGCAGCATATTTTTCTTCTTTGAAGAGATGCATAAAACCTTTCCATTCTTCACTTATTGTTAATGGCAACTGCTGCATGGAAAATTTTAATTCTGCGCAAGTTTATTTAATTCAATTGACGGCACTGCTTTTTTGTTGACAATAACTGAAATAGTATTGATGGCAAAATAAGGTATGCTCACATAGATATAACCTTTATAAGGTCCAACGAGACCCCATGAATTCTTCACAATAAAATATTCTTTGCCTGTTTCATCTTTTGCCAGACCGGTTATCTGCATCAGGTGGTCATCCTGTGTTTCTTGTATATCAAAAAGGTTTTGCCTTATTGTTTGTGTATATGGTTGTTCAGTAAATAATGGAAAGTTGGCTGAATCAGATGAACTGTTTACCCATAAGGCTACACCTGTTCTTTGCCTGAAGCCTTTATTACTTACATCAGCATCCCAGGTTAAAGTATATCCTTTCTCAATACAGTCTTTTACTGTTTGGATAAATTCATCCAAAGGCAAATTATAATAAGCATTGCTGTTATAATTGTCTGGAACTTCCATTACAAATTCGGAATAAAACGGATGATGTGTAAATGAAGTCAATCCTATAAAATCAGAAGGCTTTTCTGTTATATATGCTGCAGCAAAACTTTTTGGTGTATAATGTTTCCCCATATAATCAAAGGACTCTGGTGGTGTGCCAAGAAAACTATTCAATATTTTAATGTATCCATCCTTCCAGTTTGTTGGCACTATATCAGGGTCTGCTGTCAGTACACTGTCGAGGTATTTTTTTAAAATGCTCATCATTTTATAATTGTGGTTCATGATAGAATCCCTTCCCACACCCGGATAGATTTCCTGTGGCATGGCGCCAAAATTGGCGACTGCATTGAGCATATCCTGGCCAAGGCCACCTTCAGTAAAACGGGTGTTGCCACGACGGCGGATATATTTTATGGCTTTATCAATATATAAATTATATACAGTGAAAGTTTCAGAAATATCCATGTCCGGCTTACCCTGTTTCAACAGTTCGCTCTCTGTCATTGCAGTAGAAGAATAGCACCAACAAGTGCCAGAGTGTCCCTGATTTTTAACAGGTGTTGCTGCATTGTCTTTGATAATGGTAAAAGTTTTTGTTTGAGCGATGATGCCGGATGTGATGAACATCAATACAATCAGTAAAACATTTTTTTGCATATACTTTCTGAATACTATTGGAAAATTATTTTAAACACTGCTAAAGTAATAATTAAAATATGCTGATGAAAGTTTATGTTGCAGGTGGTGGAATATGGCAGTAAAATTTGTTGATAAAACAACAGTGATTTATTTTTCTTTGCGTTCATGAAAAGTGCATTAATACGATTGCACACAGCGGTCTTTTTATGGGGATTTACCGGAGTATTGGGCCGGGCCATCAGTTTGAATGAAGGCTGGCTGGTTTGGTGGCGCATGTTTATTGCTGTTGTCAGTTTGTGGGTGTTATTTTATTTTCTAAAACAAATCCGTAAAATTTCAATCAGGGATTTTTTAAAAGTCTCTGCTGTTGGCACTGTGCTTTCATTACATTGGCTCACTTTTTATGGTAGTGTTAAGTATGCCAACGTTTCTATTGCGCTGACCTGTTTAAGCACAACCGGTTTGTTGAGTGCTATAGTAGAACCATTGTTTTTCAGGAGGCGGATTAATTTATATGAACTTGTTTTGGGTTTATTTGCATTGGCCGGTATTACTTTAATCTATTTTACTAATCTGTCTTTCTCAACTGGTATTTATATAGGATTGATATCAGCTTTGCTAACTGTATCTGTATCTGTCATGAATAAAAAGATGATAACTGATTTTCCCGGCGAGGCTATCACATTATACCAGTTGACTGGTGGATTTATCGGGCTTTGTATTCTAATGCCATTGTACAATTATCTTTTCCCTGCCACACATATTACCCCTCAGCACTATGACTGGTTATGGCTTATACTGCTTTCACTTGGTTGCACTGTGCTTACTTTTATTTTGTATATAAATGCTTTGAAACAAGTAAGCGCCTTTACGGTAAACCTGACGCTCACGCTGGAGCCTGTGTATGGTATTATCCTGGCTTTCATCATTTTTCATGAGAACCAGGTATTGAGTAAATATTTCTTTGCTGGTTTTGGTTTGATACTTATTGCTGTTATTCTTCAAATGCTCAGGTTAATAAAAGAACAGCGAAAATTACCGGTTGATCCATTATAGGGCTACAGTACTATAATAATCAATTATAGTATTATAACACTATAATTTGTAATTATAGTATTACAGTACTATATTTGTTGCATGGCAGCTATAGCAAAAAAAACTTTGGCCACTATCATTACGGGTGATATTGTTGGGTCATCGAGGTTGTCACCTGTAAAAAAGAAAAAGCTACAAAACAGGCTGGCCGCTTTCACAAAGAAGATAATTATTTCCTTACCTGATTTTAAAGCAGAGCAATATCGTGGTGATAGTGTGCAATGTATTTTGACTAAAAATAAAACATCGGGATTGCGTACTGCGATTTCTTTATATTGCTTCCTTGCAGCAGAGGGTTTTAAAATCAGGCAATCTGTGGGTGTAGGTGAGATAGACTATAAAAGCGACAGAATAGTTACTTCTGACGGAACTGCATTCAGGGTTTCAGGAGAAAATATAGATGAATTAAAAAAGAGAAATGAATTCATTAGTGTTGCATTCAGTAACAATGCCTGGAATGATGAATGGAAAGTCCACAGTGCTTCCTTAAATTTTTTATTGGAAAGATTGAGCAACGCCCAGGCAGAAGCTTTGTATCTTCAGTTGCAAAATACCCGGCAGGAGAAAATTGCGAAGGCGTTGCATATTTCTCAGCCATCTGTTCATCAGCGGCTGCAGGCTGCCGGATGGTCAGTGATCAACCGGGTTTTGCAAAGGTTTGAAACTATTTCATCAGATTAAAACAACCGAATTATGCTCGTACTTCTTCAATGGATTGCCATGCATTTACTGGCCGATTTTGTTTTGCAGACAAGAAAACTTGTTTTGCAGAAGAAAACAAAAAAGGCCCGGTCATGGTTCTTATATGTGCACTGTTTCATTCATGCTGCATTGATTTATTTGCTGTCGCCAGATAAATCGCTTTGGGCAGTGCCGGTAATTATATTTGTAACGCATTACATAATAGATTTATGGAAAGTATATCAAAAAGACAATGCCATAACATTTAGCATAGACCAGTTGTTCCATTTGTTGGTATTGATCATAGTGTGGATGACTTTTTATCAATCCACCAACTGGATTTATGTATTTTTTACCCGCCTGTTGATTAGTTATAAATTTTGGGTTATTACAGTAGCTTATTTATTCAGCATTTTTCCGTTGGCTTATCTATTAGGTTATGCTACACATCGCTGGAGAAATGAAATTGAAAAAGATAATAACCGTTCTGCAACCAGCCTGAGCGAAGCGGGAAGATGGATAGGGATATTTGAAAGGATTCTTGTTGTAACGTTTGTAATCAATAACCATTTTGAAGGTATTGGTTTTTTGATTGCTGCCAAATCCATTCTTCGTTATAATGACTTGAAAGGAGAAAACATGCGCAAGGAAACTGAGTATATACTGATTGGAACATTAATGAGTTTCGCTACATCAATTATGATAGGGTTATTTGTAAATATGTTACTTAAATAACTTCACACTAATATAGCTTCGCATTGGCTTTTAGCGGCATTATTGTTGATTGAATTATCTAAAAAATATGTACAAAGAATATATTACATCACAGGATGAGGCAGTGTGCCATTTGTTTTTACATTGTTGTTTTAAAGATGGTGTCTTTTCTAAAGATGAGATCAATGCAATCGCTTCGAGATTTGTTGATTTGCAGATACAGAAAGATCTGAATTTTAAACAGGAGATCCAGCATTATAAAACTTATATAAACGATATTAAAGATGAGGAGGCTTACCTGCAACATATCTTTCATTTGATCAATGCAGCTCAAACGCTGGCATTGTATTTCTATTGTGCAGAGTTATGCTTAAGTGATAAATTTTTATCAACAGAAGAAGCTTCTTTGCTGTCAAAGATTGCAGCATTGTTACAAGTTTCTGCCAGTAGCAAAGCATTGCTTGATAAGCTTGCTGCTCAATGCAAAACAGTTGAAACAGAAAAAATTTTCTAAGTTGATGCTGGTCTTTTAGCTAATAAATTTTTCGACACTTTTAGTTTTGGTGCAATAAAATAAAGGGCAGCACCGGCAATAATTAAACAGAGCGAAATAATTTCAGCCTGCGTTGGATTGATACCAAGAAAGTGATATTGAGTGTTGACGCGGATGTGCTCAACTAAAAATCTTTCAATGCCATTTAAGATTAGATAAATAGCAAACATTCTACCCGGTATTTTTATTTTTTTCCTGAATGCCCATAGTAAAGCAAAAAGTAGCAGGCACACTATAATTTCATAAATCGGTGTTGGAAAAACCGGCATTGGTAAATAGTTGCAATACTTATCCCATGTGCAACCAAAAAGACGAATGCCTTCCTCATTGACATTGTGAGGATAGGTGTAGGCAAACAACCAGTCGGGTAATCCTAAAAATGGTTTTACTGCTATGTGTTGCACTTTATCAAGTGATTGAAACTGGTTGATATAATAATCGGCATTTTCATTCAAAGCTTTTGTAAAAGCTGCGGATGAATTACTAAGCCGTACTGTGCCATCAGGGTTGCTTAAAAATGCACTGTTTACAATTCCCCAATCTCCATCGCCAGCCACCTGGCAGCCCATCCTGCCCCATCCATAGGCAAACATTAAACCGGGTGCACACGCATCAGCAACATTGATAAAACTGATTTTATTCTTTTTAAAATAATATAATAGTGCCAGTGAGGCAACAATCAATCCTCCATAAAAAGTAAGCCCGCTTGGTGATAATAAATTACCTATTGGATCTTGTATAAAGCGATCCCAGTTTTCAAGATTATCAAAAATCTTGGCTCCTGCAAATCCCGCTACAGCAGCTATGACTGTCATATCACCAACCCTGTCACTGGGCCAAACCCTGATATTTCTTTTTTCAGGTTTGGATAGTTTTGATTTGTTTTTCTCCCACCATTTCAAACCGGCAAAAAATAATCCTAATAATAGACCTGCAGACCAACTGCCTTCAGCAGAAAAAATAAATTCCTGCGGATCATTCATTGCACCCTTAATAATAAAAAGGCCCAATAGTTTGAATCCTAAAATAAAGCCAAGAAAAAAATTAATAAGCATCTCAGAAATACTGGCAGGTTTACCTACTTCAATGCTAACCTCTTTATAGCTAAAAAATCCTAAAGCCTGTTTGCGCTTAAGTTCTTTAACCAATAACCATGCACAAACCAAAAAAGAAATGGCAACACAAAATCCAAAAGTGTTCACAACTTTCAGAGCTGGCAGGTTCCATCCAAAAGCATCCTTGAATAAATAATATAAATTGGGATACATGTTAAATTTTAAAAACGTGCAATGATACTAAAAGAATAAACGATTTGTTTGTTATAGTAAAATATTATGCATTTGGATGGTTTAATTTATAACCCCCGCAAATTGTTTCAGGAAGCGTACATCATCCTGTGAATACAATCTAAGATCATTGACCCTGTATCTAAGCTGGCAGATTCTTTCTATGCCCATTCCAAATGCAAAGCCGGTATATTTTTCCGGATCAATATTAAAGTTTTGCAACACATTGGGGTTCACCATACCGCTACCCAATATTTCTACCCACCCTGTATGTTTACAAACATTACATCCTTTGCCATGACAGATGAGGCAATCAATATCCATTTCTGCGCTAGGCTCAGTGAAGGGGAAATAAGAAGGTCGGAATCTGATTTTTACATCATTGCCAAACATCTCCTTTACAAAAAAATAAAGTGTTTGCTTAAGGTCAGCGAAGCTTACATTTTCATCAACATATAAACCCTCCACCTGGTGAAAAAAACAATGAGCTCTTGCGCTTACAGTTTCATTTCTATAAACCCGGCCGGGGCAAATAATTCTAATCGGTGGTTTTTGTTTTTCCATCACTCTGGCCTGCACGCTGCTGGTGTGTGTGCGTAATAACCAATCTGGATTTTTTTGTATATAAAATGTATCCTGCATATCACGGGCAGGGTGGTTTTCAGGCATGTTCATTGATGTGAAATTGTGCCAGTCATCTTCAATTTCCGGTCCTTCTGCCAACACAAAACCAAGCCTGCTGAAAATAGAAATTATTCTGTTGCGTACAAGGCTTAACGGGTGTCTTGTACCAATCGTTATATCATCGCCTGGTAAAGTAAAATCTGATATTTCGCCTGAAGATTGTTGGTTTCCGGCAGATAATTGTTTTAGTATTTCATATTTCTCTTCCACCATTAATTTGAACCCATTCAACAACTGGCCTGCTTCTTTTTTCTTTTCATTCGGTACATTTTTCATTTCCTGCATTATATTTTTTACAATGCCTTTGGTACCGAGATATTTTATACGAAATGATTCTGCAGCGTTGCTTTTTGATGTGTCGAAAGATTCGATATCCTTTTTATGCTGGTCAATCAGTTGTAATAATTCTTGCATGCGGCGAAGATATGAAAACTGCAAATGGTTTGTTTTTTTATACAATATGCTATTTCGAAATCACCGGATGATTACATAATCTCATAAAAAAACCCCTGCATTATGATACAGGGGTTTTAGAAAAAGTGAAACTATTTTTATTGTATAACGAGTTTTTTTGTTGTTGAAATGCCTTCGCCTGTTATTTTAAAATAATACATGCCTGAAGCAAGTTTTGGAAGGTTGATTTGCAAAGATTCACCATTCATATTATATTGTTGTATGCGTTTTCCGTTAGCATTTACTAACTCTACATTCAGTGGTTTATTATTACCACCAACTGTAAGTGTTACATAACTGCTGGCCGGGTTTGGAGCAATTGCAATACCATGAATGCTTTGTTTTGTTGCTGCTTCTGCCACTGCTGATTTAGATTGCAATAAGCCTGGAGGTAAATCATAGGCTGCGGTGCCATCTTTCAAATTATTGCTGCTACCCTGTGATGCAGAATAACCCAGACCTCTGCTTGCAAATGATTGCCATATTATCGGGCTATACAAGCCACCATAAAGTAAAGTATCTGCCTTTAAAATACCATTGCGGCCATCAACAAAACCAGGGCTGCAGTTTTGCAATTTCATACCTTCTATAACTAATTGCAATGCGACTGTGTTACCATTTGTTGATGCAGCACTGTAAATATCTTTTTTGATTCCATTGGCCTGAATGAGGTTCCATGTCATCACCCAAAGCATATTACTCCATACTTCACCCACAACATGTGGATCATAGGTGAAAATGCTGTTGGAAAACCTACTACTTAATTTGAGGCTGTCGTAAGTCCATGGATTTATATTAATATCTGAGCTATAAGGATAATACCTGATACCAGGACCATCTGGCCCCTGACCAATAACATAAGTGCCAATAGGACGTTTGTTTGGACCATCATTTATAGTGGCAGTTTTCCAATTGGTAGTTACCATCAAAGCCATATAATCACTCCAGCCTTCACCCATTTCTTCTTTATTTTGAAGGCAGCTTGTATTGTTGGGGCCACCTGTAAGCCTGTTAGAAATACCATGGGTATATTCATGACTCATCACACCTGCATCTGCATCACCATCCAGTTGCACGCCTTTCTTCATTGTAGAATTGGTTGTGGTATGTGCAATTAAATATTGTTTTAAAGTATCCCCGTTTTCATAACCTATCATGAACGCTGGTATAGTTATGGTGTTATCAGTACCACCCATAGTGATTGGATATTCTCCTGGCACATTATCAACCATTATAACACCTTTCGCTCCGGCATTTTGAGCATTCTTTACTTTAACAGTAAAAGAACAGGTTCCCCTGTCTATTACAACTATTTTATTTTTTAGTGTATTGGGGTTGTAAATTGTTGCACAACCTAAATGTGTTGTTTTCGTTGAATCATCATTCAGTAAAACCATATCTTTTGTAAGCGGCCCAACATCTGCTATTTTGTTAGCTGTACTGAATGCGCTTTCTACAGCTGTTTTTTGACCGGCAAATGCAGAGGGCTGATTAATAATAAATGTTGGCACTGCATCAAACAAAAACATTTGCATACGTGGATTGCTGCCATCAGTAGGTGTACTAAAATTAGCATTATTGGTACCAGATCCATCTTGAGCATCTGCAAACACATAATCATTTCCAGCACCACCACGGCCAAGATTATTAGCCTGGAAATTACCTGAAGCTTCATCAAAACCATATTGGTATGAAATATCATGCATGATATTATTCCAATAGAAAAGGTTTGTAATATTAAAATTGAGATTTTGTGGAGTTGTAGGTGGCTTATTAAAATTAGGTGTAAACGTAAATGAAAGATTGGGCAGGGCTGTTTTTGATTTTGCACCTTGTCCTAAACCATTGTTTCCATTATGATCTTCCTGGGCTAAAACATTGTTGCCTCTTGAACTATCATAATCAGTTGTTCCATCGGAATTCCATTTTAATGTTGTTGCGTTGTTGCCTGAACCAGCCAAATTCCAGGGATTAGTTTTTACCACAGGTGTTCCTCCCGGGTGGCTTGGACTTTCTGCAGGGAAAGGGACTACTTTATATTTGGATGTGCCAATGCTCAATGCTTCCATATCATTAGTTGCATTGTCGCTGATATTAGCGGAATTTAAAAATGAATAATCACCGATATGACCTGTCTTAGGTTTTGTCCAATCACATGCAATATTTAAATTGACTTTGCTGATGACAACATTTTTTTGTGCATCCACATTGATCAGCCAATAATCTGGTTTGTCTTTCGGCTGAATTTCAACCTGCCATGACAAAGCCATTTTATTGCTTAATTCATCAGCAGGAACCCATACCAGTTTTGACTTAACATGTACAGATGAAATATTTAAATTACCGAAGTCGTATTCTTTTAATCCGTTTACTGTTTTTTCAGTAGCAGTAGATACTGAAGCAGGTAATTTTAAATAAGATGCAGCAGTGGTTACAGCTTCTGTTGCAGTAACTGTTGCTTTACCATCTTTTGAATTTGCAAACTCATCAATTGTTTCATTACGCTGTCCCTCGGCAGAAACAAGTTTGTTGTTTTTGAATGCATACGTTTGAACTGCATTAAATACATCGGCGCCTTTATAAGTTTGTTGTACATAAACTAAATATGCACCTGATGCTTTATCAATATACGCTGAAGAAATACGCATATTATTTAAGTCGCTTTTTGATAATCCAATGGCAGCCGCATTGGTTCTTACCAGTCTCGATGCTGCATCATTTGTCAGTTGTTGTGCAAACAACGAATTTGCTGCAATCAGCAAACCGGCAATCATGATGATTGACATCTTGCTTTGTAGAAATTTCATTTTCATAAATTTTGATTGTGTTAAATAAAAAAACTAATTTGTTTTAGACAATAAGCAATCTAAAAAAAGGGTCATAGGGGAGTGCAATTTATATATAGATGACTATCGAAAAAATTTTTTTCATATTAATAATTTAGCTATTAGTTGCTCAATTTTATCTATTCCCGATTTGAGAAATAATTATAATCTTTTAATAGTATTTCCAAAAATTCTACAGGTTCTATATATTCATTTATGTTCAATACTATACGGATTTTATCAGCCAATCGTGCAGCCACATCAAAATTATTATATCGTTTACTGTTATTGAGTACCCCTTTTATTGTATTCATATCCCGGTCGCTCAACCGCATCACTTCTTTAAAACGAGGGACATAATTATCTTCCAGTTCAAAGAAAACTGTATCATCTATATCAGTCTGTATTTTTGTTTTTATCACCAAAGTGCCAGCGGCCATATCACCCAGCCTTTGATTTTTCTTACTTAACACAACAGTGAGTAATCCAACCAGACCAAAAAAGAAAAAATCAAAAGGTCGTGTCAGCCATCGTATTAAGAATTGATGTAAAGCAGGCCGCCCGCCATTTTCGCCAATAACTTTTATTCCAATAATCTTTTTTCCTATACTTTGCCCGTTTAATGTTAATTCACAAACAAGGTGATACATTAATACAGGTAATAAAAATATCATGGATAATGCTGATAAATTGTACCAAAATGGCATATCATTATCGGAACGCTTATGACCTGAAGAAAAAATTCCAATAAGATGTGATAGTATTAAATAATATGCATACAAGATGGCTGCATCAATTACCCACGCAAATAACCGTTTATGAAATTCAGGTGTTTCAAAATCAAGTTCAATATTAAAACTGGTTGGTATTTTTATTTTTTCCATAAACAATTGGCGGAAAGGTAAACTAATTCTAATTTTCGCTCTCAAAATAATGATGTAGTGCGTGAAGCCCTTTTTATAAAACGTAATCGTAAACGCTGGCAGCAAATTCAGGAAAACCCGAGCAATCATCCTGATGAGATGGCTCAGGAATTTATTCAACTGGTAGAAGACCTTGGCTACAGTAAAACTTTTTATCCCATCAGTAAAACCACGCAATACTTAAATGGGGTTGCTGCTAAAAAATACCTCGCTATTTATCAGAATAAAAAAGAGGATGGTAATCGTATCATTAGTTTTTTTAAATATACATTACCACTTATCATTGCAAAGCACCACCGGGTATTGCTGGTAAGCTTTTGTTTGTTTGTATTGTTTGTCAGTATCGGTTTTTTTTCAGCCAGAAATGATGAAAATTTTGTTCGGCAAATTCTTGGTGATGATTATGTGGATATGACTTTACAAAATATAAAAGACGGCCACCCTTTTGGTGTGTATGGATATGGAAACGAGTTCCTTTCATTTTTATATATTTTCATCAATAACGTTTATGTGTCATTACTTGAGTTTGGAGGCGGCATTCTGTTTGGCTACACCACAGTCACCGGATTAATGTACAACTCAGTAATGGTTGGTGCTTTTGAATATATGTTTTACAGCAATGGGTTATTACAGGATAGTTTACTTACCATTATGATTCATGGTACAATTGAATTATCCACCTTTGTTATTGCTGCTGCTTCAGGATTGGTACTTGCTAAAAGTTGGCTTTTCCCAGGAACAATAAAAAGAATTGATGCTTTAAAAAAAGGAGCTAAAGAAGGACTCATCATTGCTTTGTCCAATATACCGATGCTGATGATTGCTGCATTTTTTGAAGGATTTGTAACCCGTCATTCAGATATGCCATTGTGGTTAAAATTGTTGATCATTACAGTATCACTTATTATTATTGCAGGTTATTTTATTGTTTACCCTATCCAGCTTAAAAGGAGATTAAAACCACATAATGGATTACAGGCAAATGCTTAAATTGAAAATATTATTTTTTGAATTGCGGACTGCAATCATTGATGTTTTCCAAATTGGTTTGTGTAACATGTTTAGCAATATTCTTCTGAGGAAAAAAAATAATACAAGTAACCGGATAAGTTTGTTTGGCAGCTATATTTTTCAACAAAGATTTTTCATGTTAAAGTTTCTGACACTTTTCCTGCTGACTTTTTTTTTAAGTGTTCAAAAAAGTAATGCACAATACCATGATTCCACTGCAGTTGATTCAATTAGCATAAAGCATATTGATTCAGTGAAGGCAACCGTTGATAATATCGGATCTGATTATAATGATGATGGATATGTGGATACAACAGTGAAACATATTTATGACACTTCACAGTTTTTTTTCAACTGGAAAACTTACCTGGATGATCCTTATACCAAAGACAAAATAGGCCAGCGGCATTTAATTGACAAAACGGTGGAATACCTGAAAACACAGGATGATTTTTGGTATATCAATGCCATTGAAAAAATGGAAAATCGAATGCAGACAGATCCCAAATACAGAGATAGCTTATTGCATGTGCGCGACAAAATGCTAAAAGAAGATGGTGGCAACAGTATATTGATGCAATCATGGTTCAATACCTTGTTATGGGTTATCGTCATTGGGATATTTATTGCTGCTTTAATTTATTTTCTTGTACAGCATAAGATTAATATTTTTTCGCGCTCATCTGTTACTGCAGATGATGTTGGCAGTAATGACGAACAGGAAGATATATTCCATCTGTCTTATTCCAAATTGATTCAAAAAGCAGAAAAGGAAAAAGATTACCGGGTTGCAGTACGTTTAATGTATTTACAACTGTTGAAATTGTTGAGTGATTCCAAAGCGATACAATATCAGCCGGAATATACTGACTTTCATTACCTGCAACAATTAAGCTATTCAAGTTACTATAATGAGTTTTCAAAAATTTGCCGCAATTATGAATATGTGTGGTATGGCAAATTTGAAATTAGTGAAGAAAGATATTCTTTAATAAAAAATGATTGTGTCCAAATTAGAAATAAAATTATTTAACAGGACAATGTTCAAGAGATGTTTGTAGCCTCGAGACAATGAAAAAAATATTTACATACATATTATATTGTTTTATTGCGTTGAATTTTTGTGCCTGTAAAAAATTACATGAGTTCAATGATACTATTACATTGAAAAGGAATGACAAGATCCCATATGGCACTTATGCAGCTTACAGGTTGTTACAAAATGAATTTCCGCATGCACGCATTGAAACCAACCAAAATGCGCCCACCGGCTGGAAAAACCTTAGCAATGATTCCACCAATCAGGTATTATTAATTGTTACCAAATCTTTTGACCCATCTGAAGATGATCTGGATTATCTCACAGGTTTTGTGCAAAAGGGCAATTATGTTTTTATCTCCACTTCGCAGTTGACACGCAATGCTGCACGGTTTTTTAAACTGACAACAAAACAACATTATAATTATTATGCAATAGGCTTACACCTGCATCATGAGTTTGATCCATTTGATTCCACTGCTGTTATTTTAGATACTGCGAGTTTTCATCAACCATTCTATTATCAATATCCGGGTGCAGATTTTACCAATCAGTATTCTTCATTTGATAGCAGCTTCAGTTATCCTTTAGGCTATTCAAAAGATTCCAACCTCAATATCATAGCTATTCATTCATTAAAGGGAACTTTCTTTGTTCATTCAGCTCCGGTTACATTCACCAACTTTTTTCTTTTGTATAAAAATAACAGGGAGTATTTTGAAAAACTAATGGCATTATTGCCTGCTGATGCAAAAAAAATTGTTTGGGATGAATATTATCTCAATCAAAATTTTAATAATACGCCACAGCCAAAGCAGGGGTTACTATCTGTGATTTTAAAATTTGCAAATTTTCAATGGGCTTTCTGGGTTGCTTTATTATTATTGGGTTTGTATTTGCTTACAGAGATAAAAAGAAAACAAAGAATGATACCTGAGTATGAAAAACCAAAAAATGATTCCCTCGAATTTGTAACAACCGTTGGTAAATTATATTATGAGAAAGCAGATCATAAAAATCTTGCAGAAAAATTATCGTTATATTTTCTTGATCATGTGCGAAGCCAATATAAGATTTCAACTGCTGAAATTAATGATTCATTTGTGCAGCAATTAGCAGTAAAAACAGGTAAGGCAGCAAATGACATCCATGCTATCACGAATATGATGCATGCTATCAATCTCAGTGATGCAATTACACAAAAACAATTAATGGATTATTACGAACTATTGGAACAATTTTATAAAACTACCTGATACATATTGCTCTTTGTAAAAAAAAGCAGGTGTGAGGAAAAACAGAATAATTATGAGTGATGAAATTTTTGAACAGCGGTTAAATTTAGATGAACTAGATAATGCCATGCATAACCTGCAGGCGGAGATTCGAAAAGTGATCATTGGTCAGGATGATATGGTGCGGTTGATTATGACAGCTATACTTGCCAATGGCCATGTATTAATTGAAGGGGTACCTGGTGTTGCAAAAACATTAACTGCAAGGTTGGTAGCTAAATGTTTAAAAACAGGTTTCAGTCGTATTCAATTTACACCGGACCTGATGCCCAGTGATGTATTGGGAACCAGTATATTTAATCCCGGCAAAGGATTGTTTGAATTTAAAAAAGGTCCTGTATTCAGCAATATTGTTTTGATTGATGAAATCAATAGGGCGCCGGCAAAAACACAGGCTGCATTGTTTGAGGTAATGCAGGAACAGCAGGTAACGATGGATGGGATCACTCATTTGATGAATAATCCATTCATGGTGATTGCAACACAAAATCCTATTGAACAGGAAGGAACATATAGGTTGCCTGAAGCACAGTTGGACCGCTTTCTTTTTAAAATAATTGTTCCCTATCCTAATGAAGCAGAAGAAGTAAACATCCTGCAACGTTTTCATCAGATAGCAGCAGATGATGTGCTGAATACAGTGCAGCCCGTAATCAGTGATGAAGAAGTAATACAGTTAAGGCGGATGATTCAACATATTGTTGTAGAAGAAAAGCTGATTCATTTTATTGCAAAAATTTCTGTTGCCACACGTAGTGATAAGTCTATTTATCTTGGCGCTTCACCACGTGCTGCTATTGCATTGCTGAATGCAGCAAAATCGTGGGCAGCGTTATCGGGAAGAGATTTTGTGATTCCTGATGATATTGTATATATAGCCAAACCGGTATTGCGCCACCGAATTATTCTTACGCCCGAAAAGGAAATGGAAGGAACACCGGAAGATGAAGTGATTGAAAAAATTATTCACTCCATAGAAGTGCCAAGATAATGTTGAAGCGATTTTTTTATTGGATGCGCTTTTATTTTACCCGGTTGTTTTATATATCAGGTGCGGTAATTATTGCTTTGTTTATACTTGCATTTTTTGTCCCTCTTTTACAGCAAGTGGCAGAAATAATGTTGCTCTGTTTAAGCATTGTTGTTGTACTTGATTTTATTACTGTGTTTTCAGGGAATGTGCCTATTATCGCTTCGCGTATTTGCGCAGACAGGTTTAGCAATGGAGATGAAAATAAAGTGAGCATCCGGCTAATCAACCGCAGGCCATATAATGTGCGCCTTGAAATGATAGATGAATTACCTGTTCAGTTGCAGCAAAGAGACTGGAAGCAAAGAATCACATTGAAAGGTAAAGAAACATTCACCTTTCATTACAACATCCGGCCTCTTGAAAGAGGTGAATATAATTTTGGTATCATCAATATTTTTTTACAAGGGCCTTTAAATATGGTGATACGACATATTGCTGCAGGTGAAGAAAAAACAGTTGCTGTTTATCCTTCTTTTATGCAAATGAAGAAGTATCACCTGATGGCAGTTACCAATCAGTTACAGGCCCCCGGAACAAGAAAATTGCGCAAACTGGGCAACAGTTTTGAATTTGAACAAATCAAAGAATATGTGCAGGGTGATGATTACCGGCGTTTAAACTGGAAAGCTACTGCCCGTCGCAACAGCCTGATGGTGAATAATTATATGGATGAACGGAGCCAGCAGGTGATTTGCCTTATAGACAAAGGACGCAGCATGAAAATGCCTTTTGAAGGAATGACACTCCTCGATTATGCTATAAACGCAATCCTGGTGCTCAGCAATATTGTATTGATGAAACAGGATAAATCCGGCTTGTTGACATTCGGTAAAAAAATTGACCAGTTTGTTTTTCCTGAAAAAAAAACAGCACAGATCAATCTGTTGCTGGAAACTTTATACCGGCAGCAAACAGATTTTGCTGATAGTGATTTTGAGGCATTGTATATCTACCTGCGATATCATTTAAATCAGCGTAGTCTTTTAATTTTATTTACCAATTTTGAAAGCATGTATAGTATGGAAAGACAGTTGCCATATTTAAAGCAGTTGTCAACTCGGCATCCTTTACTCATTGTGTTTTTTGAAAATACAGAGTTGGTATCGTTGCAACAAAAAAAGGCAATGAATGTGGAAGAAGTTTATTATAAAACCATAGCTAATAAATTTGCGTTTGAAAAAAGATTGATAGTAAAAGAACTACAGAAACATGGTATCATGAGTTTACTGACACCTCCACATAAACTAACTGCCAATACAATTAATAAATACCTCGAACTAAAAGAAAGACAAGTGGTATAAAAATTTTCTTTGGATAATTTTTTTTCTGATAACAAGTAACATGCTTGGTTGTATTCATTAAAATAATTTATGCACGGTGTATTCATCAACACATTCCTTTTCTTTGCACTATGGAAACTATATTTTCTTATCAGTCGTTATACGATTTCACATTCTCTGTTTTTAAAAGTATAGGGTGTAATGATGAGCATGCTGCCACTGCAGCGAAAGTTTTGTTATCTGCTGATGCGAGAGGTATTGACAGTCATGGTGTGGCAAGACTTACAGGTTATGTGCGTTTATGGGAAGCAAAGCGAATAAACAGTAACCCGGAAATTATCATTAAGCATGAGACACCTTCAACAGCAGTGGTTGATGGAGATGCGGGTTTAGGTTTAGTGGTTGCGCCATCTGCCATGCAGATGGCTATTGATAAAGCTGAAAAGGTGGGGACAGGATGGGTGAGTGTTTGCAATAGTAACCATTTTGGTATTGCAGGTTTTCATGCAATGATGGCTTTGAAAAAAGATATGATTGGTATTGCAATGACCAATGCCAGTGCATTGGTTGCGCCAACATTCAGTATTGAAAGAATGTTGGGAACCAATCCTATTGCTGTAGCCATACCTGCAGGAGAAGAACCACCATTTATTGCAGATTTTGCTACAACCACTGCTGCAAATGGGAAGCTGGAAATTTTGCAACGAAAAAAAGCTGATGCTCCTTTAGGTTGGGTGCAGGATGCAACAGGTAAACCAACTACCAATGCGGTGGCATTAAAAAGTGGCGGTTCTTTATTGCCATTAGGTAGTGATCGTGAACATAGCTCACATAAAGGATATGCGTTGGGAAGTATTGTTGATATTTTTTCTGCGGTATTAAGTGGTGCCAGTTATGGGCCCTGGGCGCCACCTTTTCCTGCTTATGTTCCAATGCCTGAAAATATGCCGGGAAAAGGATTGGGGCATTTTTTTGGAGCGATGCGCATTGATGCATTTAGACCTGCTGCAGAATTCAAATGTCAAATGGATAACTGGATACGCAGGTTTAGAAATGCAAAACCTGTTCAGGGTTTTGAAAAAGTCTTGGTACCCGGAGATCCTGAAAGAGAATTGGAGACAATAAGAATGAAAGAAGGAATACCAGTAGAGCATAGTGTTGTAAAAGATTTACAATTGTTGGCAGATAGATTCAATCTGGTTTTGTTGCAATGAAATTTATAAAAAAATCCCGGTGTTACAACGCCGGGACTTTCAAATCATTTTTAGTAAATAAATTATCAAAGATTTGCCTGTATCTTTTTTTCCAGAATTGACTTTGGAACTGCTCCAATTTGTTTGTCAACCACTTTACCTCCCTTAATAAATAACACAGCAGGAATAGAAGTGATACCATAGTTCATACTTACAGAAGGGTTAAGATCAACATTTACTTTTCCAATATTTACTTTGCCGGCATAGTCTTTTGATAATTCTTCAATTACCGGGCCGATAGCACGGCAAGGGCCACACCATTCAGCCCAAAAATCTACAACGGTTAATTTGTCGCTTTTTAAAACATCTGTTTCAAAATTTGAATCTGTGAATTCGAGTGCCATATTTTTCCTTTTTATTTTAAGCTTTTATTGAATGAAAAGAATGGCAAATTTAAGTCCAAAAAAATAAGCAGGAGTTTTTGACTTATTCAAAGCATGTGAACAAGTAAAACCTGCATAAATTCTGACATGGAGTCAGCTCGTCAGGATAATAAGCTTTGTCGGAGTAAAAATTCAAGTTTACGGTTGGCATCGAGTAATTTCCTGGAAAGTTCTGCATTTTTTCTCCTGAGGTTAAAAACCTCGTAAGCACTGTTCACAAAAATCCTGATATCATCTTCATTCCAGGGTTTTGTAAGATATTTATACACTTCACCACGGTTGATAGCATCTACTACTGCATTGATGTCGGTGTAACCAGTTATTAAAATCCTGATGGGTTCAGGATGGGATTCAATAATAGATTCAAAAAATTCAATGCCAGTCATAGCAGGCATACGCTGGTCGCTTAAAATGATGTGGATATCATTTTCATCAATTATTTTACGGGCTTCAATAGCAGATTCGGCAAGGAAAATGTTGTAATCTCTACGAAAAGCGGCTTTAAATGCAGTTAAATTATGTGGCTCGTCATCAATATAGAGCACGTTAATGTAATGGTCTCTCATGGATGTTTTAAAGGAATTTTAAAATTTTCTTAAAGTAAAAGTAAAAAAAAACATTGATTGTACTTATTTTACTGCGATTTTATTTACGATGCACAAAATTTTAGCCTCACACTAATATGGATATAGAAGTAAAAGACATTAGGATAAGGGCATTTAGAGCAACTGAAGACTTAGAAACCTGCAAAAAATTTATTGAAGGCCATAAAAAAGTTTTAACCATTTATGGGATTGATAATGTAACCACCAATACCGAATACTGGCTCAATAACAAATCAGTATTTGTGATTGTGGTAGAATCAATGGATGGTTCGAAATTGTATGGGGGGGCCAGGATACATGGAGTTGATGGCATCAACAGGCTGCCAATAGAAGAAGCAACCGGGCCAATGGATGCAAGGGTATATAAAGAAGTAAAACATTATTCACAGTTTGGTGCTTGTGAGCTTTGTGGGCTATGGAATTCTAAAGAAGTGGCAGGGTTGGGCATTGGTAGTTTTCTACCTTCAATTGCAGCAGGTGCTTTAACAAAATTAGTGGGCATCAATATTTTATTTGCATTATGTTCTCCATTTACAACAAGGTTTAAAGACTGGATTGGAGGAGTAATTCTTACCAGGGTAGGCAATAATGGAACATTTTATTATCCAAAATTAGATTTGATTGCTACAGTATTATTTTCAGATGGTTTGGCAGACCTGCCTCTAACTATTCCGAGGGTGCGTAG
>JAFDXI010000104.1 GCA_018268035.1 Bacteroidota bacterium | reverse complement strand
TGAATTAAAAATTAAAAATTAAAAAATTAAAGAAATCAGTTTTCAGGTTCAGGTAATTTTTCATTAAAAGATATTCTGTTGTTGAATGGGTCATTCACAGTAAACTCCAGCGTACCAAAAAAACTTTTTCCCAAACCCGGTCTGTTGTATTTATATTTTTTGTTGATAAGCTCCTGGTGATATGCTCCCACGCCGGTACACCAAATAAACACATGCGTACCCGGTGTGCCATCACCATGATGTTCACTGAGATGAAGTGTAATTCCATCTTTTGAAACTTCAATATACACCGGGGTGTTTTCTTCAAAATAATGCTCCCATTCAATTTTAAAACCAAGCCATTTAACATAAAACTCAACTGCTTTGTTATAATCAAATATGCGGAGAATTGGAATTACTTTCTCTGTCTTCAGCACAGTACTTTCAAGTGGAGACCTTTGCATGATATCTGGATAATTTATTTGCATCAAACCACTAATTTTTTTTGAGCCAATGCATAACCAAAATGTAATGAATCATGTGCTAAAGTGCAGGTAATGATTTCTTCAATGGAATGCATCTCATGTTTATATGTTGAAGTGGAATAAGGAGTAATATTTTTGAAAACACCAGATAAATAATCTTTCTCCAATTCGTCAATTGTTGTCAGCAATTGTTTTTTTAGTTCATCAATTTCTTCCTGTGAAATAAAACTTTCCGGTTTTGTGTCTTTCCCGAATTTTGATTTGAATGGAATGTCAAGACCTGGTTTTATTCCCGAACGTACATAACAAAGATTTTGTGTGCTCACTACAATATGCCCAAAATTCCATGCAATATTATTCCTGAACCCATCGGGTATTTTATTAATTTGTTCTATGCTTAGACTATTGACGAGCTGTAAAAATATTTCCCTGTTCCTCCTGATATATTTGAATACAAATTCTGTCATTACAAATTATTTATTATAAATGAAGGGCTGCTGACTGTTGCCAATAACCCTTCATGTTAAAATTGATTTTACATGCTGAACACTTTGTCCTGCTGGTTTAAAAATTCATTGGATATGATACCTTCACCTGGTTGTAGGGCTTCAAACTCTTTGAGTTTTTCGTGGAAGCCTTTACTGTTATTAATGATAGCGATGCGGGCAGTGCGCACAAATTCTATCAGCCCATAAGGCTCAAGCGCTTTGGTGAGCGCATTAATTTCTTCGCGGTGGCCGCTTGTTTCAAACACAATATAATCTGTTCGGATGGCTACCACGCGGGCGCCTTTTTCACGAAGCAGCCTTTCCACTTTTACTTTTGTTGCAATCACATCAGCCGGCACTTTGTATAAAGCCATTTCCTGCCATACAATTTCATCATTGGTATTAAAATATACTTTCAAAACTTCTACCTGTTTTTCAATTTGCCTGCATAGTTTTCTTACTACTTCTTCTGTTTCATTTACTACAATATTAAAACGGTGCACACTGTCCACTTCAGTAGGAGAAGTATTGAAACTGTCAATATTCATTTTTCTGCGTGTAAACATGATGGCAATCCTGTTGAGTAAACCAATCTGGTTTTCAGTATAAACCGTTATAGTGTATTCCTGCTTGCCCTTTGCCCCACCTGATGCTGAAGAATTGGGAGCATATTGATTTTTATTATCGTTGTTCATTTTCTAAAAATGATTTTTAAGTTTTATAAATTCAGGAAAGTATCAATGACACTGATGTCATTGATAAATCAGGTCTCTTTTTATTTTAATCTTATTTCAGCAACACTGCAACCCTGTGGCACCATTGGAAATACATTGTTTTCTTTTCCCACCATTACTTCCAATAGATAAGCGCCCTTGTGATCCAGCATTTCTTTTAATGCAGCTTTTAAATTTTTTCTGTCATTTACTGATTGGCCTGTGATGTTGTAAGCTTTTGCAACTGCAACAAAATCGGGGCTTTGAATGTCAACAAATGAATACCTTCTGTCATTGAACAATTGTTGCCATTGACGCACCATACCGAGGAAATTATTATTCAACACAAGAATTTTAACTGCTGCACCAAACTGCATTATCGTTCCTAATTCCTGGATGGTCATTTGAAAACCACCATCACCAATAATAGCAACAACTTCTCTTTGCGGAGCACCGTATTTAGCGCCAATAGCTGCCGGCAAGCCAAAGCCCATAGTGCCAAGGCCCCCTGATGTTACATTGCTTCTTGACTGGTTAAATTTTGTATAACGACAGGCAACCATCTGATGCTGCCCTACATCTGAAACTATTACTGCATCTCCATTTGTGAGTTCGTTCAACGCATCAATCACTTCAGCCATACTCATTTCATTTGTTGTTGGATGCATTTCTTTTTTAATAACAATTTCATTTTCTTCTTTTGAAAAATCATTGAATTTCTTCAACCATTCTTTGTGTTCTTTTTTATTAACCAATGTTGTCAGGAGTGGTAAAGTTTCTTTGCAATCGCCCCATACTGGAATAGTTGTCTGAACGTTCTTATCAATTTCTGCGGGGTCAATATCGAGATGGATGATTTTTGCCTGTTTTGCATATTTATCCAATCGGCCTGTTACACGGTCATCGAAACGCATACCGATTGCTATCAAAACATCACATTCATTTGTTAACACATTCGGGCCATAATTACCATGCATCCCCAACATGCCGACATTTAAAGGATGGTCAGTAGGCAATGCGCTTAATCCGAGCACCGTCCAGGCAGATGGGATACCGGCTTTTTCAATGAACTGCCGAAACTCTTTTTCTGCATCTCCTAATATCACTCCCTGCCCAAAAATCACAAATGGTTTTTTTGCTTCGTTGATTAAAGCTGCAGCCTGTTCAATATATTTTTTCCTGATAAAAGGTTTGGGGCGATAGCTGCGGATATGATTGCATTTTTCATAACCTTTGTAATCAAATTTTTGCACCTGCGCATTCTTGGTTATATCAATCAATACCGGACCTGGCCTTCCGCTTTTTGCAATGTAAAATGCTTTAGCTAATGCAGAAAGAATTTCATTAGCATCAGTTACCTGGTAATTCCATTTAGTAACGGGTGTTGTAATATTGATGACATCAGTTTCCTGAAATGCATCAGTGCCCAGTAAATGCGCAAATACCTGACCCGTTATACACACTATAGGAGTGGAATCAATCATGGCATCAGCAAGACCAGTAACTAAATTAGTTGCACCCGGCCCACTTGTAGCAAACACTACACCTGTTTTTCCACTGGTCCTTGCATATCCCTGTGCCGCATGGATAGAGCCTTGCTCATGGCGCACCAGTATATGCTTTAGTTTATTGTCATAATCATACAACGCGTCATAAATGGGCATAATAGCGCCACCAGGGTAACCAAAAATGGTGTCAACTTCTTCTGCTATCAAAGCCCGCATCACAGCTTCTGAACCGGAGATATTTTCTTCCTTAACTGCTGTTGTCTTTTCTTTTACAATTTCAAGCGTTTCCATAAAACATTTTTTTGCAAATCCCGGAAAATCAGCCGGGCGTTATTTAAAAATTTAATTCATTACATTTTCCTGTAAAACTCCAGTAAATCTGTTGAGCTTACATTCTTAAAACCTGTTTGCCGCAACATTGTCACCAGTTGGCCCCGGTGATATGTTGCGTGGTTGACGACGTGTGCTATCAACTGGTAAAAAGGCATTGAATATGCTTCGCCATTTAGTCTTTTAAAATCAAGCTTTGTGTTCAAATCATTTTCATTAAAGTTGTCAATAAATGATTTTAAATCTGTTGAAGTCTTTTTCCAAAGTTTGGTATGCTCTTCTTTTGTTCCATTAAATTCATTTTGCAGCCAAATGGTTTTTGGTTCTTTATTGAGCCGTTGTAACCAGATATTTTCTGCGCTGATAATATGCAATACGGTTTCCTGAATGCTGTTGAAACTGCTGATGATATTCTGTTTCCATTGTGTATCATCAATCTGCTCAAGCCAACCACATACAATAGTATTTGCCCATAAATTGTATGTAGCTAATTCCTTTAAATATGATAGTGTCATAAAACCGCCTGACTAAAATGTTTTATTTGTTATATCCTCTTTTTGTTTTTGCTCAATTGTTTTGATGTCTACTCATCTGTTACACAACCTTCACTTGCTGTTTTTACAAAGCGGGCATATTTAAATAACACACCGCTTGTTGCCTTTGGTGCAGGTTGTTTCCATGCTGCACGCCGCTTTGCTATTTCTTCATCACCTACTTTTAGTGTAAGTGTATTATTGATTGCATCTATCTCAATGATATCATCATCTTTCACCAATCCAATCAATCCGCCTTCATGTGCTTCAGGTGTAACATGGCCAACAACAAAACCATGTGTGCCGCCGCTAAACCTTCCATCAGTAATTAATGCAACTGTCTTGCCTAAACCTGCACCGATTAAAGCACCGGTAGGTTTCAACATTTCAGGCATTCCGGGTGCACCTTTTGGCCCGATATTCCTGATGACCACTACATCCCCTGCATGTACTTTTTTATTTTGTATAGCTTCGAGTAAATGTTGTTCGCCATCAAACACCCTTGCTGTTCCTTCAAAACGTTCACCTTCTTTACCTGTGATTTTTGCTACGCTTCCTTTTTCAGCGAGGTTGCCGTATAAAATTTGTAAATGACCTGTTTTCTTGATTGGTTTTTCAAGCGGCATTACGATATCCTGTTTATCAAAATCAAGAACAGCAGCTTCTGCAAGATTTTCAGCAACAGTTTTCCCTGTTACTGTTATACAGTCTCCATACAGCATGCCTTTGCCTAAAAGATATTTCATCACAGCAGGTATGCCTCCATGCGCATGCAAATCTTCCATCATGTGTTTACCACTGGGTTTAAAGTCTGCAAGCATTGGTGTCTTGTCGCTGATTCTTTGGAAATCATCAACAGTTAAATCAACACCAACACTTCTTGCCATAGCTATCAAATGCAATACGGCATTGGTACTACCACCCAGAACCATCACGATAGTAATGGCATTTTCAAATGCTTTCTTAGTCATGATATCCCTGGGCTTGATATCTTTTTCCAGCAATTTTTTTATGGCTTCGCCAACGGCATCACATTCTTTTTGTTTGTCTTCACTTAATGCCGGGTTGCTGGCAGAATAAGGCAAGCTCATTCCCATAGCCTCAATTGCACTTGCCATCGTGTTGGCAGTGTACATGCCACCACAAGCACCTGGCCCGGGGCAGGCGTGTCGGATGATTTCCTTAAAATCTTTCTCGCCGATATTGCCCATTATCTTCTGACCCAATGCCTCAAACGTTGATACAATATTTAATTCTTCACCATGATAATGCCCTGCTGCAATAGTGCCGCCATATAACATGATGGCAGGCCGGTTTAATCTGCCAATGGCCATAATACAACCCGGCATATTTTTATCGCATCCCGGTATGGCAACGATAGCATCATAATATTGAGCGCCTGCATTGGTTTCAATACTATCTGCAATCACATCGCGGCTTACCAGACTGTAGCGCATACCATCTGTACCCATGCTGATACCATCACTTACTCCAATTGTGTAAAAACGTAAACCCAATAAACCTTCTGTTTTGTTGATACTGTTTTTTACATTGGTAGCGAGGTCGTTCAGGTGCATATTGCAGGGGTTGCCATCCCATCCCATGCTCACAACACCAACCTGTGCTTTTTTAAAATCTTCCTCTTTAAAACCAATTGCATAATACATCGCCTGTGCTGCCGGCTGTGTTTCGTCCTGTGTAAGTGTTTTAGAAAATTTATTTAACTCTGCCATTATTGTTGTCTTATAGTTGTTATTAAAAATAAAAAAACCCGCCTCGTGATGTGAGGCGGGTTTATATATCAAATAATTTTTTGTTTGTTAAACACCACCTCCTGCAACAGAAATAATAATGACAACCACAATAATTATTGAGTTGTTCACGATGATGTTATTGATTATTCTGTTCAACATTTTTTGAGTGATGTTGAGCAAATATATAACCGCCTTTCAATTATCCAAAGAACTTAAACAGTTTTTGTTTTTTTTTTAAAACTGTTTATATGATTGTTGATTTTCTCAAATGAATATTTTCAATATTGATTTTACTATGATCTATTGATCTTATATAATCACTGATCAAATCGCCGATGGTAGATGTAAAATAAAAATTCACCGGTTCAATATCTTTTGAAACAAAACCATTTTCCAATGTCCATTTCACCGCATCACGCACCAATGCTGCTTCTTGTGTGAGGTTGAAATGGTCCAGCATCATTGCTGCTGATAAAATAGAACCCAAAGGGTTTGCAATATCTTTACCTGCTGCCTGTGGATAGGAGCCATGTATGGGTTCAAACAAAACTGTGCCTGTGCCCACAGATGCTGAAGGTAACAGACCTAATGATCCACTCAACACACTGGCTTCATCGCTGATGATATCACCAAACATATTTTCAGTCAACACAATGTCGAATTGTTTTGGATTTAGCATGATTTGCATAGCCGCATTATCAACAAACATGTAATCCACGGCTACATCAGGATATTGTTGCGATACTTCCTGTACTATCTTTCTCCAAAGCCTTGATGTTTCCAGCACATTGGCTTTGTCCACCAGCGTTAATTTTTTTCTACGTTCAGGTTTTTGCGCATATTGAAAAGCAAGGTGGGCAATACGTTCTATCTCTGGCTTTGTATAAACACAATCATCGCTTGCTGTGTTGCCATCTGCTGATAATTCTTTTTTACCAAAATAGATACCACCTGTCAACTCTCGAAAGATGATAAAATCAACTTCATCCAGTTTCTCTTTTTTCAATGGTGATAAATGTTGCAACGATGGATATGTATTGATGGGGCGGATATTTCCGAATAACTGCAAAGATTTTCTTAGTTTCAGCAAACCTTGTTCAGGCCGCACTTTTGCTGTTGGGTCATTATCATATTTCGGATGGCCGATTGCACCGAATAATACTGCATCACTGTTTAAGCAACTTTCAATGGTTTCATCAGGCAGAGGGTTACCTGTTTTATCAATAGCAATAGCGCCCATTAAATGATAGGTATAAATAAATGTGTGGTTGAAACGGGCAGCCACAGCATTTAAAATTTTTACTGATTGCCTTGTTACTTCCGGGCCTATGCCGTCGCCTTCGATAACTGTAATTTTGTGAACCATAATGCCCCCTTCCTCCTAAAGGGGTTTTTATACTGCTACTGCAGTTTTGTTTTTTATATTGATTGAATTTTTTTTCTTTTTAATTTCTTCCAGTAACATTTCTTTATTGATGCATGCAGGTATTTCATTTTCGTAATGACTTACATAAATCAAAGTGTTGCCTGTTTCAAAACATAATGCATCTACCAACGCAACAAAATCTTTTACCTGTTGTTCATCAAGTCCCTGGCAGGGTTCATCAAGAATTAACAAGGATGGGTTTTTTACTAATGCCCTTGCGAGTAAAACCAATCTTTGCCCGCTTGTTGAAAGTGCTGATAAACTAAATGATGCTTTCTTTTCTAATTGAAGAAATGACAACCATTGCTGCACAACATCATGTTGTTGCTCACTCAATTTTTTATAAACACCTACTGTATCAAAAAACCCGGATGCAATGGTATTATACACGGAAATAGTTTTATCAAAATACCAATGCAGTTCAGGTGATACAAAACCGATTCTTTTTTTGATGTCCCAGATACTTTCGCCACTTCCACGTTTTTTATCAAATAAAAAAACTTTGTTGGCATAAACCTGCGGATGGTCGCCGGTAATTAAACTCAATAGCGTTGATTTGCCTGAACCATTAGCGCCTTTCAACAACCATCTTTCACCACGGTTAATCTGCCAGGAAATATTTTCCAGGATTATTTTTTCACCATAAGCGATGTTGACATTTTCAAGTTTTACTGCAACATCAAAATCAATTTCATTTTTTTCTACCGGGATATTTCCTTTGAAAATTGATGGCTGATGATGATTGGTAACAAGCTGCATGTTTCCAGCAACATGTTTTTTATAATCATTTAATTTTTCAATTTCTTTCAATTGGCCATTTGAAACTTCTGCAACATGAGTAATACAGGTTGGCGCATCTTCTACGTCAGCAATGATGATGATGGTTGATGTTTCAGATTTTTTATTAATCGTTGCTTTAAGATTTCTGCGGCTGTTTACATCAAGACCAACAAATGGTGAATCAAAAATATATACTGATGCATCCTGTAAAAAAGCTTTAATCAATTGAAACCTTTTGTGCTCGCCGCTTGAAAGATGTAATAATGAATCCTGTTTGCGGTGCAGGAGATTTAGTTGAAACAATTGTTTATCTATCTGCTCTGTAGCATCAGTGATTTTCAACAGCTCTTCATAAACGGTTAATGCATCATTGCTATCGAAACTGTTGTATCGTTGCTGGTAGTAGAAATCATTTGTATTGGAAAGTGTTTTGAAATAATAATGCTGTTCCACCAGGATTATCTTTTGGGGCTGCACACCTAAATGAATGTTTCCTTTATTAAATGCTTTGCCTGCAATTGCTTTTGCTAATGTGGATTTGCCACTACCGGAAGCGCCTGTGATTAATAAATGTTCACCTGCTTTGAGCATAAATGAAATATCAATCACGCAATTTTTATTTGTCAAATCAGCATTGCTTCCTGCTGTTGAGGATGGAACATATTTTGTAATATCGTGATGCCTGCTTTCCAATTTTATTTTTAAAATAAAATTTTAATGGGTTGGTTGTTTCTCAAATTCTTCAATCTCGTTTTTCATACTCAATAAATAATCAATATCATCGTACCCATTCAGTAAACAAGTCTTCTTATATTTATTGATATCGAAATTTTCCTGTTCGCCGGTTGAAGTAATTTTTATGTATTGTTCTTCAAGATTGATTTCAAGTTCTGTTCCCGGGTTTTTATTGATGGCTTCAAAAATTTTCCCGAGAAATGCATCACTCACCTGCACCGGCAGGAGAAAATTATTGAGTGCATTGTTTTTAAAAATATCAGCAAAGAAGCTGCTGACTACTGCATCAAAGCCATAATCTTTTATGGCCCATGCTGCATGTTCCCTTGATGAGCCGCAGCCAAAATTTTTACCGGCTACCAATAATCTGCCTGAATAAATTGTATTGTTTAAGGCAAAATCTTTTACCGGTTTATTTTCATCATTGTTTTCATATCGCCAGTCGCGGAATAAATTTTTTCCAAAGCCTTCCCTTGTAGTTGCCTTTAAAAACCGGGCAGGGATTATCTGGTCGGTATCAATATTTTCAAGTTCAATAGGCACTGCAGCAGATAAGATTACTTTTCTTTCAGATTGAAATTTTGCAGTGTTCAACTGTTTCTTTTTTTCTTCTTCGATTGTTGAAAAAACGCCCATAATTTTTTTGTTTTTCCTGTTGATTATTTTTTAATGGCTTTCACTCTTAACCTGATATAATCTGCATACCATTTGCCATTTTCAAAATTTGTTTCTTTTAAAGCAGCAACTGCTTTTTCTATCATAACATTTTTTTTCTCTTCAGTGATGTTGGAGAAAAAAGGTTGTGCAAACTGCATAATCCAGTTTTTCATTCCATCAGTACCTGATAATTCCGTTGGCCTTTCAAACTGTATGATATTGGAAATAGTGAAGCCGATATTTTCAAGCATCACTGCCTGTTGCGCTGCAGAAGAAAAATAATTCAATTCAATGTTTGTGTTTTTTTCAAATCCTTCTTCCATCAAAACTTTTTTAACAGCATTGTGGATGTTTTCAATATTATGTTTTGCACCCATTTCATACACCAACCTTCCGCCTGTTTGCAGGTTGTCGTAAATGCATTGCAACAATTGTTGCTGGTTTTTTATCCAGTGAAAAACAGCATTTGAAAACACTGCATCAAATTTTTTCTCAAAAGAAAAATCTGTTGCATCTCTTTCAAAGAATTGAATATGCGGGAAAACTTCTGTTGCTTTTTCAATCATTTCAGGTGAAGCATCAATGCCGGTTACCATTGCACCGCTTACAGCAATTTTTGAAGTTAATGTCCCGGTGCCACAACCAACATCTAAAATGTTTTCTCCATGTTGAGGTGCAAGCCAACCCAAAACATCTTCACCATATTTTGCTACAAAGCCATGTTTGTTATCATATAATGTTGCGTTCCACTTCATATATCGCCTGTTCAATGCGAAAGGTTAGAAATTTATTTTTATTATTTATGATTTCTCATTTTTTCCAAGATGAAAAATCCATTTGAAAAAATCAACACAGCATCAGTTTGCCAGCAACTCACGCACATCACACACTTCACCTGTGATAGCTGCAGCAGCAGCAGTTAAAGGGCTTGCTAAAAACGTCCTTGCATTAGGGCCCTGTCTTCCTTCAAAATTCCTGTTGCTGGTAGAGATACAATATTTACCTGCAGGTATTTTATCTTCATTCATTCCCAAACATGCAGAACATCCGGGCTGCCTCAATAAAAATCCTGCTTCTTCAAAAATTTTATTGATGCCTTCTTCCACAGCTTGTTTTTCCACTTGCTTACTACCAGGCACTATCCACACTTCCACATCTTTTGCTTTCTTTTTCCCTTTCACAAAACCAGCTACCATCTTCAAATCTTCAATGCGGGCATTGGTGCAACTGCCTATAAAAACATAGTCCACTTTTTTGCCTTTCATTGTAGTGCCAGGTTCGATGCCCATGTAATGCAAGCTCTTTACAAATGATGGTTTGTCTTCTGTACTGATTTCATTTAACTCCGGCACATGACCTGTAATGCCAATACCCATACCCGGGTTGGTGCCATAGGTTATCATGGGTTCTATATCTTCAGCTTTTATATAAAGCTCTTTATCAAACATTGCACCTTCATCGCTGTGTAATGTTTTCCAATAAGCCATAGCCTTATCCCATGCTTCACCCTGTGGTGCAAATTTTCTCCCTTTCATGTATTTGAAAGTGGTTTCATCAGGTGCAATCATTCCACAACGTGCCCCCATTTCTATACTCATGTTACAGATGGTCATGCGGGCTTCCATACTTAAACTCCTGATGGCGCTGCCTGCATATTCAACAGCATAACCTGTTGCACCACTTGCTGATATTTTTGAGATGATGTATAAAATGATATCTTTTGAAACCACACCTTTATTGAGTTGGCCTTCCACATTAATGCGCATCAGTTTGGGCTTGCTCTGCATCAAACATTGAGTAGCTAAAACCATTTCTACTTCACTGGTACCTATGCCAAATGCAATGGTGCCAAATGCACCATGAGTAGATGTATGCGAATCACCACAAACTATCGTCATACCAGGTTGTGTAACACCAAGCTCAGGGCCGATGATGTGTACAATGCCCTGATAAGGATGCCCCAAACCGTATAATTCAATCCCAAACTTTTTACAATTTTCAGTCAGTGTTTGCACCTGTATGCGGGAAAGTTCTTCAACGATGGGCAAATGCTGGTTTAATGTTGGTACATTATGGTCTGCTGTTGCAACTACCTGGTTAGGCCGAAAAACTTTGAGACCTCTTTTTTCCAAACCTTTAAATGCCTGTGGGCTGGTAACCTCATGAATAAAATGCTTATCAATATAAAACACTGATGGCCCGCCATCAATAGTTTTTACAATGTGTTTCTCCCAGATTTTTTCAAACAAGGACAGGCTCCTGTCACCGCCTGCCTGTGTAAGATTTTGTTCAGAATTATATGAATCCGTATTGCTCATTCAATATATCTTTTCAATGATTGGATAAGTGGATATTAAAGTTAGAGAATGTGTGCTTTTTCTTCTTTCCTGTTTGCGGCAAGATGTTCATTTGCCATTTCCTGCAAGTCTTCATCCTTCACTTCTTTTTTTCTATCGGCCACTATTAAAAACTGTTGATATAAAATATCTATATCATTGCGGGTGAAACTAAAACCGATTTTTTGAAAGCGATGTGCCAATGCACTTCTGCCGCTACGGGCTGTGAGTACAATCTTGCTGCCATCAGCGCCAACATCTTCAGGCTTTATGATTTCATAAGTGGAATTGTCTTTCAAGAAACCATCCTGGTGGATGCCACTGGAGTGTGCAAATGCATTACTGCCAACTATCGCTTTGTTTGGTTGTACCGGCATGCGCATTGTTTCACTTACCAACCTGCTGATGGGATTTAGCTTTTGGGTTTTAATGTTGGTATAAAAACCAAGATAGGCATGTTGTTTCATCACCATCACTACTTCTTCAAGCGATGTATTGCCGGCACGTTCACCCAAACCATTGATGGTACATTCTATTTGGCCGGCACCTGCAATCACACCTGTAATTGAATTTGCTGTTGCAAGACCAAGGTCATTATGACAATGACAGGAGATGGTGGCTTTATCAATATTAGGTACATTGTTTACGAGGTAAGCAATTTTTTCTCCATATTGATGTGGCAAACAGTAGCCGGTAGTGTCAGGAATATTCACTACAGTTGCACCTGCTTTGATAACAGCTTCTATTACCCTGGCAAGGTATTCATTATCTGTGCGGCCAGCATCTTCTGCATAAAACTCAACATCATCCACATATGCTTTCGCCCATTTCACAGCCTGGATAGCGCGACCTAAAATTTCCTCCCTGGATGCTTTGAATTTGGCTTTTATATGTGTATCGCTTGTCCCAATACCTGTATGAATACGTGGCCTTTTGGCAAATTTCAAAGCTTCACCGGCAGCCTGGATATCTTTTTCAACAGCACGGCTGAGGCCGCATACAGTGGAGTGTTTAATCACTTTTGCTATTTCTTCTACCGAAGTAAAATCACCGGGGCTGGAGATAGGGAACCCGGCTTCGATGATGTCAACACCAAGTTCTTCCAATGCGAGTGCAAGCTGTATCTTTTCTTTAGTATTCAACTTACATCCTGGTACCTGTTCACCATCTCTTAAAGTGGTGTCGAAAATGTTAATCTTTTTAGTTTGCATGGCATTCAAATTAGTATGAGATGTGCAGACTGATTAATTTTGAATAAATCAGGCTGCAAAGTGCATAAAGGTAGCGTGGAGGTGTAGTGCCGTAAAATCAATTTGAACCTGTTTTACGGTTATAATTCACCCTTAATTTTGTTAAAACCCTTTGCCAGCCTGCATTTCAAGCAATTTTATTTACGATGCCTAACAGGAATACAGACGAACTTTTTCAATTGATAAAATCGCTCAGCAAGTCTGAAAAGCGTTCATTTAAGCTACATGTAAAACGTGCTTCTGGTACTGATGATTTAAAAATCCTTTCTTTATTTGATGCGCTTGATGGAATGCAGGAATATGATGAAGAAAAGTTATTGCGCAAAAATGCTTCCATTCAAAAACAGCAGCTTTCTAATATGAAAGCTTATCTGTATAAACAAATACTTGCAACACTCGTTCATTCATCTCCAGATATCGAAACTCAGTTGGCCGAACAAATCATGTATGCCCGTTTATTATACAACAAGGGTTTGTATATGCAGGCATTGAAAGCGCTGGATAAAGTAAAATCTACTGCAAAAACATTTAGTCAATCTACATATCGCATACAGGCATTGATATTTGAAAAAAAGATTGAAAGCATGCACATCACTCGGAGCTTTGAAGGCAGGGCAGGAGAACTGTCGAGGGAATCTGATGAAGTAAACAACAGGGTGTCTCAATTAAATAAACTTTCAGGTTTTGCATTACAATTGTATAGCTGGTATATTCAAAACGGCCATGCCCGTGATGAAAAAGATGAAAGGGCATTAAAAGCATTTTTTGAGGCTAACCTTCCTGTAGCCTGCAATTTATATGCAATGGATTTTTACGAGCGTTTGTATTATTACCAGGCTTTTAGCTGGTACACATTTATATTGCAGGACTTGTTGGGTTTTTACAAGGCATCGCAAAAATGGGTTGACCTCTTTGAAACCAATCCAGGGATGAAGGATATTGAATCCATTCAATACGTGAAAGGGCTGCATAACCTTTCCACTGCACATTTTGTTTTATCCAATTACAAAAAGTTTGAAGAGGCATTGCATTTGTTTGAAAATTTTATTCAGTCAGATGCAGGGCAAAAAGATACCAACACACAAATACAGGCCTTTATTTATTATGAAATTGCTTTGCTCAACAAACATTTTATGCATGGCAGTTTTATAGAAGGGCTTAATATAGTACCTGAAATAGAAGAAAAAATTGAAGAATATAAATTGCATATTGATAACCACAGGGTGCTAATTTTCTATTATAAAATAGCCTGTTTATATTTTGGCAGCGGAGATAATGAAAAGGCTGTTGAATACCTGAATGAGATTATCAACCGTAAACCAGATCTAAGAGCAGACCTGCATTGTTATGCACGATTGCTTCATCTGATTGCGCATTATGAAATGGGAAATTATGATTTGGTGGAATACCTGATAAAATCGGTCTATCGTTTTATGGCAAAGATGAACAGCCTGAGTGTGGTGGAAGAAGAGATCTTTAAATTTTTACGTAAATCATTTTCACTGACATCTTCAAAAGTAATTGCAGAATTTAAGCCATTGAAAGAAAAGTTTGAAGCCCTTAAAGGCAACCCATTGGCTACACGTTCTTTTATGTATCTTGACATTATCGGTTGGCTGGAAAGTAAAATTGAAAATGTTCCTGTGCAACAAATCATCAGAAATAAATACCTGGCATCAAAAAAGAACCGTCAACCTGCTTATATTTAGTTAAAAAAATTTTGATAGCGTTGTGTTTTTTTATTCTTATTAATGCTCCCCTAAAAAAATTAAAAATCATTAGTTTTCTTTTAGCATTACCGACCTGGTTGTTATGTAAGCGCTTATATAAATTCTTTTTTTTTATTCTTTGAACAAATCAATATGTCATTACAATATCACTTACCTGAATTTGCTAAAATGCACATTGCAATTTTTTTTCATTGCTAAAAATAACCTGTCTTCAAATATTCTGGTAAGAAAATTGTCATTGAAACCATGTATAAATTTTGTGTGATGAAAAGAGTTTTATTTTTTTCGATTTTGATGTTGGCTGCTTGTAGTAAAAATAACTTAACAGAAAGCCCGGCACTTGTGCGTGCAACCGTAATGGATGCGGGAGTCAATATACCTGACGGATGCGGATGGCAGATAAGGTTAGCAGATAATTTAAAAACTTATCATCCTCAAAACCTGCTTGATAGTTTTAAAAAAAATAATCTTGAAGTTTTCTTAAGCTATGTTGAAGTCCATGATTCTTTTTATTGCGGCATTGCAGCCACTGCATATCCTGTCATGCAAATTATTAGTATCAGATCTGATAAATAAAAAATGCCTGCAAACAATTTGCAGGCAGTGTAAAAAATTTTTATTTAAAATAAGAGATAGTCCGCTTTATCAGTTTTGAAGGTTTGCCATTTACGGTAATGGTTTGTTCAGTCCAGTTGCCTTCACTATCTTTTTTGCTATAAGTATAAACTGTATTTGTTGTATATGAGTTTTTGGTGAAGTCTGTTTCATCCATTGCTGCAGGGTCTTTGTTGTCATTCAAAGCTATTGTGGATGAATAAGTGACTTTGCCAACACTGTCTTTACTTTCACCACCCATATAAAAAATACTGTCATATTTATTGGTGAATGACATTTTTAATGTGCTGTCGGGATGAAGCCCGTTTGCGCTTAACACCTGTCCAAATTTATTAGTTTGAATTTCAGTATAAATAGCATCAACCTTGGCAGCAGAGTCAAACGATGTGGCAGACATGTAGACGCCCAGCGTGTCCACATCAATTTTCATTGAGGACGATGGTTTACCGTTTTTAGTTACTGTCATGCCTGTAAGAAAACCTGAAGCGTTATAAATATAGTTGTAAATCATGTTTACACTATCAGTAGTTGTGAAATTGTTATATGTTACAGTATAACCATTTTCATCAAATGTTTCAATCCCTTTGCTTTCGAGTATTCCTATTTTCCCGCTTATACTGTCTAAAAGATAAGTTTCAGTTACAATTCTATACACTGATCCTTTTAAATTTTCGCTCTTCCAATCATTCAGTGCAATAAATTTTGTTGTTTTCATTTCAGGCGGCTGCGTGCATGATAATAATAATATGATGCATGAAGATGTAGCAAGGTGTCCAATTTTCATAGCGTTAATTTTAGTGTGTTGGATAAATTAGCGGTTAAACTTAAAAATATTTTTATGGTTATTGAAATATTTTTATGAATTGTAAAATATAACGGTTGTTGGTTTCTTAAAAATACAAATAGCGACAATAAAAAAGGCTACTAATTACAGCAGCCTTTTAGGTTTCAAAGTGTATGATTTGTCAATTCCAGGTTTTTTCACCGCTCTTCATTTTGTCAATGGTTTCCTGGTAACCTTTCTTTTCATTTTCAGGTGCAGCAGTCATGGCTTTGTTTTCCCACACCAATGCTTCATCTTTTCTGCCTAATTTATATAAGATGTTTGCATAGGTATCCATAAATGCAGGTTCCTGGTTTTGATCAATAGAACGTTTACTCCATTCCAAAGCCTGTTGCACACAGGCCATATCATTGCAGTTTAAAAATATATTCCATGCAAAGTCGTTCAATTGACTGCTGTTTGCTTTGCTGCCATAAGCTTTCATATAACTTACAACTGCAGGTGCAAATTTTTCCCAATCCGGTTTGTTTTCATAATATATCACCTGTGCATAGCTGATTGCTTCTTTTGCATTTGCCGGATATTTTTTTTCGAGATTTGTTGTTAATGCACTCCAGTCTGGTTCTGGTAAATCTTTTGAATTGTCAATACGTTTTGCAAACACTACCGGGTATATATCTTCTCTCAAAATAATATTGGTAACAATATCAGCGCTTGTTCCTGCTCCCAATATTGCATCAGCTTTATCAGCATGGTGGAGGAAAATATCAAATCCTTTATCCTTGCTGCTTTGTGTGAAATTTTTAATGAACTCGAGATTATCTTTTGTATAAAGATCAGTTTGTGTTGCCAGGTAAGCGGCAGCAATTTTATTTGCCTGTTTCATATCATAAGCATCCTGGGCAGCATTGGCAAGTGACATTAAGAAATGCGGATCATTTTTGCCTGCTTTATATTCATCGAGCAATGTGTAATATTGTTTGGAAGGATCAAATGCAGTCTTTACCCTCGATACAAAATCTTCGCCTGTTTGTGTAGATCCAACCATCCGGTGAACAGCTTTCCCGTTTTCATCAAAGAACAAATATGTGGGATAAGCGCGGATATCATATTGGGCAGCTAAATCATGCCCGGTTTGATACCAGCTTTTTACTTCTTCATTGTCTGCATCAGTTGTATCCAACTGCACTTTAACATTGATGAATTTTTCATTCATTAGGTCGGCCACAACTTTTTGAGGGAAAATGGTTGTACTCATATAACGGCAAGGCCCACACCAGGTGGTGAAGCAATCCATAAATATCATTTTATGTTCTGCTTTGGCTTTTGCCTGAATTTGTTGCCAGGATAAATTTTGTTCAAAATTGACACCTTCCTGTGCCATTGTAAAGAATGGCAGTAATAAAAATAACGTTAGTAACTTTTTCATGTGTTTATATTTTAAAAAATGAAAGTTTTAAAATTTTGAGGGAAACCTTTTTTGAATTTTTGTTTTAACGGTTGAGAAAAACCGGTATGTAAATCAACAACTTTCATGTTCTGTTTATAAAATCAAAATAAAATTAAACAGTTTTATCCAACATTCATTGTTGAGATTTTAAAATAGTATCGGAAATTTTATGAATGCTGAATGGAATAATAAACCATGACAGGGAGATTGCAATTGATATAATAAAATTAGTATACAGGTAAGCGGTTAAAATGGTTAGAAACGGAAATTGTTTTTATCAGGATGAAAAATAAATCCGAAAATGTAGAGTGATGATTTTATTACAAGTGCAAATATTATAAATTGTGGGAGCATAGTGTTTAATACATCTCAATTAATAATTAAATTGAAAGATCCATTAGAGTAAATAATTGTTATATTTTTTTAAATCATTAGCAGAAAAGTTTTATGTTTACTGCCAGCTTGCTGCTTTTAGGATCATGTAAATTCAGTTTCAGATATTCAAAGCTATTGTGAATCCGACGCCAATGCTTAACTGTAAAAAAATTATTTCACTGTTGTTGTTTTGTATTTGTTGTGTTGCTGTTCATTCTCAAAACAACACCTGGCTGATAGGCACATGGAATGGGAATGGCAATCAGGTGAATGGAATTAAATCACAGTTGATAAAGATGATAGTTATTGAATCAGTGGATGGTGAAACATTTGCGGGTAGCCGCACTACTGAAATCAATGACCGTTATCATGCAAAAATTGTTACTGCTGTCACAGGTTCTTTGAATGATAAAGAAATGACTTTGCAGAATGGTATTGTTTTATTTAAAAAAGAACCTGTAAAAGGTCAGTGGTGGGATTGTTCATCGTGCACCCCTCAAAATAGAATTTTTATTAAAGGTGATAGCCTGATATTGACTACCCGCATATCAGGTTGCCAGCACAATTGTGATGGTACAACTGTTTATTACAGGTTATTGTGTGAATATGATTCAGTGATGCAACGCTACCTTGTTGGGCGATTTGGTACACCTGCAGATATAGCCGCATTTAAGAGTTGTGAACAACGTAAAAAAGAAGATACAGTGCGGACAGCAATTGCTGCTGCTGAAAAAAGAGTGATACATAATGAAGATTCTATAGCACAAACAAAAAGTATCCAGGCTAAACAACATAGGGATTCCTTAGAGGCAGCTGCAGCTTATCTGCGTAAAAGACATAAAACTGTTACTGATTCAACAAGCATTATTGATTCAATTGCAAAAGAGAAAAAACAACGAATTGAAGATTCAATTGCTAAGGTCAGGAAATATCATAAACAAGTACAGGACTCTATTACACAAGCGCAGGCACTTGCAAAAAAGCGTTGGCAACAGTCGCAGGATTCTATTAATGTAGCCAAACAAAAAGAACAGCAACGCATCAGAGATTCTTTGAATAACGCTGTAGTATTGGCGAAAAAGCGACAGAAAGAAATTGATGATTCGTTAGCATTGGCAAAACTAAGAGAACAACAAAGGCTTCAGGATTCTGTAATTGCAGCAAAAAAACACCAACAGTTTATTGCCGATTCTACAAAGAATGCTTTAACTATTGCAAAGAAACGACAGAAGGAAATTGATGATTCTCTTGCATTAGTGAAACAGCAGGAGCAACAACGGTTGCAGGATTCAATTGCTGCTGCGAAAAAGCGACAGAAATTTATTGACGATTCAACCAATAATGCAATTGCTGCAGCAAAGAAAAGACAACAACAAATTGACGATTCTTTATCGTTGGTCAAACAAAGGGAACAAAAAAGAATAAAAGATTCATTAGATAATGTTGCTGCTTTAGCGAAACAAAGACAGAAGGAGATTGATGATTCTCTTGCATTAGTGAAACAGCAGGAGCAACAACGGTTGCAGGATTCAATTGCTGCTGCGAAAAAGCGACAGAAATTTATTGACGATTCAACCAATAATGCAATTACTGCAGCAAAGAAAAGACAACAACAAATTGACGATTCTTTATTATTGATTAAGCAACTTGAACAACAAAGAATACAGGATTCTGTTACTGCAGTAAAAATACGGCAGCAACAAATTGAAGACTCATTGGCAGCTATACGGGACAAAGAGCAAAGGCGTATTGCAGATTCTATTTCTAATGCAGCAATTTTGGCAAAGCAACGTAGGAAGTTTGTTGAAGATTCAACAAATGATGCAATTGCAACAGCTAAACTGCGGCAAAAACAGGTTGAGGATTCGTTGTTAGTTGTTCAACAAAAGGAACAAAAGCGAATTCAGGATTCAATCTCAAATATTGCATTGCTCGAAAAAATACATCAGCAACATATTGCTGATTCTATTGCAAAAGCGAATGGCACAGGAAACCCTTCGGCGGCAAAAGCATTTGAAACGAGAACAAATGTTTTGGTGCAAACCTATCATATCACTACGCCGGATATTTTAATAGAATTGTTTGATAATGCACAGATTGATGGCGACCGGGTTAGTGTTTATCATAATAAAGAACTTATTGTTAATAACCAGATGCTGAACAAAGACCCAATAACATTTAAAATCCATGCAGATTCAGCACACAGAGAACATGCGTTTACCATGATTGCAGAAAACCTGGGAGCGATTGCCCCCAATACAGCATTGATGCGGATTACAGTGGGTACGCAGATTTATAAACTCGGCATTAAGACTGACCTCCAAACCAATGCAAAAATTGTGTTTGAATATGATGGCAATTAATAAAATTGAACGTAGTGTGCTTTTATGAAATTGTCAGCCTTTATCTAAAGTAAAACCAAAAGTGGACCCGATGTTGGGTTTACTGCGCACAATCATACTTTGCTGATGAGCTTCTACAATATGCTTACAAATGGCAAGACCTAATCCGGTACCTCCGGTATTACGACTGCGAACATTGTCTGTCCTGTAAAAACGTTCAAAGATGCGGGGCAGATGATCTTCGGCAATACCGCAACCGTTATCTGTAATCTCGATGAGTACATTCTTGTCGTCAGTCCTGTAAATGCCGGCATTTACAAATCCATCTGCTTTGCCATATTTAATGGCATTGTCAACAAGGTTGATTAAAACCCTTTGGATTTTTTCTTTATCAGCCAGCACTTCTACCGGTTGCTCACAACCTTTTTTAATGCTTAAAGTAATTTTCTTTTCCTGTGCTTTATTGGCAAGCGTTTCATAAGTTTCGCGAATGGCATCCTGGATGGTAAATTTAACCTTGTGTAATGTTTGCTCACCACTTTCGAGTTTTGTTATTTCATCGAGGTCATTAATGAGGTCAACCATTCGGGTAACATTACGGGAAGTATTGGTTAAAAATTTTTTTGCTGTTTCTTTGTTCTCCAGAGCGCCGTTTAGCAAAGTGTCCACATACCCCTGGATTGCAAAAACGGGAGTTTTTATTTCGTGTGATAAATTTTGAAGAAACTCACGACGGTAACGCTCATTATTTTTCAGGTCATCAATCACAGCTCTTTGCTGCACCGCCCATTTTTCCACATCAGCGCCTACTTCTTCAATACTTTTTTTGGGCAGGATATATTGATAATACATTTCTTCGCGCTGGCTGGCTTTGGTTTGATAGATGTATTTATATATAACTTTTATTTTCCGGTAAATAAATTCATTAAGTACGAAGCGAATCAGGAAAAAGGAAAGAATAAAAACGATGATAAATGTAATAAGCGAATCAATCCAATGGAAGCTGATAAAATAAAACGCAATACTTACCGGGAACGATAAACACAATGCAGTGAAAAGTGAAAGATTATCCGGTGATAAATTTTTTGTATTTAACATATTGCATTTTTCTGTTGTAAAGATAAATTAATAGAAAGCACTGATTTGAAATTTGATTTGATAGTCTCACAAGCATGAATAAAGGTAATCGTTGCCATTATGGACATATTCGTAAAGAGATGACCAAAAAACTTAGGCAGGTAAACCAAAATATTTATTCAGTCATATAATCAAATTTATATCCAACACCTTTTAAAGTGCTGATACAGTTGACACCAAGCTTCTGGCGAATTTTGCGGATATGTACATCAATGGTACGGTCGCCCACTATTACATTGTTGCCCCATACCTGTTCTAAAATTTCGTTGCGTAAAAAAACACGCCCTGGCTTTGCTGCCAGTAAATACAATAATTCAAATTCTTTTTTTGCCAATACAACATCCTTGCCATTGACTTTCACATTATAATTGGATGCGTTGATGGTGATATCACCGGCTGTAATAATACCTGAATTGTCATGCATTGTTCTTCTGAACAATGCATGCACACGGCTCACCAATACTTTAGGGCTGATAGGTTTTGTTACATAATCATCGGCGCCGGTATCAAGGCCTTTGATGTGCATGGCTTCATTGCTGAGTGCTGTTAAAAAAATGATGAGCGTATCTTTGAATTTCGGTAGTGTCCTTAATATTTTACAAACTTCCACACCATTTTTAAAAGGCATCATGATATCAAGGATAATCAATTGAGGATTGATTTGTTTTGCTTTTTCAAGCGCTTCGTTCCCGTCTTTTGCAGTGTGAACTGTATAGCCTTCCAGTTGCAGGTTAAATGAAACGATCTCAAGTATATCAGGTTCGTCATCTGCAATCAGTATGATTTTTTCTTTTAAATCCATTGCTGCAAAAATAGGATGACAAGCTGCCATTTACTATTCCTTCACATATTATCTTATTGTTAAGGATATGGCATAATATTAGCCATAAATTTGCACCATTGAAATTATTGGAGTTGATCTTATTTAGTGAAGGATAAAACAGGATTTTGCTGATGAAAAAAAAATTTCTCTCTGTATTAAGTATTATTGTTGCGGCAAATGCTGCTTTTGCACAGACTGCATCCCGTCAGGATATTCCTTTAGTGCGTGTTTATTTTCATGAAAAGATTGACAGTACACAAAAGCTGATAGAAAAATATGATGGGAAACCGGATGGATATTTTATGCCTTCTGATAACGAAGCTTTAAATGAAAAATTAAATGCAGCGCTCACCACGCAGGTAGACTCTTTGCAGTCTGAAATTGAAGCCAGCAAATTGACCGGAAATAATGAAAAAATACGTTACCTGCGGGGCCTGAATGAATGTTTGGAAAAATACCTCATTGGTTTCAGGTATCAAACTATTAAATCTTCTGTTTTAATACAAATGATCAATGGTTTCAGGAATTGTCTGGAACTAGATGAAAAGAAAGAATCTATTTTTCCTGAGATTCAAAAATACTCTTATGATGTGGGTGATATTTTGGTGAATTCATTTGCTTTTAGTGACAATGCGGGCATTGAAGATTCTAAAAATTATCTGCTATACAGAGTTTGTATTGAGCATCCTGAAAGGATGATGGCTACTTTAAATCAGCATCCTGATCTGCCTTATGCTGACAGCCTGATCATCGTGGCTGCGCGCAAAAGGCCGGATGATTTATATACGTATGCAGCAGCATATAACAAGCTGGCACAAAGAATTGCGCAAAGCCCCGATAGTTTAGTGCAGCTTATTGTTCACATTGCTAAAATGCAACAAGGCTCAGGCACTCAGCAAGGCAGAATGTATTTTCCATTTCTTGATAATCTCTATGCTCATAAAATAACATTTGATGATATTGATGCAGCATTGAATAATGATGAGAAATATTATGCTTTGCTGGTGAAGACCGAAATAGATTATGCTGACAGGTTGCGTTACCATGATACAGCACTTTCGATGAAAGCATTGCAGGGTAAGCTAAGAGAAAAAGCAGAAGATGTATATATAAATGTTATCAATGGTTTGCATGAATCGCCTGATGCAGTTCGGTTTAAAAAAATTCAAAACCTGTCACCGGAAGAATTGTATTATCTAGCTGTGATGACGGAAGATGTAATTTATACAAGCAGTTATACACGAGGTGTTTACCCCTTGATTTGGAAAAAAATGAAAAATCCGAGAGGTGATAGCTTATTGATGCGTGTAAAATTTGACCATTTCAGGAAATGGATAAAAATGGCTGCGAATTATAATACACTTGATGATTTTTTGAAACGCATGAACAAAGGCAATGCAGATTTGCTGATGAAAGCTTTTGTAAATGGCCTTGAAAAATCTGCGACACTTGAAGATGCAGTGGATGTTGCAGATTCTTATGCAGGCATAAAAGATAAAGAATTACACAATTTGATTCTTAACCAGGTGCAAAGCAATTTGGAACGGGCAAAAAATTCAGGCAACCAGAGAGCTGAACATATTTATGATATTTTAAATACATTGTTCCTTTCAATTGATACTACAAATCATATAAATCTTTCAGAAAAACTTGGGATACCTCCGGTATATTTTATGCCTAATAAAGATATGCAGGATGATAAGGGGAGGATAATTATTCAGCAATATTTTTATGGTGATGAAGATGGTAAAATATATTTCCCGGTGTTTGTCAACAGTTTTAGAAACAGCAATTGGAAGATACAATCCAACAATCAATGGGTAACGATTTCTTCCACCAAAGGAGTTCCAATCATTATTTATTCCAATAAGCCTTTGGATGAAAAACAGAACCTGGATGCAGAAGCTCAGGAAGCATTAAACCAGTATTTGTATGATAATGATTTAAACCCGACTATGGTGATACATCGTGGACATAGTTACTGGCTGTCTTCCACATTGGATCAGTTGAATAGTTCTGCTAAACTTGTTATGCTGGGTAGTTGCGGTGCATATCAAAGTCTTGATAAAGTTTTGCAGATATGTCCGACAGCACAAATTATTTCTTCCAAACAAACAGGTTCAGGATCCATTAACCAACCTATTATCAACGCAATAATTGAAGATTTAAGGCAAGGTAAAAATCTTGACTGGCCGCTGATGTGGAAACGTTTTGGCACCATGTTTAATCATGGTGATTTGTTTGACGATTATGTGGCGCCTTATTCCAACCTTGGAGCTGTGTTTATCATGGCTTATAAAAAAGAGTTGATGAATAGTGATGAATAATATCCGGTGCAATGCTTTAAAATAAAAGACATTGTTTTCAGCACCTTCAGTCAGTAAAGATGAAACTATTATTCATTTATTTTTCATGACAGCATTGACAACCTTATTCATCAACCTGTAAAGAATTAAAATTTTATGACGGTAAGGCAAAAGATTTTGAAATTGGTTTATCCTTTAATTATTCGAACTAATAAAAGAACAAAAATGAATACAGCGGTTTTAAAAAATGCAGGAAAGATCAATCCAAATCAATCAATTTATGATATTCCCTTTATGTTGAATAATGGCAGTATAACAAATTTATCTGCATATAAAGGCAAAAAAATAATGTTGGTAAATACGGCATCCAACTGTGGTTATACACATCAGTATGAAGGATTGGAAAAACTCTGTGAGGCACATAAAAATGATTTGGTACTTATAGCATTTCCTTCCAACAATTTTAAACAACAGGAAAAGGGTAACGATGAGGAGATTGCGAAGTTTTGTCAAACAAATTATGGCATTACTTTCCCTTTGGCAAAAAAATCTGTTGTCATTAAAGAAGGCAGCCAGAATAAGATTTTTAAATGGCTTACCCATGATGAAGAAAATGGCTGGCTGAACCAACAGCCCACCTGGAACTTTTGTAAATACCTCATCAATGAGACAGGTATGCTCACCCATTTTTTTGAAGCCGGCATTGAACCAATGGGAGAAGAAATTGCAACTGCCCTTAAATCATAATGCTTTACTTATTTTTGATGGTTTAAAAGCGATTGCATGAGTGAAACAATTAACCGTCCTGTTCGTGTTTTAGTTGCAAAAGTAGGTTTGGATGGCCATGACCGTGGTGCAAAAGTCATTGCCACTGCTTTGCGTGATGCTGGTATGGAAGTAATTTATACCGGTTTGCGACAAACGCCTGAAATGGTTGTCAGCGCTGCATTACAGGAAGACGTGGATGCTATTGGTGTCAGTATTTTAAGTGGCGCTCACATGACGGTGTTCCCAAAGATTATGCGGCTGATGAAAGAAAAAGAGATGCATGATGTGCTGGTAACTGGTGGTGGCATTATACCTGAAGATGACATAAAAGAACTCAATGCATTGGGTGTTGGTAAATTATTCTCACCAGGCGCCAATACACATGAAATTGCGGATTACATTAAAGATTGGGTGAAAGAAAACAGGAGCTTTTAAAACAAATTGATCCTCTATTTATATGGAAAGAATTTGCATGTTAATTTTTTATATTATTAAAATTGAAAAATGAATTATCAAACCATACTTACATTATTAGAGAATAATATTTTTATTATTACAATTAACCGCCCAGATAAATTAAATGCACTCAACAAAACAGTAATTGAAGAATTAGGTGCAGCTATAAATGAAGTTTATAATAACCCTGAAATAAAATCTGCCATCATCACAGGAGCAGGTGAAAAAAGCTTTGTTGCCGGTGCAGATATCAGCGAATTTTTGACATTGGATGCAACAGCAGGTGAAGCTTTGGCAAGACGTGGGCAGGAGCTGGTATTTGACAAAATAGAAAAGTCGCCCAAACCTATTATAGCCGCTGTGAATGGTTTTGCATTGGGTGGTGGTTGTGAACTGGCATTGGCTTGTCATTTTATCATTGCAAGCGAACAGGCAAAATTTGGACAACCGGAAGTGAATCTTGGATTAATTCCAGGATATGGAGGCACACAAAGGTTAACTCAATTAGTTGGGAAAAACAGGGCAATGCAATACATCATGACCGGGGAAATATTCAGCGCCAATGATGCACTACAATTGGGTATGGTGAATAAAGTGGTTGTACAAACTGAATTGCTAAATGAAGCAAAAAAAATATTAGCAATCATCAATACAAAAGCGCCATTGGCCATTGCCAAAGTGATTGAAACCATTAACAACTTTGACCATACACATCAAGGTTACGATTATGAAATAAAAAAATTCGGAGAATGTTTTTCAACAGAAGATGCAAAAGAAGGAGCATCTGCATTTCTTGAAAAACGAAAAGCAAATTTTAAGGGGAAATAGGATAGATAATTAAAAAATGCGAATTACGAATTACGGTGTAAGAATGTAATAATTCAATTAAAAATTGCGAATTACGAATTACGAGGTGGTGAGGTAAACAATACCTCTCAAAATTTCAACAACCCGTAATTCGTAATTTTTAATTCGTAATTGATTAGTATGCTTTCGCAAACAAAACCCTTTGTGCAGAAGGTTTACCGGTAAGCACACAAACACCTTCTTCAATTTTTGCATTTGATGGAATACAACGGATGGTGGCTTTGGTGAGTTCTTTAATTTTTTCTTCTGTCTCTGAAGTGCCATCCCAATGTGCACTTACAAAACCTGTTTTATTTTCAAGTACATCAATAAATTCATCCCAGGTATTGACTTCAGTAATGTGTTCATCAAGGAAGTTTTTTGCTTTATTAAACATGTTTAGCTGAATGTCTGCCAGCAAATTAAAAATGGCAATAGAAATATTTTCAAGGCTGATACTTTGCTTTTCTTTTGTATCCCTGCGGGCAACTTCAGCTACATTATTTTCTAAATCTTTAGGCCCGATAGCAATTCTAACCGGTACGCCTTTCATTTCATATTCAGCAAATTTCCAACCTGGCCTTGTCAAATCATTATCATCATATTTCACCCGCACATTCAGCTGCTTTAGGTTGTTGATGATATCAGTGACTTTTTCTGCAATCTGTTGTTTCTGTTCATCGCTTTTATAAATCGGTACAATGACAACCTGCAAAGGCGCAATTTTGGGAGGTAAAATCAAACCATCGTCATCACTGTGCGCCATGATTAAAGCGCCAATTAACCGGGTGCTTACACCCCAGCTGGTAGCCCATACATAATCAAGCTTATTGTTTTTATCACTGAATTTTACATCGAATGCTTTGGCAAAATTTTGGCCAAGAAAATGTGATGTGCCAGCTTGCAAAGCTTTGCCATCCTGCATCAGCGCTTCAATGCAATATGTATCTTCAGCGCCTGCAAAACGTTCATTAGGTGTTTTAATGCCTTTGATGACTGGCACTGCCATGAAATTTTCAACGAAGCTGGCATATACATCCAGCATTTGTTTTGTTTCTGCTATTGCTTCATCGCGGGTGGCATGTGCAGTGTGTCCTTCCTGCCATAAAAATTCGGCTGTACGTAAAAATAACCTTGTTCGCATTTCCCAACGTACCACATTGGCCCATTGATTGATAAGTATAGGCAGGTTACGATAACTTTGTATCCAGTTTTTATAAGAGTTCCAAATGATGGCTTCACTGGTAGGCCGCACAACTAATTCTTCTTCCAACTTTGCATCTTCATCAACAATTAATTTTCCTTTTTTCTCGGGGTCAGATTTTAAGCGATAATGGGTTACAACGGCACATTCTTTTGCAAAACCTTCCGCATTTTTTTCTTCTGCTTCAAATAAACTCTTCGGCACAAATAATGGGAAATATGCATTCACATGTCCTGTATCTTTAAACATCTTGTCTAACGCATCCCGCATATTTTCCCATAATGCAAACCCATAAGGTTTTATAATCATACAACCCCTCACTGCACTGTAATCTGCAAGTTCGCTTTTTAAAACGAGGTCATTATACCATTGAGAGTAGTCTTCATGCCTTGATGTTATTGCTTTGCCCATACCATTTATAAAAAACTAAGTGTAAAAAAATGATAAACGCGGCAAATGTAATAACTTAGCATACAAACCATGTGAGAATGAAAAAGAATTTAATTTATGTAGCATTTTTGGTTGCCCTGCTTACAAGTTGTTCATCTGCATACAGAACATCTCAAACACCTGATGATGTTTATTATTCACCCGGACAGCAACAAATGTATGCTGATAATTATGGACAGGATCAGTATGAAACTTATAGCAACTCTTCAGATGATTATTATCTGCGAATGAAAGCGAGGGATTATGATAGATGGAGTGCATTGGACGATTATGATTACTGGTATGACAGCAGGTATTATGCTAATAACTATTATTCGTCATGGACTCCTACTTATTCTTTAGGCCTGGGTTATTATGGATTGGGTTATGGTTATTATAACCCTTATTCGTTTAACTCCTTCTATTATTCACCCTGGCAGTCATTGTATTATCCTTACTATACTGTTGTTTATTACAAAAACCCAACTGTTTATTACAGGCCGGTTAGCAGGTATAATTTATCCACTTACAGTAATAAAACGTATAATAATTACAACATGCCTTTGCAACGTGGAAACCGTAGCAATGCATATAATAACAGTAATGCCTCCAACCAGGTGAGAAGGGGTAATAATAATTATTATCAGCAAAACAATAACGGGAATAACCAATACAACAATAATTATAATAATAATAATAACACTTATACGCCTTCACGCAGTTTTAATAATAGCGGTAACTCAGGTGGTGGAGGTTCAAGAGTTAATGGTGGTGGCAACCGTACAAGGCCATAAATCTTATTATTTTCCTGGTATTCACCTTTGAATTTTTTATGAAGAAACTTTTGTTTTTAGTGGCAGGGCTTTGTGTGGTTGGAATGAGCTTTGCGCAAAGTCCGGATGATGTTGTAAACAATGCATGGTTCATTCCAAATGGAACTGCCCGCAGTAATGCCATTGGTGGAGCTATCGGCGCTTTAGGCGGTGATATCACGTCTTCTTATGTTAATCCTGCAGGCCTTGGTTTTTACAGAACAAACGAAATAGTAATTTCTCCTGCATTTATGCTGAATAATAATTCTGCTGATTTTCGCGGGACAGGCTCAAAAATTAATAAGAGTGGTTTTTTATTGGGCCCAACCGGGGCAGTGATTGGTGGCAGGATCAACCGCAGCAATAGTTCGTCAGCCTTTTCTATTTCTGTCAACCAGCTTGCAAGCTATAATAACAAAACAAATTATAAGGGGTTGAATGATTATAGTTCTTATTCAGAACAATACCTGGAGCAACTTGTAGGAGATAATGCTACAGAAAATGAAGCTGCCAACAATTATCCTTTTGGCGCATCTCTGGCCTACTTTACTTATTTGATTGATACAACACTTGATGCAACCGGTAATTTATCTGGTTACAGGAGTCTTGTTCCTGTTGGTAATGGAAGTATCCAACAGCAATATGATGCAGTTACCGGTGGTGGTTTGTATGAGATTTCTTTTGGCTTCGCAAACAATGATAGGGATAAATTTCTTTGGGGTGTAAGTATTAATGTACCTTTTTCATTTTACAAACAAGATCTGACATATACTGAAACAGACCTCAGCGGTGATGAACATAATAATTTTGCTTATTCTGATTTTTCACAACATCATACAATAAACGGCATTGGTTTAAATGCAAGGATTGGTGTAATATTCAAACCTATTAATTCTTTACGCCTGGGGCTGGCATTTCATACACCTTCTTTCATGAATTATTCTGATGATTTATCTGCCTCGATGACTACCAATACTGAAGATTATGCTGGCGTGCAAACATCTAATAGCAGTGATTTTCCCAATGCTGCATCACAAACAAATTATAATGAATTAACACCATATAAGATTGTTGCCAGCGCTGCTTATGTGCTCAATGAAGTGGCAAATGTAAAAGCACAAAAAGGTTTTGTTTCGGCCGATATAGAATTTGTAAATCATCGAGGCTCCAGATTTTTACAACAGTCAGATGGAGAAGGTTATACTGACCCGTCATTGGATAATTATTATGGTTCTTTAAACGATGTCATTAAGAGTTACTATAAAGGCAATATAAATGTAAGGATAGGTGGGGAACTGAAATTTTCTCCTTTAGCTGTGCGTCTTGGAGCTGCTTATTATGGTAGCCCTTATAAAGATAATGCATTAAAAGCCGACCGCATGATGATTGCAGGTGGTGTGGGCTATCGTAAATATGGGATGTTCATTGATCTTACAATAGCACAGATGTTCAATAAAGATGTGAACTTCCCATATCGTTTGCTTGACAAAGCCAATACTTTCGCAACGCTAAAGAATAACCGTACCAATGTAATGTTGACAATGGGTTTCAAATTCTGATGATTTTTCCCTGATGGCTTAACAAAGATTTTATGTAAAATAGTTGCATAAACAACTTTATCTTTTACTTTTGCGCTAAATAATTATTGCCATAGAAATACACTGTATTTAGTTGGCAATTTATTCAGTATCTAACTAAATTTTTCCAGATGAAAATACTTGTATGTATCAGTAAAACACCCGATACAACTTCAAAGGTTGCTTTTAAAGATAATAACACAAAGTTTGAGGAAGCCGGAGTGCAATGGATCATTAATCCTTATGATGAATGGAATGCATTGGTAAGAGCTATTGAATTAAAAGAAAAAGATACCAGCATACAGTTACATTTAATTACTGTTGGTGGCGCTGATTGCGATCCGATTATCCGAAAAGCTTTAGCACTTGGTGGTGATGAGGCAATTCGAATCAATACTACCAGTGATGATACTTTTTTTATTGCTGCACAAATTGCAGCCGTTGCAAAACAAAACGGGTATGACCTTGTGTTGACTGGTAAAGAAACTATCGACTATAACAGTTCTTCTGTAGGCAGTGCTTTAGCTGAATTGTTGGATATGCCATTTATCTCTTTAGCAAACAAAGTGGACATTAATGGAACGACTGCGCTTGTTGAGCGGGAAATTGAAGGTGGTGAAGAAACTGATGAAGTGAATTTACCTGTTGTCATCAGTTGCCAGAAAGGTGTGGCAGAACAACGTATTCCGAATATGCGTGGTATTATGGCTGCTAAGTCGAGACCGCTAAAAGTGATGGAACCTGCTGCAATTGATGCATTAACACATGTTGAAAGTTTTGAATTGCCGCCGCAAAAAGCTGGTGTAAAACTGGTAGCAGCAGATAATGTTGAGGAACTGGTGCGGTTGTTACACGAAGAAGCTAAAGTGATATGATAATGCTTGGATAAGTGTTGTTTATCATGCTTTCAATTTTCAAAATTAATCATCAATAAAATAAAAATAATGGTACTTGTATTTATAGATCATGCAGATGGTTCAATTAAAAAATCATCTTATGAAGCCTTAAGCTATGGCGCTGCTGTTGCAGAAAAGTTAGGCACAACTGCTGAAGCAGTCTTACTTGGAACCGTGCAGGATGATCTTTCGGCTTTTGGTAATTATGGGGCCACAAAAGTGCATCAGTTGGCTAATGAAAAACTCAATACACTTGATACACAGGCTTATGCAAAAGTTATTGCTGATGTAGTGCAACAATTAAATGCATCTGAAATTATTTTCAGTCAGAACCAAACCGGAAAAGCGGTTGCTGCAGCAGTGGCTGCCCGCTTAAAAGCAGGGCTTGTTTCAGGCGCTGTTGCATTGCCTGATACTTCGAAAGGATTTGTCGTAAAGAAAAGTGTATTTAGTGGAAAGGCATTTGCGAATGTCAGCATTGATTCACCTGTAAAAATAATATCAGTTAACCCGAATAGTTTCCAGGTTAAAAAAACAGAAGGTATTGCCACTGTCGAACAACTGAAAGTTACTTTTGATGAACCAAAAGTAAAAGTTGTTTCAGTGAATAAAGTGAAAGGCGAAGTGCCTTTGACAGAAGCAGAAATTGTGGTGAGTGCCGGCCGTGGATTGAAAGGCCCTGAAAACTGGAAAATGGTTGAAGACCTGGCCCATGCATTGCATGCAGCTACAGCTTGTAGCAGACCAGTAGCAGATTCAGGTTGGCGTCCTCATCATGAACATGTAGGACAAACTGGTATCCAGATTGCCCCCAACCTCTATATTGCAATAGGTATTTCAGGCGCCATTCAGCATTTGGCAGGTGTGAACAGGAGCAAAACAATTGTGGTTATCAATAAAGACCCTGAAGCTCCTTTTTTCAAAGCGGCAGATTATGGTATTGTAGGTGATGCTTTTGAAATTGTTCCTAAATTAACTGAAGCAATTAAGAAATTATAATTACGCATTTCTAATTAGCATTTGCCGGACAGTTGAAAAACTTCCGGCTTTTTTTTTGATATCAATATTTTAGCTATAAATTTTTAGAAACCTGTTTTTAAAAAGTATTGATTATGGCTGAACAGGAATAAAAAAACCTCCGCATTTTTGGCAGAGGTTTTTTTTATTGTCAATTTCATCTTATACTTTGAAATGAGAGAAAGCTTTGTTGGCTTCTGCCATACGGTGAGTATCTTCTTTCTTTTTAAATGCAGCACCTTCACCTTTGCTGGCAGCAACAATTTCATTGGCTAATTTGTCGGCCATAGTTTTACCATTACGCTCACGGCTGTAACGGATGAGCCATTTCATACTCAAAGAAATTTTGCGATCAGCGCGTACTTCAGTAGGAATCTGGAAAGTAGCGCCACCAATTCTGCGACTGCGAACTTCTACAGCAGGTGTAACATTCTGTAATGCCTTTTTCCAAACTTCATAACCGTTTTCGCCTGTCATTTTGCTCACTTTATCAACGGCATCATAAAATATATTGATAGAAGTACTTTTCTTGCCCTGCCACATAATGTTGTTTACAAAACGTGTAACCTGTTTATCGTTGAAACGGGCATCAGGCGCTAATGGTAATTTTTTTGCTTGTGCTTTTCTCATCTTTTAATCTGATGGATGATGAATATTATTTTTTAGCTTTTTCTTTTTTTGTTCCGTATTTAGAACGGCTTTTTTTACGGTCTTTCACGCCTGCAGTATCAAGGCTGCCACGCACGATATGATAGCGCACACCTGGTAAATCTTTTACACGGCCTCCGCGTATCAAAACGATTGAGTGCTCCTGTAAATTATGACCTTCACCTGGTATATATGCAATCACTTCAACTTTATTGGTCAAACGCACTTTTGCTACTTTACGCAAAGCTGAATTTGGCTTTTTAGGTGTTGTGGTATAAACCCTGGTGCAAACACCGCGGCGCTGAGGGCAGGCGTCCAAAGCCCTTGATTTGCTCTTTGCCCTGATAATCTCACGGCCTTTTCTTACTAACTGTTGTATTGTAGGCATTACTAACCTTAAATTTTTGGGACGGCAAAGGTAGGGGAAACAATTAAAAATTAAAAATTAAGCATGAAAAATTTAGTTTCCTTCACTATTTGCCTTTACTGTTTACACTTTTAACATCCAATCGTGGGTGTCTGCACTAATTCCTGTACGAATTTCATATAAAGTCTGCTTCACTTTGGCAGCAATAGTAAATGTAGATGGATCAAATTTCATCACAACATCTTTATATTTCAATTCCTTGACTGGAGAGATTACTGCTGCAGTACCCATCCCGAAGACTTCGTTTATCTGACCTTTTTTATAGTCTTCAACTATTTCGTCAATATTGATTTTCCTTTCTTCAGTAGAGATACCCATATCTTTCAAAATTGTTAAAACACTATCTCTCGTTACTCCTTTCAGAATGGTATCTTCCAACATCGGTGTAACAAAAGTTCCATTGATAATAAAACCTATATTCATCATTCCTACTTCCTGGAGCCATTTGTGTTCAAAAGCATCTGTCCACAAAACCTGATCATAGCCTTCTTTTTGGGCTTTCATGGCAGGGTACATGCTGCCACCATAATTGCCTGCATTTTTTGAGAAGCCTACTCCTCCCGGTGCAGCCCTGGTATATTTTTCTTCCACAGCTATCTTCATTGGTGCTGCATGGAATGGCCCTACCGGGCATAGAATAATTAGGAATTTATATGTATCAGATGGCTTCACACCAAGAGCTCCATCAGTTGCAAACATAAAAGGACGTATATATAAAGCGTGATCCTTTTTTTGGGGAATCCATTCTTTGTCTATTTCAATCAGCTTACGCATGCCTTCAATAAAAATTTCTTCCGGTACTTCCGGCATACACATTCGTTGGGCCGAAAGATTAAATCGTTTGAAATTTTCATAAGGCCGGAAAATATAAGCATCACCATGATGGTCGCGGTAAGCTTTGATGCCTTCAAAAATAGATTGTCCATAATGCAATGCAGAGTTGGACGGTTCTATTGTCAGTGGCTGGTAGGGTATAATCTCTACATGCTGCCATTCGCCATCTGCATAATCTGCAACCAGCATGTGGTCAGTAAAATATTTGCCAAAAGGCAGTTCATCAATATTTAAATCCTGTAACCTGCTTGATTTAATTTTTCTTACGTTAATGTCTAATACTTCTGTCATACCTGTAAATTTGATGCAAAGAAAATAAAATTAAAACAAAACGAACAGCCGTTAGTAATTTGTAACACACGGTTATGATTTGTATCGCTCAAAATTAAATTTTTTACAAGCTTCATGGAAGAAATATTACCTGGATTTGTAGTAGCACAGATTTTTGATGATGTGTTGGTTGATATTGGTGATGTTATTAAACCATTGTCACAACCTGAACAAAATACAAAACCTCAACAACAATCAACGCCTTTTAAACCAGCCCGGAATTATCTCGGGAATTATGAGAAGAAAATTATTGTATTGGTTGATGATGCAGACAATGTATATCTTGATGAAAACAACCTTACATTTCTTTCCGGTATATTAAATGCATGCAAACTCAATGTTGGACATATTGCTTTGATGAATTTTCACCAGCATGCTGTTGATTTTAACCAGTTAAAAAAAGAAATGCAACCACAGTATTTAATAGCATTTGGTGTAGATGCTTTGCAGATACAATTGCCTTTTGCTATGCCACAATACCAGGTACAGGATTATAACAATTGTAAAATACTTACAGCGCCATCATTAGCTGTATTGAATCAACAAACGGGAAAAGCAAAAGAAGAAAAAACCAAATTGTGGAAAAGCCTGCAAAACATATTTAACCTTGGAAAATAACCAACTCATATTCGCCAGCAATAACCAACATAAGGTTGAAGAAATCAATTCTATTATTGGCAATGTATGTAAAGTAATCAGTCTGAAAGAAGCAGGTATTGATATTGACATACCCGAACCATACGATACCATTGAAGCCAATGCTTCAGAAAAATCTAAAACCATTTTTGCACTCACAGGAAAAAATTGTTTTGGCGATGATACCGGTCTTGAAGTGGATGCATTGAATGGAGAACCGGGTGTGAAAAGTGCAAGGTATGCAGGTGAAGAAAAAAATTTTTCAGCCAATATAAATAAGCTGCTCTTTAAAATGAAGGGTTTTCAAAACCGCTCTGCACAATTCAAAACCATCATATCATTAATGTGGAATGGCGAAGAACATATATTTGAAGGTATTACCAGGGGAAAGATTATTGATGAGAGAAGAGGAACAAACGGGTTTGGTTATGACCCTGTTTTTATTCCTGATGGCAGTGATAAAACATTTGGTGAAATGGAACTTTCAGAAAAAAATTTATATAGCCACAGGAGAAAAGCTATGGATAAATTAATTGAATTTTTAATAAGCGAAGCCAAACGGTAATTAGTCTTATTTACCGTTTGGCAAATTTATATATCCTCACTCTTTCAAAAACTTCTTCGTCACCATTGCTCCATTCATTTCAATTTTCAATAAATAATTTCCTGGTTGTAATGAAGCGATGTTTAGATTGTAACTGGGATAGCTATTAGCTTTTAGCTGTTGGCTGATAGCTGTAAAGCCGTTGAAACTGATAACTGTAATTTTTGCTTTTGATGATAAACCTTCAATATGCAAAATATTTTTTGCAGGATTGGGATAAATGCGCACAGCATCTTCATTACTGTTTATCATGATTATATTCGA
>JAFDXI010000103.1 GCA_018268035.1 Bacteroidota bacterium | reverse complement strand
TGGACAATAAAGTGCTTGCTGAAACAGATAAAATTCCGGTGAAGCGGGGAGAGATTTTACGCATCATTTTGTACAACAACTCAATGATGCGCCATCCGATGCATCTGCATGGTTTTGACTTCAGGCTATTGAATGGACAGGGGGATTTTGCACCACTCAAAAGTGTGCTCGACATCATGCCGATGGAAGCAGATACCCTTGAATTTCTCGCCAACGAAGAAGGTGACTGGTTTTTTCATTGTCATATTTTGTATCACATGATGGCAGGAATGAACAGGGTTTTTTCAGTAGGTGATTATCAAAACCCTTATTTGCAAAACAAAGCGAAGGATTATAAAATGCTGCAGCGGGAAAGCAATATGCCGCACTTTATGGTTCAAAATGATTTTGCATTTAATGGTAATGATGGAATGTGGATGTTGCAAAACACAAGATGGAGCATAGGCATGGAATGGAGATTGGGGTATAATGATATGCATGGTTATGAAACCGAAACACACCTTGGAAGATATGTGGGAAAGAACCAATGGTTTATGCCTTTTATTGGTTTTGACTGGCGGTACAGGAAGATGGGAATTGATGAACATGCTAAAAATCTTTTTGGCCAGAAAAATGAAAAAGACAAACGCGGTGCTTTCAGCATCGGGTTTGATTATACATTACCTATGCTCACTATCTTCCAGGCAGAATTATACCAGGATGGTATTGTACGGTTACAATTAATGAGAGAAGATATCCCGGTTTCAAAAAGATTACGTGCAGGTTTTATGGTTAATACCGATCTGGAATATATGGCAGACCTGAAATACATCATCACCAGAAACCTGAGCATCCGTACACATTATGATAGTGATATGGGATTTGGAGCGGGTGTGTTACTAAATTATTAATTCAACATTTTTTATATTTCTATTCTGCGGGGAAAAATGAATATTTTATCTTGAGTTATCTATTCACAACGCACACATTCAATGCTAAACATTTTTTGTCAAAGGTTTTAAAGAACTTACGATAATACAATTTCAAAAAAATTCAATTTCAGGATTTCAGATGGCCCGAAAAAAAATAATTCAGCTATTCAATAAATCTTTTCACATTCAAAATACACTCACAACAAAAATATGTTCTTTCAATTCCATTGTCACTTGATTACTGGCCATCCTATTTCAGGAAGAAATTTTTTTTGAAAACAATGTTCAAACTACATACCCTAAGTCTTATTTAAAAATATTCATAGACTCATCATAAATAGGGCTTTTGAACCCAAGAAAATGTAAGACACTATGAAACACATTATGCTGTGTTAGTACAGTATCGGGGCTGGGTTTTAGATGTTCACTGCTATCGGAGTCCCATACAATAAAAGGAATTTCATATTGTTCTTTCGGCGCCATGCTAAGTGGCAAACCATGCATATACAGATTTTTTTCTCCCAGCGATTCTCCATGGTCCGAAACAAAAATCATGGAGCTTTTATAACCTTTCAATTGTTGTAAATCTTCGATTACCTGGTGCAATAAATAATCAGTATAAACAATTGTATTGTCATACGCATTGAGCAGTTCCTGATGAGAACAATCAGCCAATTCCACACTATTGCAAACAGGCAAAAAGGTGGCAAACCGGGGCGGATATCGCTGACTGTACAAGGGTCCATGACTGGTGCTGGTATGCAATATTACAAGTACTTTATTTTTTTTACAGTTCAGAATATCTTCTTTTAAGTTCGTCAACAACACTTCATCATACTGGCAATTTTCACCTTTGCATTCGTCTGTTAATTGCTGTTTGGTTTCATATTTTTTTATATGCAGGGGCGGCTCACCCGAGTTAGTAGTGCGCCATATAACATCTGCTCCATTTCTGTATAAATAGTTAGGTAGGATTTCATACAGCTTACTTGTGTTTTTATATTCCAAAATACATTTCACACCTGCTATAGTATAAGTTCCACAGGAAGTTGCTTTGAAGGCATGAACATTAGGAGTTTTGGAAAGCAGTGGATTGGTATTTTTATCGTAACCATACAAAGAATAATTGGCCATTCTTGATGATTCGCCTATCACCAGCACCACAACAGCTTTGCTGGTATCAGTGATAGTGGCATCGGGCAGCAGGATTTCTTTTTTATTTTTTTGTGATTTATGAACATAAAACAGTGATAAGTTCACTGAATATGACCAGGGCATTGTTAATCCGCCTAACGTTTTTGAGTTTCTATCAATCCACAGCCAGTTGGTTGAATTGACAAATATCATAACAATCAAAAACAACAAAGTGAGGGAAATGGTGGCTAAAAAACGTTTAAAAGTTGGCATTTGAATTTTAGCTTTTATAATAAAAATAGCAGGTATGACACCCATTAGCAATACAAAGAGCAATAGTTTGATAGATATGAAACTGCTCGATTCCTGATAATTTGTATTCAATACATTGCCAACCATGCTTTCATCTATAATAATACCATAAGCATTGATAAAATAAACAGATGTAGCGCTAATAATAAAAGTTATGGCAAACAAAGCTTTTCCAAAATACAGTGACAGGTAAAAAATCAGATAGACCGTAAAAAAGTTAGCCACCAACATGGCAATCATCAAAGAGGTGATAAATGCTATGTCGCCGAAACCATGTATTTCGTGATTTTTAAAAACGAAAGTATAAAATGGGAAATGAAACAATAAAAAAGTGAGCACACTGATGATAACTGAAAAGCGTGTCAAACTGAAGTTAAGCTTATTTTTTAATATACTGAGCATACAAACGGATAATATAAAACAAAGAAATGAGAGTGCTGACAAGAGCCATGAAATAAATGAACAATGGTTCATTTATAATTTTAGTTGCCATTACAATAGCACACACAAGGAGCACAACGATAAAAAAAGGATAATATTTTATTTGGCTCATCCATGCCCAAATGCGGTATTTTCTGTTTAAGTAAATACCTATCAGGCCAGCAATATATCCTAAAATACTTCCGGTGAGAACATCCAGCGGGTAATGTGCACCAACTCCTACACGGGTAGAAGCTATTAATAAGCCAACTACTACTATACAAATACACCAAAGTATTTTATAAATTTTTTGTTTGGGCATAAACCCTATCAACAATACAGTAAATATGGCAAAAATGGTGAGGGAATGGCCAGAAGGCAAACTATTATGTCCACGCAAAGTTTGGCCGATTATTACAAATTTATCATTATCGAAAGTAGCCGCAGGCCTTGGCACACCAAACAACCATTTAAATAAATTAGTAATTAATGCAGTGGCAAGTAGCGCATTAATTATGGTTCCTATTGTTTCCGCAGCATATATTGTTAAAATACTGATTAGCGAAAAAAGTACGAACCCATCTCCTACTTGTGTTAGATTGTAGATAAGGGCAGGAAATTGTGATAACTTTTGATTAAGGTAAAAAAAGGAATGTGCCTGAATGCTGCGATAACCATCTATATTCAACGCATCCTGCGAGTACAGAAAAATAGCTATGAGCATCAATAAAACAATTGGTAAATAAAGCAGCGAAATTTTAACTCTGGAATAGTTATCTATAACAGATTGATTCATGCAGTTTATTTGCAAAAATAGGAGTATTGAATAAGATAGCTGTTTTTAAAATCGGATGTAAAAACTACAAATGCAAGGCCGGCTCAACCAGTATTGCTGGTTATTCTTCAAGAACTTCCAGTTGAAAAAAAATTCCATATCTATACCGGGCAACAGTCATTTCATTTTCCCTAAATGATTTTTTATTGATTATTTCAATTTAAACATCAAAAAACTCTGCGCTTCTCTATAAAATAAAAAATGACTGTCATTGCAATAGTTATTACCAATAAAAAATTACGAAGTTGAAACAATTTTTTATGCAGTAACTGCAGATAAGTGTAAAGACATTATTGTTAAACCATTCCCAATGCACAATCATAAATTTGGAGAACAATAAAAGACAAATTTATCTTTTTTTAAATTGAAAAAACTTCCTACTTTTGATTTTGCATCCCGGTTTCACATCAATTGTCTGACTTGAAATTGCAATTATCAGGTTATTTGTGAAAATCTCTCAATTGATAGTTTAGTAAAACCTTTTTCCTCAAAAGAATAATTCGAATTGTATCTTATAGAGCGCCTACTGCCTGGTTATTTTATTTTGAAAAAAATAAAACTAAATCTATGATTTTATTCATCAATTTTCTAACTATTCAAACATCTGCTGCCATCATTTCATTTATTGCAGGTGCAATTGTGGTGTTAGTTGTCATTTATTTGTTTTATTCCTCCTCCCCTGCAGAGGATAAAGTTTCAGCAAAACATAAGGTATATAAAATGAGGGCGCGATATTTCTTTGCGCTGGTCTTTTGTGTTATAGCAGGCTTGATTATTACACTTGGATTTTTACCATATCCACAATTTCAGAGCCGGCCTGATGAGACAGTGTCTGTTGTTGGCATGCAATGGGCTTGGAAGTTTGCTCCCGGCATTTCTGATAAGACACCTTTGCAGATGGAAGGCGGAAGCGAGATAACATTGCCTTCCAATAAGCTCATAAAATTTTTGGTAACATCATCTGATGTAAACCACGATTTTGCCATCTATAATACTAATGGTGTTTTAGTGGCACAAACGCAGGCAATGCCAGATTACCAAAATGCTCTTGAATATAAATTTCCAGAGCCTGGAGATTATCATATCCTCTGCCTCGAATACTGTGGGATAGCTCATGCTATTATGGTTGGTACCATTCATGTCAAATAAAAAATTTTCAAACATGTTACAAATAAGTCCTGTTGAAATAAAAAGACAAAGAAAACTTGTTATTATCTGGAGCATTACTTTCATGGTTGTTTTTCCATTACTCATCATTCTGGGCCTTCTGATGCGGCTCAACCAGGGGGAAGACATCAATTTAGGCGCTGATACTTTTTATACATTAATGACATTACATGGTCTGGGCATGGCCGGTTTATTATTTACTTTTTCTTTTGCAGGCTTGTGGTATCTTGTTGGAACCCGACAGGCAAAACTAAATATCAGTGTTGGCTATTTTGTTTACACACTTGTTTTAATTGGCGTTATCGGATTAGCAATTGCAACACTTATCGGAAAATTTGGCCCGGGCTGGTATATGTTATACCCATTGCCATTTATTGGTGTTAACTGGCCGGCATGGTCCACCGGTTTGGCAATCGTTTCATTGATAATTATGGGCGTTGCCTGGCTGTCTGGAATTATACATCTTGTAAGTGCCATGTCAAAAGAGTTTGGTGGATTTTCCAATTTAATGGGTTGGCAATATTTAAGAAAAAGAAAAGAAGGAGAAAGGGATTTGCCGCCAATTGTAATGATTACCACTATCAGCCTGGTGCCGGGTTTGTGTGCATTTTTAATTGGAGCTGCTATGTTGTTCATGTATCTGATGCAATTGTTAGAGCCGGCATTACATTTTAATCCACTGTTGATGAAAAACATGGTTATGTTTTTTGGTCATACACTCGTCAATATCACTTTATATTGTTGTGTAGGCTGGGTATATGCACTGCTCCCGGAATATACAGGGCGTGAATGGAAAACAGATAAGGTGCTTGTATATTCCTGGAATGCCACTTTCATTTTCATTCTCTTTGCATACTTTCATCATCTCTACATGGATTTTGCACAACCGAGCGCTTTTCAATATATAGGTCAAATTGTTTCATACTCCAGTGCCATACCGGCAACAGCCATTACCATGTTTGGTGTGATTTCTCAAATCTATCATTCCAAAATAAAATGGGGAGTCATACCGGTTTGTTTTCTGATAGGTGTTGCGGGCTGGGCCATTGGTGGATTTTCTGCAGTAGTTGATTCTACAATTGCTGTAAACTCAGTATTGCATAATACACTTTGGGTGCCAGCTCATTTTCATACTTATATGCTGGGTGGTGTTGTTCTTTTTATTCTTGGATTGATTTTTTATCTATCACATACAAAAGAAGAACAGGAAAAAGATAAAACCGCAAAATTTGGTTTCTGGCTTTTTGTAATTTCTATTCATTGTTTTATCGGTATGTTTTATTCAGGCGGATTAAATAGCATTCCAAGAAGATATGCAGACTATAAGGGCATCCCTATTGTATCAGTCCATCACACCGGTGCATTACTTGCTGAAATCGCTGCACTATTTATTATCCTGCTTCTCATTGGTCTTTTCATCATGTATTTTGCTATAATTATAAAATTGAGCAAACAGAAAAATGCTTCATTAATAAAATCAGTGTGACTTAAACAAAAGGATTTGTTTTATTTATTTAAAAGTGTTGTGTGTGAAAAAGATTTTGATTCCATTGTGTGCTCTCGCCATCTGCATTGCAGTAATCTGGAAATGGACGCTGGGTTTTTCATCATTCACCATTTTTTCTTATACGCTTAATGCAGCAGGAAATATACCAAGGACTTTCCCAGACATAGCTTTGATAAATCAGGATGGAAAAGTTTTTCATCTGACTGATAAACATAATTATGTATTGGTAAATTTTGTTTACCTCGATTGCCCGTCTGTCTGTCATAAAGTAAATAACCAGATTGAACAGATATATCACCAGTTTGATAGCAGAACAGTACCCTCAAAACTTGAATTTGTTACTGTTAGTTTTGATTTGGAACATGATGGCATCAATAAAATAAAAAAATACCGAACCTATTTTGGAAAAAATATTGATGGTTGGAATTTTGCTTTACCATACAATTATACTCAATCAAATTTCAACAGTTTCCTGCACAATGTTGGGATATGGAAATATTCAGTTCCGGAAACAGGTATCATCAATCATTCTATATATTTATTCCTCATTGGACCGGATGGAAAAATTGTAAAAGTATTCGACCCGGCCAGAGAAAGTAATAATACGATTGCACAACAAATCAATTCGTGCTTAACAAAAGAAGCAATATAATTATTATCCTGTTGATCTTAGGTTTATCCTGGGTCATTTCTTACCCGATGAATGAATGGTTTTCTGAAACCATGTTACGGCACCAACTCCTTCAATTACCCGCTATGCTTGCATTAGGAATTTTTGCCGGGTTTTGGTTTTCAAAGTATTTTCATATCAGCTTCACAGTTGGAATTACTTTGCTCATCTTTATCATGTTTTCATTTATTTTCTGGATGTTGCCACACTCAATTGACCTTGCAGTTATCAATACATCATTTAACAGAGCCATGCATGTCAATATGCTGTTAGCAGGATTATTCATGATCCCTATTTTACAAAGCACTTTATTTGAAGTTAAAATTATTTTCCTTGGCATGTTGTCTTCTATGCTGATTGCAACAGGAATTACACTAACTGTTTATGATTTATTGTTGTGTAGTTCATATAATATTGCTCAGCAAAAAGAAACAGGTTCCCGTTTTATTATTGCCGGGATTATACTTTATGCAGGTACGATTTTTACTTTTATCAGGGGGTCTGGAAAGCAATAATATTTATTCCGTTTTTTTAAGCAGAATAAAAAGTGAATTTAGTTCTGAATGTTTTCAATTCTTCTCCAAGATCAGATTCCGGTAATGGTATATACTGCAATAATTTTGATTGCCGCTCCACTTCAAGATTATGACCTGTATAATTTTGGTTGATAAAAAAAGATTCCAGATCGGGATAAATATTTTTCATTACTTCCACTATATCAAGGATACTGAGTGTTTTATCAGTTAAATTATAAATACCCGAAGGTATATCTGAATTAAGCAGTTTGGCTAACACTGCTGTGGTTTTATCAATATGAATAAAAGACCTGTGTTGGCTGCCAGTACCATTAATTGTTATCCTGTTGTTGAAATGTGCATCAAACATAAAACGGTTGATGACTGCATCAAAACGCATGCTCTTGCTATAACCATACACATTGCCCAGGCGTATGATAACTGTTTTCATTCTATCCGATAAACGTTGTATATGCCTTTCTGCCCTGAATTTAGATATTGAATAAAAGCTATCCGGTTGAGGCAAAGAATCTTCGGTCACAGTTGAAGTGGTATTGCCATACACTCCTGTACTGCTTAAAAAGACTAATTGTTGCACATCGTTTTCTTCCAAAGCATAAGTCAGTTCTGCAGTACCCCAGTGATTGGTTTGTTCATAAATATGGCCATCAATATTGGCAAAGGGTGTTGTTACTTTTGCAGCAAGATGAAAAACCACATCTATATTTTTTAATGCATTGCGAAGCCTGCGAGTATCCAATAACTCACCCTGTATAAAATTCACTTTTGAATTTGTTACTTTATGGCCTATAAACAAATTATAATTCCCCCTGCTGAGGTTGTCATACACAATAATTTTTTCAACTTCATTTAATTCACTTAACTCATAAATGAGTTCTGTGCCTATATAACCGGCGCCGCCGGTAATGAGAATATTCATTGTTTTTTGCAGATAAATTTTCTTAAAAATTTTATTTCCCTGATATTTTTCTTTCCGGATGCTTGTTTCAATTTATTTTTTTTCTACAAGTTCTGTATTCAAACCACATTCAGATTTTTTCAAACCATACCACCTGCCATCACGTGATTCCATATTGCTGGTATCCCATTTACGGGTGCAGGGCTCACAGCCAATACTGAAGTAACCTTTATCTTCCAGCGGATGATGCGGAATATTATTTTCACGCAGGTATGCATAAATCATTTTGCCTGTCCAGTCAAGCATCGGATGAAACCTTATGGTACCGAATTTTGCATTTTCTTCAACCTTAAAATTTTTTCTTACCTCGCCCTGATCAGCCCGCACACCATTTATCCAAACATCAAATTGTGCCAGTATTGGTTCAAGAGGAACAACTTTATTTAAATGGCAACACAAATCTGGGTCGCTGGCAAATAACAACCTGCCATTACTGTCTCGCTGGTTGATTTTTGCAGTAGAAGAAAACACACTGATCACATTAAGGTCAAAAAGTTTTGCTATATCATCCCTGTATTTTAATGTTTCAGGAAAATGATAACCGGTATGCATAAAATATACCGGGATGCTGTTATCAATTTTACTCAGGATGTGCAACAACACCACGCTGTGGGTTTGAAAAGATGATGTAGTGAACAGCTTTAAACCAAGTTGTTTATACAGTTTTATCTTATCAGCAATTTGTTCAACAGTCATAACAAAATTTTTTCTATGATTAATCTTAATCAAAAAAAAAGCCTTCCTGATGTAGAAGGCTATATTTATTGACTCGATGATTATTTGATTACAATAGTATATCCTTCCTGCAAGAGATTATAACACACATACAACAATAAAATGAAGAAAGGCTATACATATTTTTTATTTCCGGCATCAAATATAGAAAGATGTTATTCAAAAAAATAAATTTTATGACTATAGATTTTAAAAATGAGAGTTTGATGATAAATGAAACAGAAAATCATCTTTGAGTTCATTTCCACAAAAGATAACAGCACAAGTGATACAACCCAAAATACTGCACAACATTGTTACCTTTTTATTAAAAAAACATTTTAGAAAAAAAACACAAAATATTAATTGTCTTTTTTACAATAACAAGGAAGCCAGGATATAATCTGCAAATAAGATGAGGATACAACTCACCACAACAGCAGTGGTGCTGGCACGGCCAATTTCGAATGAACCTCCTTTGACAAAATATCCAAAATAAGCGCCTACGCTGCTGATGATAAATGAGTATGTGTAAGCTTTATACAATGCAAAAGAAACATTGTGCAGGTTCAGGCTTTGACGCAATCCAATATCAAATGTCTGAGCGGAAAGTATCCCTGATAAAGCACCTGCTGTGCGGCCGCCCCAAATAGCAAGTGTCATAGAAATAATGATAAGCGCCGGTATCACTAAAAATGCTCCGGCGATTTTTGGAAAGATGAGATAGTTTCGTGTATTGATGCCCATAATTTCTATTGCATCAATTTGTTCACTCACCCGCATGTTGCCCAATTCACTGGCAATCTTACTGCCCACCACACCAGCCAATACAATACAGGTGAGTGTTGGTGAAAGTTCCAGGATAATTGTATCTCTTGTTATCTGTGAAATGGTTGATTTGGGTATCAGTGGGCTTACCAATTGATAGGCTGTCTGCACTGTGGTTACTGCACCAAGGAAAATAGAAATAATAACCACTATGGGCAACGAACCAAAACCTATTTCTGCTGCCTGGTGCATGAATTCCCTCCAATACATTTTTGCATTTTCCGGCCGGGTAAACATGCCCTTCAGCATCAAAAGATATCGTCCAATGTTGGTTAGTAATTTACCAATCATATCAAAAACTTATTGTTGCAAATGTATTAACTGATATCATAACCTGCATTCTATTTTTTAAACCAATTTTTAAACCAAATTTTTTTTGACTTCATTAAGTATCTTTTCGAAAAACAATAACCATTGCTTTCTCCTGCATTTTTAGAGTTCATAAATATTTTACTGCTAATTTTTTCTTCCTGAAAACATTAACATCATTATTGCTTTTGTATAATCCAGCTATAAAAATCTGGGAACTCCTGCCGCCAGTATTTTTCATTATGTTGTCCTAATGGAAATGTGATGAACTGCATATCGCAACAATTTTTAGAATGAACAATGTCAAACATTTTCTTCATATCCCTCACCATGGAAAGGCTTTCCTTTTCGCCGGCATAGAAATAGAAATATAATTTTTTTTGCCAGATTATATTGGCAGCATCAGTAAATATTTTTGGTGCTATCCAAAACGACGGTGAGAAAATACCTGCCCCGCCAAAAACATCAGGATATTGTATCATCGCATACATGGATATTAGACCACCCATACTACTACCGGCAATAAAAGTATGCGCTGCATCTTTCATCACCCTGTAATTACTGTCTATATGTGGTTTTAATGTTTGAACAATAAAATCGAGGTACTGTTTCCCCTCTCCTTTTCCATACTTTGCATCATCATAAGGATTGTATTCATTCATTCTTTTTTCACCTCCGTTATCAATACCCACAACAATACACTCTTTGTGCAGTTTTGGCTCCAGCGTATCAAGGCATTCATCAACTCCCCATTCTATTCCAAATGCTGCAGTGCGTTCATTGAATAAATTCTGTGCATCCTGCATGTATAAAACAGGATAGATTTTGTTTTTACTTGTCTTATATGACGGCGGAAGATAAATCCAGATTTTCCTGTAACGGTTTAACTGTGGCATATAAAAAGCATAATCCATAATATATACATTCGCTGTTGCCGTATTGGGTTTGGGTTTTTGTGGTGCATCATCTTTCCACCCTGCAATTGTACATTCAATGGTGGTATCGCCATGCACAGTTACTGTCCTGTTTTCGATATCATCTCCTGTTACTGTAGTTTCTACTTTATCCCAACTGCCGCGTGTAAATTTAAATTCATAAAAACCTGTATCAATATCCAATACTATGATGCGCCTGTTGCCACCAAAAGGATTGAGTTTTGAATTTTTATCTTGTGGATTCCATCCATTGAAATTACCAGCTATATACACTTCTTCATTGGCTTTTGCCCCAATGTTGTTAACAATGATCCTGACTATATATTGTGCATGGGAGTAAAATGAAAAAAACACTAAACCAACAACAAAAATTATTTTCCGCATATTCAACATATTTATATCAAAACATCAATACATAACACTTATTAAGCAGATAAGGTGAGCAATTTTTTATGCAAGTAAAGAACCTGTGGCAGCACTGCCTGTTGTTCATCATTGACAATAACAAAATCGCACAACTTCATTTTGATGGCTTCATCAATTTGATTATTCATTCTTGCCATCACATCATCCCTTTGCATATCGTCACGTTGCATCACTCTTTGCAAACGCAGGTGTTGCGGCGCATATACGCCAATCACATAATCTAGGTGAACAGCAGCAGCAGATTCAAACATTAAGGCCGCTTCTTTAATGATATAAGGTGAAGTTTGTTTTTTAATCCATTGCTCAGCAGTGGCAATCGTTACAGGATGGACAATAGCATTGAGTTGTTCCAGTTTAAACCTGTCATTAAAAACTATACCTGAAATAAATTTCCTGTTCAGTTTATTATCCTGGTAAGCATTTTCACCAAACAACTGAATTATTTTTTTCTTCAAACCTTCATCTTCATTCATCAATTGTTTGGCAATATCATCTGCATAAAAAACCGGGATACCCAATACAGAAAATATTTGAGACACTGTTGTTTTGCCACTACCCATACCACCTGTCAATCCAATTTTTAGCATAGCTTCCAAAAATATTATTGCTGTGTCAAAGGTATATCACGTTTCAGCATGTCATTGCGGTTGGCCATATCCCATGCAGTATTAAAAACAAGCTTTGCCCTTTTAGCCATCAAATCAAAATTGATTTTATCCACTGTGTCAGTAGGCCTGTGATAATCGGCATGAGTGCCATTGAAATAAAATATAATCGGTACACCCTTGCTGGCAAAATTGAAATGGTCGCTGCGATAATAAAAACGATTGGGATCATTCGGATCATTAAATTTCCGATCAAGTTCCAATTTGCAACAGGCATTATTCACACTGTCTGAAATCTTCATCAAATCACTGCTCAGTTTATCTTCACCGATTGTATAAACATAATTGGTAGAATCGCCATAAGTACGTTCCGGATCAATTCTTCCAATCATGTCTATATTCAGGTCCACAGATGTGGAATCGAGGGAAAATATCGGATGGTTAGTATAATATTCACTGCCCCATAAACCTTTCTCTTCACCTGAAACTGTCATGAAAACAATTGTTCTTCTTGGCGAATAACCTTTATCCCTTGCCTTAGCAAAAGCAGTTGCAATTTGCAAAACACTTGTAGTGCCACTGCCATCATCATCAGCGCCGTAATAAATAACATCACCATGTTTGCCGAGGTGGTCATAATGTGCTGTAACAAAAACATATTCACCTTTTTTATCTGTGCCTGGCAACACACCAATCACGTTTGAACTTTGCAAATGTTTAGTTGCTTTCTGCAAACCAACCTGCATATTTACAGGATAAGTATTTTTTGCAAAAGATGCATTCACTGACGCAGTATCTGTTTTTAAAATTTCTGCAGCAGTTGATTTTGAAATATACATCAATGGTGTTATCGTCTGTGAAGTTGATGCCTGGGGAATATACATCCTGCCAATTGCTGAATATCTTTTGTAAGGAAAATCATTACTTACTATCATCAATCCTGCTGCGCCTGATTGTGAAATCGAACGAATATCCTGCATCAATACACGAAACGATGCTGCTGCATCAGGAACAATCATCACCCATTTATCTTTTACTTCAATATTGTTTGATTGTAAAGAGTCTTTAGCTTCCGAACCTAAAAAAACTATTTCATTTACCGTCCAATCACCTGCAGGAAAACCACTGCCCGGTGCATAATCATCTACCACCTTTAATGGTTTACCATTCACTGCCAGTGTTGTATTTTCAATAGAATCCTGTAACACTGGGAAGCTCATTTGATAATGCCCAGAAACACCTGGCAGTAACTTTATTTTTTTAAAATAATCTTCAATAAATGCAGCTGCCTTACGTTGCCCTTCTGTTGCAGTTTCGCGGCCTTCCATCCCGGCACCAGCAATAATTGTCAGTTTATCTTTTAATGCTTCGGGCGTAATAATTGCTGCAAATTTTTCTGCTTTTTTATTTTGTGCCGAAAGCTGGATGCTGCAAAAAATACAGCCAAGCATGATGAGTTTCTTCATTTGATTTTTTTGATATAGAATTGCTAAAATGCAGAAAAATATGCAAAGCAACAAAGTAAAGATTATGAATGGCAGTATGTCGAGAATAAGATTAAAAATCTCAAAATGTTTTCCAAATAAATAAAGTATTTTGGCCACAAGATGATACAAACAAAACTCTTTAAGGAATTTTTCAACAGTGAAAAGGCAGGTGGATTGGTGTTATTAATTGCAACAGTTATTTCACTCATTATTTCCAATACCACATTGCAACATCAATATATTGATTTCTGGGAACATCAAATCAACGGCCATAGTATCACAGAATGGATCAATGATGGCCTTATGGCAATATTCTTTTTGCTCATCGGTCTGGAGCTGGAAAGAGAAATTTACATAGGAGAATTATCCAATATTAGAAATGCCTCGCTTCCGATTATTGCAGCAATTGGCGGTATGGCTATGCCAGCAATTATTTACATGGTGTTTAATTATCAGACACCCACTCAACATGGCGTTGCCATACCCACAGCAACAGATATCGCATTTGCGATTGGTATTTTATCATTGCTTGGCAACCGTGTGCCTGCTTCATTAAAAGTATTCCTTACTGCCCTCGCAGTCATTGATGATTTAGGCGCTATCATCATCATCGCTGTATTTTATACCACTTCCATTTCTTTTATCAACCTCGCAATTGCATTGGGTATTTTTGTTGTTTTAATTATTTTGAATAAGCTGAAAGTCCGCAACCTCATCCCCTATTTAATTGGTGGTCTTTTGATGTGGTATTTCATGCTACACTCCGGCATCCATGCAACAATCGCCGGCGTATTACTCGCATTCACTATACCTTTTGGTGATGGTGGAGAAAAATCTCCTTCATATATTCTTCAACATTTTTTACATAATCCTGTTTCATTTTTAATTCTTCCGCTTTTCGCAATTGCCAATACATGCATTGCAATTCCATCGGACTGGCTGGATGGATTTATGCATGTGAACAGCTTAGGTATCATCACCGGGCTTTCCATTGGTAAGCCATTGGGTATTTTTTTATTTTCATTTATAGGTGTTATGGCCGGGATATGCACTTTACCCGGTGATATCAAATGGAAACATATTATTGGTGTGGGGTGTTTAGGTGGTATTGGATTTACAATGTCAATTTTCATCACCTTATTGGCATTTGATGATGAAGCCAACATCAATATATCTAAAATTGCTATCCTCACTGCGTCGCTCCTTTCAGGAATAATAGGTTTTCTTTTTTTGAAATTTACCCTGCGGGAACAACATGTTGAAGAATGCTGATTTTTTCAATTTGAGAGGGAAAACTAAGCCTGTCTTCACTGGATTCAATTCGGCACTCAATGAAGTCATATTAAGTTTTTACTGAAAAATTTTAGCATCTTCACCTTGTTTTAGATTTAAATATAGTGTGAGGAAAATGTTGAATTAAAAAGTTTAAATGCTATTAACTCAAATTTTGTTGTTCAATCAAAAAAATGCTGTGATTTTTGCAGGCATTAAATCAGAAAACTTTAATTGACTTCAAATGAAGAGTATTGTAAGAAATGGGTTATAAATGAAGATGCCTTATAAACAGTTGACTGGTTGCCTAAAAAATATTTATTATTAGATGAGTGAACTGAAAGTATATAATTCATTAAAAAGAGAGAAAGAAATTTTCACACCAATAACTCCCGGCCATGTCGGGCTCTATGTTTGCGGGCCAACAGTGAGTGGAGAAAGTCATTTGGGCCATGCACGCCCTTATGTTACGTTTGATATTGTTTTTCGCTGGCTCATGCATCTTGGATACAAGGTTCGTTATGTGCGCAACATTACTGATGCCGGACATTTTGAAGAAGAAGGCCGCATTGCCGAAGATAAAATTTCAAATAAAGCAGTGCTGGAGAAGCTGGAGCCAATGGAGCTGGTACAGAAATATACCAATCTCTATCATTGGGCGATGAAGCAGTTGAACAACCTTGACCCGTCAATTGAACCTACAGCTACCGGTCACATCGTTGAACAAATCGTGATGATTGAAAAAATTATATCAGATGGTTATGCTTATGTGGTGAATGGCTCTGTTTATTTTGATGTCACAAAATACAATACTGATTTTACTAAAAAAGGTGAACCTTATGGAATGTTGAGCGGAAGGGTGTTGGATGAAATGATTGCTACCACCCGTGATCTTGACAACCAGGAGGAAAAGCGCAATACAGCAGATTTTGCATTATGGAAAAATGCACCACCTGAACACATCATGCGATGGAAAAGCCCATGGGGTGAAGGTTTCCCCGGTTGGCACATTGAATGTTCTGCCATGAGTGCAAAATATCTCGGAGAGGAATTTGATATTCATGGTGGCGGAATGGACCTGCAATTTCCTCATCATGAATGTGAGATTGCACAAAGCAATGTATGCAATCATAAAGTGCCTGCACATTACTGGATACATAACAATATGATTACAATCAATGGCAGGAAAATGGGGAAAAGCTATAACAACGTTATCACATTGACGCAGTTGTTCAATGGTGGCCATCCACTGCTGGAGCAGGTTTACCATCCGATGGTGATTCGGTTTTTTATTTTACAAACCCATTACCGTTCCACACTCGATTTCAGTAATGAAGCCTTACAGGCAAGTGAGAAAGGATTGAAACGATTGAGCGAAGCTTTTACTAACCTGAAAAAATTAACACCAGGCAACAACCATCCGGCAACAGATAAAAACCTCGACAACAAAGTGCAGAAGCTCCTGTCTGAGTTTGAAGAATTCATGAATGATGATTTCAGCACAGCAAAAATTCTGGCGAATATGTTTGAACTGGTTCCCATCATCAACGGTATTAAAGACAAACACATTGCTGCCGATGCTTTAAACGCTGACACCTTGAGATTATTACAGGAAAATATGAAACTGTATATTGAAGATATTCTCGGATTGCAATTAAATATCACAACAGGCGACAACAAAATGGAAAGTATTATTAATATGCTTATTCAATTGCGCAAAGATGCCCGTGCTAAAAAAGATTATGCTACCAGTGACCGCATCAGGAATGATTTACAAGCTATCGGCATACAACTGAAAGATGAAAAAGATGGCAACATGAGTTTTGTAATTAACTAATCAATAAACAGCTTATTTAATTTACCAATCTTTAAAGAGAATTTGCATTCCTGAATTTTCATTTCATTCATAAAAAATGAAAAGGTTATTCCCGCTTGATACATCAGGTAAATATTGAGGATGATAAATATGCAGTAGTATTATCAAAAGCAATCTTTTGAATTTCATCCTGGTTAAAACTGGTAAGAAAAATATTTTCCAATGTAGGCTCATCACCTTTTGGTTCCTGTTGTGTTAAATAAAAATCAGTACCATACATTAATTTATTGATTAAAGGCTTACCAAAATCATCTACCATATTTCCCTGTCTGAACATATCTACAATCAAAGCAAGCGCCCTCTTGTCGCTGAGTGTGTAGGAAATATCAGAATAAACATTTTCATACTTCTTCATCAGTTCAATCACCTGTTCACACCAATTATCTTTCAGGTAAACAGGATATTCATCACCTAATTTCAAATCATCCTTTGTAGCATTTGCAGCACCACGCAATACTTCATTGGAACCGCCAAGATGTGCGAGACAGATTTTCAGTTTGGGGTATTTATCAAGAACAGGTTTATAATTTTCAGGATGACCAAAAATATTACACCAGACTTTATTTTTCTTATGAATAGATGGGTCGTTGATTACATTGCTGATTCTTGAACGGATGGAAGGCATTGATTGTGCATTTTCATTAAGGCTTTGTACTTGCAAAGCACCAATGTTGAGCAACGATTCAAACCTCCCCAAATAAAAAGAGCCACCACGGGTACAATGCGTCATGATCGGAATTTGATTGGCTTCTGCCCAGGCCCACAATAAGTCAAGCCTTTTATCAAAAGGGAAATAACCTGCTGCAGGATAAATTTTTATTCCATAAAAACCTTTGTCAATATTGATATATTTTTTTGCCCAGTCTTCCAATAAATCAAAACCGGTTTGCCTTGCATCCACACCTAAAAAAGGATAAATATTTTTTTGAAACAAAGCATTACGTTTGATATCACACACTTCTTCAACCTGTGTCTGGATATGGATATGATTGGAAGGACGTTCATAGTCAAGATAATCCAACACCTGTGTCAACACTATTATTTTAAAATCACCAAACTTGGTATAATTTTTTGCAAGTATTTTATAAATGTCAGTCTGGTTTGCCGAAGTCCCGATTTCAACAAATTCGATATACCGTTGTATGACACTGCGCTTGTCTTTACTCGCAAAGAGCAAGTAAAATTTTAAAATGCCTTTCATTGCCCAACGGGTACCATCTTTCTGCAAAAACCTGTCAACCCATTCAGCAAGGGTAGCATTACCAATGCCTGTCTTTAAAAAATAATCTGGGGCATGATTTACCGTAAAAATATGTGCATGTGCATTGGTGAATGATTTGTTCATACTTAAAGTTTTTATCCGGTTGGTGGTTTAGTGCCTGCCCTGCGCAGGTTAACGGCTTTCATCAAAAGATCAAACCAAAATGGAGCGCCAAAACTCAATGAAACAGCAGTAATAACAATTCCTAAAATGTATGCAATAAAATTCCAGAAAGTTAAGTGCTTATGCATTTCAAAATAAGTGCCATTCACAGGTTTATATTTCTTAAACCATGTAAGCGGTGCCTGGTTTACTTTCCATCCAATAGGAATTCCCAAAGCTGCGATCTGGTCTATTTGTGATGTTGCTTTATCAAATGCTCTTTGCCTGGTTGTATCATATTTTTTGGTGAGTGAATCAAGAAGTTTTAACTGAGCAATAAACTTAGCCGTATTATTAATTAATGTGGTATCTATTTTCACAGAATCAGTATTGATTTTTAAATTTCCTGCAGCATTGTATGCTCTTTGCAAATCGGTCAAACCTGTATCGGCTTTCTGCGCAGCATAATTATCGGCAAGGCTTTCTGCAACCGGCAATAATTGTGCTCTTAAACCCGGCGTCCGGTAAATCGTTTGAAATAAATTGATGCTGTCCACATTCAACATTAATGCTACTATCAATGAAATCCAGAATAACCTGGTGCGCATAAAAGTTTTATACCAACCAGAAGTACGGTCCATCTGGTCGTTAAACCAATCCTGAATTTGCTTATGCAATGCCTCCAATTCATTATGCGAAGCATCAGGATTGGTTCCTGAATTTTTTGACTGGTCAATGCTTCTTTCCACCATATTCATCAGCAATAATTTCAGATCGGTGTGTTGCATCTGGTAAACAGTATTTGCAAACCTTTCAAAAATGGTGGTACGCGCTTCTTTCAATGCAATACTTTTCGCTACTTTATCAAACTCGTATTCCCGTGAATGATTGCTGATTACGTCAATCAAAGCTTTGCTAAACATAGCAGCGCTGATGTATTGCGGAATGCTGGAATTATTTTTTCTAAGGTTTTTAATCATCGGGTGCATATAAAGCAGCTGACCGAAATTGATATTGATATCATCATTGAATAAATTGGAAATCGTGTTATACAAAAGTGTACCACGCTCTTTAAAATAACTGTTGATAGCTTCAGTTACAGTACTCACCAGCAGGCTTAATAAAGCATAAATTAGGATAAGGCAAATGATGGTTCCGAATAATGGCGAATTAAATATTGTGTTTTCCATTCCGGGGCAGTTTCAAAGTGAAATGTAATACATCTGGCCGAGTTTTCAAAATATTGCAAATCTTAATGACTGCTTTAAATATTGATAATTGAATGAACAGGGAAATCAAAAAATACAAGCACGGAAATAATGGTTATGAAAATTTTATTTTCTGATGTATATTAAATCCATACTTTGGCATTTTATATTTTTATTGTTTCAGAGAAGGAGCAGCTATTGAAAAAATGAGATTCCCCTTTGTTATTATCAGAAAAATTTAAACAAATGAAAACCGCATTTACCGTTTTTATCCTTGCCTTTTTTATTTCATCTATCCATGCACAAACATTACCTGTAGCAAGAAATTATCAGGCTGCTTATGATAAAGGCACCCGTTCAACTAACGGGACACCAGGAAAAAATTATTGGCAAAATTCTGCCACTTATAACATTGATGTCAGCTTCTCACCATTGCGCGGAATTTTATCAGGCACTGAAGCAATCACTTACATCAATAACAGCCCTGATACATTACACCAGGTTTGGTTTAAACTATATCCAAACTACTATCAAAGGGGCGCTCAACGCGACCAGGAAGTGAAAGCAAGTGATCTCACTGATGGTGTGCGCATAGAAAACCTGTCAATTGATGGTGTTCAACAAGTGCAGGACAAGCTTGGTATCATGGGTACGAATATGGTAGTTCATGTCCCTGCTTTATTACCTGGAAAACAAATAAAATTCAACATCACATTTTCCTATATCCTCAACAAAACATCACATCAAAGAACGGGAATGGTGGATGAATCCTCCGCTTTCATTGCTTACTTTTTCCCACGCATCGCTGTGTATGACGATATTGATGGATGGAACAAAATTCCTTACACTGGCACTGCAGAAATGTATAATGACTTCTGCTCATTTCGTGTTAACATCACTGTGCCAAAAGATTATATTGTTTGCGCAACCGGTAATTTACTGAATGCAGATAAAGTATATAACTCACAGGTAGTACAACGTATGCAGTCTGCTGAATTAAATGATGGCATCACTAAAATAATTGATACAACTGATCTGCAAAATGGAAACATCACTGCCCAAAATACCACCAATACCTGGGAGTTCAGCGCCGACAGTGTAACTGACTTCGTATTTGCGACGAGTGACCACTATATCTGGTATGCGAGTAGCCTTGAAGTAGATCCTGCTACTAAGAGAAGGACAAGGGTGGATGCAGTCTTTAACCCGGAACACAAAGATTATTTCCGCGTTATAGATTTTGCAAGAAAGACAGTAGAATTGATGAGTTATACATTTCCAGCCTGGCCTTACCCCTATCCGCATGAAACTGTTTTTGATGGGTTGGATCAAATGGAATACCCGATGATGGTGAATGATAACCCACTTGAAGATAAAGCAGATGAAATTGAACTGACAGACCATGAAATATTTCATACCATGTTTCCATTTTACATGGGCATCAACGAAACAAAATATGCATGGATGGATGAAGGATGGGCAACGATAGGTGAATGGTTGTTATCACCAATGATTGATTCAACTATTGATCCAGATGATTATGGCATGTATCCATATAATGCTTTGGCAGGCGATGATGATGATATGCCAATCACCGCCATGAGCAACCAAATATCTGACAACACTTATTTCTTAAATTCATACCCAAAACCGGCGATGGGTTATTTGTATGTAAAAGAAATGCTGGGAGATAAGTTGTTTACAAAAGCCTTGCATTATTATATTGAACAATGGCACGGCAAACATCCAATGCCGCTTGACTTTTTTAATTGTATGAATGTGGGTAGTGGCATCAACTTAAACTGGTTTTGGAAAAAATGGTTTTATGAAGATGGCATGCCCGACCTTGCCATCAGCAATGTAAAGCGCAATGGCAAAAAAACTACTGTTACCATCCAAATGAAGGGCACGAAACCAGTGCCGGTACATCTTACAATTTATTACACAGACGGGTCAATTCAAACATTGAATCAAAGTATTGCCGTGTGGGAAAAAAGCAGTTCAACTTCGCTGGATTTTACTTCTGATAAGAAAATAGAAAAAATTGTTTTGGGCGATGTGCATGATGCTGATAGTGATGTAGGCAATAATGAATGGAATCCCTGATTTTTTCACCGGTAAAAATATCATGGTCCCCTAATTAGTTTTATAACAAATGATGATGGTTGCAAAAAACACCCGGCAATCCGGATGGAATGATTGGCTATTATTTTTTAATCATGTCCTCAAAGGCACCGGGCAAATAATGCTTCAGGAAAATGCGATAACAGGTTTTTTGTTTCTAGTTGGTATCGCTATAGGATCGATCAATATGGTTTTAGCTGCAATACTTGCCGTTTGCATTGCAACTTTATCAGCTATTGCTTTTAAATACGATAAGGAAAATATTGATAAAGGGCTTTATGGATTTAATGCTGCATTAGTTGGAGTTGCACTCCTATTGTTTTTGAAACCAATAACCATAACCTGGTTTTTAGTAATTATTGGAGCTGTTTTTTCAACTATCATTGCTCATTTTTTTATCAGAAGAAATCTCATTGTTTTTACACTTCCATTTGTTTTAATTACATGGGTAATTATTTATTCAATCAAATTTTTCTATCCTGCTTTAATTGCAGATACACCGGAATCTGTTATTCAATATGAAAATGATTTTGGATTTGCAATCAGAGGGTATGGCCAGGTTATTTTCCAGGAAAATATTCTATCCGGTGCAATTTTCTTCATAGCTGTTTTTATCAGTTCACCGGTTGCAGCGCTCTATGGCCTTGCAGGTGCAATTGCAGCAGTATTTATTTCAATTCCTTTTTCTGTTACTCCTGAAAATATTCAAGCAGGTTTGGTGAGTTATAATTCAGTGTTGTGTGCTATTGCTTTTGCAGGTACCAAAATCAAAGACGGGGTCTGGGTTTTATTATCTGTTGTATTAGCTTGTATTGCCGGGTTGATTTTGAAAGACAATATCATTCAATTGACCTTCCCATTTGTTGCCGCATCTGTATTTATTTTAAAGATAAAAAACAGATTGAGCCAGTTAAGCGCTGATTAATAAAAGCAAACTATAAACATTCAATTTCCGATCAGTGAAAAAATTATTTTCGTTTATTGCAGGCATGCAGCATAAAAACTAATCACCTTTTTCAAGTATAAATATTTCTTCAACAGTTTTCTTAAAAACTTTTGCAATCTTCATAGCAAGCACTGTTGATGGCACATATTTATTGGCTTCCATTGCATTGATCGTTTGCCTGCTAACTGCAACCTTATTGGCCAGGTCTTCCTGTGTCAGGTTCAATCTTGCCCTTTCTACTTTTATGTTATTTTTCATCAGCCACAGGTTTTGAGTTTTTATACAAAATGTAATTAAACCTTGTTATGAAAATTATCAGAACGGTGAACATATTATACAACATAATGTTGAGGAAAGAAGTGCCATAAACAAACAAAAAACTCAGCAACAATAAAAAATAATTTACCCAAACAGCCCACATCAAAGAAGACAACCTGAGCTTAGCAATAAATTCATCTTCTCTTTTCTCTTTTGAAAAACCAACAAACATAGCACCGATTATAAAAATAGAGCCGACAATAGTATTGGTCATATTTGTTTTTATAAAGCCAAACGATTTGCTTTCGCCAAAAACCTGGTCATTGAAAATGGCAAAGGTCCAGCTATTGATATGCAATGCATCAAAATTGGTAAAGCTTAAAAAAATACCGGCAATTGTTGCAGGTATCAACAGGCACCATCCAATAAGTTTAAACTTATGTGGTAATAACAATCCGGTTTTCATGATTTTACATTTTTCACGAATGTAATGTATTTATTACTTTATGTAAAGTTTATTTTACATAAAGTAAGATATTTTTAACATCCTGAGCTTTGAGAGCTTCGTTACTCCATGCTAAACAAAAACTAATAAGATGGTAATAGGCAGTAACTGAAAAAAATTATCATAAAAGAAAACAGGATAACACACCTGTTTCAATTTGCAAGAAACAACTTAACTGCATTTTCGAATAACACTGATAGTGTTACAATTTACTTTTCAAATATTCAATTGTTGCAGGCTTATCAAAACCACAGGCTTTTTTCATTTGCTCCCTGTATTCAGGAAGGTCAGTGAAAGGATCAGCCTTTAATGCATAGTCATAAGCAGTCTTACCTGCATTATCTTTTGCTTTGGGATCAGCGCCATTTTCAACCAGGAATTTCACCAACCTTAATTTACAGTTAAGCGCAGCTAACATCAAAGGCGTAGCGCCATCATTGGTGCGGGCATTCACATCAGCCCCTGCTTTTATTAAAGCGCCGCATAAAGTTTCACAACCATAATATGCTGCAGCAACATGCAGTGCAGTGCGGCCTGCATCGGTTCTGTTAGCATCCGGCTTTGCACCATTCCTGAGTAAGAAAAATGCAATAGGGTCTTCTGCAGAATAACGGCAATAATCAATGAGCAATGAACCATGAGCTTTTGCTTCATTAGGGCTTTCTCCATTTTTGATTAATTTGAGTGCTGTAACTGTGTCTTTATTTTGCAATGCTTTTTCCAATGGCGTTTGAGCAAATGAATTTTTAATAAGCAGTAACAGTAAACAACTAAAAATGGAAGCTGTTAAGAGAAATCTACTTTTCATGTTCTTAAATTTTGGTTGCAATTAATCTATAAAATTTTCATTGCTGAAACAAAACGATAATCAATGTTTCACAACAAAAATGCCTGATGCTAAAAATAGCAGATTTCAACAAATATGCAGCAGATTATTTTTTTGTGTTCCCCATTTTCGGGACAATAATAAATGATTAGAATTAAAGGATAAATTCATCTTTATTCATTGAGCAATTCCTCCTCATATAAAAAACAAATCAAACGGGATGGTGAAAGAAGGGTTTAAAAAACACACTATTTCTTTAGTTAATTACAATATTGCACAATCAAAATATTTTTTTTGCCATTCTTCATTCTATTTTTTCACCCCAAATATAAAAATGTATATTGGCAGCAAAACTTAAATAAGGAACTGCAATTATAATTTTACTATCATCATAAAAAAATTCAGTCAAAATGATTATTTTGGCGAAGTTCATATTGATTCCTGCAAAAAATACCTGTATCAATTAATCATTTAAAATGTAAGTCACATGAAAAAACTTTTCATCTTATTTCCGTTATTGTTTTTAATTGTTTCTACCGGCACCACACAGCCCCGTTTTGAGCCTCCACCAAAACAAAATCTGGATCCCATCGTTCAAAAAATGATGGATGAGGAAAACAACAATTCACAACTCAAACAACTGGCACATGAATTATTAGATAAGATTGGCCCCAGGTTAGTTGGCACTCCAAAAATGCAACAGGCCAATGATTGGGCATTGGCCAAATATAAATCGTGGGGTATTGACGCACGTAATGAAAAATGGGGCGAATGGCGTGGATGGGATCGCGGCATCTCACATATAGACATGATCTCTCCCTGGGTGAAAACACTTGCCGGCACTCAATTAGCCTGGTGCCCTTCTACAAAAGGTAAAACGATCTCTGCAGATGTTATCATCCTACCAGACCTTGCAGATAGTTTAGCTTATGTAAACTGGTTGCCCAATGTGAAAGGAAAATTTGTAATGATAAGCATGCAGCAACCAACAGGCAGACCTGATGCCGACTGGAAAGAATATGGTCTTGAGGAATCAACAAAAAAAATGAATGCAGAACGTGACTCATTAACGAGTGCCTGGAGAAAAAGAATTTCAAAGACAAGTTATAATACACGCACCTTGCCGGTAGCTTTAGAGAAAGCGGGTGCAGCAGGCATCATCACCAACTACTGGAGTAAAGAATATGGTGCTGATAAAATTTTTGCTGCTTATACAAAAACAATTCCTACAGTTGATATTTCTCTCGAAGATTATGGTTTGGTATATCGTCTTGTGGAAGATGGTACACCTGTTAAACTAAACATTCTTACAGACAGTAAAGAAACAGGTGTACAACCTACATTAAACACAATTGGTGAAATTAAAGGTGTTGAAAAACCAAATGAGTACATTTTGTTATCAGCACATTTTGATTCATGGGACGGTGGCACTGGCGCTACTGATAACGGAACCGGCACTTTGGTAATGATGGAAGCTATGCGTTTATTGAAACAGTTTTATCCTAATCCTAAACGAACAATTTTGATAGGCAACTGGGGTAGTGAAGAAGAAGGTCTCAATGGTTCCAGGGCATTTGCTGAAGACCATCCTGAAATCATGAAAGGGTTACAGGCTTCTTTTAACCAGGACAACGGCACTGGTCGTATTGAAGAAATTTCAGGTGAAGGATTTTTAAATGCGTATGAATACCTGCAGAGATGGCTTGATGCCGTACCGAATGATCTGAAAAAAGATATCAAGACCACATTCCCTGGCACACCCAGCAGAGGTGGCACAGACAATGCCTCATTTGTTGCTGCAGGCGCCCCGGGTTTTTCTTTGGAAAGCCTGAGTTGGGGTTATTTCAGCAACACATGGCATACTAACCTTGATACTTATGATAAACTTGTTTTTGATGACATACAGAAAAACGTTATCCTCACTGCAATTTTAGCGTATATGGCCAGTGAAGATCCTTCATTCTTTAACCGCGATAAATCTGTATTACCAGTAAGCTCATTCACAGGGAAACAAACTGAATGGCCAGAAATGAGATCACCAAATCGTAAAGGTGGTTTGGATTAAATTTAATTTTTAGAAAACCGTCTCAATAAAAAAATTTTTGAGGCGGTTTTTTGCATTTAGATTAATGTGCACCTGTTTGAATGTTGTTTCAAAAGACAAATGATAATTGCAATTATTTTCTTTGACACAATTTTTGCTAAATAGAAAATAAATAGACCTTTATAAGTAATCCTGTTCAAAATCATCTTGAATAACCTTATTCAAAAAAATAATTTATGGATTGTTAGTTATTCAAAAAGCCGGCTTAATTTTTTTTTAATGATTTCTCAATTGGCAATAATGTCTGGATTGTTTTTTGTAATTACCAATACAAAAGTTTTGAAGCCGAAATTCACAAATAACAATCTCATTTTTGAACTGAAGGTATGTAACTGTATATTTTTTCCAGCTAATACACTGGTAGTTGAGACTTTTCCATAATGGATAATTACAGGAGCGATGTTCAATATTGTCATCTGAAAGTTTATCAAAAAATTCGAATGCCGCATTAACAAATTTCTTAGCAGTATCAGGCATATCCCTTCCTTCAATATAAAATGCAGTTTCTGCTACTGCATCTGAAGCTTAATCCATAATTGTTACTTTTCTTTTCCCCATTTATCAATGAGCTTATATGCTCTTGCCTTTCCTGCTTTAAGAGATAATTTTTTGGCTGATTGAATTTTTAAATCTGCTTTTAACTGTAATGATTCATATTCCTTTTCCTGCAAAAGGATATATCGCTTTTTATCAATCTCAATTTCTGTCACAAGAAGTACAATTACAATTTTTAAAAACCAAAATATTTTCTACAATAAAATTTTGTTTATCCTGAAAAAAAATATCCTTATAAAAACTATCATAGTTGCCCTACTAAAAATAGCATAATATATCGAATAGCACTAATTGGGCGGTTCTAACGAACTGCCCTTTTTATTATTAATGCGTTATTTTAGCCGGACAATAGTGATTTTAAGTCATCTATTCTAATTTATAAAAATCACATTGTTATTTTCCATTCCCTCTTACATGGTTGTTCCTGCAGGTATTAAAATCCTGCGCATTCAGTTTGCCTGTGAGTGTGCCATTATCTCCAATTATCAAATAACTTTTAACTGGTGATGAATTACTTTTTTCATCTGTATTTAACTCACCCGCAATGGCGCCGTCCTCACTGACTGAAAAATAAACCTTACCTAATGTTGGTGCATTATTATCGTTTGCTAATTGTGCATCAGTTAATGAATTATTCTGCGAATGAGTGGTAAAACCCATCCCTCTTACATGGTTGTTCCTGCAAGTATTAAAATCCTGCGCATTCAGTTTGCCTGTGAGTGTGCCATCATCTCCAATTATCAAATAACTTTTAACTGGTGATGAATTACTTTTTTCATCTGTATTTAACTCACCCGCAATGGCGCCGTTTGTACCTATAGAGAAATAAATTTTACCGGGAAGAGATGATTTATAATCTTGTGCTGATTGCTTTTCATCCGTATAATCATTTTTGAGGTTGCTATCTTCATTTTTTATAACGGCCAATCTCTTTTCGATTTGTTTGCGGCCGCATCCAAATGTTTTAATAACACCGATTCCCGCAAACATTATTTTCACATCGCGATTCAATTTCGTTGCAATATCAAAACCATTTTTCATATCAAGATAATTGATAGAAGTTTTTGATTGCAGGTAATCTGCAGTGATAAAAATGCGGGTTGTAGTACCAATTGAATAATTGATACCAATGCTACCTGAGAAACCTGGGAAAATATTCTTACCTCCGTTATCAAAACGATATATAGCTCGGTCGCTGCCTTTCATTGAAATGTCCACTGTGCCTGGATTATTCATAAACAGGCCAGCCTGCAATTCAGCATTCACTGCAAACCTGCCACCAAAACGCAATGAAGGTCCAACAAGAAAATAACCATTTTGCGGGTTGCCTTTTACAACTTGAATATCATCCTTGTTAAGCTCCCTTTCTTTACTGAAATTATTGATTGCATCTGTGCTGATGGAGCCGGATAATAAACCGGTGGTAGCTGAAATACCAAGTTTTCCAAAATAATATTTGCCAAACATTTTTGTACCGATACCATAGCCACGAAATAAATTGGCTTCATTATTTTTTAAACTAAAAGAAAGGCCTGAACTCACACCCATTTCCCAGTTGTCTGATCCGTTGAAAGTGATCTGCTGCCTGATGTTTAAATTTACTCCTCTGTTGGATAAGACCTGTGACTGTAATGAATGGATAAAGAAAAAAGCGCTAGCAAATAAAAAGCATGTCCTGGTTTTGATTCCCATATTCTATTGGATTTATTTTTTATTTACGACCTGGATTGTATTAATGTTCAAATGATTTTTTTCTTTTCTAATACAAAACCTTATCAACGAAAATAATATTAATTAAGGAGGAAAAAGTATTTTTATAAAAAATATTTTCTGGAAAATAATGGTTCAGAAAATGATATTGAAATTTTACTTATCATCGCAGGAAATAAGTTGTAATAATTTCAATTAAAGACAGGCACATGCTTACTTTTTACCACAGGTTATATAAAAGAAAATGAATAATCAGCATAATTGAATTAAGCCTAGAATACTATCTTTCATCAAACTCAAAAATCAAACTCTATATGACTGAATACATCGTAAAATCTACAGATACTTTATCATTCGTTTTTGTGAAAGGTGAAGATATTGTCGGGAAGCTTACTTATAAAAACTGGTTTTCTTTTAAAGCAAAACTTGAGTTGAACAACAATCATCTTTACCAGATGGAACCAAAAGGTTTCTGGGGCACAACTATTGAATTAAAAGAAAATGATAACACCATACTGAATTTTAAAATGAACTGGAATGGAAATATTGTTATTCATTCTGTCATTGCTAACCCCGAGCAGGATTTTGTTTTCAGGCACAGGGGTGTTTTGAAAGATTCATTTGTATTATTGAATAAAGATGATGTTGAGCTATTAGTTGTGAAGCCGGATTTCAAATGGAATAAATTTAATTATGAATATAAAATAACTTCTTCCGGTTATTTCGACAGTTTTAAAAACCAGGATATCTTATTGGCAACAACCATTCATTGCGCTAATTATTATATGGCTACTATTACTTCAATTGTTGTAGCAACTTTATAAAATCTCTTTACAACATTTTTTTTCAAAAGATTATGCTGATGTTTTGTATAGCATTTAATCATCAATGTACATTCCTGTTGCACAATACATCATTTAATTTGGATCTGGAAAAATACAATAGCAAATAGTATTTGTTGAATAACTTTGGTAAAATACCGCTTATGAAAAAGTTTTTTTTGTCTTGCTTAGTTATTGCTTTTTCTTTTGTGCTTTTTGCACAGGACAATCAAAAAAATGAAACCTACAACCCGCATAAATTATTTACAGAAAATTTTAACCCACCCAGGGGCAATGAATTCCGCTCTGTGAAAGGTGTGCCCGGGCCAAAGTATTGGCAAAACAGCGCCGGTTATCTCATCCATGCCACCCTGGATGAAAAAGACACTTCCATTCAAGGAGATGTTACGATCACTTATACCAACAACAGCCCGGATGACCTTGACTATATCTGGTTAGAGTTAGAACAAAATATTTTTTTGCCGGGTTCCCGTTCCACAGCCACAACTGCTTATTCAAGTGATGCTGTTGCAGAAAAAGATAATACAACGGGTGGCTATCACCTGCAAAATGTCACTGTAATTCAGGGGCAAAATACATATTCAATAACCCCGGTGATTACCGACACCAGGATGCAGCTCCGGTTGCAAACACCGGTGAAAGCAAAAGGTGATAAGATCATCATCAAAATGCAATACAGTTTTTATATGCCACAGAATGGCAGAAGGTATGGCAGGCAATACACAAAAAATGGTGTTATTTACCAGGTTGCACAATGGTACCCGCGTGTTTGTGTGTATGATGACCAGGTGGGTTGGAATACTTTACCGTATTTGGATCTTGGTGAATTTTATTGCGAGTATGGCGACTATGAATATTATATCACTGCACCAGCCAATATGATAGTTTATGGCTCTGGTGATTTGCAAAACCCGGCTGAAGTGTTGTCGCCCAAAGTGATCAACCGGTTGGCAACTGCAGCCAGCAGTGATAAGACTGTTATGATCATTGGCCCGGATGAAATCAATGATCCTTCTTTTTATCATGCAGGCAAAGGAAACCTCACCTGGCATTTCAGCATGAAAAATACAAGGGATGTGGCCTGGGTTGCCGGCAAGAGTATGATATGGGATGCTGCAAGGGTCAATCTTCCCTCCAGGCATAAAGCAATGGCGATGTCCTGTTACCCAATCGAAAGTGCAGGAGATTCTGCCTGGGGCAGGTCAACAGAATATTTAAAAGCAAGCATGGAAATTTATTCAAAGGATTTATTTGAATACCCCTGGCACAATGCTATCAGCAGTGCAGGACTGGTTGATGGTATGGAATACCCGGGTATCATCTTTGATAATTATATAAAGAAAAAATCGAGCTTATGGTTTTTGATTGCGCATGAAATTGGGCATGACTGGTTCCCGATGATTGTGGGCAGCAATGAAAGAAGGTATATGTGGTTAGATGAAGGCCTGAATACTTATGTCAATTATATCGCAACGGATTTGTTTAATAACGGGGAATATGTAAATGCACCTGCCTATTTTGAAAAAGGATTTTTTGCTTCCCGCGACTATGAGCAATTTATGACATACAAAGATCCATTGATGACGATGAGTGATGCCATGGATATGAAACAACATTACCAGTTTTACGGAAAGACAGCGTATGGGCTCAACCTGTTGCGGACAGTGGTAGTGGGTAAAGAAAGGTTTGATTATGCTTTCAGGAAATATGTGGAAGCCTGGGCATTTAAACATCCTACACCGTATGATTTTTTTAATTGTATCAACAATGCTGCCGGTGAAGACCTCAATTGGTTTTGGAAAGAATGGTTTTTCACCACGTGGAAATTTGACCAGGCTATCACAAATGTGACTTATGTTGACAACGATCCTGCTAAAGGTTCATTAATTACTATCACAAATAATGGCCAGATGATCTTGCCGGTGATCATGCGCATAACGCAGGATGATGGTAACACTGAAACTATAAAGCTACCTGTAGAGATCTGGCAAAGAGGCGGCACATGGGTTTATCATTATGCAACAAAAAATAAAATACAAAAAGTTATCCTTGATCCCGATAATCAATTGCCAGATACCAACAGGAATAATAATGAGTGGGGAGAGTGATGTAGCAGCTATCGGTCAGAGTATTGGCGAAGACTTAGAAATAGATTTTCCTTTACTGGAACTTCATTTAATCCCCCAATGCAGCGGGACATGCAACGGCTTAAAGCCCCTGCTTGTGAAAGGCCGGGGCTTTACTATGTTGTTCGATGGATCTTAATTATCGGGGCTTTTTTCAATCCGCTTAATGTTACCGGCTGGGCTTCTCTATTTTGTCGTCTTTGGGTCAATTGTCGCAGAGTTATAACGAACCAATTTTTCCCAATCTATTTCTCCGTTGTCCTTGCAAAAGTCATTTGAAAATTCTCTTGTAAACTTGTTTATCATTTGAGAATACGATTTTACAAATTCGTCATTCTTTTCTTTTGCTTTATGTCCGAGTGGCTCAATTATCTCTGTGTATAGTTCTGTGTCGCCTGAGATGAAAGCCCAAAAACTTTGCCCACAATATTTGAAATAGTCGCCTTTGTCGGGATTGTTGTCACGACCATAGCAGCAACCATTTACTGCAACTACATTTAGTTGAGAGTTACTTGTTCTTAAAGTCTTTTTTGCTGTCTTGAAGTCGGCAACCATTTTTGCAATTTGTGAACTGTTGCCCCAATTAGGACCTGATTTTATGGTTACGATATTTCTCGCACCGTTATTGTCAAACTCCAAGTCAATGCCTGTAATACCTGATTTGTAGCCACCGTAAACTTTACCATTTATAAAAATTGCAAGCCCTTCAAGCCAATCTCCAAAAATGGTTTCTTCATGTGAAGAAATGTGAGCATCAACGATACCACGAATTATTTGTTCGGCTGTTAAAACGTATTTTGCTTTGAATAGGTAAGGGTTTTTGCGTTTTAGAACTTGGGTAAGTTTTAATCCGTCAAGACTTTGAATACGCTTTTGGTGAAATGTCCCTATGTTTTGCTCAACGTATTGCGATACGTCTTTCAGGTTTAGTTTTTTCATATTTTACTTTCGGCTCTAATAAATAAAATTCAACAGGTTTCAATTCCTTTCTTACCATTTCATAGTATTCGGGAACAATCTCAATCCCTATTGAGTTACGTTTCATTCTGTTTGCAACACTTAAAGTTGTTCCCGAACCCATAAATGGGTCAAGCACTGTGTCATTTTCTTTTGTGAAGAGTTTGATAAACCACTCTGGTAATTCTTGCGGAAATGCAGCACTATGATTTTTGTTATTGCACTCTGTCGCTAAATGCAAAACATTTGTTGGATATGCTTTGTCTCTGTCAACCCAATTGGAAATGTTTTTGCCAAAACCACTTCCAACTTTTGAATTGTCACGTATTTTGTCTGTGTCAGAAAGTTTTTTAAGTCGTGTTTTAGCCCAATCACCCATTGGAACCATAACTTCTTCCTGATACATATTGAAATGTTTGGCTTTGTTGAATTGAAGAAGTCGCTCCCAACTGTCCCTGAAACGATTTGGCCATTTTCCTGGATAAGAGTTCTTTTTGTGCCAAATAAATTCTTCTGTCCAAAGCCAACCTTGCTTTCTCATTGCGATTATAAGCTCCATTACATAAGTGCTTCTTTCGCCTTCAACGACTTTTTCCTTAATATTTAGGATAAATGTTCCTGTTGGGTTAAGAACTCTCAAAAGTTGCTCTGAAATTGGCAAAAACCATTCAACGTATTTGTCGGGGTGAATGCCACCGTATGTGCTTTTACGCTGGTCTGCATAAGGCGGTGAAGTTACAATTAAGTCCACAGAATTCTCTGGAAGTAACTTTAAT
>JAFDXI010000102.1 GCA_018268035.1 Bacteroidota bacterium | reverse complement strand
TATGTAACTGATAATACAGATTGTGATGATACAAAACTCCTGTATGCAGATCATGATGGCGATGGATTTGGCGCCGGTTCGCCGGTGGCTTGTGGCGTTGATAATAATTCTGATTGCAATGACAACGATGCAAGTGTTCATTCAGGTATCACTTATTATCGTGATGCTGATGGCGATGGTTTTGGTGATCCGAATAATTCAACAACGGTTTGTTCATCCACTCCACCCACAGGATATGTAACCAATAATAGCGACTGCGATGATGCCAAACTTTTGTATGCTGATCATGACGGGGATGGTTACGGCGCCGGTTCGCCGGTGGCTTGTGGCGTTGATAATAATTCTGATTGCAATGATAATGATGCAAGTGTTCACTCACCTCAGACTTACTATGCAGACAATGACGGTGATGGTTTTGGTGATGCGAATAATTCAACTACGGTTTGTTCTTCTACACCACCAACAGGTTATGTAACCGATAACACAGATTGTAATGACAATGTTGCAAGTATTCATCCTGGCGCAGTTGAAATATGTGGAAACGGCATTGATGATAATTGTAATGGAACTATTGATGAAGATGAGACACCTCCGGTTGTTAGTTCCTGCCCCTCAGATATTACAAGGAGCAGTGACGCAGGAATGTGTGGCGCAAAAGTTGATTATAATTTACCAACAGCTACTGATAATTGTGGTTGTCATACACCTGAATCAATCCCCGGATACTTGCTTTTAGGAACTTATAGCGGGCATAAGTATTTTATATCTACTGCTACAGTTAACTGGACAAGTGCAAAAGCGATAGCAACTTCCTTAGGTGGTCATCTGGTTTCAATTGGAAGTGCAGGCGAACAAAATTTTCTTCAAACCGCAACGGTAACACAAGCCTGGATAGGTCTGACAGACGAAGTTTCAGAAGGTAATTATTCCTGGGTTACAAATGAGCCGGTTACTTATACAAATTGGAGTTCAGGTGAGCCTAATGATGCCGGTGGCATTGAAGACTACGCTATTATTAACTGGTATAATGGAACATGGAATGATTTGAGCAATGGCTATAATTTTCCTTTTATTGTTGAGTTTGATTGTGATGGCAGTAATGGAGGTATTACAATCACACAGACAAGCGGCTTACCATCAGGTTCAATATTCCCTATGGGAACAACAACTAATTCATTCAATCTTGCAGACGAATCAGGCAATATAGCAACATGCAGTTTTAACGTAACAATAACTGGAGTATCCACAACATATTATCGTGATGCTGATGGCGATGGTTTCGGTGATCCGAATAATTCAACTACGGTTTGTTCTTCTACACCACCAACAGGTTATGTAACTGATAACACAGATTGTGATGATACAAAACTCCTGTATGCAGATCATGATGGCGATGGATTTGGCGCCGGTTCGCCGGTGGCTTGTGGCGTCGCAAATAATTCTGATTGCAATGACAATGATGCTTCTGTTCATTCACCTCAAACTTATTATGCAGATAACGATGGTGATGGCTTTGGTAATGCTAATAATTCAACAACAGTTTGTTCTTCTACACCACCGACCGGTTATGTAGTTGATAACACAGATTGTGATGATACTAAACTACTCTATGTAGACAATGATGGGGATGGTTATGGTTCTGGTTCACCGGTTGCTTGTGGCGTCGCAAATAATTCTGATTGCAACGATAATGATGCATCTGTTCATACACCACAAACTTATTATGCAGATAATGACGGCGATGGGTTTGGTGATGCGAATAATTCAATATCGGCTTGTTCATCTACACCGCCAACAGGTTATGTAACGAATAATTCCGATTGTGATGACACAAAATTGCTCTATGCAGATAATGATGGTGATGGTTATGGTGCTGGCTCACCTGTTGCTTGCGGCGTTGATAATAATTCTGATTGTAACGATAATAATTCATCAATGCATCCTGGCGCAGTTGAAATATGTGGTAATGGAATTGATGATAATTGTAATGGACAGATTGATGAAGGTTGTGTAGTACCTGTTACAATTTCAATTGCTGATGCTTCACTTGTTGAAGGAAATTCCGGAAGCAAATTCATGAGGTTCAAGGTTACATTAAACGCACCTGCAAATAAGAAGGTAAGCGTTTATTATACCACCAATAATGGAACGGCTACTGCATTTTATGATTACCTGCCAGCATTAGGTAAAGTCACGTTTAATATTGGCCAGGTACAGAAAATTATAAAAATTATTATCCTAGGTGATAAGGTTGCTGAAGTAGATGAAACTTTTACAGTTCAGCTAAGCAACCCGGTACATGCAACGATAGCTGATGGAACTGCTACAGGTACTATTATCAATAATGATGGCAATGCAATAACAACAATGCCCGGTAACAATACAACCAGGCCTCAAATTAACTATTCAGTAAAGATTTATCCTAACCCTGTAAGCAATGTTCTTACTGTTCAGTTTGCAGGCGTTTCTGAAAGTGATATTGAGTTACAACTGGAAGATATACAAGGCAGGGTTTTAAAACAATCTAAAGTAAAAGCATTTGCAAAACTTGCACAACAGAAGATTGATGTTTCTGGTCTTGCCAATGGTGTTTACATGCTCGTTGTTGTTGACAAATATGGAATCAAACAAACAGAAAAAGTAGTGGTTCAGAGATAAGAAAGAAAATCATTTTATCATCATGATATTTATTTCTTGAACCTGTGAAAAAATAAGTGGCTGTCCTGAAAATGTTGGGATAGCCACTTTTTAATTGGTGAATTTGTTATTCTTTTCCCTTATTAGCCAGGCCACCTGCTAATAAACCAATAACAAGGCCAACAATTAATCCAATCTTTACATTCTTGATTGCAAATCCAATTGCAACACCTATAGCGATTAATAAAAAAATAGAAATTCTTCTGCGTGGATGCATGAATATGGTAGAATTATTTACAAGTTTTAAAATATACTTTCATCAAATCCTGTGCGGTTAAGCCATCACTTGTTTTGTGGCAATGCAATCAAATTTGCCATTAACCTGTATGCGCCATCTACACCTGCTGGTAATTCCCTGAAAAATACAATGCCTGCATAAACAAAATTGCCTTTGCCATATTTTGCAATAATCAAAGCGCCATTGCTCTCCTTTTCATCATCATCATGCATGCCAAGCGGTGCATCATAATGCTTATCTAATTGTTCTGCATGATAAGTACTTCTTTCCTGGATCCAATTATCAAAATCAGCAGCAGTAATTTTATTCGGATAGTTCAATGCAGGATTTTCAGGCAACAAAATATGCACCGGCGCATTTTCATCAGTAACCCTTGTGCGGCTGATCGTGAATTTATATGGGCCTATATCTTTTTGTATAGAACCAATATAATTGTTGGTATTATACTGCACAATCATGTTGCCACCGTTATGCACATATTCCATCAACACATTGTATTTTTCATTCAGCCATTCATGCACATTGTAAGCCCGCACACCGGTAATGATAGCATCAAACTGCTTTAATGTTGCAGGTGTTATATCCTGCTCTGATAAAACTGTAACATCATAGCCCATCTGCTCCAGGCTTTGAGGCACTTTATCACCAGCGCCATTGATATAACCAATATGTTTTCCCAACGTATTTACTTCTTCACTCACTACATGTATTTTATCAGTTGCATAATAATGTATATGCGGTATATGATCATACTGAATAGTGTGCAGATCACCGTTGTAAACCTCTTCGTCTTTACCATTTTTAATTTCTACTGCAACAGAAGGATCACCTTGTCCTTTGTGATAATATTTTGATAAGGGAAACCTGAAATCATACGATTGGTTATTGACCAGATCAATGATAGTATCTTTTATCAAACTTGTATCATTGCCCTGCACAAAAAACAACTTTGTTATAGTTTTTGGTGAAGTGATAAATGATTTTATCTGTGCATGCACTTCAACTTCTTTCAACGGTTTGTTGTTTTGAATGACATCAGTTAAAACTACTGAAGGTTGTAATGAAATACTCAAAGGGTTAATCACAATAAATGGCTCATACAATTCTCCTCTTGCAGGATTGGTGAATTTATACTGCACAGGTTTCTGAATAGTTATATCAGTGCCATCAACTGTGAAAGTAAATGATGCACTATATGCCGCATCGTTTTGTGCTTTGCCAATCAACTGTTGGTTGGTAACATCAAAGCTACCAATACCATCAAGTCCTTTCTCCAGCCAATAAGGTTGTGATACAAGCGTGACGGCATCAACATAAAAACTCCTGGTAAAAGCAAAATTTGCATTGGTAGCAAGTGGTATATTGATTGTTGAATCCATGTGCAGCAATTGTACATTTTTCAACACTACATTCCCGTTAAGTCTTTTATCAACAAAAAAATTGACATCAAAATTTTGTTGTTTCACTGCAAATTCATTGCGTGTTGTAGCTTCAGCAAAAATGCCATCACATTCAATGATGAGTTGCTTCACCTCGTTGGCTTTCCTCTTTTTCCAATAACCATCAGGCAATTGTTCAATGGCTTTATATACATCAACCAATGCATCAACAGAATGCTCAGGATGTTCAAACTGAAAGTTTTTTATTACATCATTTATTTTTTGCTGAACAGTTGCAGAACCTGCTACCCTGCCCCAGCTTGTATCAACACCATCTAACAAATCATGTATTACCGGTTGGCCTGCAAGCAATGTAAAATATTCAAATGAAGAACCGCGTTGTGCTCCTGAACCAAAGCCCTGCGTCCTGTGATTGCTCCTGCTTTTAGCAGCAATCTCACCATAACTTTCACCAAGCAAAGGATTGTATCCACCAATATCCATTTTAAACTGATCGTTGCTGGTAGTATTGTTGCCACCAAAATTAAATGTGTTCCATAAAATTCTTTTTGCCTGCCAGGGTTCTACACCATAATGAAACTGCTCTGGAAATTTTTTTGGATCTGCTGCTGCAGAAAATGCTTCCAGCGCCAGTATTTCAGAAGCCTGGTGGTGCCCATGGCCTGCTCTTTCATCACCGGGAAAACGGGTGATAATCACATCGGGCCTGAACTTACGAATTACCCAAACCACATCGCTTAATATTTTATTACGGTTCCAGATTTTTAATGTTTCATCAGAAGTTTTAGAAAATCCAAAATCATAAGCTCTACTGAAAAATTGTTCAGCGCCATCAACCCTTCTTGCAGCTAATAGTTCCTGAGTTCTAATTAAACCCAAATCTATTCCCTGTTCATCACCGATTAAATTCTGCCCACCATCACCCCGTGTCAGACTCATATAACCTGTCCTGTACAATCCATCATTGGCAAAGTATGCAAGCAACCTGGTATTTTCATCATCAGGGTGCGCAGCAATATATAAAACACTACCCAGTACATTTAATTTTTTTAACTGCTGAAAAATTTTTGCGCTGTTATAAATAGGTGGTGTCTGTGCTTTGAGTTGCCAGTTAAAAACTAAAAAAGATGCAAGGATAAAAATCAATACAGGAGATTTATACTTCATTGTATTCATCAATTAATTCTATAAGAAAAATACTGTTTTAAAAAAAAGAAAGTTGCAAGGAATACCCCTGCAACTTTCAAAAATAAGCTATTTGAAAATTAATCTTCTTTCACTTCGGTAACTGCATCTCTTTTATACTGGCAACATTTGGGCAATTTCTTGTATGCAGCTTCTGTTGCTTTTACATCTTGTGTATCATAACCAACAGCAGCGACAGATTTTTCAATATCCATCACATTGGTTTTAGCAGCATCATAATTTACAACGAGCATGTAAGTTTCATCGCTCCAGTTGGCGCTTGTTGCACCTGCAGTGGTAGCAGCATTTTCAATCTTGGCTTTACATTCATCACAGTTGCCCCATACTTTTACTGAATCAGATTTCGTTTGTGCAATGAGATTTGCAGCACATAATGTGAAGGCTGCACTTAAAAGATATTTTATCTTCATAGATTTTGATTTTTGAGCGGCAAATATAGAGGATATTTTCTTACTTATTTTTTCGGAAAAGACAGAGTTTACCATTATTAACAGATACTAAAAACATGGTGTTACCTTGTTCATCATGAATGGTATCAATACACCTTGCAGCTCCATTAACAAACAACCCGCTTTGCGCAGGAGCCATATAGGTAAAAGTGCCGGTCTCAGAGCCTGCCAAAGTGATTCCATAGCTTGCATCAAACCTGCCTGCCTGTGGTTTTAAACCATAAAAATTACCAGCCATAAAAATATCTTTGATGCCATCGTTATTAATGTCGGCAACTGTTATACAGTTTACTGTTGACAACTCAGCCATTACAGGCAAATACATTTCTTTAAAATTAAAATTACCTGTGTTGAGGTAGATCATTGTTTGTGGTTGTGTTACAGTTAACACTGAAGCTTTTTCCAGGTCATCTTTTGTAAAAATTTCTTCCATAGTTTTTCCTGCATAATCAGAATAATGCAGGAACTTTTTCTTCAGTTGAGGAAATTGCTTTTCGATATCATCTTTTAAAAAATAGGGATAAGATTTTCCATCAGTTTTATAATATGATGGGATGCACAATGTTTTTCCGTTGCCTGCAAAATCTCCAACATACATTTTTGCAGGATGAAGACTATCAGGTTTTATCCTTGAATTTAATCCCATATTTCCACCAATGATATCAGGTCTTCCATCATTGTTGACATCAGCCACAGTAATGGCATTCCACCAGCCGGAAGAATTTGGTATTGTCTTTATAATTTTCAATTGATGGTCCACATACTTTAATATTTCAACCGGCATCCAGTCTCCGGCTACAATTAATTCTTTTATGCCATCATTATCCAAATCTGTCCATTGTGCATCTGTCACCATTCCCAATTTCAAAAGCTGTGGCGCTGTTTGATTGGTAACATCTGTAAAAATACCTTTGCCGTCATTTTGAAATAATGCACAACGCGGGATGATACCATAATTACCCGGCACACACCTGCCGCCAACAAAAATATCCGGCCTGCCATCGTTGTTAAAATCATTGATGCGTACACAGGAAGCATTGATTGAAACCGATGGGAATTGAGTGCTTCGTGTAAAATTTCCTTTACCATCATTGATGTACAAACGCACATTGAGATAAGGTGAACCTTGTGGTGCCTGGTTGCCGCCTGAAGCTACAACCAGGTCAGAGTCACCATCGCCATCTGCATCAAAAAAAGCAGCTCCAATATCTTCACAAATTTTATCTTTTATAAATGCATCTTCTGTATGCAATATGAATGAACCATCTTTTTGCTGGATGAAAATTTTTGAAGTATCACCTAAAGAACTTCCCATAAAAAAATCATCCAGTCCATCACCATTTACATCACCTACTGCCAGTCGTGGCCCCTCTGTTGAAAGCATTTTTGGCAACAAAGGCTGATCATCAAAATCTATATAATCATTTTCCCTGTGAGTAGCGCCATTCTTGATGAACTGTGTACACACATCAGTATATAATTTTTTATAGTTGTTGAATGCAGGCGTAAAAAAGAGGCTGACATTTTTTTGATATAATGTTATTGTGGTATCAGCTTTTAACTGTGTAATTTTTTGGACTTTGTTATTGGGCCATTTTATGAGAAGGCTGTCAATAGTTTGACTGCTATCCAAACCGAACAACAATACGGGATTGACGCTGCTTTGAAACCCCCTGCCAGGTTGTTGTTCCAGGCTTTGTTCTGAGCCATTGGTAAAAATTGTAACCCTTGATCCATAACCAAAAGTATTTTTATCATCGCCCTGTAATTTTATTTTCAGGTAATGATGATGAAGTTTTTCCGAAGCCATATTCCTGTAAATAAATGCAGGCATGTTTACATTATTGACAACAAGGTCAAGGTCGCCATCACCATCGAGGTCGCCATAAGCTGAACCATTACTAAAGCCCGCCTTCGAAAATCCCAAAGCGTTAGATTCATTTTTAAAAAACAGGTTATGTTGATTTAGAAAAGCATAATTGGTAATGGGTGTAGATGGCATTTTATCCAGCAGGTCCCTCCAACTCATAGTACCATTTGCAATTTGTTGCATGGTGGCAATACTACCGGAAAAAGCAAGAAAGTCCTGGTCGGTTAAATCACGGTATAAACCATTGCTCACAAAGATGTCTTTCCATCCGTCATTATCAAAATCAAAATTGAGAGCGCCCCAGCTCCAACCAGTTGCATCTATACCAGCAAGCTGCGCAATCTCGCTGAACGTTCCATCCTCATTGTTCAACTGTAAACAATTTGCTGTAAGCTGGTGATGAAAATCCTGCAGGTGTTTTTCATTCTGCACATCATAATCATCAAACCTGATATTTGTTTTTAACCTGTAATCACTTTCTGGTAACATCTCAGTTGTAAACACATCCATATAACCATCATTATTGATATCAGCAATATCAGAGCCCATAGAGCCCTGGCTGCTGTGTTGCATGGCACTGTCCAATTCTTCTTTAAAAGTTCCGTTATGCTGATTGATGTACAGATAATCTCTTTCAAAAAAATCATTTGATACATATATATCTTCCCATCCATCATTATTCAAATCTGAAACTGTAACACCCAACCCAAAACCAATCGGACTTTGGTAAATACCAGCCTGCATGCTTACATCAACAAATTTTCCATTATCATTCCTGTATAAATGATCACCATTAATTGTATCCCTGATATTTCTCAATTGGCTGTTATATCCAAAACTGTTGATGGATTGAGGGTTGTTGTTGAGCACAAAACAATCCAGATCGCCATCATGGTCATAATCAAAAAATGTTGCCTGAGTGGAAGGCCCTTTATCATCCAAACCATATTGACGTGCTTCTTCTCTGAATGTGCCGTCATGTTGATTTATCCAGAGTTCATTGGCCCTGTCATCATCTGGCAAATTACCACTGTTGCAGATATAGATATCCAGCCAACCATCAGCATTGATATCAACCATTGCAACACCTGTATGCCATTTATGATGGCTTATAATCTTTGAATGTGCTGTAATGTCTTCAAATTTCCAGTTGCCTTTGTTGAGGTATAATTTTCCCTGTTGCTGGTTAGATGAAAGATAAATATCTGGTTTGCCATCGTTGTTGATATCGCCAATTGCCACACCACCGCCATTATAAAAATTGTGATAAGTAAGAATATTAAAATCTTTTGTTTCAGTGACAGTATTGGAAAAATCTATTCCTGTTTCAGATGCAGGCAACAATTGAAAGAGTGCATTTTCTTTTTCCTTTTCTTTAGGAGAATGACAGGCACACAACACGAGGTAAGGCAACAAAATAAATCCGGCAATCCTGTTAAGCATAGTTCATTTATCAGCAGTGTTCAATTTTTTGAAACAATATTTTATAACATAGGAAAAGTAAAGTTAAAAGAATCACGCATAGATAAAATATTAAAATAAAAAAACAGTAATGCATTAATATCGCAATGTATTTTGTGTTTTCATGAAGAAATTTCTACTTGTCATACTATCATTGACTTTTATCCTGTTTGCCTGCATTTATATTTTTATACCTTCCTCAATCAGTGGAACGGTGTTAACTACTTTTAAAGCGCCCATTAATGGTGTTTACCGTTGTACAAACAATGAAACAATACTGAAAAAATGGATGCCAGGAACTATTGGCAATATGAACAGGAAGATAACAGCATCCAATGCTTCAACACTTGCTACTGATTTAATTTTTTATCATGGAAACGACAGTATTACATCTACCATTTCAATGTTTAGCATAGTGGATGACTCTATTGCTGTACAATGGAAGTTTGATGTTCAGGCCGGTAATAACCCATTTACAAGAATCAAGAAATATAATGAAGCTGTAGCTTTTAAAAAGTCGTTAGACAGTGTATTGCATCAGCTTAAAATATTTGCATCAAATGATGATAATATCTATGGGCTGCATGTGTATGAAGCCAGGACAAAAGACACTTTGGTAATCACCACGAAAACTAATCTTGATCATTATCCTGATACAAAAGAAATTTACGGGCTTATCAATCAACTGCAACAATATGCTAACATGCATGGTGCAAAACAAACAAATCACCCGATGTATAATATAACAAAATTAAATGGTGATTCTGTTCGGTTGATGGTGGGTTTACCAATCAATAAAATTGTTGCGGAAAATAAATTAGTCACAATGGTAACAATGGTTAAAGGCAGGTTTTTGGTTTGCGAAGTGAGAGGAGGCGAAGATGCAATCCATAATGCCATGACACAGATGAAATATTATTTTCCTGAACACCACAGGACAGCAATGGCTATTCCATTTATTTATTTAATAACAGACAGGACGATTGAAAAAGATACAACGAAATGGATTAGTGAAATGTATTCACCGGTTTATTAAAAAAATTATTTGACTGGGTCAGTTTTAAAATCTATGACCATGGTACTATCATTATTTCTTGCCAACACATAAGCCAGTTTATCATTAGCCAGTTTCAATGGTTTGATAGAGCGGATTTGTCCTTTCACAGAAAGGCCATTTAATTTTTCAGCAATAAATTTATCATGGCCCTGGTTTAGCAACACTGTTCCAAAATCTGCATCATATCTTCCCATCTGGATGTTGTTATCATAATAATTTCCTCCGAGTAAAATATCGGGAAGGCTATCATTATTCGCATTGACAACTGTTGCAGTTTTATAGGGAGAAAGTTGGGCATTAACAGGCATTGGAACAGGTTTAAAATTCATCTTACCATCATTAATAAAAATGGTATTTGCAAACCAGTTTGCAGTCAGAATGGTAGAAGATTTTAATTTACTTTCAGAAAATAGCTCAGTTAAAGAAGCTTTGGCAAAATCACCTGCATATAAATATTTCTTTTTAATGGAAGGCATTTGCTTTTGTAACTCTTTTTTATTGGCAAATGGAATTTCTTTATTATCGAGATAATAAGTCAGTATCTGTTCTTTGTTGCCATTATCGTCAAAATCGTTGATGTACATACGCACTGGTTGCTGCTCACTCGCTTTCAAACGGCTGTTCAAACCAAGGTTGCCTGCAATGAGATCTATATCACCATCCCCATCAATATCGCATGGATAAACAAAGTTCCACCAGCCTTTTTTATCAGAAAGATATTTTTTGGTAAAGTGCCCATGATCATTGATGAAAGCAACAATACCATCCCATTGCAAAGACAAGAGTAAATCTTTATCACCATCTTTATCAATATCACACCAGACGGCATTTGTAACCATGCCCACATTAGCAAGGCCTTTTGCATAAATATCTGTTACATCTTTAAATTTTCCTGTGCCATCATTCAGCAATAAATATGAACGGGGTTTATCACCATAATGAAAAGAAGCAACTCGGCCGCCAATAAACAAATCCTGGAAACCATCATTATTAAAATCATAAGCGACAATGGATGATTGTGTTGAATAAACATTAGTGAAAGCATCTTTTTTACGGGTGAGGTTACCTTTACCATCATTCATATAAACACGTGGCATTAAATTGGAATCATTCCCATAAAATTCATTGCCGCCACTGGCTATAACCAGGTCAGGATGGTTGTCATTATTCACATCTACCCAACTGGCATCTACATCTTCATACATGCTGTCTCTTTCCAATGCAGGTTCTTTTAGTCTGATAAATTTTCCTGCTTTATTTTGAATAAATACTGCCGGCACTTTACGTTTACAAGCGCCAATAAACACATCATCCAACCCATCGTGATTGATGTCGCCAATTGCTAATGCAGGGCCTTCGGTTGAAGTCATGTGAGGTATCAAAGGTTCCCTGTCAAACTCAGGGAAATCATTTTCAATATGTTTGTATTCGAGCCCTGTGGTTGTGGTTATATTTTCAACAGGACAGCTACTGTTGTAACTATATTTCAATAATTCTTTGTAATTAAATTTTGGAAGGCCAGCCTTATAATTTACTGTTACTATTTTACCTGTATCAGCTTTCCAATTAAATGGCTGATAAGAATTATCTGGCCAGATAATAATAACAGAATCAACATTGGAATGTTTTAAACCAATATGCACAGGCACTTCTGCGCTTGACAAAAAACCATGTACCGGGAACTTCTCATAAGTCCTCACATCATTTTTTTCAAACACAATTACTTTCGAACCTATTGCGTTGGTATTATGAGGCGCATTTTTCAAATTGATTTCTATAAAATCATGTGATTTATTATCGTTTGATTTATTTTCATAAATCATTGCAACATCATCTATATTATTTACAGCAATATCCAAGTCACCATCGCCATCAAAGTCGGCGCTTACTGCACCATTGGAAAAATTAGGTTTATCATTTTTAATTGAAGTGGCGATATCATTAAAAGATAAAGCGCCTGTATTCATATAAAACCTGTTTGGAATTTTTATTTCAGGAAACTTGTCAATGAGCGACATATCCTTTGAATTAAGGTTATTCAATCGAATGTCCATCTGCATCTGGTCGTTTGAAACATAATTGATGTAATCAATATCATTCAAACGCTTGGGTATGCCATTTGAAATAAATAAATCTTTACGACCATCATTATCAAAATCAATCCACAACGGGCTCCAGCTCCAATCGGTTGCAGCTATACCTGCATATAAACCAATTTCACTAAACACACCATCGCCACGGTTGTACTGAAGGTTGTTGCGGGTGTATTGATAACTGTAACCATATTTAATTTTCAATTTGAAAATATCATTTTCATCTTCACCTTCTGAGCGCTTTAAAATGTAAGGATCAGAAGGCAGCATATCCATTGTTACAATGTCGGGCAAGGCATCATTGTTGACATCTGCCACATCCACACCCATTGTATATTGACTGGTATGCATGAAAAAGTTAGAATCTTCTTCCTTAAAAGTGCCATCGTGGTTGTTGATGTAGAGATAATCTTTTTCATGAAAATCATTTCCAATATAAATATCAGGCCATCCATCCATATTGACATCAGCAACAGAAATACCCAATCCATAACCGAGTATAGAACTGTTAATACCAACCTGGTTGGTTACATCGGTGAAATGGCCGTTATCGTTGCGATAAAAGCGATCTCCTGAAACTTCGCTTTTCGTATTGAGCATTAGGGCACGTGGGCCAAAAGTCCCGTTTTGATGAATAGAATGATTAAGCAAATACATATCCAAATCACCATCGCCATCATAATCAAAGAAAGCTGCCTGTGTGCTGAACCCGGAAAAATCAAGGCCATATTGTTTAGCTTCATCTGCATAATAAGGAACGCCATCTTTGTTGATGCCTTTACAAATCAACAACTCATTATGACTATTTAAAATTTCATATTTACCAACACGGCACACATAGATATCGAGCAAGCCGTCATTGTTTACATCAGCAACAGACACTCCGGTACTCCATCCGCCATCATTTGGGATATGAGCCTCAGCAGTTACATCTTTAAAATGCATATTGCCAGTGTTGATATAAATTTTATTCTGCCCCTGGTTGGAAGCAAAAAATAAATCAACCTTGCCATCATTATTAAAATCACCTGCGGCAACACCAGCACCGTTGTAGAAATACATGTAATGAAAAACATTAAACTGGTTGGTCGGCGAAAGTTTGTTTATAAAATCAATACCTGTTTCCTTCGACGATAACACTTCAAATAAAGGGTTGCCTACATTCGATTGGTTACAACTGCAACAGAACAAAAAAATAATTGCCAGCCATTGCAACAATGACAGAGTATTTTTTTGATGAGGTATTTGATTAAAACAAATCAAGGTTGTTATTGGTTTAGCTTGTTTTGTAAATAATTATTTTGCCTGCAAAGCATTGGGAAATCATTGTTGCGGAGGAAAAGGATATAAGATGTATTGTCTGCACCTTTGACTTCGCAAATATCCCGAACGATACCTTTAATTTTTAAACCGGTTTGCTTGGGGTCAAGCCTGATAAAATTACCTTTACCATCATTCATCAGTACATCGCCATAACTGGCATCAAGCCTGCCAAACTGTGGGAGAAAATTATCTTCGTTACCACCAACAACCAAATCGGGGTAGCCATCATTATTAATATCTTTTACACAAATTGAATTCATTGAAGAAAGTTGTGTATATATTGGAAGCTTTTGTATTTCAAATTTTCCATTTCCTTTATTAATTGCCACAATAGAGCTACAGTAATTAAAAATTTTTACTGTTGATTTATTGAGTAGATCTGCCGGGAATAATTCCTGGATTGATTTTTTGGCATATTCTGCATGTTGCAGGTTTTGCTTTTTAATAGAAGGCACTTCTGCCTGCATATCATTTTTCAAAAATACGGGGACATCCCTGTTGTCAACTGTCCTTGTGATGATTTTATCAATGTTTCCGTTTTGATTAAAATCATTCAACCATATTTTCACGGGGTCCTTTTCATCGGGATGCAAATAAAAATTTTCTCCAATGTTACCCAATATTAAATCCTGTTTTCCATCTTTGTTTACATCAGCAATGGCCACTGTTTTCCAAAGGCCATTCAAACTGTCAAGATTTGTTTTTATTTCAACAAAGTGATCCCCCTGGTAAGAAAAGATTCTGGGGTGCATCCATTCACCTGTAATGATGAGTTCTTTATTTTTATCACCGGTAACGTCTGCCCAAACTGCGCCTGTCACCATCCCGATATTGGCAATATCAGGGTTCTTTGTCTTAGCAATATCAGTAAAGTGGCCTTTCCCGTTATTTACATACAAAAAGCTTGTTGGTGTGCCACCATAATTTCGCGGGTCACTCCTTCCACCCACAAACAAATCAAGATAACCATCATGATTGAAGTCTTCAGCAATGGCAATACCTGTATTCATTCCATTTGCCGGGAAAGCATCAGCATCTAAACTAAAATTGCCATGACCATCATTTTTAAAAAGACGTGTTTGCATTTGCCTGCTATAAGGTGGGTTATCATTTCCACCAGGACCCACGAATAAATCAAGATCTCCATCTTTATCTGCATCAAAAAACAAGACAGCTTCATCCTCAAAATCCTGAAACTGATTAAATACAGGCTCTGGTTTTTTTATAAAGCTTCCATTGGGTTGCTGCAAATAAATTTGTCCGGGATGACCTTTAGTGCCACCTATATAAATATCATCAAGGCCATCATTATTTACATCGCCCACAGCAGCTTTCGGGCCTTCTCTTGAAAGCATTTCAAGAATGTTTCTTTCATAGTAATAATCTACATAATCATCTTCCTGATGCTTCTCAAAATTTGTTTTAACTGAATCAAACAGGGGTCGAGAATTGGTTGAAGGAGTATTAAAATTATATTTGTTTGTAAAGTTTGTTTGTTTGATAGAATAAAAACTATCTGTTTTTAGATTTTCAAATTTATTAAAAGAAAGATCCGGCCAAATAATGATGACAGAATCAATCTTTTTTATTTGCCCCAAACCTATTACCTGTTTATAATCTACCGATGACTGAAACCCCCTTGCAGGGTAAACATCTCTTGTAAAAACCTGTTTATCTGCATACAGCTTAATACAACTTCCTATAGCAAAAGTATTCGGCGCATCGCATTTCAAAAGAAAACTTACATAATGATTGTGGTTAAGTTGCCTTGAATTATTTCTATAAATGAAGGCTGGTTGATTTTCATTATTAATAATTAAATCAAGGTCGCCATCATTGTCAAGGTCAGCATAAGCGGCACCATTGGAAAAAGAAGGTTTTGTAAAACCCCAACTCTCACCAATATCTTTAAATTTCAAATCACCTTCATTTTTAAAACACTTATTGACCATAGGGTTTCTTGGAATATGTTTCAATACCTGATCCACATTATCTTTTTTTCCTGTCAACACCATTTTTTGTATAACATCATTAGCAAAAAAATCCATGAAATCAAGATTAGTTACATCTCTGTTTACTCCATTGCAGACATAAATATCATTCAGCCCATCATTGTCGGCATCAAACATTAATGCACCCCAGCTCCAGTCAGTAGCAGAGACACCTGCATAATTTCCAATTTCAGAGAAAGTACCATCACCATTATTTAGTTGCATACAGTTTTTCATGTATTGATAATACAAACCCTGGTTGAGTTTTTTTCTAAACACATCAATATTATCAAATGCACCAAGCGTCTTTAACCTGAAATCATCACCGGGCAGCATATCAGTTGTAAAAATTTCAGGATTTCCATCATTATTGATATCGGCAATATCAGCTCCCATCGAAGAAAAGCTGGTATGGGCTATATAATCTTCAAACTCATCTTTAAAAGTTCCATTCTTTTGATTGATATAAAGATAATCACGTTCATACGAATCATTTGAAACATAAACATCGGGCCAACCATCACCATTAATATCACCTACTGATACACCCAGACCAAAACTAACAAGGCTGCCATGAATACCTGCCTGTAAAGTCACTTCAGTAAAGTGTCCGTTATCGTTACGATAAAGATGATCTCCGCCACCTTTTAAGAAATCAGCTACAGGCCATTGGTCTTGCGGCACATTCCTCCTGTTTTCATATCCAAGATTATTTACAGGCATAGGGCTGTTGTCTATCATAAAACAATCGAGGTCGCCATCTTTATCATAATCAAAGAAACTTACCTGTGTAGTGTAAGCAGAGATGTCAAGCCCATATTGTTTGGAGGCTTCAGTGAAAGTGAGATTGTGGTTATTAATATATAATTTATTACGCCTGTTACCTGATTTCATGTGGCCTGAATTACAAACATAAATATCAAGCCATCCGTCATTATTGATGTCAACAAATTCAACTCCGGTACTCCACATACTATCTTGCCTAAAACCGGCAGATGCAGTAATATTTTCAAAATTAAAATTGCCTTTGTTTAAATACAGTTCATTCTCACCCATGTTTGATGTAAAGAAAACATCTGGGAGCCCATCATTATTAATATCACCAACTGCTACGCCACCGCCATTATAAAAATTCCTAAAGAGAAAGCTATTTTCTATGCTACCATCAACTACTTTGTTATTAAAATTGATACCCGTGTTTTCAACGAGTGTAAACAAAGTTTCCGGCTCTTTTGTGCCACATGAATATAAAGCAAAAAATAAGAGTGTGAAAAGCAGCCAACGCAATGCTGAAATCATATTACAAAAGAAAAAAAGGTCATTCAAAAAAATGACCTTTTTCAAAAAGCTTAACAAATAAATTTTAGTACCCTGGGTTTTGAACTAAATTAGGATTAGCTGCTAAAGCCTGGTTAGGAACAGGGAAAAGCAAATTCTTTGGATCATCTGTAGTCTTATAAGCCCATGGTTTCAGGAATACGCCAAACCTGATTAGATCTGTTCTTCTTACACTTTCCCAATACAATTCACGGCTTCTTTCAGCCAGCAATGTATTTGGATCATTGATATTATTTTCATTTACTAAAGTGATAGAATTTAAAGGCGCTGCGCCCCTTGCACTTCTTAAGCTATTGACCATAGTTAGACCACCTGCATTATCTCCAGAGCGCATTTTCGCTTCAGCAACCATTAGTACTACATCTGCATAACGAATCATCACCAGGTCATTTCCTGAAGGCCCATTATAAGAAGAGTTATCATTACTTAAATCCGGTGGATATTTTTCAACACGGATACCAGTAACTTCAAGATTAGAACCTGTCTCAATCATATCAGAAGCAATATTTGGGTCAAATGCAAGAGGATTACCTTTACGATCTTGCAATGCAACTCCATTTTCATTATACTGCTGTCCAATCATCAAACCCGGTCTTTGACCGCTCTTATTTGTTACACCTGCATAATACCTGCGGCCTAATCTTTTATCAACCAATGTATCAGACCAGGGAGAGTGAACGCTTGCATTAAGAGATGTGCCGTTTACTCCAAAACTATTATAAAAATCAGCAACAGTAGAAAATCCATTCCAACCAGCATTTGGATTAGAAGGTGTATATTGGTTATAATGCAAAGTCATGAACCAACGTCCATTAATACCACTATTACCTGCACTTTCACCGGTTATATTTTTATAAGAATATAATATTTCAGTGGACTTATCATTTCCTACACTAAAGTTGTCAAAATATTCGGGCATATAGGAATAATGGCCACTACCAATTATTTGGTTGCCTAAAGTAATGACCTGCTGCATATCAGCATCATCAAATGTGGGTGCCGATCTGTTAATAAAAGCTCCCCTATTCAGATAACATTTCATCAGCATAGCTTTACAGGCATCTGCATTGGCGACATACATATTTGCATTACCTCCATCTGGTAAGTCAGGCAATGCAGCATTGAGGTCATCTATAATAAACTGAATTGCATCTGCCCCGGTTTTTACTTCAGGTGCATTTAATAAATTATCACCCGGGTTACGAATCGGATACTGCCCATACAAATCCAAAAGATAATACAATGAAATAGCCCTTAGGAATTTTGCCTGTGCAGCCTGAGATGCTGTAGGGCTAAATGCAAGAACATTGGTAGCATCAAAGTTTAATTTATTTAAGCTATTGAAAACATTTAATATTTGAGCATGGTCTGCATTCCAGGTATGAGCATGAATAACTCTCCATACCCCATTATCATCCCAGTCACCGCCTCTTGTTGGCACCAAAGATTCATCTGTAGAATTTTCTTCCAATGAAAACACAAGATCCTGCGCATTAAAAGCACTACCAATGTCAGTGTAAGCAGCCTGTAATAACAAATCCGTTCCGGCAGGTCCTAAAGCTTCGGCAGTTTGCTGATTGGTCAGGTTGCTCCTTAAGCCTTCATTTAATTTAGTACAACTGAAAACAGCGAGTGACAGGGCTACACAACCAACTATTTTCAAATTTTTATATGGCATCATAATATTGTAGTTTATAAAAGTCTTTGAATTATAAAGAAAAGTTTAAACCAAAAGTAATAGTACGTGGTGTTGGATATGGTACGTATTCAATTGACCTGGAAGGATAACCACCACTGGAGTGATCAATATTTACTTCAGGATCAAAACCAGTAAACTTGGTTATGATAAACAGGTTGCTACCACTAACAAAAATATTCAGGTTTTTAATGTAATTACCTGCATTTCCAACATTGTAAGATAAGGTAGCATTTCTTAGTTTAATATAGTTGCCGCTTTCAAGGAACCTGGTTGAAGCACCAACGCTACTACTTGGTTGTTCAGCAGAATTATAAGCCGCTTCATCAATATTTCTACCCTGCAGGATACCAGAAATGTTTGTTACTGCTGTTCTTGTATTATTGTAAATCACATAACCTGATGCGCCGCCTGCATTAATACTCAAATTGAATTTCTTTAATTGCAGAGAGGTACTTACACCAAACAGATTAGTTGGGTTAGGATTCCCTGCATATATCGGATCTTCTGTTGTCAAAGGAGCACCATCAAGGCCAACCTGGTTACCTTTATCATCAAAGCCACCAAAAGGCTTCAGGTAAAACTCATTAACTGGTTGGTTATTGGTAATAACCTGTGACAATGTTCCTGATACGCCTTGCCCATCAATTGCACCAGTCAGGATTTTCAAAGGAGTTTTTGTTCCAGGTGCATAGAAATTTTTCAACAGGTTTTTATTATGGGCAAAATTCACTGACAAATCCCAAGTGAAATTTGTATTCTGAATTATTGTTGCTCCCAATGAAATTTCAAAACCGGAATTCATCAAATTACCAGGTATATTAATCCAATAGCTTGATGCAGGTGCCGGTTGTATAGCAGTGCTTTGGAAAAGGATATCTGTTGTGTTTTTATTATAATAATCGAAACCACCATAAATCCTGCCCTTTAATAAGTTGAAATCAAGGCCAAAATCATAAGAGGACGTGCTTTCCCATTTAAGATTTGGGTTGGCTACGTTAACCTGACCTGCTGTATTATAAGAAGAAAAAGCAAATTGTTCTTCTGCAGCTCCTGCCGGAAATTCCTGGTTACCAGTGATACCCCATGAAGCCCTAAGTGCCAACAGAGAGAACAATGATGAACCTTTCATAAAATCTTCATTACTAATCATCCATTTAGCACCTACTGATGGAAAATAACCATATTTGTTATTCTTACCAAATTTGCTGGAGCCATCAGCTCTGAAAGTACCAGTTAAATAATATTTATCAGCATAACTAAAAATAGCCCTTGCAAAATATGATTTCAATTCAATGGTAGGATCATCATACGTACTTGGCAGGCTACGGTTATTAGCATCCTGCATCATACTTGTATAAGGAATATTTATTATCGCATCCTGAGTTAAATTGGTATTAAACCCACTTGCTGCAAACGTGTTGTTTGAATAATTTGATTTCCAATATTCAAAACCTGCTGTAGCATTCAAATGCAAATTGCTTGTTAGATCTGTATTATAATTCAAAGTATGGGTAAAGGTTTGAGATGTCAATACTGCATTTGCTATTGCCGCAGCACCTAAACCTGAAAGGCCAGAATATCCTTCCAACCAACCATAAACATTAGCTTTAGTATAACCGCTTGAATGATTGATTGCATACAGGAATTTATAATCAAGACCTTTTATTATTTCATAATTAGCAGATATGTTTCCAAGAAATGTATTTACATTGGCAGAATTATCTGTGCCTGCTATTAAAGCCAAAGGATTACCCGATCCATTAGTAGGAAAGACATAATAACCAGTAGAAGGGTCAGTGAAGGGCATGGTAGGATTCCATTGCAATACAGAACTGATTAAATTACCTGTAGAACCCGCATCATTGGTAACAGCACCTATTGATTCAGTTGTATGGCCGGCTATTAAATTGAAATCAAAAGTTAGTTTCTTGTTTAAGAATTTATATTGGCCGCCCAGGTTGCCCAAATACCTGTTTAATGAAGTACCCTTAATAAAACCAGGAGTTATTGAACCAAGGAAAGAAGCTCTGAATTTACCAACATCATTACCACCACTAAATGCTACTGAATAATTCTGAGACATTCTATTTTGTGTAATTTCCTGTTGAGGATCAATACTCTTTCCGCCATCTAAATCTGAAGCATTTGTAACATTATATTTTTGTAATGCTGCTCTATACTGACTGGCATCAAGGACTTCATATTTTTTCATAAAGCCAGCAAAAGCTCCAAAACCTGCATTTACTTCCAATTTCACCTGGCCAGCAACACCTTTTTTAGTCGTAATCACAATGACCCCGTTAGCGCCACGAGAGCCATAAATGGCTGCTGCAGATGCGTCTTTCAAAACATCTATTGATGCAATATCGTTTGGATTAATATAGATCAAAGGATTTGTTTCTGGAGTTGCACCCAAACCAGTTAAATTAATAGATGGCCTTGCAGACCTGCCGTCAAGAATAACACCATCAACTACATAAATTGGATTATTACCACCACGAATTGAGTTGTTACCGCGGATTTTTACAGTTGTAGCCGATCCAGGCTGACCGCTGTTGTTTGTGATTTCAAGACCAGGCACTTTGTTTTGTAACAATTGGTCCGGAGTTGTAATTACCCCTTTATTAAAATCTTTGGCCTGAACGGAGGTTATAGCTCCTGTTACATCTTTTCTTTTGGTAGTTCCATATCCTATAACAACTATATCAGATAAACTGGAGTTGTCTGGGACAAGTGATACAGAAACACTTGAAGTAGAACTAACATTCACATCTTGTGAAGCATAACCAATGTAACTAACTGTTATCGCAGTTGTTGTCGAAGGTACTGTCAAGCTAAAGTTACCTGAAGCATCTGACGTTGTACCTGTAGTACCACCCTTAACAACTACAGATGCGCCAATTACCGGACTACCTTTTTCGTCGGTAACTTTTCCAGTGATAGTTTTCTGCGCCTGTGCAACAAATGCAAACAAAAGCAGTACAGGGCAAATTGCGAGTGCTTTGAGCAATCGATTTGATGTCATAATACAAGCAGTTTAAAAATTAACAAGCAAATAAGAATGTAAATATAATGGGCATTGTGTTAAAAATACACTTTTATGTAAATTTTTTTTTAACACACCCACCTGAAAGACAAAATGCAACTTGAAAATGTTGCACCACGTAAAACATTTAGTATGAAAAACTTATTACACAGCAAAGCTTTCACCGCATCCACAAGTGCGTGAGGCGTTAGGATTTTTAAACACAAACCCTTTTCCATTCAAACCATCAGAAAAATCAAGTTCAGTGTTTAATAAATAGAGCAGGCTTTTTATATCTGTAACCAACTGCAGGCTTTCCATTTCAAAAACCTGATCATTGGGATTTAATTCATTATCAAAATCAAGTTTATAGCTTAAACCTGAACATCCACCCCCAACAACAGACACTCTTAGAAAATAATCTTTACCATCCACACCTGCCTGCCTCATTAATTCCAGAGCCTTTTGTTGTGCCCGTTGGCTGGCAGTAATACCTTCAGCTAATGTTTCAGTCGTTGCCATAACTTTTCTTATTAAGCAACAAAGATAAAACCTTTGTCACTATTATGCAGTACAGTAAATTTTCTAATAGTAAGTTTACATTTTTTATCACATAAACAAACTAAAATGAAATACATAGACCATATAGGCATTGCTGTGAAAGACCTGGATACATCAATTCCTATTTTTGAAAAATTACTCAATACAACCTGTTACAAAAAAGAAATGGTAGAAGCTGAGCATGTAATAACTGCTTTTTTTAAAACTGGTGAAACTAAAATTGAATTAATACAAGATGTAATGGCTGATGGTGTTATAAATAAATATATAGAAAAAAAAGGGGAAGGCATTCATCACATAGCTTTTAAAGTTGAAGATATAGATCAGGAGAAGCAAAGATTATCCAACGAAGGGTTTGTTATGATAAATACAACTTCTAAGAAAGGTGCAGATAACAAAATGATTTGCTTTCTACATCCCAAATCAACCAATGGCGTTTTAATTGAACTGTGCCAGGAAATAAAAAACCGGGAGTAGAATGTTTTAACTCCCGGTGATGATAATTTAGTTAATACTTTTATTATTTATACTATCCGGGTTTGCATACCAATGTTTGGCATACTTGTCAGTTAATAAAAAGTTTTGGAAACGGGTAGCCAAAGTATCCTGCCCAACAGGTGTAGCATGTAGCCCGTCTTTAGTATCAGTAACATTCCATTTAAACCCATCTGTTGTTCGAGGGAATGTATCTGCCCATTCATACCAACCCCAGGTAATCATTGGCGATACTGCCTTTTTCCCTTTATATTCTGTACCTGGTACACCATTTATCTGGTCTTCAATTGCCCATTTACAGGCCCAACCAAAATAATATGGAGATGGCTCTCTGTTCCACAAAGCCTGGTTTCCAAAAGTGTGTGTACGTCCTAACACATAAACCACTTTAAGATTTGGGAATTTTTGTTTGAGCGTTCGCATGGCTGTTTGCAATTCACTTTTAACGAGATTTGGTCTCCCAGGCCAGTTGATATAACGGGATGAATCATCAGTTTCAAGGTAAACAACCTGGACTTGCCTGTAACTGGATAATGCTCCATGAATAATTTGTGTAACATGGTCCCAATATGGGTCATCCGGGTTCATAATACTATTGAGTGAAGCTTCACCGTAACCATTGGCACAGTTCAATAACCTCACTTTAGGATTTGTATTTGGATTATTGGTTGTCTGTTTTTTTAATTGAATCATATTATGACCGCAAGTGCTACCACCCAATGAAATAAATACAACCCTCCCATGTTTAAAAGAATTACCAAATGAATCTATTGGTAAAATATTTTTACAAGCCTTTAAAAGATCAGTAGCATAAGTACCAGAAGGCATGTTAGCACCGCCTGGATACAAGCCACCTACATTGCCCATAAAAGTTTGAGTACCCAAATCGTTAAGAGGAACTTTGGCTGTATCTAATCCAGCCATAACGTTGCTGGTATTGGATGTTTGTAATTGTGTATTCCTGTTTTCTTTGCTACAAGCCACCAGCAGCAGGGGAAATAAAATTGAAAGCTTTAAAATTTTCATAACTCAGAATTAATAATTTAAAAATTAATTTTTACATCAAAAAGTTTTGGTTTTTACTACTACCACAAAATAAGTGTATTATGAAAAGCATTCAAAATATGCGGAAGATATTACAAACCCAGTTTTTCAATAGCTGATTGTGCAGCTAACTGACTGGCATCCTTCTTGTTATAACCTTTTCCCTGAGAAAGTACGTCGCCATCAAGCACTACAGCGATAGTAAAAATCCTGCGATTGCCTTCTATTTTTTCGTTAACGGTTTCAAAGTCCAGCTTTTTTCCATGTTTACTCGCCCAACCGATAAGTTTGTTTTTCAGGTTGATGTCTATTTGCTCCAGGTCATCAACATATACGTAGGGGATGACTATTTGTTTTACAATCCACTTTTGTGTTTTTTGGTATCCTTTATCGAGATATACAGCGCCAACAATTGCTTCGAGGGTATTACCAAAAATCTGGCTGGCTTTTAAAAAATTATCGAACTTATTATACAAAGCAAGTTTTTTAATACCCATTTTTAAGGCAACATCATTCAATTGTTGCCTATTCACCATTTTACTCCGCATTTCTGTAAGGAATCCTTCTTCTTTATATGGATATCGTTTAAAAAGATAATCAGCAATTACTGCGCTCAAAACAGCGTCACCTAAATATTCAAGGCGTTCATTATTTTCATCTGCATTTTCTTTAACAGAACGGTGGCTTAAAGCGGTATAATACAATGAATAATTACCGGGAGTAATTCCCAGTATATTACGAAGTTGTTTATCCAGTTCTTTCGTCTTTTTTGATTTTATCAGATCGCGTATCAACCCTTAGCGTTTATGCGATATACTCCTTAAAAAGCAGAGAAGCATTATGGCCACCAAATCCAAAATTATTAGATAAGGCTGCTCTTACTTTTCTCTTTTGTGCTGTATTAAAAGTAAAATTAAAATCTGTATCTATTTCCGGGTCGTCAGTAAAATGGTTGATAGTGGGTGGTACAATACTTTCAGTAATACTTTTTATACAGGCTATCGCTTCAATTGCACCTGTACCACCAAGACAATGACCTGTCATTGATTTAGTGGAACTGATATTCATATTTTTTATATAATCACCAAATACATCTTTGATTGCTTTCACTTCAGCCAAATCACCTAAGGGGGTAGAAGTACCGTGAGTGTTCACATAATCTATATCTTCAATGTTCATACCTGCATCATCAAGCGTCACTTGTATTACTCTTTTTGCGCCTAAACCTTCGGGGTGTGGAGCAGTAACATGATAGGCATCTGCAGTAGCACCAGCTCCTGCAACTTCAGCATAAATTCTTGCTCCTCTTTTTAAAGCATGGTCTAACCGTTCAAAAATTAATATGCCAGAAGCTTCACCTAATACAAATCCATCTCTGTCTTTATCATAAGGGCGGCTGGCAGTTTTAGGATTATCATTACGTTCACTCAAAGCTTTCATTGAACTAAATCCACCTAAAATAGCTTCACATGTTATTGATTCCCCTCCTCCACACACCATTATATCTGCTTTATTTAAGCGCAAATGATATAAAGCTTCAATCATCGCATTATTACTGGAGGCACATGCACTTAATACTGCAAAATTGGGCCCTCTCAAGTTATACCGCATAGACAAATGACCGGCACCTATATCACAAATTGCTTTAGGAATAAAAAAAGGAGAGAATCTTGGTACTCGATTATTAATACCATAGTTAATGCATTCTTCAGTAAAATTTCCAAAACCACCAATACCACTACTATAAATAACGCCAACTCTTTCAGGGTCATAATTATCCTGCGACAACTCCGCATCTTTCATGGCTTCATCTGCTGCCGCAATAGCAAATTGTACATACTCATCCAGTTTACGTACTTCTTTCTTATCCATATACTGCAATGGATCAAAGTTTTTTATCTGACACGCAAACCTGGTCTTGAATCTTGAAGGATCAAAATTTGATATGATGTCAGCACCCGAAACTCCATTTATCAGAGAATTCCAGTAATCTTTTACATTGTTCCCAATAGAACTAATGATGCCCATACCGGTAACAACTACTCGATCATATTTTGAAGCCATATAAACAGGGTGAAGCGAAAAATCCGCCTGTGGAAAAACACCATAGGCGGATCAATCCACAATTTTAAAGTCGGTAAATTATTTTGCGTGCTCTTCGAGGTACGTAACAGCCTGACCAACAGTGGTGATGGTTTCAGCTTGCTCATCAGGAATAGAAATGTTGAATTCTTTTTCAAACTCCATGATTAATTCTACTGTATCAAGAGAATCGGCTCCCAGATCATTTGTAAATGAAGCCTCATTTGTTACTTCTGCTTCTTCAACACCTAATTTGTCAACTATAATTTTTTTTACTCTTGTAGCAATGTCTGACATTTTTAAAAAGTTTTGTTACGGCGCAAAAATAGAATATTTGTTTAAAACTAATTCTTTTATGGAATTTTTGTTTCATAATTCTTCTAACAAAATTTTAAACAGGCTATTAACAGTTTAAGTTTATTTCGTAATTTCCTCGCTATTTAATAAACCAATATGGCTGTTAAGTTAATTGATCATGGTTCAGAAGATTATAAAAAAATGGTGGCTTTAAGATTTGCACTTTTAAGAAAACCATTAGGTTTATCCTTTGATCAGGATGAACTTGATGCTGAATCAAAGGATATTTTAATTGGTTGTTTTGATGATGAGAAACTGGAAGGTTGTTGTCTGCTCACTAAAACCTCTCCCGATACTTTAAGGCTCAGACAAATGGCAGTTATTTCAGGTTTGCAGGGAAAAGGAATTGGAAAAGTAATCCTCAGTTTTGCTGAAAATATTGCAAGAGACAGGGGATTTAAAAAAATAATCATGCATGCCCGCAAAACTGCAATTGGATTTTATGAAAAATCAGGTTATAAAATTATCGGCAATGAATTTTCAGAAGTCTCCATTCCTCATTTTGTAATGGAGAAAAATTTATAATGTTTATTTTTTCTTTTTAATATGCTCATTGAGCAAATTACGTATTCCGGATTTTTCCTCATTTGATAAATTATCAGTAGGAACAATAAAAAAGGATTTTGAAGAAAAATAGAGATGAAAAAAATTGGGGGTCTCAAAATAATTAACAAACCTGTTCCACTCCCATTCAACTCTCCCGTTTTTATTTTCCAATGCGATATAATCAGGTTGGAAATAAATTGTAAATGATTCTTTGAATGTTTCAGATTTTTTATACACTGCAGCCGGCATTAAAAACCAAAATGCAATCAGGAAACAAAACCATATCAAAGCACCTAATAAAAATGGTTCAGGCGCTATCTTATGCGAAAAATAAAGTATGGCTGTTGCAATATCAAACAAGAGAATAACAATAAATAAAATGCGTATTTCTTTTTGAGCTATAAAGTGATAGCGCAATGCCTGTAACACATTTTTTTTGTCATAAGAAAAATTAAAGTGCATTAAATTCAAATAGGGATTGTATTAGAAATCGTGGTAAAGATTGTATAAACTAGTCTTAATACCAAAACTAAAATACACTTCAGACTGGTTTACAATGGATGATTTCCTGCTCCTGTAAATAAAACTTGTTTCAATCCCTAATCTATTTGAAGGATTAATCAGGTATCCGGCTGTAATCTTGTTATAAGAATATTTTGTTTTAATGCCCTGCATAGTTTTACTGAACTGCGGAATTCCATCTTCACCACCCCATAAATTTTCTCCATTGTTATATGGCACTCCTGGGTTTTCTCCACGAATAGTAAACATATTTTCAAGTGATGCATACCAGCGTTCATTGCTATAATTAAACAGCGAAATGAACTCATTGAAATTAGCACCCATTGGATCAGCCATTGACTGGTAAAAATGTGTGTAATTCAAACTGATATTACCTCCCACACCATGTCCATAAGTATAAGGTCTTACACTATTCCATTCTAACCGGTGTGTCAAACCTTTAATTCCAAAAATATCTTTATTCCACATCCCCAATTGCAGTCCATATTTATTTCCAAAAAACTGTTTGTTACTATCTAATGATTTGCCGAGGTTTAAATCATCCAATGCAAGTTGTCCATATATAAAACCATTTTTATACACTTTATATTTCAGGTTAAAACCAATCATAGCATTATCAGGAGAACCAATAGAAAATTCCTGTGGTCTGATAAATATCAGCGGGTTGATATACTGTATGTCAAAACCTCTTGAGAAATTAGTGTCTTTGGCAAGCCAGGTAACTTCATCAAAAAGGCCAATCTGCAATCTTTTCGTATTGAAACCAAGATAATGTGTGGTGCTGAACTTTGGTTGTGGCTTTCCATCCACATCATACCAAAAATTATTAGTATAACGGTTATACAATACATTGTAAGTAAGCTTCCATAACCTTGCCTGCAAACGGATATAAGGTGCATTATTACTATTGTCTGATAGCAATAGCCCTCTATAACCATCTCCCAAAAATATTTTCCCATATCCGGCTGATGCCAAAAAATATTTGCTTGGAGAATAAGTCAGATCAAAATTAAAATTCGTATAACTAAAACTGTTTTTACCATTCAATTTTCCAGTGTTTTCTCCTGGAATTATAAAACGGTTGTTGGTTGGGTTCAGCTTATCGTATTTTGAAAGAATCACGCTATCTACATAAGCAGGATATTGATTGATATTTGTGATTACTGCAAGATTGAATGAAAAATTATTATTGAAAACACCTTGCATATTAATACCTGCAGAAAGATTTTTTGTTATCTCCTCTTTTTTATTTGATTGGCTTATGCCTGCTTCAAGATAAGGATCAAGTGTGAAAACACTTTTTCTACCGATAGCTTTTATAAAATTCCGGGTTGACAGATCTCTTGTCACATCCTTACTTAATCCAAAAGCACTGTCTTGCAGTGATGTTTTATGGATGATGTTGAGCTGGCTAATTTCTAACCAGTTTTGTGCCCTATAACCAGTGAAGATTGATGAGTCTGCATCCATCAACAATTCGCTCAACCTGTTTTGCACAATCTGGTTTTGTGGTATTTGTTGTGCATGAATGATAGTAACAAAACTCAGGCATGCAGCTAAGAAAAAAATTGATATCAATTGAAAATTTTTCAACACGATTTTTTTAAAAATCATAAATAAGTTTTCTGAAACTCATGCGCACACCAAAATAGAAATATGTATCTGTATAGGAATTTAAGCTGTTTTTTTCTTTTCTGAATGTAGCGCCGGCTTCTAAACGCATATTTGTTTTTTTATTAAACACGTAAGCAACCCTTGCATCACCATAAAACATTTTTGTTCTTAATCCCTGGCCTGTAGTTACATTGTCTGTAACACTATGCATAAATAAAGGTTTGGTAACATCCATACCATAATCATCAGTTTTTGATGAATCAACACCGTATCTTGCCACAATACTCTCTATCCTGAAATACCACCTGTCTATACTATAATCTGCAACGAAAAGTCCTTCTTTAAAATTGGCGCCCATCGGATGAGCTAACGATTGGTTATTGTGGGTATATGCAGTGGTCAATGTATCTGCAGCATAACTATATGGCCTTACTGTGTTGAACTCTAATTGTGCATTCAGGTTTTTGACTCTAAATAAATCTCCACTCCTGACACCTAATTGAAAACCATATCTCTTTTGCCAATCATTACTCCCGGCATTATCCAACATAAACTGACCATAAGCAGTTAAGGATGGAAAGATTGAATATTTTAAATTCAGACCATAAATATCATTGTTACTAAGACCGGAAGGCGATTTAGATGCATGTAGGAAAATGATTGGGCTAAAATGTGTAAATCCAAAATCCCTTTTGTGATCCGAATTTTCAATTGATGAAATCACAGAATTGAAAATTCCAATATTAAATTGTTTTGTTGCATGCCAGTCAAGCAAATATGTTTGACCCCATTTCCTCGGATAACCTTCAGCATAGGTGTAAGCATTAAAATCAGTGATATATTGCGCATACATGACTGAGTATTGAAAATTACCAAAGTTTATTGCTGTTCTGAAATAAGGATATGGCGTGTTATAGTCACCTAATAATAAAGAGCGATAACCATCACCTATAAAATTTGTTCCATACCCCAGGTTAAACAATAAGTGTTTATTAGGGGTATAAACCAACCTTGCTGTTGAATATGTCCAGTCATATCCCCTGCTTTTTAAATTTTTATACCGGCTTTGAAAGGTAATTGCTCCGGTCTTTCTTATTAAACTATCTGTATATGCCGGAAAACTACCCTGTGTTTCATACAAATCAGTTTGAAAATAAAATTTATTACCAATGTTGCCACTCAGATTATACCCTCTTGTGTTCATATACACTGAGTTTGATTTGTCAGCATCTGAAGAATTAACTGAAGCGACAGTGGGAATTCTGCGCTTTGTATAACCCAGGTATTCATCAAACATGGGATCAGCAAAAATATTAAACCCCTGTTGTTGTACCTGTACCAAGTGCTCTTCAAAAAATTTCCTATACAACCACGAACGATTAGATTTTTGATAAGTTGAATCAGTATATAAAACAGGTTGCCAGGCTGTGTGGGCAAATGAATCAGTATTATACAAAACTGCCTGACGGTTATAACTATTCGTAATTTGTAAAATCGGAGATTGTGCTTTAATAAAAAGTGAAACAACAGAAAAGAATAAAAGCAAAAGCAATTTTAAACATGGGCTAAAAGAAATTTTTATGTATTGATTCCTCATCCTGGTGTTGTGTATTATCAGGTAAATGTAGAAAACTACAACCAAGCTATTTTAATAACATAATTTTTATTTATTAAGTGCAATCCCAAAATATACAAATGTCAAAGACTCATTACCGGTTGTTTTCAGTGAATGCAATGTATTGGCAGGGATATGAACGAAAGAAGAAGGCTGTATATTGTATAAACCTTCATCAATCATATAAACACCAAAACCACTTATAAAATAAAAATATTCTTCCATCGTTGGGTGAAGGTGTGTTTCCACTTCTTCACCCGGCATTAATTTACCAAATGCAAATTGAGTAAGTGCTGTATGTGTATCCTGCTGAGTGAGGAAAACAGATTTTTCACCTGTTTGATGTGCAGTAGACACAGGCTCAATATCATTAAGCAATTGAAGCAGTTTGTGATTCAAGTTCTTGCTTTTTTTTCAACTGATCTGAAATCCATTTATATGTTTCTTCAACACCTTTTCTTAATGGTAATGTAGGCGCCCATCCCAGTTTTTCTTTAATCAAGGCATTATCAGAATTTCTACCCCTCACACCAGTCGGCCCAGGGATATTTTTTACTGTAAGGTTTTTACCGGAAATATCAATAACCATTTTTGCAAAATCATTGATGGAAATCATTTCTTCTGAACCAATATTGACCGGGCCAATGAAATCGCTTTCCATCAATTTCCTTACACCATCAATACATTCATGCACGATTAAGAATGAACGCGTTTGTTTACCATCACCCCATATTTCAATTACACCACCATCCTTTGCTGAAGCCACTTTTCTGCATACTGCAGCAGGCGCTTTTTCACGGCCACCATCCCATGTACCCAATGGTCCGAAAATGTTATGGAAGCGTGCCACACGTACTTCAATTCCATGGTTGCGGTGGTATGTAAAAAATAATCTCTCACTGAATAATTTTTCCCAGCCATACTCACTGTCAGGAGCTGCCGGATAAGCAGAATCTTCAGAACATTTTGGATTATCAGGATCAAGCTGGTTATACTCCGGATACATGCAGGCAGATGAAGAATAAAATATTTTCTTTACACCTTTATTCTTTGCTTCCTCCAATACATTCAAATTTATTAAAGCACTATTGTGCATGATGGCTGCATCATTCTCACCAGTAAAAACAAATCCGGCACCACCCATATCAGCAGCTAATTGGTAAATCTCATCAAGATCATTTGTAACAACTTTTTCAACTAATTTCGGATCACGTAAATCACCAATTACAAATTCATCGGCATTGTTATTGCCATATTCATTTTCTTTTAAATCTACTCCTCTTACCCAATATCCTTCACTTTGTAAACGGTTTACAAGATGACCACCGATAAAACCACCGGCTCCACATACCAAAGCTTTTTTCATGTGTTTATTTTTTGCTACCTGTCAGAAAACAGATTTTGTTGTGAAAAAAATACCTCTAAAATTAAATTCAATAGATGCTTTTATGGCGCAAAATATTTTAGAGGATATAATATTTTTAAAAAATTTTGGCGCAAAATAATAAAAAGACCAGGAAGCTAAAAAATAATTGAGCGTCCATAAAAGTCATTTTAAAACATGTATTCCTATTATCCGACCTTTCTTTTATCATTGCACACTCAATTCAAAATAAGGTTCACAATCAATTTTTTTTTCTAAATCCCATGCGATTGTTAACAAATTAATATATTGACTAATATTTTCAGATAGTTAGCTCTTTTTTGAAAATTAGGTTTGTAATTTGCATATTCGAAAAAAAATTCCAGAATGAAAAAAATTAAATCTAGCACCCTTTTAATCTTAATCGCTGCATTATCTATCGCTATTATAACTTATGGCTTCCTTGATTTTAATGGGGATAATACTTCATCGCCACCAAACAAAAAACCCGACAATATTGCTTCCAATGCTTCCAAAATTGAAAGCAATAGCAATGTTAATACTGCTTCTGTTTCCAGTGAAGAAAACTTAAAAAAGGAAGTCACTACAACTGATAAAAAAATACAAAACGGATTACACAAAGTGGAATTTGGCTTTAACATTGGATTCTTATCTGATTTTCAAACCAATCAACAGGCTTATCGAAAGGCACTAAACCAAATTCAAAATGATGGTATTAATAACCTGAGAATTTATGAACTATTTACAAAAAATATCACTCAACAACCCGGTTTAGCAGCAAAGCTGGTTGACAAACTGGTTGACGACCATCACTTCAATCTATTGCTTTGTTTATCAAATTTTCCAGATATACCAGGTATTCAATATAAAACTTCTGGTATCAGTGACTTTAAAGATGCTGATGTAAAGCAAAACTTTACTAATAGATATCCCCCTGTAAATTTTGATGCTTATCAAAATTATCTGACTAATTTTTTAAATACACTGCAGGAAAAAAATGATCTTAATAACATCAGTTTTGAGATTGGCAATGAACCAGACTCCAAAAGATTCTTCTGGGGCACACCTGATGATTTTGCAATAATAGCAAGATCAACAGCCAATGTTCTTGAAAGTTATAAGAGACCAATATATTGCTGCGGCTTTACTGCAGATTTTGCAGACGGGAGTGCAGCAGAACATCAGGGTTATTTAAATTTAATAAAAGATCAAAACTTCAGAGACAACGTTAATTTATCTTTTCACTTTTATCAGAGCAATAAATTTGAAATCAACAAAATTCAATTACCTGCATTGAAAAACTCCATCATAACAGAATTTAATTTTTATGGTAGTATGAAACAAGGCTCCAGCAGGCTTGATGTAACAAATTCTCCTGTATTTGGTTCATTGCTTATTCAGGCATTAGACTTTGCTTATAAAAATGAAATTGCCAAAATATATCTTTTTAAACTCATTGATGTTGCCAATAAAGAAGGATTGTTGGGCTTCTTTGATGTAAATGGTAACCCAAAACCATCATATAATGCTTTTATTAAAGTATATAATGTTATAAAAGATGGCTACAGGGTAGAAGAAAATGCATCTCAGATCAAACTTGTAGGCTTGAATCAAACTATTGTTTATTCAAAAACAAATGGAGTTAATACCAATGAATTACTACATGAAAACAATGGCTTTGGCAAACAAAAGAATAACAAAAACTTTGGCAATAACGGTTCGAACTTTTTTATGGGAAACTGGAATGTTGTAAATAATTAGTCGAAGATAAAGGCAGGTTACTTATCATCGTAATAAGATTTTTGTAACCTTGCTTTTTTTGCAGGCATTAAATACATCCAATATATTTTCCTGAAAAAATTTAAAAAATAATAAAGAGCGTTGGAATACCAGGGCTCTTTTATTTTTTGCCACGACTCAGGAAATTCATAACCCCAATAACGCATAAAAGGGCCAAAGACAAATTTTGCTTTCTTTTTTGCTTTATCACTCTCAATATAACTCCAGAAATCCTTCTTTTTTTGAGCAGTGACATTTGTGCGTGGCAAATCGCGCTCAATTGGCACACCTAATTCTCTGAAGATTCTTTTGTAGTCATCATTCAAATGCTCAAACCTAATGATATAATTAAACTGCTTGTGATGCAAGATGCTCCAGTTGCTATAGGGTAAATTATAATATTTCAAAAAATACAATTCAAATGTGGGGTTATTTTGGTTGATATACAACCAACGTTCTTTATTTCTTCTTGTTGATAAAAACTTCCTGAGAAGTGAACCATATTCCTTTCTCTTTATTGAACCTTTACTAAAAGCTTCATGATAACCCTTATCATCTTTATATTTGAAAAACATGCTTACTGCCTGATCTAAAGGGTTGCGAATGCTGCCTACGGTAGTATATTTTTTTTCTTCTTCAGTAGCTGCTTTACAATATTCATAATAAGTGGAATGTTTCCCAAGAAAAGATTCACTTTCAAAATTCTGACAAAGCTCTTTGGCAATTGCAGTAGTAGCCGTTTGAGGTAATTCAATAAAAATAAATTTATACCTTTTACTGATAACCATTGTATAAATATGATTTAGCTATATAGTTGTTTATTGAGCCGGCAAATATAAAATCAAAACATGCTTTAAAACAGAAAGTCATTTGAATCTTTATTTTTTTAAACGCAGAATGCAACTTTAGCCAAGGTGCATTCGTATTATCAAGTTTGTATTTAAAAGACCAAACAATAATCAAAAGACCATCATTATTGAGTATTCAATAGATTTTAAAAAGCAAAGACTAAATCCAACCGGAGACTAAATCAAACTTTTTAGTAAATCATAATTTTGAAAAAGATGTGCTAACATTGCAAAATTTTAAACTAATCATTATCGTAAGATACATCCAGCGTTATGAATAAGCCTTTTTCGATTTTCATTTCCTTCGCTCTGATAATAACTATTTTTTCGGCTTGCGATACTTATAAAAACATCCCTTATTTTAAGGATGTTCCAGATAGTTCGGTAATGCTGGTAAAAACACCACAATTTAAAGAGCCAGTTATCCAGCCAGATGATATAATGGTCATCACTATTCAAACAATTGATCCTGAAGCCAATGCTTTATTAAACAAAACGGGCACATCTACTGCGGCATTAAATGGATCTTCCGGATTAGGGCCCAGCCAACCTGCCATAACAGGCTACAGGGTAGATAAACTTGGAAACATTGAATTACCATTTGCCGGAATGGTACACCTTGCCGGCCTTACTACTTTTGATGCAAGGGATACTATTGCTAATATTATTTCAAAATTTTACAAAAATCCTACTGTAGATGTCCGCTTTGCTAATTATAAAGTGACAGTACTGGGTGAAGTTACACGCCCAGCCACCTACATTGTACCAAATGAAAGAATAACCATATTTGATGCATTGGGGTTAGCAGGTGACCTTACAATTTATGGGAAAAGGGAAAATGTATTATTGATGAGAGATACTTTAGGTGAAAAAAAACTGATCAGGCTTAATCTCAATTCAAAAGACATAATTAGTTCCCCCTATTTTTATATTAAACAAAACGATGTGGTTTATGTTGAACCCAATAAAGCAAAACTTGCTACACTGGACGCATACAAAACACGTCTATACGCTATTATTGCATCTGCATTGACAGTGGCAATCGTTTTAGCCCGTACATTGAGATAAAATATCAAAATTTCTTACAAAATCATATTGAATGATAAGGAGTAAAAAGAAAAAGAAATCCGAAGAAGGATTTGACCCGAAACAAATAGTAGGCGCGCTTTTGGATCATTGGAAGTTGTTTGTTATCAGTGTTATTGGCTTTCTCGCATTAACCTTTATATTTATTAAACTCGTTACTCCAAGATATTCAATCAATGCCCAGGTTTTAATACAGGACCAACAGGGAGCCAATTCATCTCTGTTTAGCAACTCCAGTTCTCTGGGCGATCTCAGCAGCCTGTTTGATGTAACCAGTAATGTAAATAATGAACTGGCCATTTTACAAACCCGCGACCTGATGGAAAAAGTGGTTAAGGAATTGAAGTTGTATGTTATTTATTACCAGGATGGCATGCTTACTTCTACAGAACTTTGGCAGAAATTCCCTTATCAGGTAAATTTCCAGGTATTAAGCGATTCCATTATCAACCCTGTGACTTTCCATGTAAAAAAAGGAAAGAAATCAGATTTTGATGTCACCAGTTCAGATTTGGATACTTCATTCAGCATTAATTATGATGTTCCTATTAAAACTTCCATTGGAACTTTTTCATTTGAAAAAGGAAGTTTACCCATTGACCCAAATACTGATTATTCTTTTGTTGTATCTACTGTAGATGCCACTATTGAAGCCATTCAAAAAGACCTGACTATTCAAATTCCGGATAAAACAACAACAGTAATTGCCCTTCAGTTAAATGCCAATGTACCATTAAAAGGTGAACAGACCTTAAAACAATTGATTGATGAATACCTGAAGCGGAATCTTGATACTAAAAATATAATTTCAGACAGCACACTTGCATTTATTAACAGCAGGATTGGCTTAGTATCAACAGATCTGGCTGATATAGAAAAAAATGTTGAAAGTTTCAAAGAAGAAAACAATATTGCCAACATCCAGGTTCAATCAAAAGAAATCATTGACAATGCATCCTCATATTACAACAAGCAAAACCAGGTGCAGGTAGAGTTGAATGTTGTGGAAATGATGCTGCAATATATCCAGGATGAACACAATAATGACAGGCCTGTGCCTGCACTTTTAACTACCGATCCTACTTTCTCTGAATTATTACAGAGGTACAATACCGCTTTGGTGCAAAGGGACAGGATGAGTTTAAGTACTACATCAGACAACCCGATTGCCCAAAACCTTGACGTGCAAATAAAGAATTTAAGATCAGACCTTGTTAAAAGCCTCGTTAACCAGCAAAAAGCATTAACAGTTTCCCTGGGAAATCTGCAAACACAAAACAATACTGTAAAATCACTTATAGGAAAAGTGCCCGAACAGGAACGTGTATATTTAGACCTTTCCAGGCAACAAAACATTAAAGAACAATTATACATTTTTCTGTTACAGAAAAAAGAAGAAACAGCTATCACTAAGGCTTCAAACATTCCAAGTGCAAGTGTGATACAGGTACCTAAGTCAGACTTTAAACCGTATTTCCCCAGCAAATTGATTCTTTTCCCGCTTGGATTTTTACTTGGTATTTTAATACCTACTATTTATATAACTATTAAATTCTTTTTAAATACAAGGGTTTCTTCCCGTTCAGATATTGAAAATGTTACTGACGTTTCTACAATTGCAGAAATCAGCCACAGTAATAAAGTAGATTCTATGATGATTGTATCAAATGAAAAACGATCCATCATTGCTGAACAATTCAGGACATTCAGAACCAACCTCCAGTTTTTAGGCACACAAAAAGATTGCCCCACATATTTGATTACTTCCAGTATGAGCGGTGAAGGAAAATCTTTTATTGCCACCAACCTGGCACAGGTATTTGCATTATCTGGTAAAAAAGTTTTGTTGATGGAAATGGATTTGCGCAAGCCAAAAATTTCTTCAGCATTAGGAATTGATAATAATAATGGTTTTACAAATTATATTGTTTCAAATAAAAGCAGTGTGTTGGAGGTTATTAAACCAATTAAGGCATTTGAAAACGTTTTCCTGCTGAGTTCAGGTGTCATACCTCCCAACCCTGCAGAGCTTTTACTGAGTGGAAAAATTAAAGCTATGTTTGAAGAGTTAAAAAATAATTTTGATACGATTATTATTGACTCTCCTCCAATTGGCCTGGTTGCTGACACACAGATTTTAGCTGAATATTCTGATGTAAACCTTTATGTTGTTCGATTGGGTTATACATTCAAAAACCAATTGGAATTACTGGATGATTTGCTGGCAGATGAAGGCAGTAATTTTAAAAACATTTATCTGATTGCCAACGATATTAAAGCAGGTACTTCTTACAAATATGGCTATAACTATGGTTATGGTTACGGTTATGGTTACGGTTATGGAGCAGGCAACAATCAAAAAGGCTCTTCAAGAAAAAAAGGCAGGAAGAAAATTGCTGATTAATTCCGTTGTGGTATTTACTAACAGTCGGGTATAGCCGCTTTAAGTTTTTCGCATGATCATTACAAAAGCATTTTTACATAAAAGCGTTGTATTTATATTTCTCATTGGTGCTGTATTCATAGACCTGGTGAATGGCTACTATAATTTTGAAAACCCGATAGGCAGTATTTTTCGCGCTTTCGTTATTGCATACACTTTTGTCTTTTTTGTTGCATACAACAAAGCCAATTTATACAGGCTATATGTTTTAATTATGTTGCTGCTCGCTGTTATCTGCAACATATCTGCAGTAACTTATGGCAATATTTATTCGCCCTCAATGGAGGCATCCTGGTTTTTTAAAATCCTTTATTTACCATTACTCGCCTTTTATTTAAAATACACTATAGACAAAGGATATATCACTTTTGAAACTATTATTAACTGGGTTGTCATTAATGTGATATTAAGGGCAGCCTGTATAGTATTTTCAACCATTACTGGTATTGGTTATGCTACTTATGGCACCGATGAAACCGATTATGGTTTTGGTACCACTTTCTATTTCAACAACCAAAACGATAACTCCCTGGCAATGCTGGTTGGTTATTGCTTATGTATGTACCAGCAATTTTCTAAAAAGGAAACTGCCCGTTTATGGAAAGTTATTCTCGTATTATTAGGATTGGCACTTATTGGCACCCGTGCTGGACTCTTAGGTGGTATAGGCATTACATTCATTGCAACTGCACACATGGTCATTTTTGGTAAAAATTCCAATTTCATGAATGCTGGAAGAAAACTAGCCTACTCAGGTGTAATTATTTCAGCTATTCTGATTTCTTCCATTTTCGTCTATAATATTATTAAAGATAAACCCTTCATGGCAGATAAATATGCAGATCTGCTAACAGAGCAACCCCGTTCTGAACAAGATATAGCTGCAGAAAAATTTTTTGATAGCAGGGATTTTATCCCACAGTTTTTCGGATCAGGGGTAATGCAATACAGGGTAAAATTATATGGCAACCTGGCCAGTTCTAAAGACGAAGGCGAAAATGGTGGTAAACAGGCTGAAAAAGATTTCGTTGATCTATTGGGTGCTTATGGTTATATTCAGGACTGCTGGATTTTTCTTTTCCCCTTTTTATGCCTATTTATTTTATTCAAAGATTTCTTAGAAAAACCAAGCAGTTATTTAAGATTTGCATTATTTATAGCTACAGCCATTTTCATAGCACATTCTTTAGCAGCAGGTCATGGTATTAAAAACCCAACGCCAACAACCATATTGGCAGTTGTGTATGTATATGTCTTGAACCGAAAGCAAATAAAAAATGAATTCGCATGAGGAAAGTTGATTTTTTTATAGTGGGTGCACAAAAAACAGGTACGACATCTTTATATAAATATCTTGATGAACATCCTGATATTTTTATGCCCATTGTAAAAGAAAACCATTTTTTTATTGATGATAAGGCTTACCAAAAAGGAGAAAATTATTTTCACCAGTTTTATGATTCATACCAATCACAAAAATTAATTGGTGGTGCATCGGTACACATGTTCTCCACCTTAGCAGTGCCCGAAAGGATTTACCATTACAACAAAGATGCAAAGATTATAATCATGTTGAGAAATCCGGTTGACAGGGCTTATTCTGCATATAATTTCGCAATTAAAAATGGATGGGAACAACCATCCAACCATTTCATTGACACCATTGCATTACAGGAACAGAGAATAAAGGGAAGTTTTAACGAACAAACCAACCTGTCTTATTTTTATGTAGGTCTCTATTATCAACATATTTCAAACTGGTTGAAATGGTTTCCAAAAGAAAATATCTATATCATCTTTAACAATGACCTAAAAAAGAATGCACAAAAAACAGTACAGGATGTTTGCAGGTTTTTGGGTGTTGTTGAAAATGTCTCAATCAATACTGATGTTGTTCATAACAAATCAGGAGCTGTCCGTTTTAAAAGCATCCATTTTTTTATCAGAAGCAAAGACAATAAAATAAAAAATACAATTTCCAACATGCTTCCATTTAAAATAAAATACCTGCTACGCACAAAAGTGAGGAAGGGACTTGATAAAATAAACATGAAAGAGGTAGATTATAAACCGCTTTCAAATGATGAGCGGAAAATTGTCTTTAACTATTTTGATGAAGATGTAAAAAATTTATCAGCTTTATTAAATAAAGATTTATACAATCAATGGAAGCCGGTATAAATGGAACAAAATAAATCAAAACAATATCTCTAATAATAACCAATATTTAAACCAGTGAGCTTACCTAAGTTTTTGTGTGTCGGGACATCTAAAAGTGGTACAACATCATTACATAGTATTTTAGCACAACACCCTGAAATTTGCCTTCCGGAACAAAAAGAAATTCATTTTTTTGATAATGATGAAAATTTTAAAAAAGGAGTATCCTGGTATGAAGAACAATTCAAACAAGCCGGGCCAGGCCAGTTAGTCGGCGAAATAACGCCCGATTACATGTTTTATGATTATGCGCCAAAACGCATCCTCGATTTACTGGGCAACGATATAAAACTTATCTTGATGCTTCGCAATCCGGTTGACAGAGCTTATTCAGAATATTTATTCAATGTAAGAAGAGGGTATTTTGATAAACCCTTTGAACAGGTAATTGAAGAAGAAAAAAAATTTGATTTGAATAAATTTGAAAACAGGCATTTTATACACATCCACAGAAGCATGTATGCAGTTCATATTCAAAACCTGCAAAAATATTTTACTAACTCCAATCATTATTTCTATATAATCTTCGAAGAAGATTTTAAAAAAAACCAGGCACAAACCATTGAGCGTTTACTCGGTTTTCTTGGCGTTTCTCAACAAACACTTGATTTGGGACAGGTATTCAAACCAGCATATATGCCAAAATCAAAATGGTTACAAAAGATCGTATATCAACCCAACATGTTCAAAAAAGTTATAAAGAATTTTTTACCTACTTATAAAATCAGAAGAAAAATAAAAGATCAATGGTTGCCGGGAATCAATAGCAGCAAAGAAAAAATACCCGCTATCAATCCCGATTTAAAAAAACTATTATTGGAAAAATATTTTTTTGATGACATAAGGAAAACTGAAGATTTAATTAAAAGGGATTTAAGTGTTTGGTTAAAATAAATAAGTAATAAGGATGAATGATTTTAAAGGACCAATATTTGTTGTAGGCATGCCGCGTAGTGGAACAAAATTGTTGCGCGACCTTCTGAATCAACATTCCAAAATAAGCATACCTGAAGTTGAAACACATTTTTTACCACTGCTTATAAATAAATATGGTGAGGGTTTTGATTTTAATCCATCACAAAAAGAAGATCTGTTTAATGATTTTTATAACACCACATTTTTCTATCTCATTTCTCAACTTGGCTATAAATTAGATGAAACCTTTTATACACAAAAAGATAAAGTCAATAGCTGGGAAAGTTTTTCACTTTTAGTGTTTAGTTATTTCGGGGTAAAAAAACCTGCTGATGATTTGATTTATGGAGATAAGACGCCCGGCTACATTAATCATCTGCAATTACTGAAATCAATTTGCCCGGGCGCAAAATTCATCCATATCATCAGAGATCCAAGAGACTATGCATTATCGGTAAGAAATATCTGGAATAAAAATATTTATCGTGCTGCTTATGTATGGAACACAGTATTACATCAGACCAATGAAATAAAAAACCGTTTTGACAATGATTATATTGAAGTAAGGTATGAAGGTTTGATAACTGATGTTGAAAACACAATGAAAACACTAAGCACATTTTTAGGTATCCGGTTTGAACCTGCAATGTGTACACTTTCTAAATCTGCAGAAAACTATGGTGACGCAAAAGGAAAATCAGAAGTTGTGAAAGACAATATGCAGAAATTCCTCAGGAAACTATCCAAAAAATCTATCGAAAAAATTGAAACAATAACTTTCCCTGAAATGCAGCGGTTACATTATCAACCGTTGTTTGCAACAAAAAGTAAACAGCCGGGCAAACTTCAAATCCTCGCATGGAAATTAGAAGATGCCTATCGCTCAGCAAAATTTCATGTAAAAGAGAAAGGATTCTTCAATGGCCTTTTGTTTTTCGTTAAATATTATAAACAAAGTAGCTGGAGGAAGGTGAGTTGATGAGCAAAATTCTATTAATGCATAATGGTTACCCAACAGAAAGTAACCCCAAACATTCCTCTTTTGTAAAGAACATCAAAGAATCTTTAGATGCTGCCGGCCATGATGTTTCCCTGCTTGTTTTACAATCAGATTTCACAGGCAGCAAAGAACATTTTATTCAATATATCAGGTTTTATAAAAAAATATGGAAGCATGATTTCAGCAGGTACGATTATGTTTTCATGAGTTTATATCCTTATTACGCATTACCCATCACCAGGTCTTTATCAAAAATGAAACAACCGGTGATTCATTGGCATGGCGATGATTTATATGTAAGCAAAATCAAAGCAATTTTATTTACCCCATTAATAAAAAAATTACCTGCCCGCACTTTGCATATTACCCCGTCTGAATATTTCAAACAGGAACTGGCCGATCAGTTCAAATATCCTTTATCAAAAATTTTTCCATCACCAAGTGGTGGCATTGACACCGGCCGCTTCACAGAAAATAATAATATTGACGAAAATAGCAATACAATAAAACTCGGTTTTGCATCCGGCCTTATACCAGAAAAAGGTACAGACCTTTTAATAAAAGTATTAGAACAAACATCTGAAATTGAAAAAGCAGTTAATAAGAAAATACAATTGCATTATATTTTTTATGGCAAAGAAAAAAACAGGTATAAAGCTGTTTTCTCAAACTTTGACAACACTGTTTGCTGGGAAGTAATGCCAACTTCCGAAATGCAGAATTTTTATCATGCAATAGATATTTTGTTATTTCCTACAATGCGCAGACAGGAAAGCCTCGGCCTGGTATCTTTAGAAGCAATGAGTTGTGGCAAACCTGTTGTTGGGACAGATGCATTTGCCATTAAAGAATATGTGCTGAATGGAAAATCAGGTGAAAGGTTTGAAATGAATAACAGTGAAAAATTTATTGAAGCTATTATTACTGTAATTAAAAATATACACAGTTATTCTCCGAGAACAATTGTTGAAGAAAGATATTCTCAACATTCCGTTATTGATTTTTATAAAACTTTTTTTAAATAAATGACTGGCGCAATAACAATAAAAATTATTGCTGCATACTTAACGAATGAATAAACAGGTAATTTATATCATTGGCTCCGGCAGAAGCGGCACAACGCTTTTAGATATTATTCTGGGCAATGCAGCAGGCGTCTTCAGTGCCGGGGAATTAAACAGGTTTACAGAAAGAAACGGAACACCAACAGACACCAATAATATTGAATTAATGAACTTCTGGGAAAAGGTTTGTACCGGACTCTCAAAACAAATTAATGAACCACCCATTCATTATGCAGGCCTAAGCAAAAAGTTTGAACACCATTTTAGCTTTTATTATTTATTCATACCGCCCAACAAAAAACAATTCAGTATATATGCAAATTTCCAGCAAAAATTTTTTGATGCATTACAAACAAATGTGCAAACACAGTTTCAAAAAAATATCATCATAGATTCATCCAAATATGCATTACGCGGATATTTCCTTTCCATGATTTTGGGTAAACAAATTTCTTTTATCAACATAAAAAGAAACCCGTTAGCTGTAGTAGAATCTTTTCAAAAAAAAGATGTGGAGCAGGAACCCAAAAGCAGGCTGAAGGCCAACTTGTATCTGCTTGCAGTCAATTGTTTATCTCTTTGGGTTTTTAAAAAGCTAAAAAACAAACATGCTCTTTCTTCCATTTATTATGAGGATTTATTAAAAGATCCATTAAGCACTTTATCAGGAATAGAAAATGACCTTGGTATCTCGCTGCAGAAAGCAAAAGATATCATCTCCGAAAACCACCAATTAAAAGTGGGTTATTTGTTTGATGGCAACAGGTTGCGCGTCGAAAAAATGATTAGCCTTAAAAGAACCAATGCTACCTACAAGCCCTCAAATTTTATTGACAGTATCTTTTATTCATTACATAAAATAACCTGGTATAAAAAATAAACCAATGCGGATATTATTTGAACAAATATTGATACAATCAGGCTGCGCTTTTAATCTTAAGCTAAAAAGCATAAGTATATATTTGCAACTCAAAAATTATTAACAACTATAACTTATAATAATATATACCGGTTTTGAACACTAACCTTGATGCAATTTCTTTGAAAGGTTCAACCGGCAATCAGGAAAAACAGATGATAAAAAACTAATAATAACCAGATGAAAGATTACGTCAATTTTCTTGGTGTGGGAGTAACACCGATTACTTATCCTCAATTATTTGAATTGGTAGATAAATGGATAGCAGATAAATCAGGAAGGTCGCACCATATCGCCTGTGTGAATGCATTTTGTTGTGCTTTGTCTTTACAGAATAAAGAGGTTAAAAGAATTTATAACGCTGCTGATATCACCGGTGCAGACGGTATGCCATTTGTAAAATGGATCAGGTTTTTTCATAAAACACCCTGCGACAGGATAGCTGCACCTGATACCATACTACAGTTAGCCGAACATGCAAAAACTACCGGATATACTTTTTATTTATTTGGCGGCGCTCCGGACGTTTGCATAAAAATGAAAGAATACCTCGAGCAGCGGTTCCCGCATATTAAAATAGTGGGATACTTTTCGCCTCCGTTCAGGCAAATGACTGAAGAAGAAGACCAGCAAATTGTAGATGAAATCAATGCTTTAAAACCTGATATTTTTTGCGTGGGCTTAGGCACTCCAAAACAGGATTACTGGATAGATACACACCTTGATAAAATCAAAGGTTCTGTATTAATTGCTTCAGGTGCCACTTTTGATTTTTTTGGAGGCCGGATAAAAATGGCGCCTGAATATCTCAGGAAATCAGGCTTTGAATGGGTCTTCCGTTTATTTGGTAAAGATTTCAAAAGGCTTTGGAAAAGGTATATCATCATGCATGGATTATTTGTCTGGAACTTTTCACTTCAGTTGCTGGGAATTAAAAAATTTAAAGTAGAAAGAACAAGCAGGGACTAAAACTAAAGCAAAAATTATATTTCCTGCCTGCAAAAAATTGAGCTATCCCGCATAAAATGAAAGCATATAATAAGTTTCTAGCATTCACTAAAAAAGAAGAAAACAAAGAATTATTAGTGCATTCAATGATTGCATTAATCGTCAGGATTGCAGGCGCAGGATCTACTTTTTTGATGAATGTTATTATTGCAAGGCACCTGGGTGTAAAAGAATCGGGATACTTTTTTTTAGCTGTTACCATCGCAATTATTGTAGGTACAATCGGCAGAGTGGGTGCAGACCAGTCTGTGTTAAGGTTCATAAGTATTTACAGCAAAGAAAAAGATTGGGAAAAAGTACATGGCGTCATCAATACATTAATGAAATGGGGTGTATGGGTCACATCCATTACCGCAATTGTGATTTGTATTTTTGCCGGGTTTATTTCAACTTATTTTTTTCATAAACCCGAAATGAAATATCCATTGATCTGGATTGCACTATCTGTTCCTTTTTTCGCCTGCTACAACTTATTTGGCATGGCGCTTCAGGGATTAAGAAAAGTTTTTCTTTCTGTTACAGTTTTAAAAATAATTGCTCCCATCGCTTTGATTATCCTGGTATTTGTCTGGAACCCAACCGAATCTACAACGGCATCCATGTTGTTTTTTTTCTCTTCAATAATCGCAGCTTTAATATCATTCTATTGGTGGCGCAAAGACATCCCTAATGTTAAAGGGAAGTTTGATACAGCTATATTATGGAAAAGTTCTTCTTCCTTATGGGTGGTTGCCATCATGCAACAGTTGATTATCTGGAGTGGGCAGTTTATTGCAGGTGTCTTTAATACACCACAGGAGTTGGCCACACTGGCCGTGGCAAGAAACACTTCAGTACTCATTACATTTTTACTCGCAGCAGTGGGGTATGTGAGCGCTCCGCGATTTGCAAGTATGTATAAAGAAAATAAGCTTACAGAACTGGAAAGATATGTTCGCAACACCACCCGGCTTTTGATTGTTACCTCCCTCCCAATAATCTTATTTATGTGGTTTTTCCCTAACTTCCTGATGTCATTATTCGGTAAAGGCTTTGAAGGTGGTTCAGGATATTTACGGGTGTTGGTGTTAGGCCAGTTTATCAATGTAGCCACCGGCTCTGTGGGATACCTCCTCACTATGAGCGGTCATGAAAAGGATATGCGCAATATCACCATCATCAATGGTGTACTGGCTGTAGTACTTGCTCTAATTTTAAATCCAATTTTTGGTGCAATGGGCTCTGCTATTTCAACAGCTATTGCAGTAGCCCTCTCTAATATTATGGCTGTGGGTATGGTAAAGAAAAGACTCGGATTTAATCCCATCAATATTCTTGGTATTTAAAATTTTACTGTCCTATAAATCATTTATTTCAATTGGAGATTCCAAATAATAATATTCTACACTTATTTTCTAAAAGCTTGCTATGAATAATACCAATACACACAATGACAGGATTGCAAAACTAACCTTTGCTTCCGTGTATCCAATGTACCTCCTGAAGGTGGAAAAAAAGGGCAGGACAAAAGATGAACTGCACCAGGTAATTGAATGGCTCACCGGTTTTGATAATAAAAAATTAATGGAACTGATTAATGAGAAGGTAACCTTTGAAATGTTCTTTCAAAGGGCAACATTACATCCAAATGCCCATCTCATAACAGGTATGATTTGTGGTTACAGGATAGAAGACATTGAAGACACGTTAACCCAAAAAGTCCGTTATCTTGATAAGTTGGTGGATGAATTGGCCAAAGACAGGAAGATGGAAAAAATTTTGCGACAGTAATACATTTCTTTTATAAAATATGCTTTGCGTGTTGGTGAGCCGATTATCTAAAACTGCAAATAACGTTCATGGCATTGACGATTGTATATATTTCGGGAATGTCTTGTTGTAACGATCACTCATATTGACAGGATCCAAAAGTTCAATTACTAATTTTAGACTGCATTAAAAAACACTTAATACCCTGTACTATATTTTATCAATATGCATATTTATTTCAAAAAGTCATTCATATAATTGAGTATTGTTTGCGTTTGCATCATTAAGCTCACATGGCTTTGCGCCGGCACTATAGCCAATTGTGATTTTGGCATTGGCTGCATGTCTGCAGTTACTCCGCCTCCCAACAATTGATATGTTTTCATCAACTCCACTTTGTCCAGTCCGTCATTATCGCCGGAAATGATTAAAACAGGTGCAGTAATTTTTGCAATATTGGAATCACCCACATTAAAAGGCTCTTTGGCAAATTCAAACATCTGTTGCAAAAAACTACTCCATTTGGTTTTATCCGGCGCCACTGCATCATAAGCAGTTTGCAGAGGCGTGTTATCAAAAAATTCAGGTTTGAAATTATCAAAAGCGCTATTCACTACCGGCAACCATCCTGCTGTTTTATAGGTAGAAGATATAATGATTAATTTTCTCAAACGGTTTGGATAATCTACAGCAAACTGGTAAGCCACGGAGCCGCCCATACTATAGCCTGCAATATCTGCACTGTCTATCTTCAGGTAATCCATTAGTTTTTCAACATCACTTGCTAAAGTAGTAATGGATAATTTTCTTTCAGAAAATGGCGAGTGTCCATGATCCTGCATTTCGATGGCAATTACTTTCCTGGTTTTTGAAAGCTCCGGGATTAATTGGCTCCAATTCAGTTCAATGGTATAAAAAGCACCATGCAGTAAAATGATGGGTTTCCCTTCTCCATATTCTTCATAATATATTTTGGTGCCATTAACTGGGGCATACCCACTGTTGATTGATTTCATTTGCTGTGCATTTAAAACAGATACAATCTGCATAATTACAACCAACATTATTGATTGTATAAAATAGAATTTTCTCTTTTTCATTTTTGTTTTATCTGGTGAAAATAAGTTGTCATATTGGTCACCATGTGTTTCTTAAAATTTCAAAATTGTTTTATGTGTTTATCAAACAGGCCTATTGAAACTAATTGGTTGCAAATATAAGTGCAACCTTTTGGTTTCTAAAAATTTTTTTATGTTTTTTATTTTTTCTATTTAAAAATGACGGTCTTGCTTACTTTAAATGAGTATTTTTTTGGGGAAGATGACAGCATAACACATGTTCAGCATGAAACCAAAGAGTAACTGTCATTTTGTTGTTTCTATAACCCATTTGTATAAATCAATACATCATAATTTCAATGCATCCCGAATGACAGAGATACACAAGTAGTTGTGTTCATCTGTTACTCTATGATAAACATTCATTTGGTTGCAATTTTCTTTTTAGCCATTGATAAGATTTATAATCAGTTTAACCATTATTTTCTTTTCATCGGGTTTGTTTTGTGCTACCGCAAAGCAAGTGTGATCAATCCTTTATCATTTATTTTTAGTTTACCTGATTTTTTTAAACGGTGTTTTATTTTCAAGGAACCAAACAAAAAGAATTGCGCTAATACAATTGTTGCCATCATTGAAAGAATCATATTTGATAATAAATGATAACGGGTTTGTTCCATTGTTCAAGATGTTGTTGGTTGATAGCATAATCTAGTACGAGATAATCATTTAATCGCTTTGTTGCCCATTGACAGAATTGTATTAGCCGTCTCGGCTTTTCTCATCCCTCTCTTTTATCCAGTGCCTTTTCTTTGAAGGCATCAAGGAAATACTCATTCACTGTAGTTCTTGATTTTTGAAATAATGTAGCCAGTTGCTCTATAGTTAACCATACTCTTTCTCCTTCAAAATTTATTTCAAACTGAGTTTGATTATCCTATTTCTGATATAGGACACCTTCATTCATCAACCGCTATATAATTTAGTTCATTACACTGTATTCAAATATTAATGTAGCCACCCGAAAGATTAGATTTCAAACTGCGATAATATTACTTTACTGTATCTGTTTGGTTCATTTTATTTTCACTTCTATTGCTTAAGTGGCAGCATTTCCTAAAATATTAAAAATACCTTACATCATTACTCGCCATGCCAAATCCCCATACAGGGTACACACAAAAAAGTATAAAGAAAAAATGATCGAACTGCGAAATATTTTATTCAAAAACGATCGTCTTGTTATTAAAGATTGCAACCCTGTCATCCAAAACGAGATTCAATGCTTTTGCCAATACTGCTGTCTCAATTTCTTTGCCGGCACGCACCATATCTTTTGCAGTATAGCTGTGATTGACAGGAATAATTTGCTGAGCAATGATTGGGCCTTCATCTAATTCATTGGTTACAAAATGAGCAGTGGCACCAATAAGTTTTACACCTCTTTCAAATGCTTTTTTATATGGATGTGCCCCGGCAAATGCAGGCAAAAATGAATGATGAATATTGATGATTTTGGAAGGAAATTTTTCAATAAAACCAGGAGATAAAATACGCATATATTTTGCCAGCACTAAATAATCTGCTTCATATCCGGCTATGATGTCTAAAATATTTTTTTCAAAATCCTCTTTTGTTTTTCCTTCATGCGGCACGGTATAAAAAGGAATATCAAAGCGGCTGCAGATATCTTCCATCAGATTATAATTGCCAATCACACATTGCACCGATGCACCGAGAGTTTTAAAATGATTGCGCACCAGTATGTCGGCAAGACAATGATATTCCTTCGTTACTAAAACAATAATCTTTTTTTCAGGCAATGGGTTTACCTGTATGAAGGCTCCGGCTAACAATGCTGAAAGTTTTTGTTTCAGCATTCCTGCGTCGGCAGGACCATCAACTTCAAGCCTTAAAAAAAATTGGTTTTGTTCTGTATCCACATGTTCCCGCATGGATATGATATTCATTTGCTCAGAAGCAAGCAACCCGGAAACTATTGCTACTAACCCAACTTTATCTGCACACTGGATAACAATTATCATGACTACAATGAATGGCTTGGAAATTTGTATTCAAATTTTTTCTTTCGAAAAAAATATGACCATAAAAAAATTTTATTCTCCTGCAAAAAATACAGCGTTGGCAAACAGCATCTTACCGTTTTGCCAGAACTGGCGGAACAAGACATCATCATTAAAAATAATGATGTCGCCGCTGCCAAAACGTTTCTCTCCTATCAATACACCTTCTTTCAACCTTGATTTTATTTTGCTGCCTACAAAGCCTGCGACATAAGCTTTGGCAGGTAAAATACCTACATTCCAGCCATTACTGATGTTTGCATAAGTGCGCACATCCATTTTTAAAGTATAGTAAAAATCAGGATAGCCATAGCCAATAGGATGGGTATTATCCAACTGTACTTTAAAGATTGATCCGGGCATAAAAGTGGTGAGGCTTGATCGTTCGGCATTTGCATATTTATTTTGAACGATGCTGTCAGATGATTGTGATGTATCCTTATTGAGTTGCAAACCCGCCCAGTCAAAAGATGCAAGTTTTGCCGCTCCACTTTCCAAAGCAATCACTTTACCGCCATTATTAATAAAATTTTCCAGTTTAGACGCAACATCTTTATCATTTAATATGGGATACATGCCATCGGGCATTATCAAAACATCATATTGTTGCAAATTAATATCATCAAGATGATCTGCATCCAATTGTGAAACGGGGTAATTCAAAACATTATCAAAATAGCTCCACACTTCACCTGCAGCAATATGTGAAACGTTGTTGCCTGTGAGCAAAGCCACCCGTGGCGTTTTGATATAGTGTACATCAGCAGAACCAAAATCAGCGCCGGCATCCATAAATCCAGTTTGCACTGAATAAGGTTGCACATGATACTGGCTGCAATATTTATTAACTGCATCCAGCCATGCTACATCATTTTTCCCTTTGAGGACAATCAATGTTCCGCTGCCAAAAGCTTTTCCATCATAAGTAAATGGGTTTGCAGCAAATCGAACATGGATGCCATCATTTAATAAAGCAGCAAGAATTTTTGAAGCTTCTATTGAAGTATATGGTATCAGCACTCCATAGTTTGATTGCACAGGTGTGATGGTTGCCGGTGCAGGATATGCAGATAAGGGGAGTTTTGTTTTCACCGCCCAGCTATTCAGTCCATAACAATAAGGCATGCTCCATGAAGTAATATCGTAAGTGGCAGAATCAACCAGTTTGCTTTGCTGTTCAAACAATACTTTCACCATCCTGCCCTTAGGTTGCAGGGTATTGACAGCAATCTGATAGCCTTCATTTTTAAATGGCTCTTCTTTATTATCAAAATAATTATAACCACTGAAATTATCAGTTGAAGTTACACCATAACTAATACCATTCAATTCCATCAGCCTACGCAAGGCTTCAATTTTATTCTGGTCAGACGATGTCATCACATAAGTAATATTGTCTAAACCAATACCATTAACGTTGTTGTCAAAATAGGTTTTAAATTCACTAACCAGCTTATGCGCATTCATTGCAGTTGCTTCAATTGTAGATATGCTTGAAGTGTAATGGTGCAATAACCTGTCTGCCAAAGTAAGTGTATCACCGGTGCTTGTTTTCACACCAAGGCCGGCACCAATACCGCCCTGTTCATAAGTCATACCTATTGCGCCATTATATGTGGGATAAGTATCACCATAAGAAGGATAGAAGAGATCAAAAATCTGTTTGGTAAAATAAAGCCAGCCTTTGGCATCAAAATATTTTGCATTGTTTTTCCCAACAATCAACTGGAAATCTTTTTGCCATTGTGTAACCACCTCATGAAAAGGCTGTGCAGCAGGCGCAAAATAATATGGTGCATCATATTCCTGTTCATGTAAATCAACATGCACCTGTGGCAACCAGGTATTATACAGTTTTACTTTTTGCTGAGATTCAATCTGAGTTTGCCAGGCCCAGTCCCTGTTTAAATCAAAATTGTAATGGCTTGTCCTGCCATAAGGCCAGGGCTCATCATGTTCGCGACTTTGCGGATCTGCATTAAATTTTTTGCCAACAGCATTATTATACCAATTCACATAACGGTCACGGCCATCAGGGTTTTGACAAGGGTCTATGACCACAACCACATCCTGTAACCATTTTTTTGTTTCAGCATTGTTGGGGTCAACCAATGCATATAAGACTTTCATTGCAGCTTCACTGCTTGATGGTTCATTGCCATGCACATTATAACTTAACCAAACAATAGCAGGTGCATTTACATCTGCTGTAGTGCCATCATGCAAGATGCCAGCCAGCCTGAGGTTATTGGTGCGTATCTTATCCAGGTCCTGAATATTTTGTGCCGATGAAATGAATGCAGCAAGCATTTCTCTTCCTTCATTGGTCGTGCCATATTGTTGCACCTTAACCATCGAAGGTGCTGCAGCAGCAACAGCCTTGAAGTAATTATCAATTTTGTATGTTGGCGTAAAATGCTCCCCTAATTCATAACCTAAAAATTGTTTTGGAGACGGGATATTTTGTGCAGATAAAATGATGGTGGTAAAAAGCAGTAAGCCTGCGAGGTAAATCTTTCTCATGTAAACAAATATCGGGAATAGAAATGATGGTTATAAAATTTATCACAAATAAAAATTGGCTTCCTGAAAAAATTTTCTCTAACCAGCTTTGAAGGATATCAGGGTACATCTTTATTAGCTGAGTAAATAATAAAAGCACCTGAGTATTTCTTTAAGCAATGATATTCACTGCACCTTCTTCCGTCAATAACAAATAATTATTGCTTTATATAAACTGGCCATCACAACAGCAATTCTTTATTCCTGATTTGGATATTCTCAAAAAGTTTATAAAAACTTTTCTTTGAAGCAAGTGATTTCAATGCATTCAAATGATTTTCGTGGTGCATGTCAGTGCCTGCAAAAGTTATCATACCTTTCTTCAACAAGCTGATAGCAGTGTGTTTTGCAGGCTCTCCATAATAGCCCAATAATGATAAGAGGTTTACCTGCAGGTAACAACCGAGATCAATAAAACGTTGGAATTGTTTAATGTTGCCGAGATAGTAATTATATCTTTCCGGATGGGCAAGGATGGGTTGGAGCCCTTTTAACTTCAGGTTGAAAATGACAGATTCAATATTGTTGGAGGGGGCAGCATACGACATCTCAATGAGAATAAAATTTTTTCCAAAAGTGAGTAGCCGTTTATTTTCATTGATGAGGTTTTCAAAATCTATATCCACCATATATTCTGCAGCAGCATCCACCTGCACATCAATATTATTTTCCAATAAAGCATCGCGTACCAGTTGAAGTTTGGGCAAAATAGTCTCCGGTGTATTGGGATACATATCAGATAAAATATGCGGTGTACAAATAAATTTCCTATAACCCATTTGCTGCAGCTTGCGCATAAAATCCATTGTCTGTACCAGCTCCTGCAAACCATCATCCAGCCCGGGCAACAGATGTGAGTGCATATCCACACTAATGAAAGACAGATCCGGTGTAATTTTTTTTGAACTAAAAAATGAAAACATAATTAAATATAAGGAGCAAGTTTTTTATAGAATTAAAAAATAAAAATTACAAGACAAATGTTTTATGGGCAAGATGTTCCAATGGAAATTCCACTATCATTAATTGTTCCAGGCTTTCGAGCCGAACATATACTTTTTTAGGTCCCGATTTTGTTACTGTACCTTCCATATCCATAAAAACACCTTTACGGATGATTACCTTGTTGTTTTCACTGAAACTGTGCAAATTTTCAACTGAGATTTGAGCATCTTTTTCCATCAGGTAAGAACGTATCAACTCAATTTCTTCATCCCTGATAACTGCAGGCTTTTTTAAATGTGATACAAACCGAACTACACCATTAGTTGTCAACACCGGTATTTTTTCATCTTCACTGATATGGACAAAAACATAAGATTTGAATAAAGGGTCATCAATGATTTTTCTCCTGTCGCTCCATTTACTTTCTTTTTTTTGAACAGGGCACCAGCTCTCAACTTTTTTCTCCATCAGTTTACTGTTCACCTTTTTCTCCCACCGGGGTTTGGTGTAAACTGCAAACCATTTTTTTTTCAGTTGTTCTTCCATATCAATTCTATGATGCAAAAATAAAGTCCACCCAAAAGAAAAGGGCAGCTTTTTATAAAGCAGCCCTTTTAATACTTGTTAAAAGTCAATTCCGTTCTTTGCCCATATCATGCAATACTTTCACTGTTTCATCAATGTATAAATCTTTTTGAATATCACCTAACCACTTTTGATAACGAAGGCCTTTCAATGTATCTGCATTGTGATAATATATAGTGCTGTCTTCAGCAACAGGATATATATTCATAGCTGTTTTCAACATTGATAAGCTGTCATCATTTTTTACAACATTGCTCAACTGTTTTTGTTGATTCCTGTAATCTTCCAGGTTCAAACTGTATTTCTTATCAGTATTATCTTTTATCCAAAGTGCATTTTTTTCGATGGTTGCAAAAGTCGGAGAAGCCTGTATGCGCGCTTTGGCATCAGCTTCTACTTTTTCCCAGTTGATGCCAGAATTATATACAGTATAATCTGCTTTTTCAACCTTATCCCAGGCAAGGGCGGACGGTTGGTCTTTCTCTCTTAATTTTAAATATTCTAACGGATCAGGTAAAATCACATCAGGTGTTACACCTTTTAATTGAGTTGATCCGCCATTGATGCGATAAAATTTTTCAAATGTCAGTTTCAATGTACCATACTCAGGTTGCCCTGTCGTGAAATCAATTGGTTTGCCCAAAGGCATGGTACGTTGTACTGTTCCTTTTCCATAAGTATCAGATCCGATGATAATGCCACGTTTATAATCCTGGATGGCTGCTGCAAAGATTTCTGAAGCAGATGCACTGAATTCATTGACCATAACTGCCAGCAACCCATTGTATAATACAGAAGTATCATTGTCAGGCAAAATTATTGGTTTGCCATTGCGGTCCCTCACCTGTACCACCGGGCCTTGCGGAATAAACAGGCCTACCATATTCACTACTTCAGGCAATGAACCACCGCCATTATTACGCAAATCAAGAATGATGCCCTGTACATTTTCTTTTTTAAGTTTGATAATTTCATTGGCCACATCTTTGGAACAACGATTACCATCAGGATTATCAAAATCCGCATAAAATTCAGGCAAGAAAATATATCCGAAATTACCGTTGGCTGTTTTGATAACAGCACTTCTTGCATACTGTTCATCCTGCACGATTTCATCCCGGATGATGGGAACAACCTGGGTAGAGCCATCAGGTTTTCTGAAAGTTATTCTTACTTCTGTGCCCTTATTACCACGAATGAGTTTTACTACATCGGTGATGGCATAACCACTTACATCAACAGGTTCAGCATTACCTTGTCCCACTTTAATTATAGCATCATTTATCTGCACTTTACCGCTTTTATATGCTGGGCTTCCCGGTATAACTGCAGCAATTTTTACAACACCATTATCATCTTTTAACTGTGCACCAATACCAAAAAACCTTCCACTCATTTCTTCCTGAAAAGAACGACTTTCAACTGGTGGAAAATATTCTGTATGCGGATCCATCAGGTCAGTAATAACATTAACATACCTGCTGAATTGTTCCTGATTAGTCAAAATAAGTTTTTCCCTTGTATAAATCCGGTTCAAATTGGTTAACAACTTTTCACGTGCCATGGCTTCCAATTGTGCATTGGTTTTATTGGCAACCGTAGTGTCTTTGGTTTTATCCTCTTTTTGTTTAAGATAATCCGTGTATAAACCAAGCGTTGCATATTTCAATTTCTTCCGCCACATCTCTTTTCTTGCAGCAGCATCTGCTGGAAAATCAATTTTATCATTGTCAAGTTGGATTTCTTCTTTGATATTAAAATCAAATGGCTGTGAAAGGATGTCTTTATACAAAAGCATAATAGCATCTACATTTTTCAGGTAAATGCCTGCTGCTTCCGGATAAAATTTTAAAGGTGCTCCATGGATTTCATCATCGAGCGTAAGCTGATATTTTTTTAAATAATTAATATCTGATTGTAAAAAAATACTTTTATCAGGATTGAGTGCTTCAAGGTATTTTTCGAATACTTGCTTGGAAAAATTATCATCAATGGTTTTTGGGTCATAATGTTTTTGTTCCAGGATGGTGCCAATAGCTGTCAGCAACATTTGTTCTTTAGAGCTGTCATCTTTTTTATCATTCTGTTTAAAAGCCCAAAGGGTAACACCCAGTAACAAAACCAGCACTACCGGTAAGACGGTTCTTCTCAACATAGTTTCAGAGATTTTAAATTGCATATTAAGCTTTCAAAATTAGAGTAAAAAAAAGAAGTCCATTTTTTTAATGGATGAATTAACAAGAACTGAACAATTAAATATACGTAAATCATGCCATAGTATTTTGCATGGGATGCTTAATTCGATTATTTTTGCAGCCCATAAAATATGGAGGGTGTAGCTCAGTTGGTTAGAGCGTCAGATTGTGGCTCTGAAGGCCGTGGGTTCGAATCCCATCATTCTCCCATAAAACCTTGCAATTTTGCAGGGTTTTTTTGTTTAAATAAAATAAAGGTTTTAAGGATGAGCGGTTTTCTTCAGATTGGGCAGGAATGCAGTTAGCAATCCGATCAATGGCAGGTAAGCACACAATTGGTAAACATATTCGATACTGGTTTTATCTGCCAATGCACCTAAAACTGCTGAGCCTAAGCCACCCATTCCAAAAGCAAAACCATAAAATAATCCTGATACCATGCCGATTTTCCCGGGCAATAATTCCTGTGCATATACCAGTATTGCCGGAAATGCAGATGCAATGATAATACCAATGATGATGGAGAGTACACAGGTAAAGAAAAGCCCAACATGTGGTAATAATAAAGTAAAAGGCGCTACCCCCAAAATTGAAAACCAGATCACATATTTTCTTCCAAACCTGTCACCCAAAGGGCCACCCAAAATAGTACCTGCTGCTACTGCCACGAGGAAAATAAATAAATATATCTGTGATGCCTGAACCGATACATGAAATTTATGAATAAGATAAAAAGTATAATAACTCGACATGGAAGCGAGATAGAAATATTTTGAAAAAATAAGCACAAGCAGGATGATAACACTGCTTACAATCTTTGCTTTTGATAAATGCATCCGCACTTCTGCAATCATCTTTTTCGATTGTTTCCGGAGGGAAAGATGATTGCGGTACCAAAAGCCCAGCCTGGTTAATATGATGATGGCTGTGAAAGCGAGCAGAGAAAACCACAGGATATTTTTTTGACCATAAGGCTCAATAATAAGTGCCGCCAGCAAAGGCCCGATAGAACTGCCCGCATTGCCACCAACCTGGAAAATAGATTGGGCCAACCCCCTTCTGCTACCCGCTGCCATATAAGCCAGCTTTGAAGCCTCAGGATGAAAGACTGAAGATCCAATCCCTATCAAACTTACTGCAATTAAAACAAGTGTGTAGTTTGGCGCCTTTGATAAAAGTACTAAACCAATGAGGCTAAAAGTCATTCCAGCTGCGAGTGAAAAAGGTTGTGGTTTCTTATCTGTAAAATTGCCTACCAGTGGTTGAAACAACGACGCTGACAATTGAAATGCCAGCGTAATAAAACCTATTTGTGTAAAACTTAAATGAAAAGAATTTTTGACGATAGGATAAATGGAAGGTATCAGCGATTGCATGGTATCATTCAGCAGATGCGATAAACTAATCGCAATTAAAACAGGAAAAATTGTTTTTGGCTGAACGGCTGCGGTTGCATTGTCAACTTTCAATCTACAAATTTTAGATTGCAAAACTAAGATGCAAATTTTTTCTATTTCAAAAATGAAATATTGGTGTTATAACTGCATCATGAATTCATCAGATTGTAATTTTCAAATCTTAGTATGAAAATTTGTAACCGCAACACAATTCTTTACTATTCGATGAATTTAAGCGCTTATTATCAAAGAATATTTTTCTGATAATTAAGCAACTGATTTTTTTGTCAAGATATATTTCAATAAACCACTGCCTTAACTGTTGTATCTTTGTTTCAGGCATTCCATCATAAACAAGTTTAATTCCCATTGATTGGCTACCGGTGTTTTTGCAAATGGAATGGTAGGCATATAGGGTGGCGGCCCAAACTCAGGTGTAATTGTTAATTGTGCAACGCCCTGCTCCTGCCGTTGAGCTACAATTTTATCCCACCATTGCATGTGTGCAGCAAAAGCCTGTTCATATTCAGGTGCCCGCGGGTCAGACACTTGCGGTGATTCTTCATTGCCTACTCTTGCATGAATATGAATAGATTTACTGATTGCTATCTCCATCATTTCCTGCTGTTGTTCAAGCAAGCTTTCAGAAACACAACACCAGTGAGAAAAATCAGCAGTGATTTTTAGTTTAGGAAAAATTGACGCAAGCTCACCAAACCTGTGTGCAGCATACAACGCTTTATTGCGGTGTGTTTCGTGTGCTACTGTTATACCACTTGATAAAGAAAATTCATCTGCTGCTTTGAACAGTTCAATATTCTGTTCTGTCGAAAAATAATCTTTTCCTGTTTGTGAATCGATCAATGTACAGTTAAGTATTTGCATATTCTGCAGGTGCAACCTGAAGTTGTGAAGATGTGTTTGAAAATCTTTTTCAAACGATTGATAATACTGGCCGATAAAAAGCAAGCCATGTTTATCAATTGCATTTTTCATTTCATTTTTTTCATCCGGGTCTGATGGTGCCGGTGATTCAATACCTGAATAACCAGCTGCTGATACCTGCCTGCAAAATTCTTTCCATGGAATATGTTCCGCTCCCCAGCGGGGACAAAAAAAATCAATCTTCATGTTTTATTATTCTGTTTACCTTAATATGATTAAATCAATTGCAAAATACAAGATAAAATATTCCATCATCAGGTGAAGGAAAAGGATTTTTTTGCAAAAAAATGCTTGAATGGGTATAACGTTATTGGGATTTGCGAATATGATATTTAATAATTTGCTCTACCGAGCTTTTACAAATGTTTTTATATGAGCGCATTAAGACCTTTTTTTATTCAGGTTGTGTGCTGTGACTAATCAATGATGAGTATTATAAAAATAGAGTACACTGCATAATTTCCTGCAAGTTTTCTTTTTATTATTTTAGACATCATTTTCACTTCTTCAGGTAAAACCCAAACTGGGAAGTTTCATACTTTTATTTTTTTGCTTACTTACTTACAAATCTTATGTCAAACTATTGTCAATAATTTCATCTTGTATAATACTCATAATTGCACTTTTACATACTTTAATAATTATTTGAAATCCTGACTGTCTTATAGTTCATTTTATAATATTTCTTTATTCATATTTACTCATTTTCCTTCCAAAACCCCTTCTTTATTTTGCAATCAAACTACTGCACTTAGTCCATTAATAGATTCTTAGATTATTTAACAGCTCAAATAAAATCGTTCTGGTTGCCGGTATTCAGATTTTTCCATGTTCGTAAATGAAATGATAAATGCAGGGTTTTTATTAAGAATCCATTCATGTATTCTTTTGTATTTTCGCACTTTAAAATTTTCTTCAATGATAAAAACAGGAAATCCCATCATCAGTATTTATACGGAAATGACACCTAACCCGGAAACTATGAAGTTTGTTGCCAATAAACTTTTATACCCGGGTAAAAGCATTGATTTCCAGGATGAGAGCCAGGCAGATGCAAGCCCTTTGGCAAAAGAGTTATTTAGCTTCCCATTTATTAAAGGGGTGTTTATTGCGAGTAATTTTATTACACTCACAAAAACTTCCGACACAGAAGACTGGCTGGATGTCATCCCTTCCGTTAAACAATTCCTGAAAGATTATCTTGAAAATGGTAGCCCTATTATCAATGAAGAAGAAGTGGCTAAAATGAAACAGGATACAGGCAATATTATATTGAGCAATGATACCGATGTGGTAAAACGTATTAAAGAATTGCTCGACAATTATGTGCGACCTGCAGTGGAGATGGATGGCGGCGCTATACAGTTTAGAAATTATGAAGATGGTGTGGTGAGTTTAATGTTACAGGGTAGTTGCAGTGGTTGCCCTTCATCAATGGTAACTTTAAAAGCAGGTATTGAAAGTATGATGAAACGCATGATACCTGAAGTGAAAGAAGTGGTGGCTGAAGCAGAATAAAAAAAATTTTTATAATCATATCAACAGCGCCGGAATTATTTCCGGCTTTTTTTTGCAACAATGATTTGTGATATACTGTATTGGCTGCCTACAGAAAATCTCATTTTTTTCACGGCAATTTTGCCACTAACCTTTCCGGCATTATTCTTAATACCTGGTAAATTATTTTCCATTTTATTCCCGGAACAATTATAAATCGCCTTGGTGTATCCACTACAGATTTCGCAATGAATGAAGGCTCCAGCATCAATGACTCAGGGAGGTTTAAGCCTGCTGTCATTTTACTACGGATATAACCGGCTACAATTACATGGACACTTATTTTTCTTGCAAAAAGATATTGCCTTAGTCCTGCAAAATATTGTGTGAATGCAGCTTTGGTGCTGCCATAAATAAAATTACTCTTCCTGCCCCTCACACCTGAAAGCGATGATAACCCTACAATTTTTTCAAGCTGTTTATTTTCTTCATCCGCAACAATAATATTGAGGATGGAAACAGCTCCGCAGTAATGTACCTGCATCATCTGATGTGCCCCTTCCCATTCATGCATTGCAGCTTCATTGTCTTTTAAAAATCCTGCAGCATATAAAACAATACTGGGTTTTTGTGGCAGTCCATCATAAAACTTTTTATGTGAATGATAATCAACCGCATCGAAATACTGAATGATGACACTGTTGTTAAAACCATTTTGCTGCACAAAATTATTTAACTCATTGATGCTTCTTGATGCTGCAATGACAGCATATCCATCCTGCACATATAGTTTTATAGCTTCCTTTGCTACATCTGAATTTGCACCAAGCACAAGCACCGTCCTGCCAGTTTTATTTTTTATTGATGAAGGCATATTTTTCAAATGTATGATGCTCCCTTTACTTATACAATATTGGTGAATTATAAAAAACAATTGAAAGCTGACTATAATTATTAAAATACCTGAAACTCTTTACCGGTAAGGGTTCTAAGCCACCTCTCTTTTAGAGAAGGAGTTGGGGAGCCTGCCCGTCTTTGGTGGGCAAGGTCTTGAAAAGTAAAATATTAATATGCTTTGTCAAACAATAGTGTTTAAGAACTATAAATTATTTTCTACAACAATGCAGTTTGAAATAGCTTATGTAAGAAATCAATTTTGAAAAATTAATCACATCAATTCCAGCTTAACTCTTCAGCGAATAAAATTGCCCGGCTGCTTTTTTAGCAGGTATCCATGATGCGATGAGCGAAATAATTAAAACAGTAAAGCCAACGAGTAAAAAATCCTGTGGTACCATTTGCACCGGATAATAATCAATAATAAATGTGCCGCCCTGCAATTTTATGAGCTTATATTTTATCTGAATAAAACAGATGATAAAAGCAACTATCATCCCAAGAATCCCACCTGCACCTGCCAATACAAAACCTTCATTCAAAAATATTTTCTGTATCCTGTTTTCAGATGCGCCCATTGCTTTTAATACTGCAATATCTTTTTCTTTTTCCAACACCAGCATTGTCAATGCGCCTATCATATTAAATGCAGCCACAATCAAAATCAATGATAAAATTCCATAGATCACCCATTTTTCAATTTGCATTACAGTAAACAAACTCTGATTTTGCTGGTACCTTGTTTGGATCATATAAGTATTGCCCAACATCTTTTGTAGTTGATGTTGTATCTGATCAATTTCATTGGGGTTGTTGGCAGCCACTTCTATACCTGTATATTGATCAGGTTCAAGATCGAGCATATACTGAACAAATGCAAGATTGGTGAAAACATATTTATCATCAAACTCCTGTTGCACAGAAAAAATACCGGAGGGTTTTACGCCATACGAATGCATGGCATCAAGGCTGTTAAAGTTTTTTGCTTTGCGGTTTGGAAGATAAACAACAAGGTTATTAAATGGTGATTGCGGGTCTGCACCTACAGCATTAGCAATTCCTGAACCGGAAACAATTGCCGGTGCATCCACACTGCCAAGATCATATTTACCTGAAGTGATGTAATGTGACAATTTGTTGACCACATTATAATTTCCATCCACACCTTTCAGGTAAACAATTGTTTGGTAATCGCCATTCACCAACACAGCTTTTTCTTCGGCAGTAAAACTCAGGGCACGGATATCTTTTACTGATTTTATTTTATTAATCAATGCCGAATCTGCTGTAAAAAATTTACCAGTGGCGGGCTCTACTTTTATATCGGCATAAAAATCACCATAAAGATTTTTTACCAGGCTTTCAAAACCATTGAACACACTCAGCACAATAATTAAAGCTGTTGTGCTCACCAATATAGCCACCATACTTATCCATGCAATGATATTGATGGCATTGGTAGATTTTTTTGATTTGAAATAACGCCAGGCAAAAAGAAAATTCATAATTCAATCCGGCAAATGGGATTATAAATAAAATGATGTCTTACGATTTATTCCCTTCTTCCGGGGTATGCTGTTTCCGCTCTTCTTCAATTTGTTTGAAGAGCGCTTCCATTTTAAATACATGGTCGAGGGTATCATCTAAATAAAATTTTAAAACAGGCATCCTTCTGAGTTGATGTTTTACCCTTGCCGTCAGCTCTTTTTTAATTTCCCAGGCATGAGATTCAATTCTTTTCAATGCTGTTTTTTCATTTTCCACTTTAAACATGCTGATATAAATTCTTGCTTCCAACAGGTCAGGAGTCACTTTTACTGAAGATATTGACACCATCCCTCCATCAATCATATTCAGGTTTAACCTCCTGAAAATATCATTCAAATCTTCCGAAAGCACAGCTGCTACCTGTTTTTGTCTTTTACCTTCTTCCATACTATTACCTTTGCGGTAAAATTAACAACAAATGCCATGATTAAATGAGATTATAACAAATAGTTGTGGCGTTACACCCGGCATTAAGAACTATGCATTACAACCGGGTGATTTTTTTAAAAATGACTGTTGTAATTTGATTGTTAATAAGACAGAAAATTCAGCAGCATTGATAAATAACTAATTTGATGAAAAAATATTCAAGGGTCTTTGCTTACCTGAAAAATTATAAACTCAAGGTATTCCTGTATTTTATATTCACTGTTTTGTCTATCGTGTTTTCTATTTTATCTATCGGTATGCTCATGCCATTTTTGGAATTGATTTTTAATACTGGCTCATCAGGCATCATACAACAATCCAACAATCCTGTTGTAAGTGAAATCAGGAAAATTTTGACATCATCCATATCCGACCCGAAAGTGGGGAAAGTGCGAACATTGGGGCTTATCTGTATTTTTATTATTTCTTCCATTTTCTTAAAAAACCTTTTTCTCTATCTCGCATCTTACACGCTTAACCCTACTAAAAACTCAATCGTTAACAGGTTGAGAGCAGAACTGTATGATAAAATTTTACACCTGCCTATTGGTTATTTTACTGAAAAAAGAAAAGGTGATTTAATCAGCAGGATTACCAATGATATTGCTGAAGTAGAAAATTCTGTTGTGGGTGTTTTGGAAGGATGGATAAAAGATCCGCTTACAATTATCATTACCCTGGGTACACTGTTGGTCATGAGCGTGCAGCTCACATTATTTATTTTGATACTGATACCAATATTGGGTTTTGTAATTGGAAGAATTTCCCGTTCGTTGAGAAGACATTCAACAAAAGCTGCATTGAAAAATGGTGAAAGTGTTTCAGTGTTGGATGAAACCCTGAGTGGATTGCGTGTCATTAAAGCTTTTAATGCAGAAGGATTATTACGCAAACGTTTTTTTAAAATCAATGATGAATTATTACATACAAAAAATAAAATCAGTTACCGCAGGGACCTTGCATCTCCAATGAGTGAGTTTCTTGGCGTTGTATTATTTACTGCAATATTATGGTATGGTGGCAATGGTATTTTAACCGGTAAATTACCATTGGAGGGCTCGTTGTTCCTCACTTACCTCGGCGTGTTTTATAATATTATCTCTCCTGCAAAATCTTTATCCACATCATTCAGCAATATGCAAAAAGGCTGCGCTGCCATTACGCGTATTGAAGAAGTTTTAAAAGCCACCAACACTGTAGATGATAATCCTAATGGCAGGCAACTATCACATTTTTCTAAAAGTATTGAGTTTAGAAATGTAAGTTTTAAATATGAAGACAAAACAATTTTAAACAGTATCAACCTTACAATTGAAAAAGGAAAAACTATTGCTTTGGTGGGTGCATCAGGCGCTGGCAAAAGTACCCTCGCCGATCTTGTACCTCGATTTCATGATGTGAGCAGTGGCGAGATATTGGTGGATGGTTATAACATAAAAGATTATTCATTAAAAAGCCTGCGGGATCAAATCAGTATCGTAACTCAGGAACCGATTTTGTTTAATGACACCATTGCAAATAATATTGCACTGGGTGAACAAAATGCAACACAACAAGATATTGAGAACGCAGCAAAAGTTGCTAATGCTTGTCATTTCATTCAACAAAAAGAAGAAAAATTCAATACCAATATTGGCGACCGCGGCAGCAAACTGAGTGGCGGTGAAAGACAAAGGCTGACAATTGCAAGAGCTATCTTAAAAAACCCTCCGATTTTAATTTTAGATGAAGCCACTTCATCATTAGATACTGAAAGCGAAAAACTGGTACAGGATGCAATCAACAAAATGATGGAAAGCCGCACTTCTATTGTGATTGCTCACCGATTGTCCACCATCCGTCATGCTGATGAAATAATCGTTTTACAAAATGGTGCAATAGCAGAACGCGGTACACATGAATCTCTGATGCTTACTGAAGGGATATATTTTCGTTTGGTGCAGATGAACCAGTTAGTGGCTACAGATTAGAGATCAATTTTTCCCACCTTAAAAAAATATTTTATACACCTGGATAGTTGCAGAAATAATAAAAACTACGCCCATAATTATATTGAGCAGTTTATTTTTTGTTTTTAATTTTTTGATCAGCCAGGTGCCGCCATACATATATACAGTCTGACCACTCAGTGTGCCCAGCCCGGCGCCGACAGTGAAAAGATTAAAGTCTAATGAAGTAGTTTTTACAGCGCCACTATGAATAAAATAAGTGCCCCAAAAAAACCAGAAAGGTATTTGTAATGGATTGATGGCGCTGAACATCATACCAAGAAAAAAGCGGTTGATTTTATTATCAATCAGCAAACCCTTTTTTTCTTCCCCTTTGTCTTTTATTGCTTTCCAGATGCAGATTATACCAAGGATATAAAATAAGGCAACAGTGACCCAGCTCATAATGCTGAACAATGTTTTATTGCGCATCATCCATTCGCTGCTGTTGAGGCCAAGCCGCAGATAAATAACTTCAACCAATGCAACACCGATGCTGAATAACCATGCGTTTTTAAAATTTTCCTGCACCCCTATTTGTGTAGCTGCTACATTCAGGTTGCCCAAAGGCAACTGCCCCAGAAAGCTTACACCGAAACCAATAAATAATACAGGTAATATTTCACCCATTAGCTGAAATTAATTTTTATAAGCAGGCCAAACTAAATTGTAGGGTTTGCTTTTGGCTAATCATATTTTTACAATTGCATTATTGGCAAAAATAATGTTGTAGTTTTTTATATCAATAGTTTGTTTATGCCAACAAAACTGATTGTTTTATTTTTGGCCTTACAAACAAATGATATGGAAATTCCACGTATGGCAGATTTGATGGCAAAAGGCGAGACCCCTGATATTTTATTTTGGGTGGGTTGTGCAGGCAGCTTTGATTTGAGAGCACAAAGAATTACGAAAGCCTTTGCAACAATATTAAATAAGCTGGAAATAAAATATGCTATCCTTGGTAATGAAGAAGCCTGTAATGGCGACCCTGCCCGCAGGGCAGGCAATGAATTTTTATTCCAGATGATGGCCTATAATAATATCCAGATTTTGAATGGATATGGAATTAAAAAAATTGTGACGACCTGCCCACATTGTTTTAATATTTTGAAAAATGAATACCCTGAATTAGGTGGCCATTATGATGTCATTCATCACACAACATTTTTACAACAGCTCATTGATGAGGGAAAAATAAAAATGAAAGAAAGCGGTTCTTTCAAAGGCAAAAAAATCACCTATCATGATAGTTGTTATCTCGGCCGGGCCAATAATATTTATGAAGCGCCGAGAAAAGTATTGGAAGTATTGGATGCTGAGTTGATAGAAATGAAGCGTTGTGGCAGTAAGGGGATGTGCTGTGGTGCAGGTGGCGCTCAAATGTTTAAAGAAGAAGAAAAAGGAAAGACACGTGTAAATTTTGAACGCAGTGAAGAAGCGATAAATACCGGCGCTTCTATCATCGCCTCAGCATGTCCTTATTGCAATACAATGCTAACCGATGGTGTAAAGAATAAGGAAAAAGAAGATGATGTGCAAGTGATGGATATTGCAGAACTGATTGCTGCAGCAATGGAGTAATACCATTTTATTTTTTATGTAAGACCTCACCCCCAACCCCTCTCCAAAAGCGAGGGGGGGGGCATGAAAGCTTTACCAGTTAAGGGTTTCAGAATATATCAATAATTTTTTCAGATAACAATGATAATTTTGATGCGATGAATAAAATTCTCCGGTTAATAAATTGAATATTTTTTAAAGTTTCTCACACTATTGCATCACTGTTTTTATAAACAAAACAAAAAAGTAGGTTATTCAAAAAAATTGCAGTTACTGAATTTCTTATCGAATTAACTTTTCTTAACAAAATAATTTTTTTCTACACTGCGTTTCAATATCACAACTCAATCACGCACATGAGATGTCCATAAAATTTCAGGGCAGCTTTATTTTCCAACGAAATAATGCTGACTAAATATTTATGAAATTTTCTCCTGTACAACCGGAGAAAAGTGCGGCCATTAAAAAAACAAAACCACACACATGAAAAAACTAATCAAACCACTTTTGCTATCCTGTATTGCGGCCACTTTTCTCTTATGTTCCTGCACCAAGGAAAACAGCCCGGGCAATACCGATAATCAGGATACACAATCTGCATCTGACCTGTCTTTTGCAGAGAGCACCAGCAGTGATATCATGAACATAAGCACCCAATCGGAAGACAATGGTGTCACCGGCAGTTATAATGATTCAACTTATGGATTTACGCTCAGTCCCTGCGCAACTATCAGCATCGCCAATATTTCATCCCCATTCCAATTGGTGGTAGATTTCGGAAATAATAATTGTTTATGTTATGATGGCAAATACCGTCGTGGTAAAATCCTGGTTTCTTATACAGGCCTGTACCGCGATTCAGGCAGTTCACATACCATTACATTTGATAATTTTTATGTGAACGATTACAAAGTGGATGGCAATATATCAGTTACTAATATTGGACATAACACTGCAGGCAATATTATATTTTCAGTGAAAATAAACAGCGTTATTACTGACACCACAGGCAAGACACTTACTTACACATCTGAAAGAACAAGAGAATGGGTGGAAGGGGAAAATACCGATGGTTTGTTTCAATGGAAAGATGATGTATATAGTATCACCGGTTCTGCAAGTGGCACTTCATTTGATGGAACACAATTTACTGCAACCATCACCAATCCGCTGATCGTTGCTTTGAATTGCAGGTGGATTGAAGCAGGTACAATTGAGTTTACACCTTCAGGCCAGTTAAAACGTACAATTGATTTTGGGAATGGCGACTGTGATAATAAAATTACTATCACTATTGCAGGGCTGACATTTAATGTTTTATTGCCCTAAAACAGCCCCTTGGGAAAAACAATTTCAGGCCGGAGTGATATAATTTAAAATTCACTCCAAGCCTGTGTTGTTTTAATAGCACGTTCCCATCCTTTTACCAATTCGTTTCTTTGCGCACCATCCATTTGTGGAGTAAAAATTTTTTCTACCTTCCATTGATCTTTAATTGCACTCATATCATCCCAATATCCCACCGCAAGGCCTGCCAGGTAAGCGGCACCTAAAGCAGTTGTTTCTGTGACACCAGGCCGAATCACTTTTGTGGAAAGGATATCACTTTGAAATTGCATTAATAAATTATTGGCTGTTGCTCCACCATCCACCCTTAATTCTTTTACTTCAATACCTGCATCAGCTTCCATTGCTTTAATTAAATCCATAGTTTGATAAGCTATACCTTCCAGGGAAGCCCTTGCAATATGGGCAATGGTTGTACCCCTTGTTATACCTGTGATTGTACCTCTTGCATGTTGGTTCCAATATGGTGCACCCAACCCTGCAAATGCAGGAACAAGAAAAACACCATCACTTGTGTTGACCTGCCTGGCAAGCGCCTCTACATCTGCAGCATTTTGAATGATGTGTAAACCATCGCGAAGCCATTGCACTACTGCACCTGCAATAAATACACTGCCTTCCAGTGCATAATATGTCGTCTGATTGATTTGCCATGCAATAGTGGTGAGCAGGTTATTGCTTGAAAAAACGGGTTGTGTTCCTGTCAGCATCAACATAAAACATCCTGTGCCATAAGTATTTTTTATCATCCCTGCCTGCGTACACATCTGGCCAAACAATGCAGCCTGCTGATCGCCTGCTATACCGGCAACAGGGATATTTTTTGCTGATAAAGTTTTCTCTGTATGGCCATAAATTTCACTACTGCTTTTTACTTCTGGCAACACCGATTTTGGTATATCAAACAACGCAAGTAATTCTTCATCCCATTGTAATGTTTGAATATTGAACAACATTGTCCGGCTTGCATTGGTTACATCTGTTGCATGCACTTTACCTTGTGTAAGATTCCACAATAACCAGCTATCAATAGTGCCAAAACATAGTTCATTTTTATCAGCTTTTTTTCTGGCATCCGGCACATTATCCAAAATCCATTTCAATTTCGTTGCAGAAAAATAAGCATCAATAATCAACCCTGTTTTTCGTTGTATGATTGTTGTATAATCTGCTTTTAAGCTATCACAATAATCTGCTGTTCTCCTGTCCTGCCATACGATGGCATTGTAAACCGGCCTACCTGACTTTTTATCCCACACCACAGTTGTTTCCCTTTGATTGGTGATACCAATAGCAGCAATTTCATTGACTAACAATCCTGCTTTACTGATGGCTTCTGCAGCAGTGCCTAATTGTGTGCTCCATATTTCAAATGCATCATGTTCTACCCATCCGGGCTTTGGAAAAATTTGAGTAAACTCTTTTTGTGCGACTGAAACAATATTACCCTGTTGATCAAAAACGATAGAACGGGAACTGGTTGTACCCTGGTCGAAACTCAAAATATATTGTGGCATGTTGCAATAATTGTGGTTTGAAAATATGGATAAATTTACAAGTGCTGATGATTATTTGAATGTAGTTAACTTGTAAAAAAATTTCGCTTCATCATTGAAGTTTTAATTTTTTTTAATACTGTTTTACAAAACCAAACAGGTTCTATTGATTTTTACCTTCCAGTTTATCACAATATTCAACAGAGCCAATCCTGAACTTTACCGGAAATCCGACAGCCTTTTGAATTTTTAATTCTTTGTCACAAAAAAAGGGCAATTGTTTTGCATAAAAATCACCGGGCAAATGCGTTATTTGAAATGTTGATTGAGTGGTTGGTTGAATAAAAAAATAATGAATGGGTGGCTGAAAAAAGCGAACTGATTTTGAAGAAATAGTATCTTTTTTTTGCTGCGCCATCAAAAATGATACCGAAAAAATGAATTTAACAGTAATAGCAATCTTTATTTTGTTTTTCAGGCTCATATTTGCAGATAAAATTACGCCGGTTTTTTACATAGCATCTAAATAATAGATTAAAACTTACAGAGTATAGCATGGCATTGAGTCAGACACTGCAGCAAAAATTATTACAAAGGTTATCGCCGCAACAAATCCAGCTAATGAAATTGTTGCAGGTGCCAACAGCCAATCTGGAAGAGCGTATAAAAGAAGAGTTGGAAGAAAACCCCGCACTTGAAGTTGCTGAAGAAGGAAGTGATGAAGATAATTTTGAAGAATATCAGTCAGATGATTTGAATGATATGGAAGATGATGAATATGATGGCAGCGAAGAGGAATATGATAATATTGACATTTCGGAATATGTGAGTGAAGGCGATGATGAAGTAGCTGATTATAAATTAAGAGATGATAATTATGGCGATCATGAAGAGCAAAAAACAATCCCGCTCCATGTGGAGTCTACATTACATGATGTGTTGGCAGATCAGTTAGGAATGCTTTCTTTGGATGAAAAAAATACAAAGATTGCAGAGCAGATTGTAGGCAGCATTGATGATGATGGATATTTAAGGAGAGAATTACCTTCTATCGCAGACGACCTTGCTTTCAGGCAAAATATCGAAACTTCTGAAACCGAGATTGAAGATATCATAAAACTGATACAGCAGTTTGACCCACCAGGTGTTTGCGCAAGAGACTTGCAGGAATGCCTGATGCTGCAATTAGTACGCCATCAAAATGAAGGAAAAGAAGTAGAGCAGGCAATCAAAGTAATTGAAAAATATTTTGATGAGTTTACCAAAAAACATTATGAGAAAATACAACGAGGTTTGAATATTTCTGATGAAGAATTAAAAGAAGTAATCAATGTAATCCTGAAATTAAATCCAAGGCCCGGGGGCAACGTGGGTGAAGTGAATAAAGCAGAGAGTTATATCATACCCGATTTTTTTATCATCAATAATGCTGGCAAATTAGATCTCACACTCAATTCAAAAAATGCACCTGATTTACGCATCAGTGAAGGCTACCGAGACATGTTGAAAGAATATGACCGGGGTTCCAAAAAAGATAAAAGGCAGAAAGAAGCTGTGTTGTTTATCAAACAAAAAATTGATTCAGCCAAATGGTTCATTGATATGATCAAGCAAAGGCAAAATACTTTGTTGAGCACCATGGGCGCCATCATGCATTACCAGAAAGAATTTTTTCTTACCGGCGATGAAACTACATTGAAGCCAATGATTTTAAAAGATATTGCTGAGCTCACAGGCCTTGATATTTCTACGGTAAGCCGTGTGGCCAACAGTAAATTTGTGCAAACAGAATTTGGCACATACCGGTTAAAATTTTTCTTCAGCGAATCATTAAGCACAGATAGTGGTGAAGAAGTGAGTACACGTGAAGTAAAAAAAATATTGAGTGACCTGGTGGAAGGAGAAAATAAAAAGAAACCATTAAGCGATGAACGCTTAACAGAAATGCTACAGGAAAAAGGGTATAATATTGCCAGGCGAACAGTGGCAAAATACCGCGAACAATTAAATATTTCAGTTGCCCGTTTGCGCAAAGAATTATAATATGACAGAGACAATGCAGTTGAATACATTAGGAGAACAACCTCCTGCGCTCAGGATATTTGCAAAGTTTATTTCTTATGTGTTTCATCCATTATTTATTCCTGTATATGTTTTTTTATGGCTAACCTGGCGGTTCCCGATTCATTTTGATGATATCACACCCCAGGGGCTGACATTTAAAACTATCAGTGTCTTTTTGAATGTTAGTTTCTTCCCTGCTTTTTCTGTTTTTCTTTTATGGAAGCTGAAATTTATTGATACCATTTTTCTACGCACTCAAAAAGACCGGATCATCCCATATATCATAACCATGATTTTTTACTGGTGGTTGTGGTACCTGAGCAGGACTTTTACTGACCAGCCGGATGTATTAAAATTTTTCTATTTCGGTATTTTTCTAAATACAGTTTTTGGATTGGTGATAAATAATTTTATTAAAATCAGTATGCATGCAATGGGTGCAGGCACTATACTGATGATGATGATATTAACGCTTGGCCGTTATGAAACATTCCTTGGATTAGATTTACTTATAGTTACTTTTTTGACAGGTCTTATTTGCACGGTAAGACTAATGCTGAATGAACACTCCACCGCTGAAATATATACAGGTTTAATTGTAGGAATTTTATGCCAGTTGATTGGTTATTGGTTTGCGTTATAACAAATCATTTTTAAAATATAGTGAAAACATATTTTGATAAATAAACCGGATCCAACTTTGTACTCTAAATTTTAAATCTAATTTTATGAGTATTCGCAAGCTGCCCGCATTTGAAAGATTAATGTTATATGTAGCACTTCTCGCATTTGGGTTCCTCTTTTACAGGTGCATCTTTGCTGAAAATTTTCATTATACATTTTTACTATGGAACCTTTTACTTGCATTTGTTCCATACAGTATCAGTAAAAAGCTGCAACACAAAAGAGATAAAAAATTTTCAGGCATATTATTATTACTAGGTTGGTTATTATTTTTTCCGGCTTGTATTTATCCTTTAACAGACATACTTCATTTACATATCACTGATAATTTTTCTATGGTGTATGATGGTATTATGATATTCACTTTTGGAATTGCAGGACTATTGCCCGGCATGCTTTCATTAAAAAATATTGAAATCTATCTGAAAAAGCATACTTCAGGTTTTTTTGCAAAAGTGTCACTACTGTTTTTTATTACTTTAAGTAGTTATAGTGCATGCCTCGTTGGCATACTGCATATCAGGAGCTGGAATATTATCTTTGATTTCAAAAGGATGATTTTTGCTTCAGGCCGTGGTCTCTCAAATCCGGCAGATCATTTTAATATCATAAGTTTTGTTTTATTATTTGTAATGCTAATGGATGTATTATATGCAGGGTTCAAAAAAATTACAACAAAGTCAGCTCAGATTAAACATTAAAAAGATTTATTAGTAATATATGCAGCATTAAAGCCGGATAGTCATCCGGCTTTTTAGTAAACGGTATTTAAGTTTAAGCGTATCTTTGTACAAGGATTTGTAATCATGAAAAAATTAGCGCTTTGTTTATTAATTGTCTTTACTGTTTTTACAACTGTAAATGCACAATGTTCTATCTGCACAAAAACTGCTTCTCAGTTAGGTGAAAAGCAAGGAAAAGGTTTTAATTCAGGAATTATATATTTAATGATAACACCTTTGGCAATCGGCGGAGTACTTGGTTATCGCTGGTGGCGCTCAGAAAAAGCAAAACAAATCGAAGAAATAATATAACAAATTTTCCTGTACATTACATTTCATAAATACATTAATCAGTTCAACTCACTTATACATGTGCTGCAACGAAGCTGTAAAAGTTAAATTCATCTTTGTTCATACTTTCTGATATCTCTTCCTTTAATTTTTCTTTTGAAATATTTTTCATACGCATTTCACGAATCAGGTAAAATGCTTTATGAGCTATCAGACTTATTTTTTTATTATCAGAAATATATTGCAGTCTTTCATCAATCGAATTGGTAAGGTGTTGAATATTTTTTTTCGAGGTAGCAATAGTTTGCAAAACAGGCACAGTAGAATTGTAAACAGTTAAAGCATTACGAAGGTTTTTTGTAAAAATATCTGCCGCAGGCCTGTCGCTTTTATTAACAACAAAAATATCTGCTATTTCCATCAGTCCTGATTTCAGTGCTTGTATGTCATCACCGGAATCGGGCACCAACACCACAACCGTTACATCAGCAATTCCGGCTATTTCCACTTCGTTTTGACCTGCGCCAACTGTTTCTATGATTATATAATCAAAATCTGCACATTGCATTAGCCCGGTGATTTCAATAATTTTCGGGTTTACACCACCAGCATTGCCGCGTGAAGCCAAAGAACGGATATAAACTCCGGGATGGCTATACCATTTATTCATCCTGATCCTATCGCCCAGCAAAGCGCCATTATTGAATGGTGATGTGGGGTCAATACAAAGCACTGCAACTTTTTTACCTGTTATTGTTAATTCTTCAATCAATGCATCCGTCAATGTGCTTTTCCCTGCACCGGGTGGCCCGGTAATCCCAATAACAGGTGTATGATTATTTTCGAGAGATTGAAGAAAACTAAAATATCCTTCATAACCGTTTTCGACCAAAGAAACAGCACGAGCCAAAGATTTCCTGTTTTCATTTTTTATTTCTTTCAATAATTCGTTCCACATAAATATCACAGACAACTCATCTGTCAGGTTTATATTTTTTATAAATCAGGCAATAATTTTTTCTGTTACAGCATCAAATGTAATCAAGAGTTTTAAGTGTTTGTTGAATAATAATGAATGAAATATTGATGAATGAAATATTATATTTCATGATATCAATAAGCGGGATTTTGAACTTGTAACTTGTCTGTACATTTGCGCTTGTAATGACAAATTTTATTCCCATATTTCCGCTTGAGCTGGTTGTATTTCCCGGTGAAAAAGTGAACCTGCATATTTTTGAAGAGCGGTATAAACAATTAATCAGTGAATGTAACAGAGAGAAAAAAAATTTTGGCATCCCTCCAGTTTTACAAAGCCGGATTGCTGATAATGGAACATTGGTAGAGATTACTAAAATCGTTAAGCAATATCATGATGGCAGGATGGACATTACAATCAGGGGTGTAAGTATTTACAGGGTACTTGAAGTGATTCATTCAGTACCTGCAAAATTATATAGTGGCGCTATAGTAAAACATTTACAGAATGAAGACAATAATAGCAGACAAACCCAAACGGTTATTGACAACATCCGTGAATTACACCAAATGCTCAACGTAAAAAAAAGTTTTGACAAGCCTGATGCTGTTTTAAAAAGTTACGATATTGCACACCATGCAGGCCTTTCATTGCAGGAAGAATATGAACTACTTTGTTTGTTGCGGGAAGACCAACGTATTGAATACCTCAGGCGTTACCTAAAAAAAATGATCCCGGTGGCAGCGGGTTTAGAAAACTTAAAAAAGAAAATTCAATTAAACGGCCACTTTAAAGAGCTGAAAGGATTTGATTTTAATTCAGGAAAATTATAATTAAACATGACTACCACACTCTGCTTAGACTTTGGAAACACACGCTTAAAATATGCTGTTTTTAAAGAAAAGGAAATTACAGACAGCGCAATACTGGAAAGCGACGACAGCATTGCTATTGAAAAAATTATTGAGCAATACAAACCCACAAAATCTATTTTATCATCTGTCATCAATCATAACCCTGAAATAGAAAATGTATTGGCCAGCCACACCCGGTTTCATAAATTGAACAATACTTCTCAATTGCCTTTTACTACGCCAGTTGGCAAACCCGAAACAATTGGCGCAGACAGGCTGGCACTGGTGGCTGCAGCGGTTTATTTTTATCCAAAACAACATAATCTTGTTATTGGTATGGGTTCCTGCATCACATATAATTTTATAAATAAATTCCATGAATTTTTAGGAGGCTCCATATCTCCGGGTCTTGAAATGCGGTTAAATGCTATGCATCAGTTTACTGCAAAGCTGCCATTGGTGACAGCAGATTCCAATTTTCCATTAGTGGGATATGATACAAAAACAAATTTACAAAGTGGTGCAATAATGGGTATAGCCAAAGAAATGGATGGCATGATTGATGAATATGCTATGAGATATGGCAACTTTAACGTGCATTTAACCGGAGGTGATATGCGCTTTTTTGTGCCTCTTCTCAAAAACAAGATATTTGCAAACCCTCAATTAATCTTCAAAGGTTTGTATGCACTTAGTGAAACCAATGGCTAAATATTTTTCTTTCAGCGCAGCATTTTTAATTATTTCTATAGTTTCATACGGCCAGGAAAACTCACCATTTTCAAGGTATGGCATCGGTGATATATACCCACAACAAAGCATTGCATCACGCGGAATGGGTGGATTAAGTGCAGCTTTTACAAGCCCACAGGCAATCAATACTATTAATCCTGCCAGTTATGGTTCTATAAACCTGGTGACTTATGATATTGGTATCAGCATAGATTCGAGAACTTTATTAAGTGCTGTACCACCTGAAAATTATAAGTCGGTTAATTTTATGCCTTCTTATTTGCAATTGGGTCTTCCACTTAGCAGGAAAGCAAGATTGGGTCTTGTATTTGGGTTACGGCCATCTACAAGGATCAATTACAGTATCAGTGAAGGCAAGTCAATAAACTATGATAGTTTAGGATATAAAGACAGCCTGCAGAATTTATATGATGGTGATGGTGGTATGAACCAGGTGTATCTCGGCATTGGCAAAACATGGAGGAGTAAAGATTCTGCAAAAGCATTTAATAGTTTCAGCTTAGGGTTTAATACAGGATATGAATGGGGTACAAAATTTATCAGTACCAAAATTGGGTTCCCCGCTGACAGTAGTTTTCAAAACTGGTACCAATCAAATTCCACTGATACAACAAGATATTGGGGCTTATTTTTTTCACCAGGTTTTCAAGCCAATATTACAGTTGCTCATCACATAAACCCGGTTAGTAAATTAAGGGATGTCTTAGTGCTCGGGCTTGGCGCATCCGGTACATTGCAACAAAATCTGGATGCATCTAGGTATATCACCCGACAAACAATTACATACAGTGATGCAGGAGAAATTGTGCCGATAGATAGTGTCTTAAAAGGCGAAACAATACACGGAAAAATAAATTTACCTGTTAGCTATACAGGTGGTTTTATGTTGACTAAATATATCGTGAATGGCCCTTTTCAATATAGAAAATGGGGCATTGGGGTTGATTACTCCGCTGCACAATGGTCTAAATACCGGTTTTATGGTGCACCAGATCAGGTGATGAATAGCTGGATGATAAGGGCAGGTGCTGAATTTTCACCAAACCCTTCAACAGGTAAAAGCATTTTTAGTACGGGCACTTACAGGGTAGGATATTATACAGGCAAAGATTATATTAATGCAGATGGAAATGGATATAAAGTCCAGGCATTCACTATTGGTTATTCTTTCAATTTAAGAAAATTCCATTCTTATGATAACCAGTTTACAATGATTAATACTGCATTGGAGTTTGGTAAAAGGGGTTCGAATGTTAATAATATTACAGAAAACTTTTTTAAATTTTCTGTGGGATTATCTTTAAGCGATATTTGGTTTATCAAGCGGAAATATGATTAAGCAACTCCATAGAAAAAATATTATAAAGGCAGTCGCTGTTTGTGGCTGCTTTTTTGTTTGGGGTTGCCACAATAATTATCAGGAAGTACAAGACCTTGCCAAAAAGGTTATTCCTACAGATATTGCAACAAATGTAGAAAGTTTCCTGAGCCAGGATGGTGATTTACGTGCAAAACTTACAGCACCATTGATGACAATGCAACAAGATGCAGATTCACCCAAAACAGTATTTCCTAAAACATTAAGGGTAGATTTTTATGACAGTACTAATAAAGTGCAAAGCAAATTGTTTGCAAAATATGGATTATATTATACAAACAAACGACTAGTCTTTTTAAAAGACAGTGTGATATTTTTTAATATGCAGGGTGATACCATTCGCACCAATACTTTATGGTGGGATCAGGATAAAGCAATTATTTACACCAATGATTCTGTTCACATACGTAAACCTGATGAGCACCTTGATGGAACTGGTATGACAGCAGACCAAAACTTCAACCACTATACTATCTTTAATGCCAAAGGCCCATTAAACGTTCCAGACAGTACCTTACCTGCTAACTGATATTTTTTTTCTACTTTTAGTTTGTTTGAAAGTAATTGCATTCACATTTCACCACTATTTTCATCAATCAATTTATGTTATGAAAAGGATTTTGATATTGCTATTCTCATTATGCTATTCACTATCTTCTTTTTCCCAGGACTCATGGATAATTAAGGCGGATAAAATTGATCCATCCAATTATTATGGGATTACAGTAGCCAATGGAATGATAGGAATAGTTTCATCTCCTGAACCATTTAAAGTGAAAGATGTGGTGTTGGCCGGGGCTTATGATTTGTATGGAAGAGGACGTGTTAGCAATTTCCTGCGCAGCTTCAACCTCCTGGATATGTATCTTGAAGTGGATGGTAAAAGATTGGATGCAAATTCAGTCTCCAATTTCAAACAGCAATTAGATATGCACCATGCTGCATTCACCACAAGCTTTGATTATGGTGACAAAGCCAGCATTTCTTACACATATTATGCATTGCGCCAATTGCCTTACACTGTTTTAATGAACATGAGTATTACTGCAAAAAAAGATATCACCATCACAGCAGCCAGTGTGATGCAGGCGCCGGATGCTCTACGCGATGTAGAAAATTATTATAATGAAATTGACAGGCCACATGTAACCATTTCTTTGCTTACATCACAGGCAAAATCCCCAACGGGAAAATTATTAATGTGTGCCTCCAATTCATTTTTGTTTGATGAACCACATGGCAGTGAACCAAAAGTCATTCATGAGATGTGGGACAACAATATGCACCTGATGAAATTTTACAAAACAATAAAAACAGGTACTACATATAACTATTCTGTAGCCGGTTCATCCATCACATCTGCACAAGACCCAGACCCACTGAATGAAGCAGAACGCCTCACAATTTTTGCAAAACTGGAAGGCAAAAAAAGATTGATGGAATTTCATAACAGGGCATGGGATAGTTTATGGACGAGTGATATTGTCATAGAAGGCGACCCGCAGTCGCAACAGGATGTGCATAGCATGCTTTATCATTTATATGCGTTTACAAGAGCTGGTACCGGTTATTCATTATCACCTATGGGGCTAAGTGGTTTGGGATATAACGGTCATGTGTTTTGGGATGCAGATGTATGGATGTTCCCAGCACTTTTAGTCTTGCATCCCGAGCTGGCAAAGACGATGGTAGAGTACCGTTTCAACCGTTTGGAAGAAGCAAAGCACAATGCATTTTCACACGGATATAAAGGTGCCATGTTCCCATGGGAAAGTGCTGAGTCAGGAGTGGAAGAAACACCGGTGTGGGCACTTAGTGGCCCGTTTGAACATCACATTACTGCTGATGTGGCAATAGCTGCATGGAATTATTTTTGTGTCACACAGGATACAGCATGGTTGCGCCGTGAAGGTTGGCCAATACTTTCTGCAACTGCTGATTTCTGGGCAAGCCGTGTAGAACGTAATGGCCCACATCATTACGATATCAATAATGTGGTGGCCGCTGATGAGTGGGCAGAGAATGTGGACAATGATGCATTTACTAACGCTGCGGCAATTGCGAACATGAGATATGCAATAAATGCTGCAAAAATTTTAGGGCTGCAATGGAACATTGACTGGCAAAATGTTGCAGACAACATACCGATACTAAAAATGAGTAACGGGATTACAATGGAGCATGCGCAATATAAAGGAGAAGGTATCAAACAGGCTGATGTGAACCTGCTGGCATATCCTTTAAAAATGATTACAGATACCACTCAAATCAGGGAAGACCTTGAATATTATTCTACCCGGGTGCCAAATGAAGGCACACCTGCAATGACACAGGGAATTTTTGCATTATTATATTCAAGGTTGGGTGATGGTGAAAAAGCTTATCATTGGTTTAAAGAAGCTTATGAACCAAATTTAAACCCACCATTCAGAGTGATTGCAGAAACAAAAGGTGGAACCAATCCATATTTTGCCACTGGCGCCGGAGGTATTTTACAAAGTGTTTTAATGGGATTTGGCGGGCTTGATATCACTTCTAAAGGAATAACACAAATTAAAACAACATTGCCAAAACAATGGAAATCATTGACATTGAAAGGAATTGGTGTTGATAAGAAAACATATATAAGGAAATAGCCCTCTCATAGATGAAAAGAAAGTTGTTGCATCAATTGTCGCTCATTATTTATGTGCAAATAATCTGTTCATCTGATAATAATTAGAAAAGGAAAGCTATTCAAAACATGATGAAAAAAAATTTAAAAGGTGAAAAATGACTAATCTCCCCGGGAGAATTATTCACCATCCCTGCAATAATGTGAATTAAATGTAAGTTATTTATTAGGTAATGTGATAGCAGTATATGTATCTTTCTCCCTTGAAAGCCATAAAAAACAAGGCTTGAAATAAATAATAACTCTTTAAATTTTAAAACATCATGGCAACAGCAAAAAAAGCCGCTCCAAAAAAGGCCGCTCCAAAAAAAGCAGCAGCAAAGAAACCTGCAAGAAAACCAAACGCAGCATTCATGGCGCCATTAACTCCTGGCGACAAGTTGGCTGCAGTAATTGGTAATAAACCAGCTCCACGTACTGAAATCGTTAAGAAGATGTGGGATTATATCAAGAAAAATAACCTGCAGGACAAAAAGAACAAACGCATGATTAATGCAGATGCAAAACTAAAACCATTGTTTGGTAAAGACCAGGTTTCTATGTTTGACTTAGCTAAGATTGTTAATGATAATATCAAAAAATAATTTTTGCTGCAAATAAAATATACTTACTGCGGAGCAAAAAAGCTTCGCAGTTTTTGTTTGTATAATTTGTTTTACTGAAAATTGTAAACCATATCTGTTCTATCTCAAGATTCGCTTGATTTTTTTTAAAATATAAATCTTGATAATCAGACTCATTTTTATAACCTTTCTTTTTTAATTCTCAATCACTGTTGCTCCGCAAAAAAATTTTGATCCTCTAAAGCCCTTATCTGGTAAGGATTCTGCGGTTTCGTTCTTTTTGAAAAAGCGTATTAGTTAATGTACCGAAAGTTAATAAATCAATTCATAACGGATTTCAAATCAGTAATGGTTACAGTCCAAATTCAATCTTTTACAAATAAGGATTTAAAAAAAATTTGACAAAAAAATATATAGTTGTCCGAGCACAAAAAACTTCCATTCATTCAACAACAAAAACTTAAATGGTTTGAGATAAATTTAAAATGCCTTATCAAACTAACTTCTTTTAAACCTACATTGTATTGTTTTTTTATAAATAAAAAATTATTCATGTAGTAACCATATTGTAATCATTCAAAAAAATATTTTTATATCCAACTCCTTTTACAAACCCTTTTAAAAAAATATTAATGATGTTTATTGCTTAATATAATTTACAAGAAAAAATTTTTAGTATATTTTTGTGCCCTTCAAAATTTAAAATGGGTCAATCAAGCAGCATACCGGTATCTCCAACATTAGATGAAACTTTTACCCCTGAAACTGTATCTGAAAAAGAACAGCAGGTTACAGGCAGGGTTTTTTTCTTAAGTCTCCAGGCAATCATCAATGCATTAGTTATTGGTGTAATTGCAAAAGGGCTTGTGATGTTGATTGACTGTATAACCAATATTTCATTTTACGGGAAATTTTCTTTTGAGCCGGCCACACCTTTACATAATACATTGGGGTGGATGGTGGTGTTTGTGCCAATTGTGGGAAGTGTAATTGTTGGTATCATTGCAAGATTTGGTTCAGCAGCAGTAAGAGGTCATGGGATTCCTGAAGCAATGGAAAAAATTATAACAGGCGAAAGTAAAATACCCGTAAAGCTTACTTTTTTAAAACCTATTTCAGCCGCAATATCTATTGGTACAGGCGGCCCTTTTGGCGCAGAAGGCCCTATCATTGCTACCGGAGGTGCATTTGGTTCTGTGAGTGGACAAATAATGCGCATTTCTGCCGGAGAAAGAAAGATAATGCTTGCAGCTGGTGCCTGTGCTGGTATGGCTGCTATTTTCGGTAGCCCTTTAGCTGCTACTTTATTGGCCATAGAATTGTTGTTGTTTGAATTTTCCCCACGTTCTATTATCCCTGTTGCTTTGTCTTGTGCTACTGGTGCAGCTATGCACCTGGTATTTTTTGGACAGGAACCGGTTTTTAATATGCCCGATATCCCGGTGGCTTCAGGTATTGCATTAACCACTTATGTTGCTTTAGGCGCTATCACAGGTGTGATTGCAGCAGCCGTGTCAAGATCAGTTTATTTATTGGAAGATTATTTTGAAAAGCTGCCTGTTCACTGGATGTGGTGGCCTGCTATTGGTGCAGTGGCCGTGGGCATCATTGGATACTTTGCACCTGCTACTTTAGGTGTTGGCTATTCTAATATCACCAACCTTCTGACAGGTACATTACCATTAAATATTTTATTTGCTCTTTGCTTTCTTAAATATCTTTCATGGGTTATAGCATTAAGTAGTGGCACCTCTGGTGGTACATTGGCACCATTGTTTACAATCGGTGGTGGCACAGGGGCGTTATTGGGTCTATTGGTTTTAAAGATTTTCCCTGAATGCGGAATAAATGTTGCAACAGCAGCGCTCGTCGGTATGGCTGCTATGTTTGCCGGCGCATCAAGGGCTATTCTCACTTCTATTGTCTTTTTAATGGAAACCACGGCACAGCCACATGCATTATTACCTTTAATTGGCGCTTGTACCGCTGCATACTTTGTATCCTTTTTTTTAATGAAAGGAAGCATTATGACAGAGCGAATTGAAAGAAGAGGCATCAAAGCGCCTAATGCATTCAAACCTGATGTGCTTGAAAATATCAGTGTATTAAATGTTATGGATACTGCACCTGTAATGATTTGTTTAGACAATAAGGTTTCTGATATCAGACAATGGCTATTAAATAATATCAGCAGTTACCAGAATAATCTTTTTGTAGTTACCAATAAACATGAGAATTTTGTGGGTTACGTGGAAACAGGTAAATTGTTGGCAAATGATGTTGATGGTTCGTCTTTATTAATAGAGGACATCTTTACAAAAGACCTGCCAGCAGTGTATGCACAACATAGCCTGGCTTCAGTATCTGAAATAATGGGTGATTGTAATATGCAGTCAATAGCAGTCATTGACCCGGCAATGAATAAAAAAGTTATAGGAGTTATTACTGCTAATGATATTTTACAGGCTTACAGTGACCAGCAGAAAGAAGAAAATGATTACCATGTTTCCATTTCGGTAAAAAGAAGGACAAGAAAATTATTAATAAAAGGACGGACTTTTGTACATTCAAAATTTTTAAAAGAAGATACTCCATAACTTTGCCACACTAAAAAAGTTTTTATGAAGAATTACGATTACGAACAAACAGAATTCTCAAAATCAGTACTCGCGGGCTTATTTGCCGGCATATTTGCAACATTTACCAACCTTATTTTCAATTTTGGTTTCCGTGCTATTACTGATTATAACCCGTCAGAGCTCATCAATGTCTCCTCCATTATTATGTGTTCAATAGTAATTGTAACCATTGCCGGGATATTTTTTTACTTCCTCCATCACCATGTAAAAGGTGGAAGCATATTATACAGGGTTATATTTATTATACTTACAGTAGTAGCTGTTTATTATGCCATGCAGGTGCAGCGCTCTGACGATGCCCTTGTCTCAAAACAGTTTCAGGAACTGCTTTCCGGAAGTATAATAATTTTAGGTGCATTTATAGTTTTCTACGTACCGTATTTATATAATCACGAAAAAGTTTTTAGCTAATATTTATCCGGCAGAATATTAATATAATAATATTTAGCTTTTAATCTACAGCGCCTGAAAAAGTGCTGTAGATTTTTTTTGTATTGTATTTCTTAATATTATAATTTGCGCATGCTTTTGAGCATGAAAAAAGTTGCCACCATAGCACTACTTGCATTATTACTATTCAATTTTATTGGATACAAGCTTTTGTTTTTTGCATTGGAAAAAAATGCAGATTCTACAATAGCAGCTACAATAGACAAGAATAATTATAATGACGCTGACCTTATCACGCTCACAGTTCCTTTATCAATGCCTTATATCCAGGACTCAAAAAATTTTGAAAGAAAAGATGGTGAGATAACCTTGAATGGTAAAGTATATCACTATGTTAAACAAAAAATTTCGCAGGGAAACTTAATATTGCTTTGCCTTCCGGATGAACAGAAAACACAATTGCTCAACGCAAAAAGCAATTATTGCAAAATGACTAATGAATTCCAGGATAATAATACTTCCCAAAAATCCGGAGATAATGGGCATGTAATAAAATTTTCGACCAGCGATTATGAAGAAATTCAAAACACAACTTTCAATACCGGAATTTTTTTACAAGAAGTTGTGTCCTATCCACATGAATCTTTATTTGCTTTATTAAAGGGAGAAGGCACAATGCCTGAGCAACCTCCCGAAGCTTAAATATTTCCCCTTTTTATACAATAGCTCATTAGAGCATTGCTTGTATTATGTGCATTACGGCAGGTAACTGCCGCATGCATATTCTTCAACAGTTATGATTATCCTGATGCTTCTGCTTTTTATAAGAATAATATTAGTTTGTATTTCCATTATCAAAACGCTTCTTTTGACTTATCATACCATAGCCAAAACCTGGAGTGAAAATGATATTCATGATTATGCAATTGACCACAACAGGAATATTAATTATTCCGATACAGTGAAGCTGATTGCTCCTGTAACAAAAATATTTTTTGCATTATTAGAAAAAATGGATAAAGTCATAATAACATCTATTATAAAGTGGAGTTTGAAAACAATTAAATCTGTTTTAAGCATTACAAGCATAATACAAGCAAAAGGCGCCATTATTCTTAATGGCGTCTATATATTTAAATCTGATAAAGTTGATATAAATATAAATGATATAAATTTTTTTGTCTCTAATACAAGCAAACGACGCTGCTATTCCTGGCAGTGTCTTTTTTTTAAATTTAATGAAAAGAAAAATGAAAAGAAGAGTCTTGTTGGGGTTATTGGCGATTCTCGTTGTGGCTACATCCTGCAATAAAAAAGATTACAAAACAGTTCTACACGATCCGCTACTATATTCAGGTGCAATGCATGAACTGAATTACGTGATAATTTACGACATCTTTACCCCACCTGTAGCATCAAGAATTTTTGCTTATGCAAATCTTGCAGCTTATGAAACCCTTGCAAAAGAAGGGGAACATTATGCTTCACTTGAAGGGAAAATAAAAGACCTTGATAGCTTACCCACTCCTGCAAAACCAGACCAGGTGGATTTTCCTTTTGCATCTGTAATCGCAATGATGAAAGTGGGGCGAGCATTGACATTTTCAGAAGACAGGATGGATGCTTTGATTGACTCTGTTACTACACTTGCAAAAAACACAAACATGACTACTGAAATGTTTGACAGTTCAGTGAGCTATGGCAATCAAATGGCACTCGCTATTCTTAAGTGGAGTACAAAAGATAGTTATGGTAAAACACGTGGTTCAAAATTCACAGTAACAGGTTTGGATGGACATTGGTCGCCTACACCTCCAGGATATTTTGATGCGGTAGAACCCAAATGGATGACCATACGCACTATGGCATTGGATTCTCCCAACCAATATCCTATCATACCACCACCTGAATTTAGCAAAGAACCAGGCTCGCCATTTTATGCTATGGCAAAAATGGTGTATGATACAGTGAATGCATTGGACACAAACATGCAATGGATAGCCAATTTCTGGGATTGTAATTCATTCAAATTGCACCAGGAAGGCCATGTAATGTTTGCCACCAAAGCCATGACACCTTGCGGACATTGGATGGAAGTTGTTGGCACTGTTGCAAAAACAAAAAAAAGCGACTGGTACCAAACTGTATATGCATATACCGGCGCCTCCATTGCAATGTTTGACGGATTCATTGATGCCTGGTGGTGTAAGTATCATTGGGATTTAATACGACCTGAAACTTTTATCAATCAATATATTGATCCAAACTGGAAACCATTTTTGCAAACTCCTCCTTTTCCTGAATATATCAGTGCGCACTCTGTAATTTCTGCAGGCGCTGCCAGGTTTTTAGCAAGAACTTATGGTGATAGCACATCATTCAGGGATTCATCAGAACGTGATTGGGGTTGGCCTGACAGGAGTTTTTCTTCATTCTCAGAAGCTACATGGGAAGTTTCGAGGAGCCGTTTTTACGGAGGCATCCATTATTATAATGCCATTCTCGAAGGAAGGAGGCAAGGCATTTTTATAGGCGATTTAGTGATGGATAAATTATTAGGACCAAGCAAAGAGTTGGCTAAAAACAAATAAAATAGATATCAAAAATGTTATGCCCCACAAGTAAACATAAAGCATATTTTATTCTTAGAATTGCAAGCGCTTTGTGTTTCATTGGTCATGGCAGTTTTGGAATAATAACAAAAGAAATATGGTGCAATTATTTTGGTGTTTTTGGAATAGGCCGTGAGCTGTCTTACACATTGATGCCTTATGTTGGAGCAATGGATATTATAATGGGGTTGATTATTTTATTCTATCCATTACGGATTGTTTTTCTATGGCTGGTTATCTGGGGTTTTCTCACAGCTCTGCTAAGGCCATTATCGGGAGAGCCATTTGCTGAATTTATTGAACGTGGCGGCAATTACGGTGCGCCGTTTGCTTTGCTGTTGCTAACCTATACTTCTGACGGCAAGTGGCTCAAACCTGTAAAATTAAACGACATCAGGTTTGATGAAAAAACACTAAAGCAGGTAAAGATTTGCCTGCGTATTTTTGTATTCTTATTACTATGTGGGCATGGATGGCTAAACCTGATTGAGAAACAATCTTTGCTTGATCAATACAAATCAATTGGTTTTTCTAATCCTTTATTAATTGCACATATTGTTGGCGCTTTTGAAATAGCTGCTGCACTATCTGTTTTATTCAAACCTTTTCATTCATACTTACTGGTATTCTTTATATGGAAAATGATTACCGAATTGTTTTACCCACACTGGGAGCTTTTTGAATTTATTGAACGTAGTGGCAGTTATGGCTGCATCCTTGCATTATGGTATTTAACGTCAACTAAGGTTGAAACATTTTCAGTAAAAAACATAACTCAATCACCAGCAAAACTTTCTGTTTGACTATTAAAAAATATATAGGTGCAACCAAAATTAACTACATTAATTATTATTTATTTTATTGCCATTCATGCAAAAGCACAAAGTGACACTATTTCTGTTAAAATACTTGATAGTGTTACTGTAACTACCATTCTTAAAAATAAATATTACCTCCCGCAGGTTCAGGATGCAATCATTTTTGCTGGGAAAAAGACTAATGTTTTAGATGATGGCGCCATTACAGGTAACCTGTCAGCAAATGTGCAACGTATGGCATTTGCAAAAATTCCCGGTTTAAATATGTGGGAAATGGATGGCGGTGGCACACAATTAAACCTGGGTACACGCGGCACTGATGCACACCGTTGCATTGAAATGAACATGCGACAAAATGGATATCCTACCAATTCAGACCAGTTTGGTTACCCTGAAAATCATTATACCATACCATTACAGGCTATCCAGGAAATTCAATACCTGCGTGGCTCATCTGCATTACAGTTTGGGCCTCAGTTTGGAGGTATGATGAACTTTATTTTAAAGAAAGGGGACAGTACAAAACCTTTATCAATTGAAAGCAGCCAGACAATGGGTTCCAACAATTTTTTTAATTCATATAATGCCATTGGTGGCACTACAGGCAAAATAAATTACTATGCATATTTTGATTACAGGCATACTAACGGCTGGCGTGATGACGCACGTTTAGACTATCATGCTTTTTATGCCAACATTCAATACAATATCAACAGCAGAGGCAGTATCGCATTCCAGTATTCAGGTATGAATTACGTGCAACAGATAGCAGGCGGATTAGATGATGCACAGTTCAGTGCAGACAACCGGCAGGCTATCCGTTCAAGAAATTATTTTCAACCGAAAATTTTTATCCCGGCAATTATTTTTGAATACGATTTATCAGCCCAAACTCATTTGCAGGTTACGGCCAACATTACCTCAGGGCAAAGAAACAGTGTGCAGTTTATCAATCCGCCAAACATCAAAGACACTTTCAATACTTCAATCGGTTCTTATAATCCAAGGCAGCTTGACAGAGATTATTATGCTGGGTTTACAACTGAAGCAAGACTTTTACATACTTATAAAACAGGTAATTCAACAAGTACACTTGCAGCAGGTGTACGCTATTTTAATGAAACAACCCGGCGTAAACAAAAAGGTGTGGGCACAACAGGAAGTGATTTTGATCTCACAGATATAACGCCCTATAGCACTGATCTGAAACTGCATACAATAAACTATGCAGTGTTTACAGAAAATATTTTTACTGTTTCAAAAAAATTTCTGGTCGTTCCCGGCATAAGGTATGAATTCATTAACTCATCCATGAACGGAATAATTACTAATGGGACAACAAATATTACTTATAAACAAAAAAGAAATTTTCCTTTAGCAGGTCTTGGATTGCAATACCAGTTGAATAAAACAGTACAATTGTACGGCAATATTTCGCAGGCTTACCGCCCTTATTTATATTCAAACATTACACCTGCAACACAACTTGATAAAATAGATCCTAACCTCAAAGACAGTAAAGGTTATGATATAGATTTTGGGATCAGGGGAAATATCAACAGCCTGCTTTGGTTTGACATCAATCCATATTATTTATACTATGGAGACAGGGTTGGCTTATTGGCTTTTACCGGCTCCGACAGTGCCAATCATTTACTCACCACAAATATTGGAAACTCTGTTTCAAAAGGCGTTGAAATATATACTGAATCTATGTTGTGGAGACAGGGATATATAGCATATTTATCATTATTCAACTCACTGGCATATAACCACTCGAGGTATGTTACTGGCAGCATCAACAAAAATGGTGTGAATACAAATATCAAAGGCAACTCAGTAGAAAATGCACCAGTCTGGATAGAAAAAGCAGGCCTTAATTTTAAATATCAAAATCTTTCCACTTGCATTCAATACAGTTATACCAGTAAATGTTTTAACGATGCTTTGAATACACTCAGCAGCACAAATGGTGTTACCGGTTTGATTCCTGCATATCATGTCTGGGATTGGGATTTTAACTGGCAAATAAGTAATCAATTTTCCATAAGCGTAGGTATCAACAATTTTACAAATGAAAAATATTTCAACCGCAGAATAACAATGTATCCGGGGCCTGGTATTTTACCTGCTGACGGGAGAACTTTTTATATCACTGCTAAAATAAAAATGTAGTAGTCAGGCGTTTCATAAAATATTTTATTGAGGGAAATTTTTATTCTGCTCAACTGCTTTCTGTTTCCCTTCTTTTTAGAAACATTCAAATTGCTTTTATATCACAAAACCAAAAGCCATATTTGTTTTGAGCAAAATTTGAACCATTCGATTTTGGTGCCTCATATTGTTTATATACAAAACCTGCTTTTTTAAATTTGATTGCATTTTTAAATATAGGGCCATCAAAAACAAAAGAATGGAACTCGCCGTTTTCACCACAAACATCAACTCCTTCCGGAAGGTCATTCACAAATAATTCATCCAACAATCTGCCACAAAAACTTTTATTAAGAAACTTTTCATTCACACAAACAACAATGGCTTTAAAACCTGTTGCAATAAATTTTTTCATCAGAATTTTAGTGTCAGTTTTCCATAATGGAAAAACACATTCAATGCCTGCCTGCATTAATTGCTTTTCACGGTAAGCCTTGAGGTCTTCTAAAAAAATATCACCAAAGATTGCCTTAGCACAACCTGATTTTTTTAAATCATTTACCTTATCCATCATCAACTTTTCATACTGCTCCATGGTTGGTTCATTTGGCAAATCAATGGTAACAAGCGGCAATCCTATTGATGCCGCCTGTTGTTCCATTAAATCTTTTCTTACACCATGCATGGATACACGGTTATTATCACCATTGATATTTGTAAGCAGGCATCTAATATTGTAGCGACCTGTTTGCATTGCTTTATATAATGCCAATGCTGAATCTTTGCCACCACTCCAGTTAAAAAATGCCAGTTCTTTCAACCAAATTTATTTTGATTCAAAAAATATTTTTCCTTAAAAAAGACATACCTGTCTTTTAATTGCAGCAGGCATTTGGCACAAAGACAATCAGCATACCGCATTTCAATAAAAGCCCTTTCTTCTGTACTTAATATTATGCCATTACACTGGCAAACTGTAATATTACCTGTCTTACATTCAAAAGTAGTGTTACACCTTGGGCAAATTTTCATTTCATGCAAAGGCATAATTCTCTTTTTAAAAATTGATATGCAATCCCGCCATGATATTAAAAGGTTTGCTATTATAACCAGGAAGCTCAAAATAATGTTGGTCTGTAATATTTCTTGCATCTGCAAAAATCCCAAGCGCTTTTGTTGGTTTATATTCTGCATATAAATCAATCGTATAATAGCCATTAAATTTTTCTGGCGGCATCATATAGGTTGATTCATAAAAATAACTGGTTGTATGCAGCCTTGCAGAAGCTGCCCATTTTTTGTACTGCCATTGCACGCTGAAATTAAAAACATTATGCGGCCTCCTGTATAAATTAAAATAAGAAGTGTCTTTGCCAGAAGTTACGTCAGTGATTTTACCATCAGTATAAGTATAATTTGCAATCAACTGTAATGACTGAACAGGAGAGTAACTCAACTCGGCTTCAATTCCATTATCATTTTGTTTATCTGCATTGATATATTTACCGGCATAAGTAACAGGGTCAGTATAAAATGTAATGACATCTTTTATATCTCTTTTAAAATAAACCACACGAGCCTGAAATTTTTCAGAAGCAAATTGCAAGCCACCTTCATAAGTTTGAGATTTTTCCGGCTCCAGATCCTTATTGCCATATTCACTGTACAACTGGTATAATGATGGAACATGATATGCTGAAGCAACATTAATAAATACTTTCCATTGCTTATTTATATTAAAAGATGGATTGATGCTATAGGTTTCATTCCAGCCATATATAGAATGGTTATTGACCCTTCCGCCAATCTCTGCATTAAAGCCAGATAAATTTTTCAAAAACAAAGAGGCATAAACACTAAACTGGTTAGTGCTTGCAGAATCTTTACCTAATGCAGTCTCATAAGGCCCGTAACTGCTGATGGATAAGTAAGATTGTTGTGTAGCATTGTGCCTGTAATCCACACCAGTCAACAAATCTACATGACTGCTAATGCTTGTGCTGTTATATAATTCTGCAAAATGAGAATAACTTTTATACCTGCCATCCTGGTATATAGAAAAAGAGGGTGTATCAGTAGAATCATCAATAAAACTTCTGTTGATATAATTATATTGATAATTAAAAACAAGATGATTTTTAGAAGCATCCCATTTCGCAGTTAATCCAGTTACCAGGTTTTTGTTGTTGAGATTGTAATCTTTATCATCGGTATAAGCACCAGCATCCAATCCAGCTTTATATTGATTATACTGCGCAAATGCCCGCACATCTATATGCGTTGAAATAGCATAGCCCGCAGAAACATTAATATTATATTCATCAAAACCATCTTTATCAAAATTGCCTGAATGTGTGGAATCATAAGCTGATGAAATACCATTGGAATGCACATAAGCTCCACCAAGACTATACTGAAATTTATTGAGCCTTCCGCTAATACCGGCAGCAGTATTAATAGTACCAAAACTTCCTGCACTAACATCTGCAAAACCGGTTATAGGTTTATAACCATCTTTTTTCATAATAATATTGATGACGCCAGCCACAGCATCACTACCGTATAAAGTAGATTGTGCGCCCTTTAAAATTTCAATTCGTTCAACCTGGTTGATATTGATATAATTGATATCAAATTCAGAACTGATACCGGATGCATCATACACAGGCACACCATCAATAAGAATAAGTGTGTTACCTGCACTTGCACCACGCATAAAAACTGATTGGTTGGTACCGGGCGTGGTTGTGCTTCCTGTTATTACCAGGCCAGTTTGCTGATTTAAAATTTCACCAATGGAATGACTGCTGTTTTGTTGCAGTTGCTGTTGCGAAATAACAGTTAATACTTTGCCTGTCTCACTCAGTTTTTTTGGAAATTTTGTGGCAGTTACCACCACTTCATCCAATACATTTCCTGATGTATCGGATTGCGCCTTTGCGAATTGTGCAAGCGTCAATGCAATTGTTGCAATAAAAATTTTTTTCATGCTCATTCTTCTTTGAATGTTTTTAATGTGATGAAGAATGAACTTTCGTGTAAGTGTAATCGAAATGAAAATGCCTTCTGCAGTAAGACTTTATCATTCTGCCTTTCACCCGAAAGCCCAGATAGTTTTTTGATTTGGCAGGTCTTCTGGCTCAACCCTTACTTAAATGCCTTCCCGTTATTAACAGTGGCTGAGGTATTAAGTAATTTTTCCATCTTTTAGCAGATGGTGGTTTTACAGCTACGGGGATAGCTCCTGATTTTAACAGGATTCCCTTTTAATTCTTCAGATGATTTCCCAAATATTATGATTGATAAAAATACATTGTCAATACAGAAATATAAAAAGCATTTACAATGTAAATCATGTAATGGTCTATCATCATTCAAAACCAAACCGGGGCAAAAGTAAGTGAAGCTGGTTTAATAAAAATTTGTTTATAATGATATTTTCATTTACTGGTGAGCTTGCTGATTGCAATACCTGCTTCTTTTAAAATGGTAAGAAGGTTTGCCTGGTTTATCTGCCGGGTTTCAAATTGTTCTGCCAATTGTTGGAAATAATCAATTACACTTTTTGATTCAGGATAGTTTTGCAATACTTCAATTGCCTTGCGTAAATAAACGGGAGCATATTCATAGAGCCTGAAACTAACCGGCGGGTCAAGCAGATATTGTTTTATTTCTGTTATCCGCTTCACATCATCATTACGCATTTTCATAAAACAAAAGTATAGCTGTTGTTACTCTGTTATTTCATTGAAATATTTATCTTTAAAAAAATTAACCTTTATGCAACCAGATATTTTAGGTACTGAAGAATCACCTGCAATTCCACCAACAAGTGATGAAAAGACAATGGCATTACTATCTCATCTGCTCACATTTTTTTTCCCGATTCTTGGGCCACTTATTATTTATCTCGTAAAAAAAGATGAATCTTCTTTTGTTGCTTATCACGCAAAAGAATCACTCAATTTCCAAATCACATTATTCATCATTTGTTTTTTACTGTTTATTAGTATTGTTGGTATTTTGTTGTTATGGGCAGTAGGTATTATAAGTGTAATACTGGTGATTGTTGCTACTATCCGTGCCAGTGAAGGGAAACTATATAAATATCCTTTTTGCATCAGGCTTATCAAATAAACATTTTTGCAGTGTTATGTTTGCAATTATGTTTTGACTACATTTATCCGCATGAAGCAAAAGAAGAAGCTTGCTCTTTTTGACATCACCATGATTGTTATCGGGCTGGTAATAGGCATGGGTATTTTTCGAACAGCAAAAGATGCAGCCGAAGCTTCGTCATCTCCATTGTATTATTTTTTGGTTTGGATATTAGGTGGATTTATAGCTTTATGCGGCGCATTAACCTATGCAGAAATTGGTTCACGCTATCCAATCACAGGAGGCTATTATAAAATTTTTGCAGTGTGCTATCATCCCTCATTGGCTTTTGGTATTAATTGCATCATCCTTATTTCGAATGCTGCTTCTCTAGCAGGTGTTGCATTAATAGGAAGTGAATACATCGCACCTCTTGTTTTTCATAACCCGACACCATTTACTGAATCATTAATCGCCATCAGCGCTATTGTTTTATTTTATGGGGTTAACCTTGCAGGCCTGCATCTCAGCTCTAAAACACAAAATGTTTTAATGGTCGTAAAGATTGGTATGATACTGGTGCTGGTATCTGCATTATTTTTCCCTCAATTGTATCACCAGAGTGGCAGTGATATTGTTTCTACAAGCGGTAACATTTCATCAGTCAGCAACCTGTTAATGTTTGGCATTGCATTAAAAGCAGCATCGTTCACTTATGGCGGTTATCAGCAAACCATCAACTTTGGAGAAGAAGTTGAAAACCCGCAAAAAAATTTACCAAGAGGAATTATTGCAGGCATTTTTATAATTATTGCATTGTATCTCTGCGTCAATTATTCTTATTATAAAATCATTGGGTTTAATGAACTGAAAGATGCAAAAAGTATTGCTGCTATTGTTGCTGAAAAAATGTTTGGAGAAGGTGGCAGGTATGCAATTTCCATCCTCTTGTTTATTGCTGTTTTAGCTTATGTAAATGTGTTGTTGTTAAGCAATCCCCGTGTGATGTATGCGATGAGCTTAGATGGCATATTGCCCAAAGCTTTTAAGATGAAAGATGAAAAAAGGGATGTGCTTACTATAAGTTTATCAGTGTTTGCAGGGATATGTGTAATCGTTTTATTTTTTGCAGATCGTTTCGATCAGATATTAAGCTTCACCATATTTTTAGATTCAATTGGAATGGCCACTTCAGCAGGGTCTATTTTTATTTTGCGCAAGCGAACAAAACATTTGAATGATACAGGAATTTATCAAATGAAATTATATCCTTTGCTTCCAATACTTTTTATAATTGCTTATGTTTTTGTTGGCACTGTCATCGCCATTACAAATCCGGAATATGCAATCACCGGATTATCTGTACTGGCTGCATTTATTGTTTTGTATTTCCTGTTTAAAAAAGGAAATAGTTTGCCTGGAAATAATAAACCTGGTTTAATATCTGAAAAATAAACCTGTCCTTTTAAAGATTTCGGTAACGAATTTTAAACTTCCACAAAAAAATAACCAGTTGTTTGTAAAAATTTATTTTTGCCCTTAAAACAAAGTCAATGAACAAAGGCCCGGTTTCACAATTTATAGAACATCACTACAGGCATTTTAATGCAGCCGCATTGATGGATGCAGCAAAAGCGTATGAAGCACATTTGAATGATGGTGGTAAAATGATGGTTACACTGGCAGGTGCAATGAGCACTGCAGAACTTGGTATTTCTTTAGCTGAAATGATACGACAGGGAAAAATTGATATCATCAGTTGTACAGGCGCCAACCTGGAAGAAGATGTGATGAATTTAGTAGCACACAATAGTTATAAACGTGTTCCACATTATCGTGATCTTACGCCTAAGGAAGAATGGGATTTGCTGGAAAACCATTACAACCGTGTAACAGACACCTGCATCCCGGAAGAAGAAGCGTTCCGGCGTTTGCAAAAACATTTGGTGAAGCAATGGAAAGAAGCAGAAGCAAAAGGCGAACGTTATTTCCCTCATGAATTTTTATACAAAACAGTTTTGAGTGGTGAGTTGGAACAATATTATGAGATAGATAAAAAAGATAGTTGGATAATTGCTGCAGCAGAAAAAAATATACCCATCATTGTTCCTGGATGGGAAGATAGTACCACCGGAAATATTTTTGCGAGTTATGTTATCAAGAATGAATTAAAAGCAAGTACAGTAAAATCTGGTATTGAATACATGGTGTATTTAACTGAATGGTACCGTGCCAACAGTGGCGGCAAAGGTGTTGGTTTCTTCCAGGTGGGTGGAGGCATTGCAGGAGATTTTCCGATTTGTGTTGTACCAATGATGTATCAGGATTTGGAATGGCATGATGTTCCCTTCTGGAGTTACTTCTGCCAGATCAGTGATTCTACTACATCTTATGGTTCATATTCCGGCGCTGTACCGAATGAAAAAATCACCTGGGGAAAATTAGATATCCATACACCAAAGTTTATTGTAGAAAGTGATGCAACCATTGTAGCGCCATTGATGTTTGCATGGATATTAGGATGGTAATGAAAAAAATAATTTCTTATAAAAAAGTATGATTAACATTGAAGAATTGTTTTTGGAAGCTGAAGCAGATATAAAAAATAATGCCCATGTGGAGGCATTGCGTAAGTATGAAACTATTTTGTATGATGAACCCAATCATGCACCAACACACAATTCTTTAGGATGGATTTATAAAACACAGTTTGATGATTATAAAAAGGCAGAGACACATTTTAAAGCTGCGATGAAAAGTGATCCAAACTATCCGCATCCGTACTTTCACTATGCAGTTTTATTAACTGATATGGAACGTTATGGTGAACTCAGAAAACACCTGGAACATTGTTTAACGGTTCCAACCATTGATAAGTCATGGGTGTATTACCGTTTTGCTATTGTTGCAGAATTGAAGATGGATATTGAAACTGCAATTGAAAATTTTGAGAAAGCAATACTATGCTCTTTGAATGATGATAAAATAAAAGAGTATTATGCAGACATTGAGCGTTGCAAAAAGAAAAATGAGATCTTTCTCAAATATAGTGGATGGGATGTATCAAAAGGATTTGATCAATAAATACTAAAATAGTTTTATTAACCTAACAGAATTAAATACTGTTAGGTTTTTTAATTTTAAAAATTTCAATTGCCTTTATTTTACCAACATACTATTAATACAACCACAAAGCTCGGTATCTGGAAAATTGAGGAAGGTGAAGCATTTTTTTTAGCAAAAACACCATTGCAGCAAAACATAACACATCCACATAAACGCTTACAACATTTAGCAGGCAGGTATTTATTACAATATTTATTTCCTGATTTCCCTTATACAGAAATATTAATTGCAGACACACGCAAACCGTATTTACCTGACGAGCGATATCATTTTTCTATATCTCATTGTGGTGATTATGCTGCTGCAATTGTTAGCACTTCACACCGTGTGGGAATAGATATTGAAATACCTGAAGAAAAAGTTGTAAGGATTGCACACAAGTTTGTGCATGAAGGTGAAAAACAATATTTGAAACCTATTGCAAAGCTTCCTGGTATTATTTCAAATAAAAATCAACAGTCACCTGAATTAAATAAAAAAATATTAACGGTAATATGGAGTTCAAAAGAAGCACTATTTAAATGGTATAGTTGGGGCAAAGTGGATTTCAGGGAGAATATGCAACTGGAACAAGCAATACAACTTCACAATAATAAATTAATACTACCTTTTGTTTTTAAAAAAGAAGAAACAATACACTTAAATATTACAGCAAAAATTTTTAAAGAAATTGTTTTGAGCTGGGTCTTGTGAGGTGGAAAAAATTCTACTATTTATTAATTTCTTTTTTTATTTTTTTCACAAATGCTTCGTTAACATCTGCCAGTGTTGCAATTTTTGCAATCCCAAAATCTGTATTGGCAAGTAAATTTTTTACAAATTGCTCTTTACTTTTTGCTGCACCTTTTTGCATACCTTTTGCCAATCCTCTTTCTTCAGCAGTTTTCAAAACAGCATATTCTGACCACTTATCTAAAAGGCTTTTTTCATACACCAAATACTCCTCCTTTTTAAGGTTTGCAACTTCTGCAATTTGAAATAATTTTTGAAATATCTGCTTATTCAAAATTTCTGGAATTTTTTTGAACCCACTCATGTTACGCAGCACATATAGCCATCGCTCCATATCAGTATTTATATCCTTTCCCGTTTTATTAAAATTAGGAAACTCCAAAAAAATAAAACCTAATTTATTATAAAATGTGTAGCCGGTTTCTTCTTCCGACAGCCTAACCCAATGTAGGTATTTTTCAGGGGAAGTTTCTACAAAATTAAAATCCATCAGTGCAATAAAATACACTTCCTTTAACTCAAAATCCAAATCCTTTTTCTATTAACCCGGTACCCTTGAGATATATTTTTCAATTTCTTTTATCTGGTCAACTACCTGTTTTGTGGTAGGTTTACAGGCTTTTGCTTTTCGGAAATAATCCTTCGCTGCACGAAACTCACGTTTATTCATAAAAATCTGGCACATGCCTAAGTAAGCAATGGCTTCACTTTCTTTGTCAGGTATGCCTGCACGTATGGCTGCACGCATATAACTTTCTGCGCCTTTCATATCTCCTTTTTGCATTGCCATCATGCCAAGTTGCAATTTATTGGCGCCTTCAGCTTCTGGCATTGGGGAACCCAATGATGCGCTTTTTTTCAGGTGTTTTTCAGCAGTATCAAAATCCTGTTTCATCATTGCCAGGTTACCCTTCACGGTATAATAAGTGGAACGGATAGGTTTGTATAAAAGATTGGGAAACCAAATGCTGTTAAGAATTTTTTCAACTTCTTCGATCCTGCCGTTTTCCATTGGCTCCTGCAACAACCGGAGCGGGCCAATAAAAAAATGGCTTAACAAACCTATTAAGCCCAAAAAATATAATGGAAAAACAGGCCAGAACCCGGATACGGTAAGGTTTAATACTACCCCGATTACAATGGCTGCAATACTTAACCAGAAACGATATTTAATTATCAGGTTATAAATCTTCATACTCACATTTTAAGTCGGCGAAGATAATAGTTTACCGGGATTCAAATTTCTACTAACCTAAACACTAAAATTTATCATCATTGACTTCAATCCAATACCCATCAGGATCCTGGAAATAAATTTGTTTGACATCATCGGGACGCAGTTGTGGCGTTTTTGTTTTTTGTGACCAGTCACCAAAATGAATATTCATTGCATCGAGGTGTTTGGCAAATTCCTCAACAGAAGGAACACTGAATGCCATGTGGATGTTGATATCATGTGGCACAATTTCTTTAGCCCCTGATACCACATGCAATTCATTGTGTTCACCTATCTTAAACCATGTATGGCGGCCATCATGAAATGGTTCAGGAATTTGAGTAAAACCCATAACTTTTTCGTAGAAATGAACACTTTTTTGCATGTCAACAACATAAACAGTAAGATGGTTTAAATGAATTTGTGCTTTCGAGCCAGTCATAAAAAATATTTGACAACAAAACAGCAGGATAATAAATTTTTTCATGAAGATAATTTTACTGCAATGTAATAAATTGTAATAGGCAACTGTTTTTCAAAATAAAAAGAGGCTACATGAAGTAACCTCTCTTACAATCGGACTTATAATAATATTTCATTAACTGCAACCCAGGCTATTGCCACAGTTAAGACATTTATAGCATGTGCCACTTCTTACTGTGATGTGGCCACAAACATTGCATGATGGTGCATCACTCTGCATATTCTTAGCTGCTGCATTAGCTGCATCCATTGGTGATTCGGCATGCACATGAGCAGTTGCTTTTTTCTGCTTTTGAACAAGCGCCGAAGGTGTTGAAGATGCAGATTTTACATGAATATTGCTCAATGATGGTCTGCCAATAATTTCAGCATCGTCTTCATCACCAAGGTTGGTCACTTCTGGTTTTTCTATTACATGAACAAGGTCTGTTCTGCCTAAATATTCAAAAGCAAGTGCACGGAATACAAAGTCAACCAATGATGTGGTTGTTTTAATATTCGGGTGGTCAACCATACCCGCAGGTTCAAACTTGGTGAAAACAAATTTTTCAACAAATTCTTCTAATGGTACGCCATATTGTAAGCCCACTGAAACAGCAATAGCAAAACAGTTCATCAGGCTACGTAAAGTAGAACCTTCCTTAGCAAGGTCAACAAAAATTTCGCCTAAAGTGCCATCATTATATTCACCGGTGCGCATAAACAATACCTGACCGTTGATCTTTGCTTTTTGTGTAAAGCCAAATCTTTTTGAAGGCAATGTTTTTCGTTCAACGATTTTTGATAATTGCCTTTTCAGAGAAGTATCATTGCTGGCTTGCATACGTTTGTGAACTTCTTCCAACAATTCTTCAGCGCTTAAAGATGAAAGTTCCACCAGTTTTTTCTCTTCAGTAAATGTTGTGTTTTCTTTTAATATCGATTCTTCTTGTTTTGCTGTATCTTCTTTTTCAGCTTTTTTCTTTTTATCTGATTTATTACTGAGTGGTTGAGAAAGTTTAGAACCATCGCGGTACAATGCACAGGCTTTCAAACCTAACTTCCAACTCAACATATATGAGTCTGCGATTTCTTCAACAGTAGCTTCGTGAGGCAGGTTGATTGTTTTTGAAATAGCGCCGCTTAAGAATGGCTGGCAGGCTGCCATCATTTTAATATGGCCATGCGCATGAATGTATCTCTCTCCTTTTTTACCACATTTGTTGGCACAATCAAATACTGATAAATGTTCTGTTTTTAAATAAGGTGCACCTTCAATTGTCATAGTACCACACACATAATCGTTAGCAGCTTCAATTTGTTCTTCTGTAAAACCAAGAGCATCCAACAAATCAAAATTCCAATCATTATACTGATCTGGTGTAAAACCCAACCTTTCCAAACAAGCTTCACCTAAAATAAATTTATTGAAGAGATAGCCAATTTCAAATGCTGAAGTAGCGGCACTATTAAGTTTATTTATTTCTTCTGAGATAAAACCCTTTTCACTTAATGTTTGCGGGTTGATGAATGGAGCGCCTTCAAAACTGGCAGCACCAACAGCATATTTAATGATGCTGTCAATTTCACTGGCAGCATAACCAAGATTTCTTAATGCAACAGGTACGCTTTGATTGATAATTTTAAAATAACCTCCGCCGGAAAGTTTTTTAAATTTTACTAATGCAAAATCAGGTTCAACACCTGTAGTATCACAATCCATTACGAGGCCTATTGTACCTGTTGGAGCTATTACAGTTGTTTGCGCATTGCGGTAACCATATTTTTCTCCAAACTCTACAGCATCATCCCATGCTTTGCAGGCTGCAGATAATAAATAGTCAGGGCAATATTTCGCATTGATACCAGCAGGCTTTATGCTTAATGCTTCATAAGCATCTGTTGCATCATACGCTGTCGCACGATGGTTGCGCATAACACGCAACATATCATTTTTGTTGTTTTCATATTCAGGGAAAGTACCTAAAACACCAGCCATTTCTGCTGAAGTTTTATAAGCTGTACCAGTCATGATAGCTGTGATGGCACCAGCAATACCTCTTGCTTTTTCACTATCATAAGCAATACCACTAACCATCAGCATGGTGCCCAGGTTGGCAAATCCCAAACCCAGTGTTCTGTAATCATAAGAGAGTTGTGCAACTTCTTTTGATGGGAATTGAGCCATCAAAACAGAAATTTCAAGCACTACAGTCCAAAGCCTGCAGGTATAAACAAAACCTTCAACATCAAAGATGCATTTCTCGGCATCAAAAAATTTCATGAGGTTGGCACTTGCCAGATTACAGGCTGTATTATCAAGAAACATGTATTCACTGCAAGGATTGGATGCATTGATGCGTCCACCCTGAGGGCAGGTATGCCATTCATTAATTGTTGTATCGTATTGTGTTCCGGGGTCAGCACAACGCCAGGCTGCATAATTGATTTGGTTCCATACTTCACGGGCAGGAATTTTTTTCATAACCTTACCATTTGTCCTTGCTTTTAATTCCCAATCCCCATTCTGCTCCAGTATCTTGAAAAATTCATTGGGTATGCGGATAGAGTTGTTGGAATTTTGGCCGGATACAGTAAGATAAGCTTCGCCCTCATAACTATTGTCATAACCAGCAGCTACTAAAGCAGCCACTTTCTTTTCTTCTTCAACTTTCCAGTTGATGAACTGCATTACTTCTGGATGGTCAATATCAAGGCAAACCATTTTAGCAGCCCTTCTTGTTGTACCACCGCTTTTAATTGCTCCTGCTGCACGGTCACCTATTTTCAAAAAGCTCATCAACCCACTGGAAGTACCGCCACCACTTAATTTTTCACCTTCACCACGGATTCGTGAAAAGTTAGTACCTACACCAGAACCATATTTGAAAATACGTGCTTCCCTTATCCATAAATCCATTATGCCACCTTCATTGACCAAATCATCACCTACACTTAAAATAAAACAAGCATGTGGTTGTGGTCTTTCATAAGCGCTGGTTGATTTTTTCAATTGGCCATCTTTAGCATCTACATAATAATGGCCCTGAGGTTTTCCGGTAATGCCATAGCTTTCATGCAAACCAGTATTAAACCATTGAGGGCTGTTGGGCACACACGATTGATTTAATATACTATACACTAATTCTTCATAAAAGACCTGTGCATCTTTTTCAGATTCAAAATAGCCATAACGTTCACCCCAAACCCGCCAGCAGTTAGCCATGCGATGTGCAACCTGTTTGGAAGAAGTCTCCCTTCCCTGGCTACCATCAGCTTGCGGCACACCAGCCTTCCTGAAATATTTTTGTGCCAGGATGTCTGTAGCAATCTGGCTCCATTGTTTTGGAACTTCCACATTATTCATTTCGAATAATACTTCACCTGTTGGATTTTTGATGATGCTGGTACGATAGTCGTATTCAAACATATCAAATGGGCTTACGCCTTCTTTTGTAAACCTGCGCTGAAATGAAAGCGCTTCCTGGTTTTTTTCTGATGCCATTGACAATTATTTAATGAGTTTGAAAATAATTTTTTATATGTCTAAGTTATCGTTAGAGACAGGCGACGAAAATATCTTTAAGCTTTGAAAATTGAAAGTCAGAATATGCACATATTGTGGAAAATACATGTGTATTTTTTCAAAGCTCAAACTGGTATTGGATTTGAGAAAGGTTTATTATGTCAATAAAATACCTGCGAAATAAATAACATGTGTTTTTTTAAAAATACTTATTTTACAGGGATTACGTATTTATACTAAAACAAGTTATACATTTTAAAAACATTGGCAATGATACTCAGGAATGCGAACTTTTTCGCATTTTTGCAATCAATGCAAAACAATCAACCTGCATGAAGCACACGTTGTACCATCAGATACAAGAACGAAAAATAGCTGGCAGAAAGTCTTTTGCTGTTTTGATAGACCCCGATAAAGTAAATGAAGCTACTACTGAACAATTAGTTTCATTAGCTGTGGAAAGTGGAATTGATTATTTTTTTGTTGGCGGCAGTCTTGTTATTTCCAATAACCTTGATGAATGTATCCGCCAGATAAAAGTTTCCTGTTCAATACCTGTTATCATTTTCCCCGGCTCACATTCACAAATCAGCCGCTATGCTGACGCGTTATTATATTTATCCATGATCTCTGGCCGCAACCCCGAATTGTTGATAGGGCAGCATGTAGTAAGTGCACCATCTGTAAAACAAAGCGGGCTCGAAATAATGCCTACCGGTTATATGGTGATTGATGGTGGCGCACCCACTACTGTTTCTTATATTTCCAATGCAACCCCAATACCTGCTGACAAAAACGATATTGCGATGTGTACAGCAATGGCGGGTGAAATGCTGGGTATGAAGTTGATTTTTATGGATGCAGGCAGTGGAGCAAAAAGCCCAATTACTAATTCAATGATTGAGAAAGTAGCTTCACATATTGAAGTGCCTTTAATAACTGGTGGTGGAATAACTACTCCTGAAAAGGCTTATCACAATTGCCGTAGTGGAGCTGATATTGTGGTGGTAGGGAATGCTATTGAAAAAGATGCATCGTTGATTAAAGAATTAAGTGATGCTATACATTCATCTGCTAAAGTGAAAGCCTGATTCTGGCTTTTGTTTCTTTTATTGTTTCAGTTCCATTCAGATTTAAACCAATAATAAAACAGGCAAATAAATTACCAGATAATTCTATTTATAAAATGGTGGACTTTGTATGACCAGTTAAAAGCTCATCATTTCTTTAAACTTCACCGTTTGCCTGCGGCTAACTTCAATCTTTTCTCCACCTTTTAATTCAAGCAATAAACCACCATTGAAATAAGGTTCTATTTTTTCAATCCAATGGAGATTAATAATGTGTTTCCTGTTAGCACGGAAAAATACACGTTCATCCAAGCGTTCTTCCAATGAATTGAGCGATTTAAGAATAAGTGGTTTGTTGGTCCCAAAAAATACTTTTGCATAATTGCCTACACTTTCAAACAAACGTATTTCACTGAGTTTTACAAACCAACAACGTTCACCATCTTTTACAAACACCTGGTCAGCCTCTGTCAATGGTCCGCGACTGGTACCATTAATACCTGCTTTTTCTTTTGTGATTTCAAATTGCAACTTTTGCACTGCATCAGCAAGTCTCTTGGGCTCAACGGGTTTTAATAAATAATCCAAAGCATTCACTTCAAATGCTTTTAATGCATATTCATCATACGCAGTAGTGAAAATTACATGTGGTGCTTTATCAAGATCAGAAAGTAAATCAAAACCGGTTTTCCCAGGCATCTGGATATCCAGGAAAATCACATCCGGATTTTGCGTTTCAATTTTATCAACGCCTTCTTCAGCATTTGCAGCTTCACCTACTACATTAATATCCGGGAAGTCCTGTAATAATTTTTTTAACTCTGCCCTTGCCAGGCGCTCATCATCCACAATAATTGCTTTTAATGACATAAATTTTATTTTGAAAATGATAAGGCAGTAACAGGTAAAATAACAGTTGCTTTTACTGTATTGCCATTGATATTTTTTATTTCAAAGCCGGAATCATCACCATATAATAGCCTAAGCCTGTTGATAGTGCTGGTGATACCAAAACCTTCAATATTTTTCTCACTTTTTAAAAAACCTGTGTTTTCAACGATAAGCTCATGATGATTACCGGTAAACCCGGACCTTACTTTTATTGAACCACCTTCCAATTGCTTACTAATACCATGTTTTATTGCATTTTCTACAAGCGTTTGCAACATCATTGGTGGCACTTGCTGATCTAATGTATCATCATCAATTTCATATTCTACTTTCAACCTGTCCTCAAATCTGATTTGTTCCAGCTCGAGGTAGTCTTTTACAATGCTCAATTCTTTTTCGAGGCTGGTGGTTTCTGTTTTTTCAGCCTGCATACTACTTCTTAAAATATTACTGAGTTCAGTTATCGCAGTTCTTGCTCTTTCAGGGTTTTCATCAACCAAAGCCCTGATACTATTCAATGCATTAAAAATAAAATGAGGATTGATATGTGATTTAATTGTTTTAAGCTGCAGCTCTTTGACCAAGCTCTCCATCCGCATACTATCCATTTTTATGTTGCGTGAATTTTCAATGTAGTGCCACAAATAATAAATTGAAATCCATACTAGAATGATTGGAGAATCATAAGCCAGGCTTAAGAAAAACCTATCCATGACTGAAATCTTCATATCCGGCTCATATAACTTTAACCACTCTGCTGCTATGCTTGTGGTAAAGCTGTAAGCAGCACAAAAAAGCAGGATAATGGCAAATAAATGAATCCATTGTTTACCAAAAATAGGAGGCACTAATTTGAGCCTTAAAATTGTAAGCCTTAAAATATGCGTAAAGAGTAATCCAAAAGACACCGATAATATCAATCGCTGGATTACAGAAAAAGGAAGTTGAAAAACCCATACAAAGAATAGCATTGATAATCCATAAAATGCCCAGCCTGCAAACTGACACCACCAATATGCTAAATGTTTTTTTCGCATGTACATACAAATTTATATATTAAAAAGCCCCTTATCATTTGTAAATTTTATCAATGGTCAATTTATAATCTGTTTGGTATAAATAAGAAATAAAATATTTGTAACTATCAAAAAAATATGTTTAGAATAGCTAAAATCATAGAAATAAACATTAGTTTTCTCAACTTCCAAGTTTCAAATACGTTTCTAAATAATTATAAAAAGGTTGAAAGTATTAATTTTACACTTTAATTTTTCTGAATGGAAATAACACCCGGTCCGTTATTAAGCCAGATAAATTCCCCCGACGATCTGAAAAAGCTTTCGAGAGATGAGCTTTTCCAGGTATGCGAAGAATTAAGGCATTATATCATTGATGTTGTAAGTGTATATGGCGGGCACTTTGCTGCCAGTCTTGGTGTGGTAGAATTGAGTGTTGCTTTACACTATATTTATAACACCCCTTATGACCAGTTGGTTTGGGATGTTGGTCATCAGGCTTATGGACATAAAATCTTAACTGGCCGAAGGGATATTTTTGCAACCAACAGGAAATACAAAGGCATTAGCGGATTTCCCAAGAGAAGCGAAAGTGTTTATGACACTTTCGGAGTTGGCCATTCATCTACTTCCATTTCTGCTGCATTAGGAATGGCTATTGCTGCCAAGTATAAAAATGAAAAAGACCGTAAATCAGTTGCTATCATTGGTGATGGAGCTATGACTGCAGGGCTTGCATTTGAAGGATTAAATCATGCCGGTGTTGCTGATGCAGACCTGTTGGTAATTTTGAATGACAACTGCATGAGCATTGACCCCAATGTAGGCGCTTTAAAAGAATATCTCACAGATATTACTACATCACCAGCCTATAATAAAATGAGGGATGATGTGTGGAAGCTTTTAGGTAAACTGCCTGTTGGAAAAAAGTTTACCCGTGATATGGCTGCCAAACTGGAAACTGGTTTTAAAGGCCTGGTAAGTAAAAGCAGTAATCTTTTTGAGTCTTTGAATTTCAGGTATTTTGGACCTATTGATGGGCACAATATCACCAAACTGGTAGATACATTAGAAGACCTCAGAAAAATCCCCGGACCTAAACTTTTACATATTATCACAGTAAAAGGTAAGGGTTATGCATTAGCAGAAAAAGATCAAACAAAATGGCATGCACCAGGGTTGTTTGATAAGGTTACAGGTGAGATTTATAAAAAGAAATTTGATCTGCCACAACCACCAAAATACCAGGATGTATTTGGCCATTCCATTATTGAGTTGGCTAAAGAAAACGATAAAATAATGGGTATCACCCCTGCCATGCCGAGTGGATCATCCTTAAAATTTATGATGGAAGCTATGCCCGACCGGGCATTTGATGTGGGCATTACGGAACAACATGCTGTAACAGTTAGTGCAGGATTAGCCACACAGGGATTACGGGTTTTCTGCAATATCTATTCATCATTTATGCAACGTGCTTATGACCAGGTAATACACGATGTAGCTATTCAAAAATTACCAGTCATCTTTTGTTTAGACAGGGCGGGCCTTGTTGGTGAAGATGGACCTACACATCATGGCGCTTATGATATTCCTTACATGCGTTGCATACCAAACATGGTGGTGAGCTCACCAATGAATGAAAGCGAATTGCGTAACCTGATGTTTACTGCCCAACTTGAAAAGAATACATCACCTTTTGTTATCCGTTATCCTCGTGGCGAAGGAGTAATGCCTGAGTGGAAAACTCCATTTAAAGAAATAGAGATTGGAACAGGGAGAAAGCTAAAAGATGGCAGTGAAATAGCTATTTTAACATTCGGTCATCCAGGCAATTTTGCAACTACTGCTATTCGTGAACTGAGGACAGAAGGGATAGACCCTGCTCATTATGACATGCGTTTTGTGAAGCCGATTGATGAAAAAATATTACATGAAGTGTTCAGCAAATTCGAAAAAATAATAACTGTTGAAGACGGAACTATTGTAGGTGGTTTCGGCAGTGCAGTACTTGAATTTATGAATGCTAATCATTATAATGCAACTATTAAGATGTTGGGTATCCCGGACAGAATTGTGGAACATGGGACATTGAAAGAATTGCACCATGAATGCCACTATGATGCCACTGCAATAAAAGATGCAGTACATGAAATGTTGCACCAACCAGTAATAGAAAAAACAGTTATTTAGAAAAAATTTGTCAACATCATCCCCGGTGATTTTTTGCCGGGAATTTCAATTCTACTTGTGGAAAAAAGATCATTACTACTCATTCGTCATGCCAAGAGCAGTTGGGATAATTTCTCAGGTAATGATTTTGACAGATCATTAAACGAACGTGGCAAAAGAGATGCACCTTTAATGGCAGCACGTGTTCATAAAAATATTCAGCTTGATGCCATCATTACGAGCCCTGCTAAAAGAGCCTTAACCACAGCACGGTTTTTTGCACAAGAATTTCATATAAAAAATCACAGGATTGCAGAATTAGATTATTTGTATGATGCTCCAGTCAACAATTTTTTTACTGCAGTTGAAAACCTTAGTGATGAATATAAAAATGTCGCTTTATTCTCCCATAATCCAGGTATAACTGCATTTGTAAACATGCTGACAAATACACGTATTGATAATATGCCTACCTGTGCAATTTTTGCGTTGCACATTCACACAGATGCATGGAAAGAATTTCGTATTGCAAAAAAAGAATTTTGGTTTTTTGAATATCCCAAAAACTTTGTTTAATCCCCAAATAAAAATCGTATTGCTATATTACTGATCAGTAAATTGATTGCATAAAATCAGAAATAACCTCTTTATATAATTCCATGTTCAATTGTGGCAAAGAATACTTGAAAGACTGCGCCATTTCAAAATGCTTAGAGAAATCTTGAGATTGTTCAAAAGTGTAACACCATTGTTGTTTCAATAAATGTCCGGCTAAATATTCCTGCTCAGTTTGTCCGGGGGTAGGAATAAAAACAGATTTCTTTTTCATTGATAAAATTTCCATAACTGTTGTATAACCACACCTGCTGATTACATACTCACAAGATTCAATAGCAACCTGCATGTCTTCTGTATTCAAATGATTAAAAATTTTGCAATTGGGCAGGTCAAAATGATTTTCTGTTTCTCCAGGCAACCCTCGGACAATGATGAAATTTTCTGATGATGCAGATACATAATCAAAGACTTTTTTTTCAAATATTGATCGCTGCGGTTCAGGGCCTGAAATAATCACCATCCATTTCGTATCAATAATTCTTACTTTTTTATTGGAAAACCTTGATAGTGCGCCGATGTATTTTACTGGAACAACAGGTAATTTTTTTGGATGAGCAAGCGCTCCTGCGATATTTTTTTCACTTCCAAAATCAGGAATCCAACAAGCTGAGAAAAAACTTATATACCTGTAATTAACATTTTGCACGATTTTATCAAGCCAGAAATAATTTGTTTTAATCAGCAATTGATGCGTAATAAATATTGAAAATGCATCCTTTGAATAAAGTCCAAATCGGTTGTCAGATAGTATTATATCAAATTTATTTGTCTTTTGTACATTTTTAAGCCATTTATTTTCAAACCGGATAATTTTTAAAATTTTTGGCATTTGCAATAAAATTTTAACAGGTAACCATCGTTTAGTTCTTGAATAAGAAATGTTATAACCGGGTAGAGGCAAGAACTGTAGATCTGGAAACTCTTTATATAGAAGAGCTCTTAATTTGTCTGATACGGCAATCGTTATTTCACAATCAAGTGATTGTAAAAAGCGAATGATAACTATGCAACGGGTTGCATGTCCAAGGCCCCAGTCGAGAGGAGCAATTAACACTTTCTTATTCTTAACAGGCAGGTTCAAAAAAAAAATTTTGTTGTTATATTAAAAAACATCTTTAATTTAGAAATCACAATATAATGAAGCGGCAACTTAGGATTAGTTATTTTCTTGTATTATTAACGATTGTGATGGCTATATCATGTAGTCCAAGTAGCAGAACAAAATGTGGTTGTCCGCCGAGAAGAGGAATAGTTGGATAATTAAACAATTTAAAACAGGTATATTATGAACCCCCGTAATAGAGACCTGCTGGTACTAACAAAAAAAGAGACAATGAATCAAAAAGAACTCGATCATGAGATCGAGTTGCTGAATGCTTTGTTTCATTTAGTTGAAAATTCGAATGCGATATGCACTGCTTGTGAAGTAATAGATTTAAATCGTTACAAAGTAATTCGCAAAACAAAGTATGTAAAGCAATTTTTGAATAAACCAAAACTAAAAGCTTTTGTGTTTATCAGCATTAAAAATTAAAGTTCAAAACTAATTATTGCAATTCATCCAGCGCCTTCTTAAGCTGCAATAAGAATGAATCAATATTTTCTGGTGTGCAGGTGCCCACGCTGAGCCTGTACCAGGGAGAGTTTTTGCCAGCTCCAAAAGCATAAAATGGCACCACTGCCAATTGCGCTTTATTTAATAAATATCTTGTCACATCTTCCTGTGTTTGCAACAAACCATTTGGTGATTTTTTACCAACAAGATCAAATTTAATCGTTAAGTAAATGGCAGCCTGGGGAGTAATTGCATCTACGTTGTGCCCTTCATTTTTTAAAGCTATAAAACCATTGTAAATTTTATGTAACCTAAACACGAGTGCTGATTTGAATTTTTCAAAATGCATTTGCACAGTTTCTTTTTCCAGGAGATATTTTGCTGTTGCTTTCTGTTCGGCCATTGGTGCCCAGGCGCCAATATGACTCAAAAATGCTTTCATCTTTCCCAGAACAGCAGTTGGACCAATTGACCATCCAACCCGTACACCTGTAGCAGCAAATGCTTTTGAAATACCATCAATAAAAATAGTGTATTTACGCATTTCAGGATTTAATGATACAGGATTATAATGCTGGATATCACCATAAGTAAGTGTCCAATACATCTGATCAAACATCAGGTATAATTTTTTTTCACCATCACTGCGTCTGTTATTTTCTTCAATTACCAGGTTACATATTTCTGAAAGTGTTTCTTTGGATAATGTTGTTCCTGTTGGATTTTGTGGAGTACATAGGCAAATCAATGCAGCGCCCTCAATATTTTTTGCTATATCATCAGCAGTAGGCATAAAATTATTTTCTGGTGTTGCTTCTATCACACAATGCAGGCCTTTATGCAGGTTAGTGTAATGATTATTATTCCAGGATGGCACTGCATAAATTACTTTATCATTTTCATCAACAACAGATTTAAATAAGGTATAAATCAAAGGTCTGCCACCAGATGCAATTAAAATTTCTGATTCAGAATATTCAAGCCCTTCCCATTCTTGAATAAATGAAGCGACAGCTTTCCGCAATTCTAATATTCCATCTGCAGGAGGATAATTTGTGTTATGGTTTTTATAACTTTCTATGATAAGTTGCTCAAGCTTTTCGGGGATTGGGAAAATCTGCGGATCAAAATCACCAATTGTAAAATTATAAATATTTTCACCCTGCCTTTTACGATCATTTATTTCATTACCAAGCCGTACTATTTCACTGCCCACCATACTTTCTGCGAGCTTACTTAATTTTTCCATTATGAGTTTTTAATATAAAAAATATGCAATTCTCTTTATTTAAATCAGCAGAATTATTTCTTTTGATCAAGTTTGCGTTTAAAATCTTCGATATATTTTTTTGTATAATCACTTAATACCAGTTTACCACTGATAGCTGCTCTTTCAGGCAAAAGCGTATCCCAGTTCTCAGTACCTTGCCACAATATTTTTTTCATTTCGGCAACTGCTTCAGGGTTACTATGCGAAAGAGAAAATGTCAGATGTTCTATTGCTTCATCCAAAGCTGCTTCGGTAGAATGCAGTTCAACGTACAAGCCTTTGCGATGTGCCCATTCTGCAGTGTGCCAGGAGAGGGCATCAATGCTTAACTGGCTGAAAAAAGATACATCAATTTTCCTACGGATGGCCGGCCCCACTACAAAAGGCCCAATGCCAATTGCCAGTTCACTAAGCCTGACATCCGCACCTTCCAATGCAAAAGCATAGTCACAGGCTGCAGCCAGGCCCACACCACCACCTACACATTTTCCATGTATGCGGCCAATAATAAGTTTCGGGCATTTACGCATAGCATTAATTACATTAGCGAAGCCCATAAAAAACTTTGTCCCTTCTTCTGATGTTTTGATTGCAATCAGTTCATCAAACGATGCACCGGCACAAAATACCCTGCTGCCACCACTCCTGAGAATGATAATCCGGCAATCTTTATCATTACCTGCAATATGAATTTCTTTGGTCAGCTCATCTAAGATTCTTGCAGGCAGTGAATTACTCTGTGGGTGAAAAAACTCAATTGTTGTAATTCCCTTGTGCGTCTCGGTTTTTACATAACCTTCCTGTATTTGATGTATCATTTATATGATTTTTAAACTAAAAAGTGATTTGTTGTTTTAAAGTCTGGAAAATACAAACCTTATATATCCCATCATTCGTAAAGCTTAATTTTTGATGAATAAAAAATTTGTTGCTCATAAAAATCCAGACTTATCCAATTGCCTCTATAGACGAAATTTTTGTTTATCCATTTCAAATAAACAATTAAAAGATCGTTTTGAATAAAGATAAAAAATCTTCTTATGGATTCCTACAGGTATCACAATTTCTTTGCTACCATTGTCAGTATCGTTGCAATACCTACCTGCTCATCATTACCATCCATCATTTCCACCAGCCATTTCACTATTCCCTTGTCAATATCGTCCCCTCTTTTAAAATCTTCTGGATTTGAAATGATGCGTTTATCATTGGGTAGTTTTTCTTTGCATGTAAACCTGACATACATATCAGCACCCGGATAAACAGGTTTTGTAAACCTCAATTCATCAATGCCATAGTTTAATAAAACCGGATTTTTTTCATAGCTGTCAACAAACAAACCAGCCGCAATACTCATTAATAGATAACCATGCGCAACCTGCTGTTCAAACATTGTTCCATTGAAATCTGTATTTATAATATGGGCATAAAAATGATCTCCGCTCAGTTCAGCAAATTTGTCAATATCCTCACTGGTAATTTTTCTTTTTTGTGAAATAATCTGATCGCCAATATTCAATTCCTCAAAATATTTCTTAAAAGGATGTACTGGAGTTTCTATCCCATTTGCATATTGCTGAAAAATATTAGTGATATGGGTAACAGATGTTGGTGAACCTTGTATTGCTACCCGCTGCATATAATGTTTTATACCACGAATACCACCCATTTCTTCACCACCTCCTGCTCTCCCTGGCCCACCATGTATTAACATTGGCAAAGGTGAACCATGGCCAGTACTTTCTTTAGCGCAATCCTTATTTAATATTAAAATTCTACCATGATGTGTGCCTGCACCCAACACATATTGTTTGGCAATTTTATCATCAGCAGTAACTATTGATGAGCACAATGAGCCTTTTCCCAATTTGCTTAAAGCGATGGCTTCATCCATATTTTTATATGGCATAATGGTACTTACAGGGCCGAAAGCTTCTACTTCGTGTACTTCCTTTGATGCGAATGGTTTTTCATTCAATAATAACAAAGGTGAAATAAATGCGCCTAATCCGGCATCTGCGTCTATCAGTTCTACACTATCCAATGAACCATAGATTAATTGAGAAGAAGCTATTAGTTTCTGTACCTGTTGTTTTACTTCTTCACGTTGCGTCATGCTTACCAGTGAGCCCATCCTTACTTTTTCGTTTATCGGATTGCCGATGGTTGTTTTAGATAATGATTGTTTCAATGATTTCCATACATCGTCAATTTTATTTTCAGGAACAAATATGCGACGGATAGCCGTACATTTCTGCCCTGCTTTTGTTGTCATTTCCTTTCTTATTTCCTTAATAAAAATTTCCCATTCTGCATCAGCAGGAGTTACATCATTACCCAGCACAATACAATTCAGGCTATCAGCCTCCATATTAAAAGGAACGGATTCCTCTAAAATCCTTTCATGCTTTTTAAGCTTTAAAGCTGTAGATTTTGAGCCAGTAAAAGTGATTACATCCTGCGAGGTAACATGATCCAGCAAATCACCAACATTACCACAAATCAATTGTAATGCACCGTCTGGCAATATCCCCGATGCAATAATTTCCCTTACAACTGCTTCAGTCAAATAGCTTGTAACAGTAGCTGGTTTTACAATTGCCGGCATCCCGGCCAACCAGTTTACAGCTACTTTTTCCAACATACCCCATACAGGAAAATTAAAAGCATTAATATGTATGGCAACTCCGGCTTTTGGTACCAGTATATGATGTCCCATAAATGTATTATGCTTACTTAGGTTGATAGCTTCACCATCAATAGCAAATGGCTCATCTGAAAATTTTCTTCGTAATGAAGCATTAGAAAATAAATTGCCAATGCCTCCTTCTATATCCACCCAGCTATCAGCTTTTGTGGCACCGGTTTTAAAAGATAAGGCATAAAATTTATCAAGGTGTTTCCGTAAATGTAAAGCAACAGCTCTTAGCATTCTACCCCGTTCATGGAATGTAAGCCTGCGAAGATTGGGATTACCCACCTGGTGTGCATAATCTATCATCGCTTTAAAGTCAAGCCCTTTTGTAGAAGCTGAAGTAATAGGTTCACCAGTTACTGCATCCAATAGAACCTGTCCTTCGCCATTGCCATTTATCCAATGCCCTGCTGCAAAATTTTCGAGTTGTGTCATAGTTTAAAATGAGAAGCAAAACTAATGATTGTTAGCTTTTAAAATTTGATAATATCAATAAAATAAAAATCAATTCTAACTGTTTTCTTTAAACACTAAACTTAATTAATATAGTTCTTAAATCTTGTATCCGGCAAGGGTTATATGTTATCCTTCTACAGCAAAATAATAGGTGAGAGTGAAATTTTGAAAAGATAAAGTAACAGTATTCATCAGACGATACTGAATTATAGAATCGCTAATTTATTAATCATACATCACATCAAGCTAACCATTGATTAAAAAATATTTGTTGAAAAACAAACACTAAAATAGTTGAATTGGCAATGAGAACTCGAATGATATACAAAAGCATTTCAATAACTCGCGCTGAAGCTTTTTAGTATCTAAATTTAAAAGCTTGCATTGTGAATTGAATATGGCCTGACTTCAAAAAATATTTACTAAGTATTAAAATATGCATTAATAAATAGAGTATTGAACCTGGAACAGGAACATAATGAGATAGTTCATAAATGAACATAAACAGCCCGCAGACTTAATTCTCACTTATTTAAGCCTGGATATCACAAAAACAATATATAATCTTAACGGAGTGTAGAATTTTATCAATAGTCAGTATAAGATTTATTGTTTTTTTCTTTTTTCATTGTGTAAATCAAAACCGGCAATACAATGATTGCGATAAAGACTATTAGCCCCAAACCTATGAGCTGTGATGAATCTAAATGTTGCATCATGAGGGAATTTTGTTGTTAAAAAATAAAATAAGTTGCTTAAAATCCTTGCATCAGCACTTTAAATGTACGCAAAATTTTAGAAAAAATACCCTTTCTTCATCAGGATTCTTGCCAAAGATGAAAATTCATTCGGGAATGAGAAATGGTGGGTTGTAAAGTTTAAAAATAAAAAAGCTCCAACTTACTGATTCACAATAAGCGGGAGCTCTTTGTTAGCTGTAGGGGGAGGGGTCGAACCTCCACGAGGCAGTTAGCTAAAATGCAAAGTTTAGTGGTCAACCCTGGTCGGCCTTACCAAAAGTAACGTCGGCTCTACATTTTGTTTATCCTGTTATCCTCACCCCCGAGACGAGAGGGCATGTCTGCCAAAAGATTTCATCACCCCACAGTATTGATAAGAACTATTTGCGTTTGCTGGTGCAATATTACAGCACATCTTTTATTTTATAGATATTTTCCAACATAAATTTTAAAATATTTGAAAAAATCTAACAAAAATGTATATTTATTGAATAAAATTAAATTTTAGATAGAAAAATGAGCAGTAATTTGAATCTTGACAAATTAGACTACCAGATAATTCAGGCAATGATGGATAATGCTAATATATCTTATGCTGATTTGGGAAAGAAATTATTTGTTTCCGGGGGCACTATACATGTACGTATAAAAAAATTGCAGGACTTAGGTATTGTGCGGGGCACAAAATTACAGGTGGACCAAAAAGTATTGGGTTATGATGTCATTGCCTTTATCGGTATTTATCTTGAAAAAAGTTCGTTGTATGACAATGTAGCAACACAGTTAAAAAAAATCCCAGAAATAGTCAGGCTGAATTATACTACCGGCAACTACAGCATGTTTGCAGAGGTTGTTTGTAAAGATATTGCCCAGTTGAAATTTGTATTACATGACGAATTACAAAAAATAAAAGGCATTGAAAGGACTGATACAATCATTTCACTCGAAGAAAGTTTTTCAAGAAGTGTGCAATTATTAGAACTGAGAAAAAAATCAACTCAATAAATGGTCGTGGTTGCAATCATTTGTATGGCAATGATTGGCTTTCCGGCAGTCACGGTAATTGAGATAATGTGCAATTATAATAAATGAGGCTGCAGGGATAAGTAATAAAATTTCCTTTGTTGTAAATATTTCCTTTGAGATGAGGAGTGCCAGACCAACAAAAAAGAATATTAATGGCAATGTTTTATGATGATGTTTTTTCCATCCATGATATAAAGAGTAAGAACCAACGATACCCGCTAATAAAATCATCCCGTATTCAAATACTTTGTCGTGTAATATTTCTAGTCCAAACAAAGGCAGGCTGGTAAAAAATAAAGGCAAAACAGCGCAATGTATTGCACAAAGCAATGAAACCGATATGCCTAAAGTGTCTGTATTTATTTTCCTTAAAGTCTTTATCATGAAGTGAACAAAAGTATGAATATGCAACAGCGTTGCAAAATATATTTCGTTAACAAAACATTATTCCATCCTTTAATAACTTTACAACATGAGCAAAAAGTTTATTGGTTATGTGGTTTTCTTTATAGTACTTGCTATTGTTTATCTTGTTGTAGTTTTTGCAGGAACAGATAACTGGAAATCGAAAGCCCCGGTGATAGGTTATGTTAAACCATTCGTCTTTACAACACAGGACAAACAACCTTTTACACAAAAAAATATGTTGGGGAAAGTTTGTGCAGTCAACTTTTTTTTCACAAGCTGTAAGGGAGTTTGTCCAATCATGAACCACAATATGGATAAAATCTATAATGAGTTTAAAAATGATAAAGACTTTATGATTGTCTCACATACTTGTGATCCGGAAACAGATTCAGCAGCCCGTTTAAAACATTATGCAGACTCGATGAATGTGGACACACATAAATGGGTTTTTCTGACAGGAAGAAAAGACAGTTTGTATTTAGCAGCGAGAAACAGTTATATGATTGATGACCCCAACAATAATGTAGGCAACATCAATGACCAGTTTTTGCATTCTCAATTTGTAGCTTTAATTGATAAATTTGGTAATGTCCGGGGCCAGGTTTATGATGCATTGAAACCCGATGAATTAAAACTGATGGAGTCCGATATTAAAAAATTATTACAGGAAACAAAGCCTCCTTCTACAACAGTAACAGGCACTTCATTTGCTCAATAATGCAATGAAAAATTCTATCAATACCATATTAAAAACCAGTCAGCTTAGTGTAACGACAAACAGGATAAAAATCCTGGAGCTCTTTCAAAATAGCGGCAATGCACTTTCTCATGCTGATATTGAAAAATTAAGCGGCAAACATTTTGACAGGGTAACCATATACAGAACGTTGCAGACTTTTGTTGATAAAGGCATTATTCATACCATACCTACAGCAGATAACTCCATCATGTATGCTTTGTGTAAAGAAGCCTGCACTTCAGGCCACCATCACGATGACCATGTACATTTTATTTGTGAAGTATGTGGCTCTACCTATTGTCTTGACAACATTAGTTTACCCCAGGTGAATGTGCCAAAAGGTTTTTCGATAAATCAAACCAATATTTTAGTGCATGGGGTTTGCAAAAATTGCAAATAGCAATTCTTATTCACCAATTTTATAATTTTAATTCCTATCTGAGTTCAAGAAAAATTACTTTATCTGCATAACAATTTTTCTCAAACTTTTTCTACAGGCCATCAACACAATTTCAACCATAGTACAGCAGAATTATGAAAAACTATATTTACCATCCGCTGTCATCTTTTCTGCTATCCTTCTCTTTGCTGCTTTACTGTTGAATGGTTGCACTTTCGTAAATCTTTTTAAACCAACATGCATCATCTTCAGTTCATCACCATCAGCAAAGGCATTTAACGCATCTTTTCCATGTTTATTGATGCGGTCTGCAGCATCATAAATAAATGCATCAACGATATCTTTTTGCAGGTTCATAGCTTCAGCACCATTTTTATCAACGAGTTTCATTAAGCGCAACAAAGCACTTTCAGCATTAAAAACATCAATTGCCATATCAGCAATATTCATTAGTATTTCCTGTTCTTTATCAATACCCATCATCAGCTTTTGAACAGCTGCACCTGCCACCATCAGGATAGCTTTTTTAAAGTTGCTGATATATTTTTTTTGCTGATCAAAATTGCCATCATTGACCTCATTAAAATCTGGTATGCTTGTCAATTCTTTTGCAACAGCCATTGCAGGTTCCATTAAATTTAACCTACCTTTCATGGCACGTTTCAAAGTCATATCAAGAATCAACAATCTGTTGATTTCATTAGTGCCTTCATAAATGCGATTGATGCGGCTATCACGATACACTTTTGAAATCAGGTATTCATCACTGAAGCCGTTACCACCATGTATTTGTACACCTTCATCAGCAACAAAATCCAACAACTCACTTCCGTACACTTTTGTAATAGCACATTCAATGGCATATTCTTCTGCAGCGCCTAATAATGCTTCTGTATGTGTTTTGCCTGAAGCCTCCAGTTGTTGTTGTTTTTCTTCAATCCATCCTGCTGCTCTGAATAAACTGCTTTCACAAACCCATGTTCGGATAGCCATTTCTGCCAATTTATTTTTTATAGCACCAAACCTTGAAATTGAAATCTTAAACTGTTCACGATTGATAGCATATTCAACTGACATATTCAAGGCGCTCTTTGCACCTTGCAATGTTGCAGCACATAATTTTAACCGGCCAATATTCAAAATATTGAAAGCAATCAAATGGCCTTTACCAATTTGTCCCAACACATTTTCTACCGGCACTTTACAATCCTGGAAATATAATTGCACAGTTGACGATCCTTTAATACCCATCTTATGCTCTTCGGGCCCTTGTGTAAATCCTTCATACCCGCGTTCAACAATAAACCCTGTGAATTGTTCACCATCAATTTTTGCAAAGACAGTATAAACATCTGCAAAACCACCATTGGTAATCCAACATTTTTGACCATTCAGAATATAATATTTTCCATCATCACTCAGGCGGGCTATGGTTTTTGAACCCAATGCATCACTACCAGCATTTGGTTCGGTTAAACCATAAGAGCCAATCCACTCGCCACTTGCAAGTTTGGGAATATATTTTTGTTTTTGAGCTTCAGTTCCAAAATAAAAAATTGGGAGGGAACCTATTCCTGTGTGTGCAGATACTGCAACTGAAAAAGAAAATCCATCACCTAAACCTTCGGTGATAATTGTAGAAGTAATAAAATCTTTTCCAAGGCCGCCAAGCTCTTCAGGAAATGATGTGCCTAATAATCCCTGCTCGCCAGCTTTGGTAAGCAACGAACGCATCAGGCCTGGTTCAAGTTTATCAATCCTGTCAAGTACAGGATACACTTCAGAATGAATAAACTGACGACACATATCGCGTATCATCAGGTGTTCTTCCGAAAATTCTTCGGGAATAAAAATTTCATCTTTGCTGCTTTCTTTAATCAGCCATTCCCCTCCTGCCAAATGTTCAGGCGCAGGTGTAAACTGGAATTTGTTAATCAATAATAATTGCATAGTATTTTATTTTTTTGTTAGCCGGTTTTTAATAATTTAAACTGATATACTTTTTTATATTTCATTTTTGATTGCTGCAAAAGGCTTGTTTCATTTTTTGTTTTTTTAATCACGCACATTATTTGCCTGTCAGGTTATCATATACTTTCTGTAATACCAACTTCACTACTTCAATATCTTCTTTTTTTACCCCATGTAAAGCATCATCCATTGTTTGATTGGCCAAGGCAAGAGTTACATCCTGTAAAGCACGTCCTGCATCTGTCAAACAAACCAGGTTAATACGTTTATCAATTTTATGGGAAGACCTTTTTAATAATTTTTGCTTTTCCAGGTTATCTATTAGCCTTGTTATACTCGGTTTATCCCTGAAAGTGCGGTTACACAATTCCTGTTGGCTCAGGCTGTCTTCTTTCCACAAATGATATAAAACAGTCCATTGTTCAATGGTAATGTCAAGACCGGCATTGCGAAAATTTTTTTGCAAATGTCTCGCCACCGCAGTACTTGCCATGCCATTGATTACACTATATAATTCCCCTCTTTTAAACTGGTTATTTGACATATAGTTGTTTATGCAACTATTTCAAAAATAGATATCTTTGGGATATAACCAACTGTTTCAATATAAATTTTTCTGTTAAGAAAATTTTGTACCCAACCCGGTAGCAGCATTTTGAAAACAAGTTTCGGCACCCATACTGATAGCAGCCTGTTAATTATTATTTGTTTTGTAATCCTTCCTGATTCACAGGTTGCAGTTTACTACCTTTGCGCTTTTCAAAATTTATTCGATATGAGCAACCGCACTGAAATATCTACACTTGGTGAGTTTGGGTTAATTGAACACCTCACTAAAAATTTTGAATTGCACAATGCCTCAACAGTTGTTGGTGTAGGTGATGACGCAGCAGTGATAGACCATTTTGGTAAACAAACAGTGGTTACCACAGACCTTTTGCTGGAAGGAGTTCATTTTGATTTAATTTATACACCATTAAAACATCTTGGTTATAAAAGTATCATTGTGAATTTAAGTGATGTGTATGCTATGAATGCCATACCTACACAGGTTACAATGAGCATTGGCATCACTAACCGTTTTAGTTTGGAAGCTTTGAATGAATTTTATGACGGTGTTTTTGCTGCCTGCGAAAAATATCAAGTTGATTTGGTGGGTGGCGATACTTCTTCTTCACAAAAAGGTTTTATCATTTCTGTTACTGCTATCGGTGAAGTATCACCTGAAAAATTTGTAAAACGCAGCACTGCCAATAAAGGTGATTTGATTTGTGTCAGTGGTGATTTAGGGGCAGCATTTTTAGGCCTTACTTTATTGGAAAGAGAAAAAAGCATTTACCTCGAAAATCCACAGATACAACCAGACCTTGAAGGCGAGGATTATATCGTTGGAAGGATTTTAAAACCCGAAGCAAGAAGAGAGATTATTGATTTTTTTGCACAACAGGAAATTTTACCTACTGCGATGATGGATATCAGTGACGGACTGAGCAGTGAGGTGTTACATATTTGCAGACAAAGCAATTTAGGTTGCCGTTTGCATGAAGATAAACTTCCGATTGCTGAAGAAACAAGACAGGCTGCTTTTAAATTTGGTCTTGACCCAACTGTCTGTGCCCTGAATGGTGGTGAAGATTATGAATTGGTATTTACTGTGAAACAGGATGACTATGATAAGATAATTGCAAATGACAACATCAGTATTGTTGGATACATGACAGAACTGGAAGAAGGTAAAAAATTTATCTCTAAAGGTGGCAACACTTTTGACATCTCTGCACAGGGATGGAATGCTTTGAAATAAAGAGTCAATTAACTGCAAAATATAAAACTTTTCACTGCATCATTTCATCATTGTGCCACCATGTTTTTTAAAATTATTATCTGCCCCAAATGATAATGTGCATGCTCAACACAACCTTGCATATTCCTGTAAAATGAAGAAGGGATGCCAGGTGCATAATTTTCCAACAACTTTTCTTCAGGGAAATTATGAACAGCTTCAGACAACTCCATAAAAGATTCTTTTGTCTTATTTATTATTGTGGTCCATTCTTCTTCATTGTTTAAATAAGGCACATCAAAACCATTTCCTTCAGGTATAATTGGTGTCTCACCTTTTAACCTTTGCATGATGATACCATTCCAAAACGCCAAGTGATAAACAAGCGAAGCAATTGTGTTGGGTGAAGCTTCTGTCTGTTGTTGAGCCTGTTTCCAGTCAACATCTTTTAAACTGGTTTCAATATTTACATCAGTCCAGTTATTACCGTTAAAAACATCCTTAATATGTTGTGCGAGTAAATAGGTTAGATGCATAAAATTCTTTTTATGAATGTACAGAAAGCAGTGCAATTGCACTTCAGAAAATTGACGCAACAAAAATCCAATGATTAAATATGGCGTCAATTAATACAAGTTTTGATTGAGTGGGCAAAATAGTAGTATTTTTTTAATGTCGTCCAGCCATTTCAAATTTATCAATCAGCTTAATTTTTGTTTTATATCACACCAAAAAAATTAAGGCGACTCAAATATTTATACAACAAAAAAGGAATGCAGTAATAAAATTATTTGTTGAGGGCAGATTTTCACTACTAAAATATTCATTTTAACAACTAATCAACTTTAATTCAGGCTCCTGAAATCAACCGGTACCAGTTTACTCACTCCAGGTTCCTGCATGGTCACACCATAAATAACGTCCACTGTACTCATAGTAGTTTTATTATGTGTAACAATGATAAACTGAGAATTATCACTGAACTGTTGTATCATGTTGGTAAACTTACCCACGTTGGCATCATCCAATGGGGCATCCACTTCGTCAAGGATACAAAATGGTGCAGGCTTGATGAGATAAATTGAAAATAATAATGCAGTTGCCGTCAATGTTTTTTCACCACCACTTAACTGTGTAATGCTTGAAGGTCTTTTACCCTTAGGTTTAGCCAAAACCTCGATACTTGTTTCAGCCAGGTTGTCTGGATTTTCAAGAATTAAATCTGCAGTATCTTCTTCGGTAAATAATGCTTTAAATACTTTCTGGAAGTTATCACGTACCTGATTAAACGTGTCAAGAAATTGCTGGTTGGCAGTGGCTTCCACTTCTTCAATGGTCTGTAATAAACTTTCCTTAGCACTCACCAGGTCCTGCTTTTGTTCGAGAATAAATTCATATCTTTTTTTCATCTCTACAAACGCTTCTATAGCTGTTGGATTTACCTCGCCAATGTTCTCCAGCCTTTTGCGCATTTTGTCTGCAGTAGCCTGTAATTCTTCAACTGTTGTTGTAGTTGTACGGGCTTCATCCAGGATATCATCCAAATCAATTTTAAACTCCACATGCAAACGTTCCCGCATTCCGGCAAGGTTGAGTTTTAATTCACTCAGCTTGTCTTTAATTTCATTGAGCAACTGATCAACAATTTCTTTGTCTTTGGCCTTGTGCCTTAGTTCACTTTCTTTTTCCTGCAGGGCATTACGATGATTGTAATATGCTGCATCTGCTTCATTTAATTTCTTTTCTTCACTGTCTTTTGTTTGTAACAATGTGCGGGCGGCTTCTTCAGTTGCTGTAAGTGTGTTAGCACCTTCTTCAATTTCTGTGACGAGGTTGGCAGCCTGTGTTTTGTTATCTTCAATCTGTACATGTAATTCTTTCAACTGGTTTTGCTTATAACCCACTTCCTGTTGCAATGCAGCTATCTTACTTTGCAGGCGGGTGAATGCAATATTAGTTTCATTAAAATTACCTGATGCCATTCTGTATTCCTGTTCTGCATTTTTATATGCTTCTTCTGCTCCTCTTATTGATGCTGTAGTTGTAGCGAGTTCTTCATTCAATGCAGAAAGTTCACTGCGCATTTCTGCAATCACTTCCTGTTCACCTTCCATCCGGTCTTGCATGTCCTGCAATTGTTTTCCGGCATTCTGCTGCATGTTCTGGATGTTTTCCATTTTGTTGCGTGCAGCAAATAAATTATTAGTCAATTGGTTGATTTCAGTTTCAGTTTGTTTAATGAGATTTTCTTTCAACTGCTCATTATACCCAATCACCTCATTGTGTTTTTGCTGAATGACTGATTTTAATTCTGTCACAATTTTTTCCTGTGCAGCAATCTCTTCCCTCATTTTTTCGAGATTCTTGGCGCGACCTATTCTTTTACCTTCAAACAAACCAACACTGCCTCCTGTTAAACTGTATTTTCCTTTTACATATTTTCCATTACGTTCTAACACCACAGCGCCATTGCAGTTATTCAATGCTTCATCATTTTCTGCAATAAACACATTGCCCAATAAATATTCTGCCAGCTTTTTATATTGTTCATCTACCTCAATCACATCAATTGCTTTAATAGTATTTTGAGGTTGGTATGCATCTACCTGTATTTCTGAAATTTTATCAAGCAGTAGGAAATTGGCTTTACCTTTTTGACTTTTATCCAACAAATCAACAGCCTGTAAACCTTCTTCCAGGTTGTTGACAATGTAATAATTCAAAAATGGGGACAACACATTTTCCAATGCTGTCCTGTATTGTTCCTGCACATAAATAATATCTGAAAGTATGGGAGCTGTAGAATTCCATTCTGCATTGTTGTGTAAAAATTTTACACTTTCAGGATAACCTTCCATTGAATCAACCAGGCTTTTCAACAAATCATGTTCATTGCGTTTTGAATCAAGTTTCCTGTTTTCTTCAGTGAGTTTTGAACGCAATGCCTCCAGCTCTCCCTGTGTTTGCAAAATCTGTTGCTGTGTCAATTCATGTTGCTCTTTCAACTGCTGAAGTGCAGTCCGTTTTTCATCCAACACTGCTTCTTTATCTGCAACTTCATCTTCCAGTTGTTTAATTTGTGCCTGTCTGTTTTGTTGTTCCTGTTCAATCTGGTAAATGCTTCTTTGCAGGTTGTGAACAGAAGTTTCAGCCACAGCCACTTTCTTTTCTGCATCAAATTGTTTGCGTTGTGTTTGCAGGTGGTTACTGCGTACCGCATCTGTAGATGCCCGCTTTTCATCGAGAGCAGCTCTTTTATTTTCAGTTTCTGTTCGACTGTTTTCCAGTTTGTCTTTTAATTCGGCCAAAGCATCACTTTCTTTTTCAAACTGTAGTTGTGTGTATTGAATGGAGTCTTCAATATTTTTTAACTGGTCAGTAGCTTTGTTTAAAAATTCTTTTAAAGAAACATCTTTTTCTTTCAGGTAAACCAAACGCTGTGATGCCAGATTTTTTTCATTTTCTTTCAGGCGCAACTGTTGCACTATATCATTGTACTGCTGTTGTTGTTCCTGTAATGCTTTTTCTTCTGCAATAAAATCCACTCTTTCCTGTTCCAAAGCTGCATCGCCAGTTGCTATGGCTGCTTCTATTTCATGTTTTTTATCAGTCTCTTCTTCGTGTTGCCTGTTAAGCTCTTTATAAGTTAGATTAAATCCTTCCAAAGCTGCTTTAGCTAATTCAACGGAGATTGTCTTGTACTCTTTTTTTATCTCATGGTATTTCTCTGCTTTCTTTGCCTGGCTTTCTACCACTTTCAACTGGTTTTGAATTTCAAACAAAAGATCCTCAATCCTGTTGAGGTCAGATTCTGTTGCATCCAGTTTTTGTTTTGCTTCTTTTTTTCTTGTTTTATAAATAGTGATACCTGCAGCCTGTTCCAGCATCCTGCGGCGGCTATTGTCTTTATCTTTAATGATTTCATCCACCATGCCCAGTTCAATGATTGCATAACTATCATTGCTAACACCTGTATCAAGAAATAAATTATGAATATCTTTTAAGCGGCAGGCAACATCATTCAGGCGGTATTCGCTTTCACCATTTTTAAAAAACCGGCGGGTAACCCTTACTTCATTGAACTCTGTTGGCAAAAGGTTTTTGGTATTTTCAAATGTGAGGCTTACTTCTGCCAACCCGCTTGCAGAGCGTGTTTTAGAACCGTTGAACACCAATGCTTCGAGGTTTTCACTACGAAGTTGTGAAATCTTTTGTTCACCAATTACCCAACGGATAGAATCAATAATATTGCTTTTGCCACAACCATTTGGGCCGATGATTCCTGTGATACCTTCATCAAAGTTCAGGATAGTTTTATCTGCGAAACTTTTAAAACCTTTTATTTCAAGTTGCTTCAACTTCATAATACTTACTTCTTTTATATGACTGAATAACTAATAACGCATCAACTGTAAACAGTAATATACTGCCATCTATATTGCGAACATAATCATATTTATAAACGAAGAAATTAACGTTTACTGCACTGTGGAGAAGTGGTGGAAATGAAAATTTTAAAATAAATATTCTGGGAAAAGATTTCGACCTACCGGGCCACTGACTGTCCAAAAGTAGTATGCCTGAATACTTTGTTTTTCTTACTGATATAATCTTTATATAATAATTGTATAGAAAGCGCAAAGATCATACTTAAGTTATACCAGATAGAAGTATCCCACACATCACTTACAAAGCATGCTGCTATCATCAGAATTAAATAACTTATCGGAGGGGCTGCCAATAATAAATTGCCTGTTTTAATTGCTAATTTATAGAGCCTGTAGCCCCATCTTAAAATTGTAAATAAAAGTACAAGATAAAAAATCAAAGCCACGAGGCCATATTCCACTGCGATTTCAAGATAGGTGTTATGCATAATTTTATCCTGAATACCTGCAGGCGAAAACTGTGCTACCGTTGCCTGTGAAGCAGATTCATCGCCACCCATGCCAAAAAGTGGGTGTCGTTGTAATTGCTGAACGGCCGCACTCCAATAATAAACTCTGTCACCACCACCTTGCTCCGTCATATAAATAGCTCTTTGCACTGTGGGTGAATTCAGTGAAATCACCACTACAGCGGCTGCGCCAATAAATGCAGCTAACGACCATATTGTTATGTAGCTCCAGCTTTTGCCTTTCATATTAATGGCAAACCCCAATAAGCAAACTATTGCAAAAGTCAACAGCCCGTTTCTTGACCCCATCTGCATGATAGCATAACCCACTGCTGCTATTGCCATCAAAGCCCAACCTTTTGTTATCAGGCTTGTTTTTTTCATAAAAAAAGTAAGATAGCAGTAAATAGAAATTGCTGTTAACTGGGCAGTATAATTTCCATGATGCGCATCACCTAACTGTAAAGTATCTGAATATCCGGCACCACTCTGCACGCGGCCATTGAACATCAGGTTTATACCCAAGGTAATTAAGATAAAAGGAACAAACCTCCGGGTCCTCTCCAGTGTTTTTAAGTTTTGCTCAACAGGATAATTTATCAATACTTTCAGGTAAAAAATATAAAATACAATTTTTAAAGTTTTCATGATGACATGCAAAACCGGTGACCATTTTGCATGAATCATAATTAGCCCCTGGTAATTTTGAGGATATTGATAATACACAAAAATTCCCTGAATGACGAAGTAAATAAAAATGACATAAAAAATGACAAACCTGTATGGGACCATTTTGCTCATTTTATTGGCTGTCAAATCATATAAAAGCATTGGAGCCACACCAGCAAGGATAAGTGTCTCAGAAAAATCGGTATTTTGAGTGGCTGAAGATTGAGTTACTTCAGCTTCAGAAAATACACCCTGGCAAAGCGCGATAGTCAATAGCATTGGAAAGATATACGATCTGTCATAGAGACATAATGGAATTGCCAGCATGACTAGTGGCATCGAGGTTGACTGTATTAGGCAGTAATACAAAAGACCACTGACCATTGTCATTATTGCAAGGAAAATGATATCGTTTGATTTAACAAGCGATGTATCGTTTTGCAGAGACCGGTTTGGAAGTGAAGAAAACATATCAACTACACTTTATCAGTTCAAAATTATTTAAAAGTTCTTTCAAAATATCCAAAGGCTCAATCTATCTCCCGTTCTTCTGAAGTATCGGGAATCACAGCTACCTTGAATGGCTCCTTATTTTTATTTTTCCCTTTTTTAAACATTGCCAACAAGTCTTTTTGTATATACGCAACATCACTGCCCAATAAATTTGGCTTTTTAATAAATAGATAAATCACTACTACAGCAGCAACAGAACACAATGTAGCAAATGCAATGATCTCATCTTTTATGAAATAATGAAAACCAAAATATGCAACATAACAAGGCAAGACAAAAAAGATGGATAGAATCGCACCATTATAATAAGGTTTGAATACCAATTTCATCCAATCTTCAGGAAAGATTCTTTTTCTTATAATAGCCATCATCATAATATAAGAAATAAAAGTGGTGATAAAAATACCCCAGGCAACACCATACAATTGAGGTATATTATCTTTCCCTGTCGAAGTTGAATGTGCAATAAAGAAATCCTTACTCAAATAGCCCAGATAAATCATCGCAATTATTATTAGCGAACTTTGAATTTTCCTGATAAGATTTAATGTAATAAGGCCATGCACCCGCATTAAAGTATCACCCAGGCTGGCAGTAGTGCGCAATGGAAGATTTAGAAAAAATATCTGCAATAATGGTACTGCCTCCAGCCATTTTTTACCCAAAAGAATCAAGACAATTTGTTTGCTGAAGAGGATTAGAAAAACCATCAATGGCAATAAAAAACTAATAATAAGGGATAGTGTTTTTGAAAAGACTTTAAATGTACCTTTTTCCCCATCATTTTTTTTCACCATGGCAGGCATCATTACACGCTGTACCATATCGTATAAGAACCGCTGTGGTATATTCATGATACGAAAACTTCTGTCAAACACACCCAATACTGCTGAACTCACCAGTTTTCCTACTTCCAGCACAATACCAAAGTTGGATATATATGTATTCAACCGAATAAATGTTAATCCGGTACCATAACCAATCAGGTCTTTCCAATGCTGTTTGGTAAACCCAAGTTTGATTGGCACAGGTTTATAATAAAGCAAGACAAGCATTTCTGCTCCGAAATAAAAAATCTGCGACCAAACTAATGACATTACTCCAATACCAAAATAAGCCAAAGCAATACCTAACACATTTGACAATAATAACATCACACCATCAGCGACAAAAATCTTTTTAAAAGCAAAATTTCTTTGTAATTGTGCAAAAGATGAAGAGTAAATAGCAGCAAATAAAAAGATGATGCTAAAAATGCGCAGTGAAGAGCTTAACTGTGGCTCTTTATAAAAATCTGCCGCCCATGGAGCAAAGAAATATACACCTGCATAAATAACAACTGCCAATAACATGCTGGATGCAAAAGCTGCATTGACATGTTGCTTATCTATCTCTTTACGTTGCAATAAAGCATCGCCCATGCCACCATCGCCCAGCATGTTACCAAAATTCATGAATGAATTGAGCAGGGCAAAAATACCTAACTCAGATTTTGATAATAAACGGGCCATTACTGCATAATATGCAAACTGTGAAAACACTTTCACACACACGTTCAGCATTTGCCATGCACCTGATTGTACTACTTGTCTTTTTTTAACCATGCTTGCATAAAACCATTAGAATGATTATGCCATAAGAAAGTGTTATCGCTGTCTTATGGCACAATCCTTTGGAGCAATTATATTATTAAACTGAAATTTTAAGCCTCACTTGTTCTTTTTCTTTTACCAATTCCAAACATCCTTTTCCAGAATGGCCTTTTATAATCATCGTAATAACCGGAGCCATATTTACGCTTATAACCATAACCATAACCCGGTATTGGTTTAATATCATTGAAGATGATATCAATTTTCTTAAATCTTCTCTCATTCACTAATGCCTGCACGATATTAACCTGCTTCTTATATGTCTTTCTCTGCCTGATGATATATAATACTGCATCAGTGTATTGACTGAATAATAAAGCATCTGATACAAGGCCAATAGCAGGTGTGTCAATGATTATATAATCAAATTCACTTCTGATTGTTTCAAATAATTTGGGCACTTTGTCATTTACAATTAACTCTGCCGGATTTGGAGGAATGCTACCCGAAGTAATGATGAAACAATTTGAATGAAGCCCTGATGGCCTGATGATATCAGCAGGTTTCATATCAGATACAACATAATCTGAAAAACCTGGCTTGTTATCTATATGCAATGCCGGTGATAAACGGGGTTTGCGCAGGTCCATTTCCATCAATAAAACTTTTTTACCGGATACAGCCAACACATTGGCAAGATTCAGTGAAATAAAAGATTTCCCTTCACCACCCATACTGGAAGTAGTCATCAACACTTTTTCACCAGCTCCAGGCAACAAAAACTGAAGGTTAGTGCGGAGTGCCCTGAATTGTTCTGCCACTTCAGAATGTACATTGATATTAACAATCATTTTTTTCTTTGGCTTGTTGCTGGCAATACCTGCAACAATAGGAACATCAGTGTGGTCACTAATATCATCAGTTGAAATAACACGTGTATTTAATAATACTGACAGGAATATTGCTGCTGACGGAACAACAAGCGTTAGAAAAATAATGCCGATTACTATAATGATAACATTAGGGAAATAAGGCAATGGGCCTCTGATAGGATAATCTATAATACGAATTGGAGCGAGGCTGTTTGATTTGGAAACAGCAGTCTGTTCTTTTGTTTGTAATAAATAAGTATATAGCCCTTCCAAAACATTCTGTCGCCTGGTGAAATCAAGGTAAATCTTTTGTTGTGTCGGCACTTTTTCAATGGAACTTTGCATCTGTGCGTTCCTTGATTCAAGATCTGTTTGCTCAGTATTGATGCCTTTCTTATATGTCTGCAACATGCTTAATAAATCACCACGCAACTGACTTAACTGAATATCAGTACTCTTAACGTTCGGGTTATTCTCAGTTGATGTTTGAAGGTAAGTCTGGCGTTGTAATTGTAGCGTATTGTATTTGTCCAATGTTTGCACAAAAGCAGGGTCTTGTATAGGTGCAGTAGTTGGCATGATGCGGGTGTTGTTCCTTGCATCTTTAAGATAATTTTCAAGATCATCCACAACCCTAAATTGCACCTGTTTATCCTGCATGCTCTGGTTTACATTTGTGCTGGTCTGCACCAGTTCATTAGCATCATTGGTAAGGTCGGTTAACTTATTTTGTTTTTTAAATGACTCAATGCCTTTATCTACATCAGAGAGACTTGCTGCCACAGTTGCGAGCCTTTCATCAATGAAAGCAATTGTACTATCTGCAATTTTATTGTGGTTATTTATATCTGCCTGAACGTATAATCCAATCAGGTGTTTCAACATATCCTCATTCTTTTGAGGCGTAACGCCACTTATAGAAAGATCAATAATATTAACCTGTTCATTTACTGTTGCAGCAGTTATATTTTGCATGTAAGCATAGATGGTTTGTGCCCAGCTATTGATTACCATACCCAAAGTATGGTGCGGATTTTTCTCCACCACATCCGGATTTCTTACCAATACCCAACTGCCATACCAACAATGCACAGTATCTCCAAAATTGATAGTAAACGTACTGTCGCTGCTTTCATCAACAAAATGCACTTTATTACCATCATCTACAACACGAACATCATATTCTATTGGATCAGTAATATTTTTTAGTGATAGCAGGTTAATAAAATAGGGTGATGCTTTATATACTTCTTCATAACGCAAAGGACCTTGTCCCCAATAAGTTACATTCAATTGTAAATCCCGGACCGTTTGTTCAACAAGAGTGCGTGAATGGATAATTTCCATTTCATTCATCACTGCATTTGGAACGGAGAACATACTTCCCAACTGGCTTAAAACAGTCGATTCATCAACTCCGGTAACAGCTTTTCCTGCAGGATTATATCCTGTTACCAACACTCGGCCAGTAACGGTGTATCTCGGAGATACAAACAGCATTAACCCAAGACCAATTAATATAAAACATACAAGCGCTATTACATACCAGTACCAGTTGCCTAAAACTTTAGCAACAATAAATTTGATATCAACATCACGTTGCGCTTTAACGTTGTTGGATGGAAGTTCAGTATTTATATCCTGCATAAAAAAATCCGGTTTAGATTTTAATCAATTATCTCACCCGAAAAAAGTAGTTAATATTTTCAAAACTCTATTGAATAAGGCGTGCTACTATTACTATCATTAACGACAGGGCACTTGCAATAATTGCAATATCCCGTGTCCTATATGCACTAGTGCTGGCTACCCTGTCTTCTGTTGGTTCTACGAATAAAACATCATTTGGCTGAAGATAGAAGTAAGGTGATGTAATTGCTGTAGTTTTATCTAAGTCTATTCTTACAATATTTTTTTTACCATCAGGATCACTTCTAATCAGCATCACATTATCACGTCTTCCATAAAGTGTTATATCACCAGCGAGACCCAAAGCATCAAAAATTGTGGGGTGTTCATTAGGCACAAGAAATGTAGTTGGGTTTTTTACTTCACCTAACACAGTTATTTTAAAATTGGTGAACCTGACATTCACAACAGGGTCTTTAAAATAAACTGAAATTTTTTGTGTGACAAGATCTTTTACCTGATCTGTTGTCAACCCTTTTACCAATACATCTCCCACATAAGGTAAATGCACATAACCATCCTTGTTTACTAAATATCCAGATACAACAGCTTGTGTAGTGTTGCCACTATTATTATTGCTGCCGCCTGTTACAGCACCTGAATTCACTGGTAAATTACCCTGGTTTAATATGGTGTTGGCCGCAGGATCCAATGTCTGAATATTAATATTCAAAACATCATCTGACCTTACCATAGCTGGTTCCGGAGTAATAGATTGCAGCACTTTATTTGCCGCAGTAGAATCTGGTACATCTTTAAAGTAAGCTACACGCTCTACTTTGCAGGATATCAGATTACTAAAGAGGACGAAAAGTAGAGAATAGGTTAAGAAGCGAAGAGCAGTTTTTAACATTCTTATTTTTTTAATTTCCTCATAAAGGCACGCAAAAATAACTTCATCCCAAATTCACACCAAATTAAAGATTGATGTACATTGTTATTTATGACGTCATTTTACGTTTTTTGTTTTGATTGCAGCTTTCGGTGATAATGCAACTTAAATACGTTGATCAACTTTTCAGGTTGCTTCATTTAATTGTTAAAATTTATGGAACTACTATTTTATTGTTCACTCTGTTTACATCTGCCATTCTCTGGCTTGGATCTATTTCTATTGATTTAATTTCAGAAAGCGGCATATCAATATTAAATGAATATTCCGGATTGACCCATGGCCATTCTTTTTCGGTTATTCTTTTAACTGAATTTTCCGCAGGCTTTTCACCATACATTAGGTTCATCGGTATATAATGCATCTCCTGCGATCCATCTCTGAATGTAACTAAAACATCTATTGGCATAGGCATTAAACCAATTCGTTTTAATGATATTGAAACTGTATTTCCATTTGTATTGATATCACCTATTGCATAATCAATTGTGCGTGTGGAATTAATCCAATATTGATTATACCAGTGCAATTCTATCCCACTGACTTTTTCTGCTAACCTTAAAAAATCATTTGGATTGGGGTGCTTAAATTTCCAATCATTATAATATTCCAATAATATTTTATCCATGTTTTTTTCACCAACTATATAGCCTAATTGCGCCAAATAAATAGAGCCTTTTGAATAGGAAGCCACACTATATGCATAATTGGTATTAAAATGGTCTGCATGTGTAATCATAGCTTCTTCCATTCCGCTTTTCACTAATCTGAAATATGATCTGTAAGAGCTTGCAAATGCAAAACCTGTATCTCCTCTCAACCAATTGCTAACCCTTAATTCTGCATAAGTGGCAAAGCCTTCGTCCATCCAGGGATACAGGCTTTCATTAGTGCCCATAAGTCCCTGGTACCAGTTATGCATGAATTCGTGAATAGCCGTGCCTGCACTAGGGCCTTTAATCAATGTTGCCATCGGGTATTCCATTCCACCATCCCCACCTTGTATGAAAGAATAATTTTTATATGGATAAGCACCAAATGTTTTTGCTATATATGGATAAGATTTTTCTATAGTATTGGCAAGGTTTTCCCAACGTGATTGTAATGAGTCAACTTTTTTATATACAAAATAAAATAACGGTCCATTGGGTATTTGTTTTTTAATCATAGTATATGCAGTATCTGCTGCCCACACAAAATCATGTACATTTTGTGCAGCAAACTTCCAGGTGATTTTTGATTTCTGGGTTTTAGGTTTTGAGCTTTCATCCCCATTATATCCATATTCAACTTCATCAGGGTTTTGAATGGTGCCTGTACCGGCCAGCATATAATTTTTATCAATAGTAATGTTCACCACATAATCGCCCCACACACCATAAAATTCCCTGGCAATATATGGGTTGGCATTCCATCCCTGATAATCATACTCTACCATTTTTGGATACCACTGACTCATACTGTACCTGATGCCTTCTTCATTATCACGGCCGCTTCTTCTTATTTGTATCGGCACCTGACAATTAAAAGCTACTTCAAAACTATTTTTTGAATGTGGAAGTAATGGAGTAGTTAATTGCACTTCCAGGATGGTTTCATGATAAATTAATTTTTGTGCAACACCATTTAGTTTTACATATTCAGTGCTGTCATAACCTATTTCATCAGGTTGCAAATGTTGAATGCGATCCCTTACCCTGTCATCCCAATCATAAATAGGATTACCATCTCTGTCAGTACCCAAAACTGTTTTACCTAATTCGCGGCTTCGAACATCCATCATGCTGTTGGGCTGAAATGCATTCCAGTATAAATGAAAAAACACCCTGTGCAAAGTATCGGGTGAGTTATTCCAATAGTCAATTCTTTCAACGCCACTGAATTGATTCTTTTCAACATTCACATTAACGTTGATATTGTAGGCTATTTTTTGTTGCCAGCGATCCGGCTGTGCATTTGTAAATGAAAAAGAAAAAAGTAAAAGAGATAAAACAATCGTGCATTTATTTATCATGTTCGAAAAAATTATTTCTGCAAAAATGATCTGCTCCGCAGAAGCAACCAATAACAGGTTAAAAAAAAATTTAAAAGGCTAAGTTTTCTTTCAACAAACGGCCATTGGTATCGAAGTGCAAACATTTTTTTTGAATACCAGATTTCTGAATGTTGATTTTATATTGTAATGGTTTTCCCAACTCTTGTGTTTCTGAACTGGAACATTTTTTCCAGTCAGCATATTTACTCTTTAGGAAACCATCCCTTACATCTTCAGGAAGATCATTAAATTCCAATTTTCTTTCGCTTCCTTCCCATTCACCATTTGATGAAAAACTGGCAATTATACTTGCCCCATTAAGCTGAAATGTAGCTTCAAAATATTGTAGCTTATCTCTCCACTCCACCTTTGTTGCATGTGGATACCTCGATGCAAAAGCATCAGTAACATCAGCAGGAATCTTTCTTAATTGTGCTTGTGCTACAACTGAAATGAAAATAAATACTAAAGCAAAAAGATTTTTTTTCATGCAGGATATTTATTCATCGAAGCCTTCAACAACAATGACTATCTCGCCTTTCACGACTTTGTTGCTGAAATGGGTACAAACTTCGGATAAACTTCCCTGATAATTTTCTTCAAACACTTTTGTTAACTCTCTGCTAACACTACTTTTCCTTTCTGCACCAAAATAGTTAATGAATTCCTGCAAAGTTTTAACAAGCCGAACCGGGCTTTCATAAAATACCATTGTGCGTTCTTCTGTTGCCAGTTTTGTTAGCAATGTGTGGCGGCCTTTTTTTAATGGTAAAAAACCTTCAAATACAAACCGGTTAATAGGCAACCCGCTATTCACCAATGCCGGTACAAATGCGGTCGCGCCAGGCAAACTTTCTACTCTTATTTTATTTTTTAAACATTCCCTTACCAACAAAAATGCAGGATCTGATATGCCAGGTGTGCCGGCATCTGTAATCACTGCCATTTTTTTCCCGGCTAATAATTGATCAATTAAATGCTGCAGTATCTTATGTTCATTATGTTGATGATAAGGTGATAATGGTTTTTGAATATTGTAATGCTGCAAAAGTTTGGATGAGGTGCGGGTATCTTCACACAATATCAAATCAACAGACTGCAAAACTTCGATGGCACGTAAAGTGATGTCTTTCAAATTGCCCAGTGGTGTAGGCACCAGGTAAAGAGAACCATCAGTTGCATTCTTATCAATTTCTTTAAGAATTGAAGACATTATTTACGAATATAAACGCTCCCTTTTAAATGATCAGTTTAGCTATCAAGGGTCTCAATTTCAAAATATTCCATCACAGGGTTAGCAAGCAATTTCCTGGATGCATCATCGGCTATCTTCCTCGCTTCTTCTTCTGAACCGGCTTCTATTTGTAATGTAATATGTTTGCCAATACGTACATCATTCACTCCATTAAAGCCAAGGTTTTTTAAGCCTGCCTGTACAGCTTTTCCCTGCGGATCAAGCAAGTCTTTTAATAACATAACTTTTATCTGAACATTATATGTCATAATTCTGATGATTGTTTATTGAGCAAAGATAAAATAACGTAAGTCATAAAACTTACTGGCACTGCAAGCCATTGTATAAAAAAAGCTGATACAATAGCTATCAATGCTATTATAATAAATGGTGTAATTTTTTTTATAGTTACTCCTGAAAACTTCAACGCAAGCATTGGTTTTTTTGACACCATCAACCATGAAAGAATAATAATTATTGCATACCAAAACCAGGGGTTTATTAATAACCGGGTAATAAAAACATAATCATTAGTCCAGTAAATTAACGGAAATGATGCTATCACCAATCCGTTAGCAGGAATGGGGACACCTTTAAAATATGTAGTCTGGCTTGTGTCAATATTAAACCTTGCTAACCTGTAAGCCCCGGCACAGGCAATGATAAATGCAGGTATTATAAAAATGATACTCGTGTCTAATCCATTATCTTGTTGCGCAAAACTTAATCTCAGAAACTGGTAAACAATTAATGATGGTGCAACACCAAAACTCACCACATCAGCCAGTGAATCCAACTCAGCGCCCATTGGTGATGTTGCTTTCATCCACCGGGCAACAAATCCATCGAAAAAATCTACTACTGCTGCCAGCCCGATAAACAATGAGCCGATAAACATTTGTTGCGGAATGCTAACATATTGTGTGCCCAGGTCTGTTACATCCGGCACCAATGCCAGGTCGTTAGAACTATATAATGGCACCAACCCCGGCTGAACAATATATACAATCGCAATACAACCAAAAAAGAGGTTGAGTAGTGTGATAATGTTTGGGATTTGTTTCATTTGTGTGTTGACCGCTTACCGTTGCCAGAATCATCAAGTGTTTTAATTAACGCATGAATCATTGCAATCAGTTTTTTCGTATTTCTGATATTTAATATCAAAAATAATCTTATTAATATTTTTTCTTTGAATAATATGATACATTTTGCAACAACATCCAAAGCTAAACGATTAGAAATTACAAAAAATCTTTTATGTTCTGCTTTAGATGGTAATGTTGACCCTTAAGCAATATTTAAAACAACTGAATCTACTGCAAGCTTTATCTGGGATACAAGAATGAACAACCTTTCTTTTAGAAATGATTTAATCAATTCAGCAATTTCACCATCCAGTTCTAAAGCAAGCTGCCAATCTTTTTGTTTTTCAAATTTGAAACCCATCAGTAAACGGTTGTCATTTAACTGTTGATTTCATTAATTGTTCAATCTCTTCCACCTCATAAGGTATATTTTTCATCAAATCTTCATTGCCCCTTCTTGTTATCCATACATTGTTTTCAATACGGATGCCTAAATGTTCCTCTTCAATATAAATGCCCGGTTCAATCGTCAATACCATACCCTCTTTAATGGGTTGTGTAAAAGTGCCCAGATCATGCACATCCAAACCAAGATGATGTGAAATACCATGATATAAATACTTCCTGTATGCACGGTTTTCCTTGTCTTCGTTTTTTATATCAGATTTTTTCAGCAAACCAATCTTTTGAAAAATAACTGTGGCTTCATCACCAATTTTTTCATGGTAGTCATTTAAAATAGTGCCGGGCTTCAGTAAACTCTTCGCGTATTTATGCAAATGCAAACAGGCATTATACACTGTTTTCTGTCGCCTTGTAAATTTTCCATTCACAGGCACTGTGCGTGTGAGGTCCGCTGCATAGCCGCCATAGCCGGCACCAAAATCCATCAGTATCAACTCGCCGTCTTTACATTCTCCATTATTAAAAATATAATGCAAAGTCCTTGCCCTGTCGCCACTCGCAATAATGCTTGAATAGGCTTCACCTTTTGAACGGTTACGCAAAAATTCATGCAGTATTTCTGCTTCTATTTCATACTCCATCACACCGGGCCTGATAAACTGCAATAAGCGACGGAATGTTTTATCTGTTATATCAATAGCCTGCCTTATTACATCCACTTCGTATTTTGTTTTGATAGCCCTGAGCTTCATCATAATCTTAGCAGTGCGTTCATAATTATGCAATGGATAACGCTTTTGCATTTCCTGCGCAAAGCGGTAATCACGTGTTGCAGTGTATGTTGTTGATTTACGGTCATGCTCATTGGTGCATAAATAAATATTATCTGCAGCATGCACCCATTTCTGTAATAATGCATCAAGGCTGTCAAGCCATACAATTGTTTTGATGCCACACATTTCAGTTGCTTCATTGGCACGCAACCTCCTGCCATCCCATTTTTCTTTTATTTCAACCGGCCGCACCAACACCAGCACTTCACGGTATTTTTCATCAGGGTTATCCGGGAACAGAATGACCATTGTATCTTCCTGCTCAATGCCGCAAAGCCAGTACAGGTTAGTGTTTTGCTGAAAACGGTACAATGCATCCCCATTGCTCGACACTTCATCATTGCTGTTGAAAATGGCAATACTGTTGGGCTTCATTTCTTTGATGAACCGTTTCCTGTTTTCAATGAAAAGCAGGGGATTTAATGGCAAGTGTTTCATTTTTTTTCTTTTTTGATTTTACATTTTATCTAAATGATTTTAACATACTAAGTTTGTTACAGGGATATAAGTCATCTATAATTTTAATTATTTGTATGCCTTTTTGATGCTGATAATACAAAAGCAATATCACCAGCATTGGCTGTAAATGTAGAGCCTTTAGAATTTAAGTGAAGGAAAAAAATACTTAATCTTTTTTTAATCCAAGTTTTTCAAGCAATGATTCTTTTCTTGCTTTGGAAACAATTAGTTTTTCACCGGTATTCATTACTATATATCCACCGTCTGTCCTGCTGTAATTTATAATGGCATCCTGGCTCACAATAGTTGAATGATGGACACGGATAAACAAACTGGCAAGCAATATCTCTTCAATATCACCTAATGTTTTTTGGATGAGCATAGCTCTTAGACTTTGGGATTAATATTATTAAATGATGTTAGCAATACATTTCTGAGAATGAAGATTATGAGGATTAATATAAGAAATCAGATTAAGCATGCGTCCTCCAATTGCCACCTTGAGTTGCCTGCAGCCTTATTCATATAGCTGGCCAAAACGATGCATTTAAATTGATGGAAAGAAAAGAGATAAACAAAGGCATGTTCCGAAGGATATGGGCTTTTAAAATTAATAAATAGCTATTCCATGATTTTTATTTAATTGAATTCCAGTAAATTTATTTAATCATTTTTTACATAAGACTGCTGCCATGAAAAATTTCCCTTACGCATTAATTGCATTCAGATTTTTGTGTGCACCGGGCATGTTATTGCTTGGATATTTCTTTCAAACACAATACGTCAAACTTATTGTTGCAATATTATTTCTTGGATTGCTATCAGATATTTTTGACGGTGTTATTGCCCGCAAACAAAATACGTCAACAGCAAAAATGCGCAGACTCGATAGCCAGACAGATATGATATTCTGGCTTTCCGCCGGTTTCACTGCATGGTTCATCTGGCCTCAGACAATTAGCGATAACTCTGTAGTAATATGGATTTTGTTGGGTATGGAAGCATCCTGTTATTTTGTAAGTATTATAAAATTTGGCAGGGAAACCTGCACACATGCCTATCTCTCAAAATTCTGGGGCCTCACATTACTCGCGGCATTCACTGATTTAATATTGAATGGCAATGCGGGATTTTTATTTTATTTCTGTTTGTGTGCCGGCATCATTTCTCATCTCGACAGGATTCTGATCACACTTATTTTACCCAAATGGCAGCATGATATACCAAGCGCTTACCATGCGTATTTAATTCGCAAAGGGAAGCCGTTTAAAAAATTTATGTTGTTTAACAACTGATTTTTTTTATACGTTTAACTTGCCAAAATGTCTCTGCTTTCATTTATACAATATCAATATTTAAAAAAATATTCTGCATTGGTAAATGCAAACAGGTTTCATGCAATTGAATGCCAGCAAAAAACATTTTCATCATTAATCTACGCAGCCAAAAATACTTTTTTTGGAAAAAAGCATTCATTCCATTTAATCAATAGTTATGATGATTTTAAAAACCAGGTTCCTTTAAGGAGTTATGAAAATTTCAATCCTTACATACAAAGGATTTTAAACCGCGAACCAAATATTCTTTGCGAAGGTTATCCAAAATTTTTTGCAAAAAGCAGCGGCACCTCGGGCAAGCTAAAACTATTGCCTGTTACAAAACAATTTTTACGCTCATCACAATTAGCAGCTTTATACATGATAAACAATTTATCGCGGCAATTAAATACTGCTTCATTTATGGGAAACAAAGTGCTTACACTTGGTGATCAACAGGAGCCGGAAGAAATAAATGGTTTTTTATGCGGCGCTATTTCAACCATAAAAATGTATAACAAACCCTCGTGGACAAACTATTTTTCATTACCAGGCCATTCAATTCAATCAATTAAAGAACCATCTGAAAAGATCAGGTATATTATACAAAATATACAAGGCAATGATGTCAGAACGATAGTTGCTTTGCCTGTTTATCTTTCACATTTCCTGCATCAGTTCGAACAACTAACAAAACAAAAATTTAAAGATGCATTCCCAAATTTCAGTGTAGCTTTTTTAAGTGGTATGAATTATGAACCTTATGAAAATTTGTTGCGCAACCATTTAGGTGAAGATGTTGTGTTAATGGAAAATTATTCTGCAACGGAAGGGAATTTTGCCTATCAAATCCAGCCAAACATAAAAGGAATGGAGCTTATTTGCAATAACGGTGTTTTTTATGAATTTGTTGAACTGAAAAATATTCACCAACAAAACCCTGAACGTTTATCTTTAAAAGATGTGGCGCCTTCAAAACTATATAACATCATCATTTCAGCTAATAATGGCTTGTGTGCTTATGTGATGAATGACATTGTTGAATTCGTTTCAATACAACCATACAGGTTAATAGTTAAAGGCAGGTTGAACGATATTTTTTCACCTTTTGGTGAACAGATGTTACCAATACAGGCAGAACAGGCAATCGCTGAAACATGCAAACAAACAAATCAAACATTACTTGATTTTTGCATCACTCCAGATTTCAGGCATACACCATTCCGATATAAATGCTATTCATCTTTTTCATCATCGGTGCAGGATGTTACAGCATTTGAAAATATACTTCATCAGCAATTATCGCAGTATAACAGTTATTATGATGACCTTGCAAAAACAGGCGCTGTTTCTCATCCTGAATTAGTTCAGGTACCGTATAATTTTTTTACTTTTTTACACACAATTTCATCCGGCACTATTCATGCACAACAAAAAATAAAACACCTTATAAGTGATAAAATAATGATTGAAAAATTAAACCGGTATTTCAGCCCAGATCAAATTAAACATGCAAAACAGTAAGCTGCCAATCCAAACAAATAAATTACCAAATACCGGTTGCTGATAGGCAGATCGAATAATAGCTTGCTGATGTTTTAAAAACATTTCTTTCTCATCAAAAATTTTAATCTATGAAACAAAAATTTTTACCAGTTCTCTTCTGCATTATAACAATTACCGGTTACTCACAATTTATTATCGGCCCGCAAAGAACTTTAGGTGGTAATAATGATGATGAATTGGGTAATATCTGTTTAACAACTGATGGTGGTTTAATTGCTGCCGGAAGGTCATACTCTGATATATCAGGCGAGAAAACGGATTATAATCGTGGCATTGATGATTACTGGGTTATAAAACTCAACCATGCTGGCAATATTCAATGGCAGCGGACATTAGGCAGTTCTGATGTAGATGAATGCCTTGATGTGCAGCAAACAAATGATGGCGGTTACATACTTGCCGGAAATTCACAGTCAAATATTTCCGGTGAAAAAACGGAGAATAGTAAAGGTGTATTTGATTGTTGGATTATAAAACTCGATGCGTCAGGCAATATTGCCTGGCAAAAAACTTTGGGCGGCGATCAATATGAATTCTGTAATTCAATTCAGCAAACAAAAGATGGTGGTTATATTGTTGGCTGCATGTCTAATTCAAATATTTCAGGTGATAAATCAGAGGACAGCAAAGGTGGTTATGATTTCTGGCTGATAAAATTAGATGCATGGGGCAATAAACAATGGGACAAAACGATCGGTGGCAGCGGTGATGAATTTGTAAATAAAGTTATTCAAACCAATGATGATGGTTATATAGCTGTTGGTCTTTCCAATTCGAATATATCAGGTGATAAGTCTGAAGATAGCCGCGGGGCAAATGATTATTGGGCAGTTAAATTAAACAAGAATGGTGTGAAACAGTGGGATAAAACTGCTGGTGGCAACGCTGATGATTATGTGAACAGTGTCGTACAAACTGCTGATGGTGGTTATGCTTTGTTTGGCGCTTCCATCTCAAATAAATCTGGTGACAAAACAGAAAACATCCATGGCGGGTTTGATTATTGGTTAGTGAAATTAAGCAGATCAGGCGCTATTCAATTTAATAAAACTATTGGCGGCCTTAGTGATGATTTTGGACAGACAATCGAAAATACATTAGATGGTGGAGTGATATTAGGTGGTCAATCTATTTCACCCATATCAAGTGATAAAGATGAAAATACCTGGGGAGGTTTTGATTACTGGGTTGTAAAAATAAATGCTTCCGGAAAAATTACCTGGAATAAAGATGTTGGCAGTGATGGTGATGATAATTTACGGAGCATAAAAGAGGTTACCAATAACAAATATATTTTGGGTGGCTTTACCTGGGGAAATGTTTATGGAGATAAAACCGATGTGAGCAGGGGCAGTAATGATTTCTGGATTGTTGACCTGAATTATAACAATGGATCCACTGATGATGCAACTGTATCAAATCCTGTATTTCAATCAAAAAAAGACGATAATACTTTTTCAATATTTCCCAACCCTGCTAAGAATATTGTAAACATAAGGACCACTAAAAAATCAGATTTTGTTTTGATAGATCAATCAGGAAAAACTTTAGCCAATAAAACAATAGATGGTAACGGAACTATTGATGTATCTGCATTTGCAACAGGTTTTTATTTTATAAAAAATAACTCAACCGGTTTAAGCAGGCTGATACTTGTAGTAAAATAATTTTTATATAGACCTATCAGGTTGATATCCCAGTTAGGTCTAATTTTTTCTCAGCTCACTCCACTCCCTGCATCTATATCTTCATCAGGGTTTACAAAAATTAATTTACCTGCTGCATTTTCAGCCATTAATATCATCCCGTTGCTCTCTATTCCACGCATTTTACGTGGAGCGAGATTGGCTACCACCACTACCTGCTTACCAACTATTTCTTCAGGCTTAAAATGCAGTGCAATACCCGAAACAATAGTGCGTTTTTCAAATCCTAAATCAATTTCAAGCTTTAAAAGTTTATCTGCTTTCTCCACTTTTTCTGCTTCCACAATTTTCCCTACACGCAAGTCCAATTTGGCAAAATCATCATATTGTATCTGAGCTTTTAGTGGTTGGTCATTAGCTGTTAGTTCTTGGCTATTAACTGTTGGCATTGCTTGCTCATTGGTTTTTGTATCAGCATTTTCAGGTTTCACTAATCCACTTTTTAATTTTTGAATCTGTGTTTCTATTTCTTTATCATCAATTTTTCTAAACAAAATCTCAGGCGGCCTCAAACTATATCCCACGCTCAGCAATTTGATGGAGCCAGCATTTTTCCAATCCAGTATTTTATCAACCACTTTCATCAGATGCAACATTTTCTTTGCAGTAAAAGGCAGGAATGGATTGACAAGTATTGCAAGATTAGCAGTGAGCTGTAAACATAAATGCAAACAGTTGTCAATCAGTTTTTGATTGTTGCCTGCATCATCATTGCCTGCTACTTTCTTCCACGGCTCTTTTTCCTGCATGTATTTATTGCCTTTGCGGCTGAGGTCAATCACTTCAAACAATGCTTCCCTGAATTTAAAATCTTCTATCGCATTTTCAACTTTTGTTTTTGCTGATTGAATATCTTCTATCAAAGCTTTATCCAGTTCATCCATTACATCGCCATGCAACACCGGAACTTTGCCATTGCATAATTTATGCATCAGCACAAACGTGCGGTTTACAAAATTGCCAAAGATGCTGGCCAGCTCGCTGTTATTTTTTTCCTGGAAATCTTTCCAGGTAAAATCATTGTCTTTTGTTTCAGGCGCATTACTACACAACACATAACGCAATACATCTTCACAACCTTTGAAATCTTTAAGGTATTCATTCACCCACACAGCCCAGTTACGCGAAGTGGAAACTTTATCTCCTTCAATATTCAAAAATTCATTGGCCGGCACATTATCTGGCAACACAAAATCACCATGCGCTTTCAGCATTGCAGGAAAAATGATACAGTGAAAAACAATATTGTCCTTACCGATAAAATGAATCATCCGGGTATCATCTTTTTTCCAGTAATCTTCCCAGTTGCTGATTAATTCTTTTGTGGCGCTGATATAACCAATTGGTGCATCAAACCACACATATAAAACTTTTCCCTCTGCATCCGGCAACGGCACTTGAATGCCCCAGTTACTGTCGCGGGTCATGGCACGGGACTGCAATCCATTATCTAACCAACTTTTGCATTGGCCATACACATTATTCTTCCATTCCTTATGGTCTTCTAAAATCCATTGCTTTAAAAATGCCTCATAGTGTTGTAATGGAAAATACCAGTGCCTGGTTTTCTTTTTTATAGGAGTTGCATCGCTCAATGCACTGCGTGGATTGATTAACATTTCAGGGCTCAATGATGAACCACATTTCTCACATTGGTCGCCATAAGCATTTGGGTTTTTACATACCGGGCAGGTGCCAATGATATACCTGTCTGCCAAAAAAGTTTTTGCTTTCTCATCATAATACTGCTCACTTTCCTTTTCTTCAAACAATCCTTTCTCGTACAAATTCAAAAAGAAATTCTGTGAGGTCTTGTGATGAACAGGATTGGATGTCCTCGAATAAATATCAAATGACACACCAATCTGCTCCAGGCTGCTTTTGATAATTGCATGAAATTTATCTACTACCTGCTGTGGCGTAATACCTTCTTTCATCGCACGGATAGTAATGGGTACACCATGTTCATCGCTGCCACAAACAAATTTCACATCACGTTTTTGGGCACGCAGGTACCGCACATAAATATCTGCCGGCAAATACACACCTGCTAAATGACCAATATGAATCGGGCCATTCGCATAAGGCAAAGCCGCAGTAATTAAATATCGTTTAAACTCCTTCTCTTCTTTCAGGCCGTTTTTATCTCCAATGTTGTTATCGTTATCTGCCACTTGTTTATCAATTATTGCTTCAGTAAAGGCTGCAAAAATAAGCTAACACTTGCTAAACCTTTCAGAAATTAAAGTGCCGGCAACCATTGCTCTGCCTTTATCACATCATTTTTTTGACTGCATACAGGAAGTTTTTCCAGGGGAAATAAAGCTTTCTCAGACGTAGAAGTGCAAATAATGTTATTGCCCCGATTAAAACGCTAACTGGTTTTTTCCATTATCATCTTAAAAATAATAAGTTTGGCATGTCGGTATCATTCATACACTAATAAAAACTGATGAGGCAACATTTTTTTAAACACGAAACCGCAGTGATTGACGAAGGCGCTATTATTGGCGATGGCAGCAGCATCTGGCATTTTTCTCATTTGATGAAAGGCTGCATCATTGGAAAAAACTGCACTATCGGTCAGAATGTTTTTATTGCATCCACAGTCGTGCTGGGCAATAATGTAAAAGTGCAGAACAATGTTTCATTGTATGATGGAGTGGTTTGTGAAGATGATGTTTTTCTTGGCCCTTCCTGCGTTTGCACCAATGTTATCAATCCACGCAGTGCTGTTTCAAGGAAAAATGAATTCAGACCAACAACAATTAAAAAAGGAGCAACTATCGGTGCCAATGCTACTTTAATTTGCGGAATAACGGTGCACGCATTTGCGTTTGTTGCAGCAGGTGCAGTAGTTACGAAAGATGTGCCGGCTTATGCTTTAATGATGGGCAACCCCGCCAAGCAAAACGGCTGGATGAGTGAACATGGTGAGAAACTTATTTTCAACCAGGAAGGCATCGCCGTTTGCCCGTCAACCCAACAAACCTACCGCTTAACGAATAACAGGGTGGAAAAAACAACAGGTTAAAATGCTTCGCATTTTTTTTATTTTGAAACCGGCAATTGAAATTCTATTGAGCGTTCCTTGCGTCGCACCCTTCAGCAACATATCTTTGATTCAGCATGAAGAAAATACATTTCGCAGTGGTTGGTTGCGGGCACATAGGGAAACGCCATGCAGCATTAATTAATGTTAATCCGCAAGCCGAATTAACTGCAACAATTGATATAAAAGAGCCTTCAGATTTAGATATTGAAAAATTAAACGTACCACATTACTTTTCACTTACTGATTTCCTTTCTTCAAATTCAAATACAGATGTTGTAGTGATTGCAACACCCAACGGCCTTCACGATACACAGGCGATTGAATGCATTAAAGCCGGCAAACATGTGGTGATTGAAAAACCTATGGCGCTCACCACAACAGGCGCACAAAATATTATTGATACTGCCACCCGTTATCAGAAAAATGTTTTTGTTGTGATGCAAAACCGGTTCTCAGCGCCTGTGGCCTGGTTGAAAAAAATCATTGATGATAATTTTACCGGTGAAATATTTTCAGTTCAGCTCAACTGTTTCTGGAACAGGGATGAAAGATATTACCAGCCAGCAACGAACAACTGGCATGGAACAAAAGACTTAGACGGCGGTGTTTTGTTCACACAGTTTTCGCATTTCATTGATATTTTTTACTGGTTGTTTGGCAATATAAAAAATATTCATGCAGTTCTGCATTCATACAAACAGCTTGCTGCATTTGATGACAGTGGCGTAGTTACATTTTCATTTGGCAACAACAGTATTGGCTGCCTGAATTTTTCAACAGCAGTATGGAATAAAAATTTTGAAAGCAGTATCACCATTATTGCAGAAACTGGTACAATAAAAATCGGTGGGCAATACATGGACACAGTGGAATATTGTGATATAAAAAATTATACAATGCCTGCACTAACCACATCAACAATTCAGAATGATTATGGACACTATAAAGGCAGTGCTTTCAACCACCATTTTATTATTCAAAATGTAATTGATGTGTTATATAACAATGCGTCCATAGCTGCAACTGCAGAAGAAGGCCTGAAAGTAGTTAGCATCATCGAAAACATTTATAAATCAGCAGAAAGAATGTGTTGAGTTTTTAAAGTGTGGCCATATCAATAACAAAACGATATTTTACATCGCCTTTCAACATGCGTTCATAACTCTTGTTGATATCTTTTATATCAATAACCTCAACATCAGAAACTATATTATTGGCAGCACAGTAATCGAGCATCTCCTGAGTTTCAGGAATACCGCCAATTAATGAACCGGCTAATGTTTTTCTATTCATTATCAGGTTAAATGCATAAACCTGTGATGGAGTTGTAGGTGCGCCTACACAAACCATAGCGCCATTGGTTGACAGCATATCAAGATAAGTGTTATACTCATGAGGTGCAGAGACAGTATCTAAAATAAAATCAAAATAGCCTTTCATTTTTTTCAACTGGCTTTCATCTTTTGTCAGCAAAAAATTATGAGCGCCCAATTTTTTCGCATCCGCTTCTTTTGATGGTGAATGGCTCAGCATCGTAACTTCCGCTCCAAAAGATGCTGCTAATTTTACGCCCATGTGGCCCAGCCCGCCTAAACCAAGGATACCCACTTTATCACCTTTCCCAACTTTCCAGTGGCGCAATGGGGAATATGTTGTAATGCCTGCACACAATAAAGGAGCAATACCTTCTAATGGTGATTTGTCTGTAACCCTCAATACAAAATCTTCATGCACCACAATTCGTTTGCTGTAACCACCATAGGTTACACCACCGCTGTGTTTATCTTTTCCATTATAAGTACCAACAGAACCATTCAGGCAATATTGTTCCAACCCTTTTTTACAATTATTACATTCCCTGCAACTATCTACAAGACAACCTACCGCTGCAAGATCTCCTTCCTTATATTTTGTAACATGGCTTCCTATTGAAGTAACCCTTCCAACAATTTCATGGCCGGGTACAGCAGGATAAACTGTTCCTCCCCATTCATTGCGTACAGTATGTAAATCACTATGGCAAACACCACAGTACAAAATATCAATCTGCACATCATAAGGTGTTGGCATTCTTCTTTCCAAATTCCATGGCGCTAATGGTGTTGTAGCGGTTTGTGCAGCATAAGCTTTTGTTGTTGACATAAACTGGTTGTAGTATTTATTCTGAAAAAATAATGTTGCAGGTATCGGCTACAAATTATAAAAATATTCAGCATTGTTACTGAAAATATTTTTTTGTTCATCAATTGAGAAAGAAGAAAAATAATCTTTCACTATCTGCAAAACAGCAGAATAAGATGCAGCCGTCAGGCAGACCGGCCAGTCTGAACCATACATCAAACGCTGAGTTCCGAATGTTTCAGTAACAACATCGAGATAAGGTTGGAAAGTCTGATTTGAAAAATTGTTCCGGTTTGCTTCCGTAACCATACCAGATACTTTGCAATAAACATTTTCATATTGTTTAAAGACATGGATATCATTTTCCCATTGTTTTATCTCACCTGTTTTGATATAAGGTTTGGCCAAATGGTCTATGACAAATTTCTGGTTGGGAAATGCTTTCGCCAAATTACTTGCAAACTGCAACTGATCAGGATAAATCAGGAAGTCATACACAAAATTCATTCCCGCCAATTTGCTGATACCATATTTGAAATCGGGTTCCAGCATGAGTGACCTGTTTTTTTCTCCCTGCAAAATATGCCTGAAGCCTTTTAATTTTTTAAACCGGCTCCAATACAATAATCTTTTCTCAATATCATCTGCCATCAAATCAACCCAACCAACAACTCCTTTGATAAAATCAAACTCTTCAGCCATAGCAAGGAAAAAATCATTTTCATTTTCATTTTGGTTTACCTGCACTGCCACACATCCTGCAATATTGTTTTCCGCAAAAACTGTTTGCAGTTGTGCAGGTAAATAGTCCTTTCTGATTACAGACATCTCATCTGATATCCAGTCAAAATCTTTTTTGTTGTATTGCCAGAAGTGTTGATGTGCATCAATGATTTCCATAAAAGCTGTTTAGTATAAATTTATTTTGAAATGATAAAAGAAGACAGTTGTTGTATATGATCTGTATTGATAAAATCAACCTTCAAATCCATAAAAGTTTTCCAGGCATTCGCATTGTCCGGTGCATCCCAGAAACGGATTTTCTTTTTAAAACGATGTGCTTTATTAATTAAATCAACCAGTGTTTGCCTGTCTTGTTGTGGAAGCGAACCAGAGCCATCCCACAAAGAATACTTTTTAAAATCATCACTTAACATCACAATTTTTTCAAGAGCCTCGCCTGTATATGACGTGCTTAATACTCCATCAAAATGAATGTATGCAGGATACAGTTTAAACGATGCAGGAGAAGGCCTGTTTCCGCTGATAGTAATAAGAACAGCCTTGCAATAAATTATTTCCGGATATTGTTGCAAAAGATGAATGAGTGTATCCAGCGTTGCAATAGCATTTGTTTTAATATCAATCATTAACTGCAACTGTTTGTGCTTATCTGAATATGGATAGCCATGATTATTTTTTATGGCAGATTGCAAAGGATTGAGGTATAATGATTGAAGCGTACGATTTTTATTTAGTTCTTTCAGCTCATGTCCAACCATTAAAAAGGTGTCCTGCAAAAAAATGTCTGCTTCAATTGAACCAAAGCCATTATCGAATGCTTCATACAATGGATTTGTTTGTTCATAATCATTATGCGAGTGGGCATTGCTTGTTGTATATTTTACCGGTTGTGCAATACCACAAATTGTGTTGATGAATAATAAGATGGTTAATATTTGCTTCATTTAAAAAATTTACTCATCAACAGGTTTTATGACGCAATTCAATTTGAATAATAGATGAATTACCTGCAAAGTATTTTGTCTTTTAGTCTTTGTAATTTTTTGGGTCAAGAGCAGTAGGTCTCCAGTTTTCAAAAAACTCAGCAATCTTATCGTGATTATATCCTTTGCCTTCTTCGAGATAAGCTGAATTCTGTGTATGTAAAAGTTTCCCGTTATCATCTAAAATAATAAACACCGGGAACCCAAACCGTTGAGGAAAACCATATTTTGCAAACACAGCCTGGTTTTTATTTTCACCACTATAGTTTAAATGATACACAACAAAATCAGCGTTCACTATTGAATCAAGTTTTGGGTCATTCGCAACTGTTATACTAAAGCGTTTACACCAACTGCACCAGTTGCCGCCGCCCTGTATCAAAACAAATTTATTTTCAGCTTTTGCTTTTTTTACTGCAACAGCAATTTCTTTCACCGCATCATCTTTGGGATTATACAAATGTGCAGTATCGGTACTTTGTGCATGAGCAGAATAAAAAATAAAAATACCCAACACGAAGAACAGCTTTTTCATTTCGATAATTTAGTAGTTACAAAGCTTCAACTTTGAGATGATACAAACAAAACTAACTTTGTAAAAATCCACGTATGAATTTTGACATCAACAAACTTGTAACAGTAACATTCACTCTTTTTGCAGTCATTGATATAATCGGTTCTATCCCTGTGCTGATCAGTTTAAAAGCAAAGTCAGGTAATGTCAGTTCAACCAAAGTAACGCTTGTCAGCGGTATTTTGATGATTGTGTTTTTATACCTGGGTGAACCATTGCTGAAAATTTTGAATCTTGATGTGCATTCATTTGCGGTAGGCGGATCAATTGTGATGTTTTTAGTTGGGCTTGAAATGATACTTGGTCTCGATATCTTTAAGGAAGAGCCAGGATCAACCGGAACCTTTGTCCCCATTGCGTTTCCACTGATTGCCGGTACAGGTACTTTAACCACCATCATGTCATTGAAAGCCAATTTCGAAAATCAATATATTTTACTTGGGATCATCATTAATCTTGTTGTTATTTTTATTGCCATGCATTCATTAAAATGGATTGAAAAAATTTTAGGTAAGACAGGCCTGATTGCAGTCCGCAAATTTTTTGGTGTGATATTACTGGCTATTGCTGTTAAAATATTTGGGACCAACCTTGCAGCGTTTGGAAAATAAGTTTGTTTTTGTCAAGTTGGTTCTCAGTTATGCAAACAGGAAATTAATTTATACAAAGCTCATGCTGACAAGGCTTCAGCAAGGTGAGAGTGAAATATTTAAGTCGGGTATTGGTAAAACGTATTTAAAATCATTATTAGCCGCCGTCAACAATAAATAAAATAGTTGACTATTTTCGCGCCTGATATTTCGGTCCCGTAGTACAATGGATAGTATAAGAGTTTCCGAAGCTCCAGATCCAGGTTCGATTCCTGGCGGGACCACACAAATAATTCTCCTGGACGTTTCATCTTATTGCGCATTTCAAATTGTTTATAATGACTATCACAAAATGAATGTGAGATTACTCTTTGTATTTCCAAAACAAAAGCACTAAAAAAATTGATTAAAAGATTAATCACTGAACCGTTCTTTCCTTATGCAAAGTATAATGCTTGATGCCTTCCAAGACACCTGCTGCCAAAGGATGCTTTGCAAAATAAATATCCTTGCTTTTTTTAAGTGGTTCAAGTTCGGGACTGTAATTAGCCACCACGATACCTTTTGTTTTGCCTTTTAGCATATCCTTATCATTGCCGCTGTTTCCTGCAGTTATAAAATTTTCAATTGGCAAGTTCCATTTATTACTCAAGTAACGAACTGAATTACCTTTTCCTGCTCTAAAAGGAAGTATATCAAGATATTTGTTTTCTGTCAATAAAATCTTTACACGTATTTCATTTTCATCCAAAAATTTATAAAGCATGTTCAATTCATCTTCATTAAAATCTTCTTTTACATAGTAACTTATTTTAAATGGCCATTGAGCATCCTCACCTTGCATTCGGATAGACTTGAATGAAGCCAGCGTATCAATTAATTCTTCCCTTTTCCACTGATAATTGATATGTCGTTCATAACCGCTATCCAGAATATATTTATCAGTATAATAAATTTCTGAGCCTGCAGAGCAAATCATAACATCGGAATGTAATCCAAGTTTATTTAATGCATCTTCGGTTAATTGCCTGTTCCTGCCACTGGCCACACCAAAAGCAATATCCTGGTTATCCTGTATCCATTTTTTAAGCAAGTCTAATCCTACTATATTATCACCTTCCATTAAAGTGCCATCAATATCACACACAACAAACAACTTTGCTTTTGCAAGTTTTTTGGCATAAGCAGTTTTTTGGATGAAATTGGCAACAACATCATTTTTTCTTTCAAACAATTCATTCAGTAACCTAACATACTTTTCAGCATAAGCAGGCCATGAATAGTTTTGCATGGTTTCTTTAATGCCATTGGAAGAGAATAATTCCCACAAATGATGATCAGCAATAACCTGTTTCAATGCAGAAGCAATAGCTTTAGGATCTTCTACATCAACTAACAAACCATTCTTACAACGTTCAATAATTTCTTTTGGCCCTCCTGTAGGTGAAGCTATGACAGGCAAGCCACAGGCAGCAGCTTCAACTATAGTTAAACCAAAATTTTCTCCAGGCGTTGCATTAACAAAAACACCTTTTTTGCGTGCTGTGATGCGATAAATTTCTGGTACTTCCAGTTGTGGATCATTTTTTTTCGGGATAGCCATTTTGCCATACAAATCATATTTATCCAGCAACAATAAAAGATTGGTGAGTAGCTCCTGCTCATCAGGTGGCATTCGTGAAATATCTTTTCTTACACCTGCAAAAATGGCGAGATTGGCCATAGCCTGCAATTCTTTATCCTGGCCAAAAGCCTGGATAATATTTTCAAAATTTTTTCTTTTATCAGCACGGCCTATTGAAAGAACCAAAGGTTTAGTTGGATTAAACAGAAATCTTTCTATTTCAGAATTGATTCGATACAAAGCCTGTTCCTGTTCCACTGATAAAGTAAATGATGGCATATCCTGCCTGTAAAAGGGGAAGAAAAAATCAGCATTGACACCCGGTGGTATAATATTGAAATTACCAAACTTTTTATTTTCATACAACGCATATTGTGTATTCAAAACATTTTGGGTACTGGTGATAATTGCATCTGCTGCTTTTAGAAATTTTTCTTCTTCAGCAATGCGTCGCCGCATATTGAACTTTTCATTGATCTTCTCTTCGCTAAGACCATTAGCCAATAATATTCTTTTTTTATTCCTTCCCAATGAATGTGCTGTTGCAATAAATGGTATTCCTAACATTTCACTCAACTCACATGCTATATAATTTCCATCAGCATAGTGGCCGTGAACAACATCCGGATAATCATTTTCCTTTTCTATAAAATGGAAGGTATTTTTTACAAACTCATCCAGGTATTCCCATAATGTTTCTTTTGCACGATATATATGCCCACCACAAATGATGCGCACTATACGTGCCTTATCATTTACAATTTCAATTTCATCGTTATATTCTTTTGAAACCCTTTTATCTTCAATTCTTCTTGTAAAAAGATCTACTTTTTTTATTTGAGGATGTTGTGATAATGTTTCCAGTAATTCCAAAACATATTTTACCTGGCCCCCGGTGTCTTTATCTCTACCTATCTCCGGATCTGTATATCTGATGAGGCCGTGAGGACTAAACAACTGAACATAGTATTCCTTCATCATGAATTGCAAATCTACCCATTCAAAATTAAATGAGATATTATGTAATTTGGCTGCACATTAAAGTATAAAACATGTACTCAGGATCAGGATATAGTGAATTTGAAATTGGTGATGTTACAGTATTGATGCACAAAGGTATTTATCATTTGTTTCACCTTATTATTCCCAATCATGATTATATTGCTCATGCAGTTTCGAGGGATGGGATTTCGTGGAAAAGAACAAAGAATGCGATGTTTGTTGGCAATCCTGGTGAATGGGATGATGATATGTTATGGACAATGGATGTATGTGAAGATGGAGATGCATTTACCATGTATTATACCGGACTCCAGAGAAAGGATCGTGGAAAAATTTCAAGGATAGGTTTTGCCCAATCAAATAATTTACTTGACTGGAAAAAGATTAGCAAACCTGCATTGTTTATCGAACCACAGGGTACATATTATGAAGATGCAAAAAATAATCCCCGGCATTGGTTAAGCTTTCGTGACCCATACAGGTTTGATTATAATGGAGAAACATATCTTTTGGTATGTGCAAGAGTAAGTGAAGGCCCATTATCAAGACGGGGTTGTGTAGGTGTAATTAAAATAACAGAAATATCTGCTGAATTTTTGCCTCCGCTTGTTTATCCAATGGCATTTGATGATATTGAATGTCCCTGTGCTTTTCAATTGAATGGAAAATATTATGTATTGGGTTCAATCAGGGAAGATATAAAAGTGCGCTATTGGTTTGCACAGGAGTTTTTTGGCGAATATCATGCCTTTCATTACAATGTTGCATTACCAAACGGCAACTACGCTGCAAGAGTAGTTGAAGATGGGGAGCATTTATTAGTATTTAATTTTTTTTATACTCAGGGCCGTGTGGATTTGCTACGAGTGCTGCCCCCTCCAAAACAATTGGACACTGATGAAAAAGGAAGGTTGTTATTGAAGAGTTTTTATAAATGGGAACTGATGGTAACAGATACCATTGTGCAAAAAGACATGCCGGAACTTAAACTTTTTTTCAAAAACAAAACTGCATCATGTGAACATGATGATGGTAAATGGATTTGTGGATCAAGAAGCGGATATGAAGTGTTTTACTTTGACAGACCTTCCTCAAGTTTTATATGGGAAGGCCAAATTAATGTGGAAGGTATGGGAAAACTCGGCCTTGTTTCTGATGTTGATAATGATGGGAGCGGATATTATTTTTCATTTGATGTGAATAATGGTGTTGTGCGTATAAGAGCATGGGGTTATAACCCCGCCAATGACCGGCAGGATTTTATTTTTAATGATATCCAAACAAATGTATTCTCAGTAAAACAGACTTCCTTTAAATTCAGGTTGATTCGTTATGGTAATTATATTGAGCTGGCTATTGATGATGTTGTAAAACTTACATTGATGGATTACACTTATTCTGAAAGTAAAATGGGTTTGTATTCTTCTTCTTCTGTTATTTCGCTGGAACAATCTGTATTTAAGATTTTGCCAGACCCTGAAGAGGAATATGCTGATCCAACTGAAATACAAAAACTTTTATGAGTGCTTCGTAATAATTAAAAGATACTGATTCTTGTTTTACAAAACTGATATTTTTAAAAAGCCAGCATTTCCCTGATTGCTGCAGGTATAAAAACTGAAGAAGAGACACTTTTCATAATCTTTAATTCCTCTGAAAAATTAGTTTCATTATCTAAAAATTTCAGGATTGCCTGAATTTTATTTTTGCGAAAAAGCTGTGCAAATAATTTATCGCCGTTCATTTTTTTGTTGCAAAGTACATTCAACAAAATACTGTCATATAAATGGAACCTTTTAACAGAAAACTGTTGAAGGTGTAATGGATTTGAATGCTTCATCAATGCATCAATCAATTTTGCAGTATGTTTTTGTATGAATTGAAAAGTAAAACCTGTGCTTCCTTTTGTTTGTCCACCTGCTGTACCTATATTAATGATGCGCCCTTCACCTTTTGAAAACGCATAATTCGTCATAGGTATAATACCTGATTCAATATGACTGATAGAATAATTATTAATCTGGAGTGTATTGCCAATATAATCATCCAATGCTTTGTCATACTCATTTGCCTCTAAAACTTTTTCAGAAAACATGGTATATTCTATCAATGCCTGATGATGGGATACAGGCAATACATAAACAAATGCAGTTCCATTTTTTTGATCAACCCGGAAATCCATAAAAGTTGCAATGTGGTCATCAAAATATTTTTCATTAGCTTCAATCAGCCATCCCTTGAAATGTTGTAATAAAACATGAATATTCTTTTGTTGCATGGCTTTTTGTTTCCATCCTTCAAAAGAAATGCTATTGAAAACATAGTGGGCGGAAAATGTATTTTGTTTTGTGTTGACGATTGCAAAGCTTTCTTTATTCTCTACAGCAACAACTTCATCATACACTATTTCAATATTGCCAGGCTGCATAGCTTCATCCAATACTTTGGTGTAGAGATCTATCCCTCGAATCATCTTATATTGATATGGGATGAGATCAAATCTCGCAGAAAATGTATCTGAATAAAAATCGATCTGCTGCCAGGAATGAAAAACAATATCTTCAAACAATCCCGGATGTTGCTCCCAGAAACACCAGGTTTTATCATTTTGTTTTTTTTCAGTTTTATCAATCAATAAAATTTTTTTATTCCTGAAAAATGAATGGAGCATCATCTGCTTTAATAAACTCAACCCTGCACAACCCCCTCCTGTAATGATATAATCGTATTGTTTCATTTTTTTTAAATAAAAATAAACAGGCTGTATGTGCAGCAATCATCAATTGTTATTGATCATAAGCCACGAGGTGTATCACCTGGCCTTCATAATAATATATCCTGCCATTAGCGGAAAGGTATTTTTTTTGAGTTGTTTTATCACGCAAAAATTTATCAGTAAATGTTTTAATTTCATCATGTGTTTTTACCGGAACACCATCAGTGGATTGCAGAGAACGTACATAGCTTTTGATATTTTCAATATATGCAGTCACACAAAGGTCAGTACCCGCAAAAATTTCAGCGCTGATAATACGGTTTCCGGTGATGCCGATAAACCCTGCATAAGCGCTGTCGCTGTTACGCATTTTTTCAATAAAGAACCGCAAGTATGAAGAGTCTTCCGGGTCAGGTGTTTCAAAAGCTTTCAGGTATGCATCAGTTTGATTCTTTTTATTTTTTTCAATCAATGTTGTGTCTATTACTTTCCACAGTTTGCTTTGCCTCCTGGTTACATCAATTTGTTTACGCACTTTAGCATCTGCTGTGCCTGCATGTCTGAATGTCTTGGCCTTGTCGTCCCATCGGCCTTTTTCAACACAAAAAACAGGTATATAATTTTTCTTTTTCCGCCTGGGAATAATAGTTGTCTCACCAAAAGCCCTGTCTTGTTTTCCTCCCTGCACCATTTCACCACTCATCAACATCACATTTTCATTTGATTTATTTTTTACAAGTAATGTGGAAACATCTGCACCACCATTGGTTAATTCTTTTACAACGACCTTATGTTGCCGCAAGGCATCTTCAAAACTGATAAGGTTGCCATCAAACATTTTTTTATCATCACTAACAGCGCCAGCGCCACTGCCTTTAAAACGGATGGGAATGAGTTGAAGTTTTTTATAAGTCCAGGGACTGTCATATTGAACGCTCAGTTCATTATAGGTAAGTTGAGCCCGTACCGATGAATTAAAAAACATCAGTGCAACAATAAAAAGACAACAACGCATTACAGATAATAACTTAAACATAAGCAACCACAGAAAATATAAACAGGATATTTGTTTCCTGCATTCCCGGCGATAAAATTAACTGATGCCGGTTCAAAAAAAAAGCCCCATGATAACACGGGGCAATTTTATTATTGGATAAAAAATTATTGCATCATTTGTCCTGCATCCTGCATACCCTGGCCCTGGTTTTTATTCTGGCGTTTGAATAATGTAACATCCATCTTCCCAAAACTATAAGTAACCCCTAAGCGGAAGAGTTGCGGATTATTCAACCTGTAATAATCCTGGTAGAAGAATGGACTTGTTGAAATCTGTTCATTACTCCTTGTTCTGAAAATATCATTTACACTTAGTGTAACAGCCAATGATTTGTTTTTCAGGAATGTTTTTTTCACAGCAATATCTGTGCTCCAGAAAGGTAAGATATAACCTTGTGATGAAGACTGGGCTGATTGAGGTGGCCCAAACATACGTCCACCCTGATTCACAGGCAAATTGGTCTTACTTTGATAGTTAAATGAAAGCTGTGCTGTAAAGTTTGCCGGTAATTTAAAATTGTTATTCATTTTTCCGAACCAGCTAACCATTGCATCCTGTGATGCTATACCAAGGTTTTCTGTATTGATTTTTGAATTATACAGGTTCACGTTCAGATTAAAGTCCCACCATTTGGTTACATAATTTACTGATGTCAATTCGAGGCCATAGGAATAAGCTGAATTGGCATTTACATAAGTATTGATTAACTCATTTTTATCCAACGAAGCATTATACACTGTATCGAGGTACCTGGTGATAAGTTTATCAGTGTGTTTGTAATAGATAGAGGCCAGGAATGTATTGTTCTTTTTACCATAAGATTTACTGTAAGAAAATTCAAATGAATTGGTAAACTCAGGCCTCAAATCAGGATTACCTCTTGATATATTCAAAGTATCTGTGCGGTCTGTATATGGAATTAACTGGAAGAAATTTGGCCTGTTGATACGACGTGAAAAATTTAATTGCAATTCCTGTTTGGCTCCAAGTTTCTGGCTCAGGAAAATTGAAGGAAACAAACTGATTGGGTATTTATTGGTAAAGTGCTGGCCGGTATTGGTCACATCACCGGAATAATTACTGCTTTCTGCACGCAAACCAAGCTGGTAACCAAAATCTTTTATACTGCTGGTAATAGTAGCATAGGCAGCATACACATTATTGGTATTCTTATAATTTATCCCGGAGTTTTCAATTGGAATTTTTGTATTGGAGCCATCAATATAATACAATGCACTGTTCTGACTTGTTTTAGTAATCTGCGCCCTTAAACCTGCTTCCAGTTTCAGATTTTTTGTAATTGGGTTTGTATAATCAGACTGGAGAGTAAAGAAACTATTGGTGCCATCAGAAATTTGTTGTTGTGTTGTATTATAGAGAAAATCATTATTAGCATTATATGTATCTGTTGAATAAAGAGAATTGCCTTTGTTTTTACCACCAAAATAATTACCATCAAACGTCAACTGGTGGCCATCTTTTACAAAATTTTGTACAAGACCAAATGAAACACCATTGCCATCAAATGTACGGCTGTTGGTAGAGTTACGAATGCCTGAATATTGTATAGTATGTGATGGATAAATACTATCTGTTGCTATATTACTAATATCACTTGGTGAAAAGTCACCATGCATTTTCATTCCTGTTAAAGAGATTGTAGTCCTGTTGCTAAGGAAATAATCAACACCTAATCTTCCAAAAGTAAAACCACCATTATTTTTTGATGTAGTATTTTGATTGATGTTGGTGGTTGTATCACCAAAGAAATATGACTGATCAGTAAAACCTGTTGTCAGGCTTTTTCTCGAATTGTGCATCACGGAAGCAGTAATATTAAATTTACCCTGGCGCACACTAAAGTTACCACCAAGATTATAACCACCTCTTGTATCTACACCTGCCATCAAATTACCGTTATATCCTGTTTTCTTATTTTTCTTTAATACAATATTTAAGATACCTGCATTACCACCGCTGGCATCATATTTTGCAGAAGGATTTGTAATTACTTCTATGGATTGTATAGCATCAGCCGGTATTTGGTCAAGCGTTAATGTAGTGGGCCTGCCATCAATATAAATTTGTGGTGTAGCATTGCGGAGCTTTACATTGCCATCAATATCCACTTGTACTGATGGAACATTTTTCATAACATCCACAGCGGTACCACCTGCACTGGCAATATCTTTTTCTACATTAAAAACTTTTTTATCAATATCCATTTTTAATGCACTGGTAGTTGCAGTTACTGTAACATTTTGCAACTGTTTTACATCAATATCCAATTTGATATTGCCCATGTCTTTATCCATTGCACCGGGCATGAGCATGATTGATTGTTGTGAAATTTTAAAACCAACAGCAGAAATTCTTACTATCAGATTAGAAAATAAAGGAAGGTTATCAAAACTGAAATCACCATTTGATGTAGATGTCAAACCTTTCAATAAAATTTCTTTTTTCTTTTTGCTGGACGAATCAAATTTTGATTGCAACAACAACACAGATGCCTCAGCAATACCGTGGCCAGTACTATCAATCAACCGGCCATATAAATGGCCAATTGCTGCCGATTGCCCGCCTGCTTTATTACCATTATTGCCCGGGTACTGTGCTGATAATTGAATAGTAACTACTAATGCAAAAAACGAAAGAATAAAATTTTTCATAAATGTTTTATTATTCAGGATGCAAAAGTATATTGGGAAATTAAGGGATATGTTTTAAATGAGACAAGCGGATAAAAATGTGCGACAAAAGGAAACAGATGTTAAAGAGAAATTAAAGGATCAATATTTTCCTACAAGATTTGCAATGGCATCTTTGTAATTATCACCAACAGGTATTTCAATTTCGTTAATGAAAACACTGTTTTTTCTCACAGAAGTAATGTATTCTTTTGAAACGATAAATGATTTTTGTATGCGCAAAAACATAGATGAGGGCAACTGATCCTCCAATGCTTTCATAGTGATACGGGCTACAAGAGGTTTGGTTGAACTTTTCAAATGGATTTTCAAATAATCTTTCAATCCTTCAATCCACATAATATCTGCAAACACCACTTTAACCATGCTATAATCAGCATTTATAAAAAAATACGGATGTGGTTCTGTTATTCCGGTTTCTTTTTTTGTTTTTAATTGATGCAATTCCCAGGCTTTATTACAAGCCTTGATAAACCTTTCGAGCGATACAGGCTTAACAAGATAATCTACTACATCGAGATCATAACCCTGCAATGCATATTTTTCATAAGCAGTAATAAAAATAAACATTGGTTTCTGGGTAACCGATTTAATAAATTCAAGCCCGGTTAAACCAGGCATTTGAATATCGAGAAAAATAAGATCAACTTTTTCCTCTTGCAGAATTTTCATTGCCTCAATAGGATTGTTACAGGAAGCAACAAGTTTCAGAAATGATACTTTGCTGATATTATCTTCCAGCAGCTCTAAAGCCAATGGTTCATCATCTATAGCAAGGCAATTCAACATTAATGCAAATTTATTTGAAGCGAAACTGTAAACCAACCATCTTTTTTATTTATTAGCAATGCATGGTGTTTTCCATACAGCAGATTTAACCTGCGGCGAACATTGTTCAAACCAATTCCGGAGCTTTTGTCTTTACTCTCCATGATGTAATCATTATATTTATTACTCACCACAAATTGTAAAATGCCCCCTTCCACTTTTAATTCTATATTGATCTGAGCTTCGGCAATCATACCTGTGCCATGTTTGAATGCATTTTCAACAAAAGGTATCAGGAGCATAGGTTCAATTTCGCTACCATTACCAACATTATTGAATGAAGCAAATATTTTTACATTCTTACCATAACGTTGTTGTTGCAGGTCTATATAACTTTGGATATATTCAATTTCTTTTTCAAGCGGCACTTTTTGTTCGTCTGTTTCATACAGCATGTAGCGCATCAAAGAGGATAATTTTATTAAAGAGGGTTCCAGTAAATCCGATTTTTTCCTGGCCAGTGCCACCATATTGTTCAATACATTAAACATAAAATGCGGACTTACCTGTGAACGCAGGAAAAGCAGTTCAGTCTTCAAATTTTCAGTTTCTTTTTCCTGTGAGAGTTTGGCGGTTTGTCTTCGTTCGATCAAGACAATATAAGCTGTACCACTGGCAAGAATAAGGAAATATGTAAATATGTTATAAACAAAAAAATTGGCAGTATTAAATTTAAAGCAGGTTACAAATAGGTCAAAATATAACCAATGCAATAAATAGATGACAGCTAAAGCCAATACCTGCAAAACAATGAACAACCATACTTTTTTTGAACGCAATACCACAGGCATAAAAACATAAGCATGTACATAAAACAACACAATCCATATCAGACTGCTGGTGACATAAAAATAAATCATGGTCACATCACAGGGTTGTGCCTTATGATTATCATGTTTGTATGATGAACGAAGAAAAAATGGCAGCGTAAAAAGTATTATCCAGCAAACGCTGTGTAACAGGATAATAGCCCATTTTTTCTGAAAAAAATTCAATTTCATTGCTGCAAAGTTTCAAAGAATCTGGCTTATAGGAATACTATGGCACCAACTTTGCGACAAAAACAATATTTATAGAGATGAAACTATTGCTTTCGGCTATTCCCGGAGTGATATGAACAGTTAGTTAAAGAGTTTAAAAATTTATTTGAATTTCAATTTTTTGTGTAACATTGCACCGGAAACAAGCACATACCCCAAAAAAAATCAACGACTCGCCTGTTTTCTCATTAACCAAAAAATTTCTTCCAAACATTTTTAAAAAGAGCGTTTTGAGAAATTAATTATTCCAAACGGATATTCACATTTATGTACGACATTCTCCAATTAAACGACATGCTGGTGCCTGAGTTACTTGATATAGCAGAGCACCTTGATATTGCTGATGCAAAAAAGTTAGATAAACAAGGGCTTATCTATCGCATCCTCGATAAACAGGCATTAACACCTGTTGAATCCAACGGCACTGAAAAGCCTAAACGCAAACGCATTGTAAAAGCAAGCACTGCCAACACAACTGAAGAGGCAGAAGTAATGACGGAAGCCCCACCTAAAAAAGAAAAGGAAACAAAATCTGCTTCTAAAGATAAAATCATAAAAGAGGCTAAACCAAAGCGCACCCGTATAAAATCAAAAACTACGGACAGCGATACTGAAGATACTTCTGAAAAAAATGAAGAAACTGAATCTGGTGAAACCACAGCAGATGACTATCCAATAGAAGATGAATCACTCACAAAAATGGGTGCTAACCTGTTAAGCATGCTGGGCGATGATGAACCAGTCATTTATCCGGACGAAACAGATATAGCAGAGCCAACTCCTGCTAAACAACAAAGCAGCCGTAAAGAACCTGCTTTTAATGTGGAGTTTGATGGTGTGATACAGGCTGAGGGTGTTTTGGAAATGATGCCTGATGGTTATGGTTTCCTGCGCAGCAGCGATTATAATTATCTGTCATCTCCAGATGATATTTATGTTTCTCCCTCACAAATAAAACTATTTGGTTTAAAGACTGGCGACACAGTTCTTGGTTCTGTTCGTCCTCCGAAAGAAGGTGAAAAATATTTTGCTTTATTGAAAGTAGAAACAATCAATTCAAAAGCACCGGATGAAGTGAGGGATCGTGTACCATTTGATTACCTCACCCCACTTTTCCCATATCAAAAGTTAAACCTGTTTACTACACCATCTGATTATTCTACCAGGTTAATTGACCTGTTTACACCTATAGGTAAAGGACAACGCGGTTTGATTGTGGCACAACCAAAAACAGGTAAAACCATGTTACTGAAAGCAGTGGCTAACGCTATTGCTTCCAATCATCCCGAATGTTACCTGATGGTAGTATTGGTAGATGAACGCCCGGAAGAGGTTACCGATATGGAACGTAGTGTGAAAGCAGAAGTAATTGCTTCCACCTTTGACGAGCCTGCAGAAAAGCATGTGAAAGTTTCCAATATTGCTTTACAAAAAGCAAAACGATTAGTGGAATGTGGACATGATGTGGTGATATTACTCGATAGTATTACACGTCTTGCCCGTGCCCACAACACAGTAGCACCCGCCAGCGGCAAGGTGTTGAGTGGTGGTGTGGAAGCCAATGCTATGCAAAAACCAAAACAATTTTTTGGTGCTGCCCGTAAAATTGAAAACGGCGGATCTTTAACCATCCTGGCAACAGCATTGATTGATACAGGCAGTAAAATGGATGAAGTGATTTTTGAAGAATTTAAAGGTACAGGTAATATGGAGTTGCAACTTGACAGGCGACTGGCCAACAAACGCATCTATCCTGCAATTGACCTGGTGGCTTCATCTACCCGTCGCGATGATTTATTACTCGAAAGAGAAGTATTGCAACGCATGAATATTTTACGTGTTTATATCAATGATATGAATGCTGAAGAGGCAATGTCAGAATTATTAAAACGTATGCGTGGCACCAGGAGCAATGAAGAATTCCTTGCCAGCATGAATGGATAATAAACCAGTATTTATATTTAGAGGCACTGTCAAAAGATAGTGCCTTTTTTATGCTGATCAAAAAAGCTCGAAAAGAATAATTGCAAACGATTGAAAAAAAATATTTGAAAAAATATTTAAAAGAATTCTTAAAAAAATTTTGCAGCTACAAAAAATAAACACAGTTTTGTCCACTTAAAATTTATCATTGATGAAAATGCAACGCACATATAATGCATGGACACACGGGAACAACCTCCCTGTGGTGCCAGGATACAATCATGCGGGGCATAGTTATACCTTCAGCTAACACAAACTACAACTGTTACTAACTGATTATATGCCCCCGGAACACGGGGGCTTTTTTTGCCCCACATCACAGAATCAGATTTTCATTTACAAACTAATTAAGAAGAATAAAAATGCAGGCAAAAAAATTAATATATCAAAGAAAAAATATTTTAACGCTTATTGGTCAATCCATAAAAGGTGTTGAAATGGACTATACAAAGGGTAGTTTGCGGCGTGCTATCATCATGCTTGCAATACCCATGATTCTCGAGATGAGTATGGAAAGTGTATTTGCACTTGATGACCTGTTCTTTGTAGGCCATTTACCTAATGCAGAACATACTTTACAATCGGTGAGTTTAACTGAATCGGTACTCTCAATCGTGTATTCATTGGCATTTGGTTTAAGCATGGCAGCTACAGCCATTGTTGCAAGACGTATTGGCGAAAAAAATAAAGAGGAAGCTGCTCATAACGCAGTACAATCAATATGGCTCACATTAAGTATAGCAATTATCATAAGCATAGCAGGCTTTTTACTGGCGCCACATATTTTAAAAGCAATGGGCGCTGAAGCAGATACTATTGTTCAGGGAAGTAATTATACAAAAATCATGATGGCTTCTACTGTAGTGATAGCACTATTGTTTTTAATCAACGGTATCTTTCGCGGAGCAGGAGATGCATCCATGGCGATGAAAAGTTTGTTCATTGCAAATATTTGCAACATCATTCTTTGTCCTTTACTCATCCGTGGTTTAGGGCCTATTCCTGCTTTCGGTTTAACCGGCGCAGCCATGGCAACAACAATTGGAAGAAGCATTGGTGTTTGTTACCAGTTGTATCATTTGTTTGGCGGTAAATCAAGTATTGACATTCACCGCAGGCATTTTAATATTGATTGGAAAGTGATTCTGTCAATGATTAAAATTGCATCACCTGCAACACTCCAGTTTATCATCGGCTCCTGCAGTTGGATTGTGCTGGCAAGGTTAGTAGCAGAAACAGGGCACAGTGTCACATCAGCAGGATACCAGACAGCAATTCGTGTGGTTGTATTTTTCATCCTGCCAGCCTGGGGTTTGGCCAATGCTGCAGCAACGTTGGTAGGACAAAATCTAGGTGCACAACAATGGCAACGGGCTGAAGAAAGCGTGATAAAAACTGCAAAATACAGTGGTATATTCATGGGCATGGTATCATTGATTTTCCTGTTTGGCGCATATCCTATCATTGGATTTTTCACCAATGATGAAGCAGTGAAAATAATTGCAGTAAAAGCTTTACTCATCATTGCATCAGGTTATGTCTTTTATGGTATAGGCATGGTAATGGCCAATGCATTTAATGGCGCTGGTGATAGCTGGACACCAACGTGGATAAACCTCGCAGGCTTCTGGGGGATCCAGATACCACTTGCCTACCTGCTCACATTGTATTTTAATATCGGGCCAACAGGTGTATTTATTTCCATACCTGTTGCTGAAACATTAATGGCTATTATATCCTGGTATTATTTCAAAAGAGGTAAGTGGATGAAAGTAAAAGTTTGAGCATATAAATTTTCTGTTGCACCAGGCAAATGATGTATTGATATTAACCTGAAAAAATCTTTTCCATATTTACTCCTGCGTTTTAAAAATGCAGGAGTATGGAAAGGAAAAAAGTTTAATGCATTTTTGCAAACAACAAAAAAAGGGGAGCAGGAAATGGCATTATTACAAGTGCAGCATATTTCAAAAAAAATTGATGACAGGATTATTGTTGATGATATAAGTTTTGAACAAGAAGCTTTGCAAAAAATTGCAATAGCAGGAGAGTCAGGCGCAGGTAAGTCCACATTATTAAAAATGTTCAGCGGCCATGAGCAACCAACATCAGGAACAATCTTTTTTGAAGGAAAAAGAGTGATTGGCCCTGAAGAAAAATTACTCCCGGGCCATCTGCATATTGGCTATTTATCGCAGCATTATGAATTGCTGAATAATTACAGGGTGGAAGAATTGGTTTGGTTTAATAACAAACTGGAAGAAACAGACATAAAACAATTAATGGAAATTTGCAGGATAGACCATTTATTACAACGCAAAACAAATTATTTATCCGGTGGAGAAAAACAAAGAATTGCATTGTGCCTGTTGCTTGCAAAACAACCAAAACTATTAGTGCTGGATGAACCTTTCTCCAACCTTGACCCTAATCATACCAACATATTAAAAGAAGTATTGAATGAGATTGCAGAACGCTTGAAGATAACCTGCACACTCACATCGCATGACCCACACGACACGCTATCATGGGCGGATGAAATTATTGTGATGCGTCATGGCAAAATTATTCAGCAAGGTAAACCACATGACTTGTATCATAAACCGGCTAATGAATATGTGGCAGGCTTGTTTGGAAAATATAATTTGCTGCCACCAACAACTGCCGCATTGTTTGGTATTCATTCCAATGGAAACTCACTTATGACAAGACCTGAAAATTTCAGAATTTTTAAAACAGGCAGTGGTGTTAATGCAACTGTCCATGCTGTACATTTTTATGGTGGTCATTATGAAGTGGAAGTGTTGGTGGCTGATACAAAAATTATCACGAGAAGTGATAGCATGGAATGGAATGTACAGGATAAAATTTTTATTGCTTTACATTAAATCTGGTATTAAAAAGCCTGGTTTAAAGTTTGCTGAAATTGAAATAAAAAATTGGTAATTGCAATTTTATATCAGGAAGGTTTTTCTAAGTTTTCAAGTTCCCTGAATTAAAAAACAAGGAATTACTTTGCCGCTTATAATTTACTTTATGATTTCAAAACACCATCTTGTATATTTTTGTTTGCTATGAACCGCATTGACCGATTATCAGCAATATTAATACAGTTGCAATCAAGAAGATTAGTAAAAGCGCAACAAATTGCGGATAAATTTTCCATCAGCTTAAGAACGGTTTACCGCGATGTGCATGCATTGCAGGAATCTGGTGTGCCGATTATCGGTGAAGCAGGAACTGGTTATAGCCTGATGGAAGGCTATAAACTTCCGCCTGTGATGTTTAACACCGATGAAGCATCAGCATTATTAACAGCAGCAAAACTGATGCAATCAAAGACTGATAAAAATTCTTCAAAGCATTATGCTTCTGCTTTAGACAAAATAAAAGCTGTATTGAGGATGTCAGAAAAAGATCATATTGCAGATATTGATGAACATGTAATGGTGATACAACATCCAGCCATCAGGTTTGATCCGCCGCAGGAACTTTTTCTTCAGCCTATATTAAAAACAATTTCAGTAAAACTGGTGGCAGAAATAATTTATACCACTCCGGATAAAGGAGAAAAAACAACTCGCAAAATTGAACCGGTTGGCATATTTAATCTTGGTGTGCATTGGCACCTTGTTGCATTTTGCAGGCTGAGAAATGATTACAGGAATTTCAGGACAGACAGGATTGAAAAATTCAACATCACTGATGAAACATTTACAAAAAAACATCCTCCATTACAAACTTTCATAAATAAAATGACATCACAACGTGAGGTTACAAAGATTGTGATGGATGTAGAAAATGATGTTGTGAAATATTTAGGCGAACAAAAATTTTATAGTGGTTTTGTTCATGAAGAAGATAGAGGCAAATTTACACGAATGACTTTTTTATGTGGCTCATTAGAAGGTTTTGCCCGATGGTTCATGATGTTTGGCGATCATGCAACAATTGTTGAGCCTGTTGAATTGAATGATATCATCACTTCTATTGCAGAAAATATTGTAAAAAAAATTGAAGAAACCCAAATACTACTGACATAGGGCTGACACAAGCAGGTTGTTATTTTGAATTACAAAATATAACCACTATGACATTCATTGAATTTTTTAAGCAACAGTTTATTGAAGAAGGCATAATCACCCGCAAAATGCTTTCAAGGATCCCCGATGACAAATTTGATTATGCACCACATCCCAAAAGCATGACAATAAAAAGACTGGCAACACATATTGCAGATTTACCGGGATGGTTGCAATTTACTTTTGAAAATGATGAGTTGGATTTTCAGACTCCATACGGCATGCCTGACATTAACAACACAAAAGATTTATTGGCTTTTTTTGAAAAACGTTACGAAGATGGTTTATCAGTATTGGTGGCAGGCAATGAAGAAAATTTATATAAGCCTTGGTCGCTCAGGAATGGTGAACAGATTTATTTTACCAACCCAAAAATTGATGTAGTAAGGATGTCGCTCAGCCAGCAAATACATCATCGTGCGCAATTAGGTGTGTATTTAAGATTGTTGAATATTCCTATCCCGGGTAGTTATGGACCAAGTGCTGACGAAAACAGTTTTGCGTAATTTGAAATGGATATATTTTATTTAAATTACATCCTTAGAAATATTTTTCCATGCATTTCATATACCGGTGATGCATAAAAAAAGCTGGTCAGTGACCAGCCTTTTTTGTTGGGTAATTTTTTACTTCATGCCATTTCTTTTTCTGGTAAATGAATATCGCCGTAATTGGTTTGCAGTTCCTCGCCTGTTAAATCGAAATACAGGTTTTGCAATTCGTGCAAATACTTTACCGGCTTCAGATTATTCAGGTTGTCGTCAAATAAATTAACCCCATCCTCGCCAAGAGAACATTTGAAATGATCACATTCAAAAACAGATGAATCAGTGATCCAGCCAAACTGTGTAAAGCCGGAATTCAATAAAACCTGTTTTGTAATGTTGATTGAAATAAGCTGATCGGGGCTAACCCATTTGCCATCTACCTGAACCTGCTTTTTGCTAATTTCAGTTACCTGCCGGATATGATTTTCATCATCGGCATGAAATGACTGAACCTTAAAAAAATTACCAATGCGCAGAGCTGGTAGTTTCATAAGATTAAGCTTTAAAAGTGAATAAATAAATGACACTTTAAAGTTAGGTGAAATTCAATAAATCCGGGCATTTCAGGTCTTTTGCGCAAAGAAAATTTTTCTTAAAACTAACCGGTTTTACACCAATGCTTCATACAAAATTTCAACCGGGTGTTTGGCTATTTGTCCTGTACCATCCTTCACCTGGTGGCGGCAACTGGTACCTGGTGCAGCAATAATTGTATCATCTTTTTTGTTGCGTACGGCAGGAAATAAAACAAGTTCACCAATTTTCATTGACAAGTCATAATGTTCTTTTTCATATCCAAATGATCCCGCCATGCCGCAACATCCGGATGGTATGGTGGATACAATATAATTTTCAGGATAGGATAAAATTTTTACTGTAGGTGATAATGATGACAAAGCTTTTTGATGGCAGTGTCCATGTAGTTTTATTTCTTTTCTTTCTTTGTTGAAAACATTCTTGTCAATCTTTCCTCTGTCTATTTCCGCTGCGATAAACTCATCAATCGTAAATACATTTTTTGATAATGCTTTTGCTGAATCGAATAAATCTTCATCAGCCAGATCAATATATTCATCCCTGAATGAAAGTATGGCTGATGGCTCAATGCCTATTAAAGGCTTGTCTGCTGTAACAACATCTTTCAGCAATGCAATATTTTTATTGATGATCTTTTGTGCATCACGAATCAACCCTTTTGAAAGCCATGTCCTGCTGCTTTCTTCATGACGAGGAATGATGACTTCATAACCTAATTTTTCAAGTAATAAAATTGCTTTGATTCCAATTTCAGTATCATTATAATTGGTGAATTCATCACAGAATAAATACACAGTGCCTGATGGAAATTTTTCATCACCAGATTTTGATTGTAAATGTTTTTTATACCAGTTCCTCAATGTTATTTTATACACTGGTGGCAACGAACGTTTAGTAGCAAACCCTGATAACTTTTTAATGATATTGCCGGTGAATTTATTCCGGATAACAAAATTGTACAGGCCGGGCATTACAGCAGCCAGTTTTGCAGAGTCAGTGAAATGTGCAATCAGTTTGCTCCTGAAGGGTATGCCATTGGCATCATAATAATGCTGCATAAATTCTGCTTTCAGTTTGGCCACATCCACATTGCTCGGGCATTCTGACTTGCAACCTTTACAACTCAGGCACAGGTCCATCACATCCTGTATTTCTTTATGGTCAAAACGGTTTGTTTTATCTGAATGAGTCAGGAACTCACGCAAAATATTTGCCCTTGCCCTTGTTGTATCTTTTTCATTGCGGGTAGCCATGAATGAAGGGCACATGGTGCCACCTGATAAATGTGTTTTCCTGCAATCGCCGCTGCCATTGCATTGTTCCGCATGTTGCAATACATCCTGGTTGTAAAAACGGTAAAGCGTTTTGAATGAAGGCGCCTGCTTGCCCGGTTCGTAACGAAGCATTGTGTTCATGGATGGAGTATCCACAATTTTATTCGGGTTGAAAATATTCTGCGGGTCCCATGCCTGTTTGATTTCTTTTAAAAGCCGATAATTTTTTTTGCCAATCATCTGCCTGATAAACTCACCACGCAACCTGCCATCACCATGTTCACCACTTAATGAGCCGTGATATTTTTTTACTAACGCTGCAATTTCCTCAGCAATGATCCTGAATAGCTGATTGCCTTCTTTTGTCTTTAAATTTATGATTGGCCTCAAATGAATTTCACCACTGCCTGCATGTGCATAGTGAACAGAATACAATCCGTATTTTTTAAGGATGACATTGAATTCAGCAATATAATCCGGCAGGTCATTTACATCTACAGCCGTGTCTTCAATTACCGGAACTGCTTTATCATCTCCGGGCAAATTGCTCAATAAACCCAGGCCGGCTTTGCGAAGGTTCCATATTTTTTTTGTGTCATCGCCATACAATAAAGGGAAATGAAATCCTAATCCTGCAGCCTTCATTTCAGTTACAACCTGTTTAGCAATTGCTTCAATTTCTTCACGCGTATCTTTCTTAAATTCAATAACCAGGATTGCTCCAGGGTCGCCTTGCACAAAGAATCGGTTTTTTCTCTGTTCTATATTGTCTTTTGTACATTCAAGAATAAAATGATCAATCAGTTCACTTGCTGTTGGTTGATATTTTAATGCAATAAGATTGGCCCTCAAAGATTCATCCACAGAATTAAAATGTACACACAACAAACCTGTTTCTTTAGGAGGCAAATCAACTATATTCAATTTTATTTCGGTGATAAAAGCCAGTGTGCCTTCAGAACCTGCAATAAGTTTACAAAAATTAAAATCAGTTTTACCTGCTGTAAAAGGCGCTGTATCGAGCAATACGTCCAGAGCATAACCGGTATTCCTTCTTTCAATATTGGGTTTTGGAAATTCTTTTCTTATCTCCTGCTGGTTTTCATAATTACTCAATAAACCCCGGATAGTTTTATAAATAGATGCTTCCAATGTATCTCCTTCACATTTAGCATGAAATTCGTCAATGCCAAGTGCGTTAAATATAGCTTCACTGCCATCGCTCAAAATAGTTTTTACTTCCAGCAAATGCTCTCTTGTGCTGCGATATACTACTGAGTTGGAGCCGCAGGAGTTATTACCCACCATTCCACCTATCATGGCCCTGTTAGCAGTAGAAGTTTCAGGCCCGAATAAAAAACCATGTGGTTGCAGGAAGAGGTTTAGTTCATCTCGTATGACACCCGGCTGCACCCGCACCCATTTTTCTTCTTTATTCAGCTCAATGATTTTTGTAAAATATTTTGATACATCCACAATAATCCCATTGCCTACTACCTGCCCAGCAAGCGATGTTCCTGCTGTTCTTGGTATGAGTGATGTATGGTTTTGTTTTGCAAAAACAACCAGTTTTTTTATATCCTCTGTTGATTTGGGTATGGCAACAGCCAAAGGCATTTCACGGTATGCGGAAGCATCTGTCGCATATAAAATCCGCATTGTTTTATCGGTATAAAATTCACCTTCCAGCGTAGTGGCCAGTCTTTGTAGTTGCTCATTCATTTGCATTGATATTCTTTGCAGGTGAGCAAATGTAATTAGTTTGATAAAACAAGATTCATACAAATTTAACAGCTTTAAATTGTCATTAACATGATGAGTTTAATCCTTTTTAAAATACTATAATCTTTATACCCGGTAATTTTTTGTATATGGTTTTCAAAAAACTGTTTGCAATTTTTTAAAAACAGAAGAACTGTTTCCAACAGTTTATTTCAAAAAAAGGCAACACTGTTGCAATAGGTTAAATTAAAAATTATTGAATGAAAAAATTATTGCCCCTGCTCGTTGCCATTGTATTCATACATACCTGTGCTTCTGCACAGTTTAACAAAGGAAATTATATTATAGGAGGCAGTATGGAAGCAAATTTCATTTCCTCTACAGACAGTAGCTCCCATAATTACCATTTTTCAGCCAACCCAAGGTTTGGATATTATTTTGCCAAAGGTTTTGCTGCCGGTGTTGATTTGACAGCAGCGCTTAACATGACAGGTACAACAAAAACCAATCAGTTTGGTGGCGGGCCTTTTATACGTTATCATATTTTACATTACTTATATGCAGAGGGTTCGTATGAATACCTGTTGCTAAGATCCGGCACCACTTCAGAAGAAAAAAACAGTACTACTCATCCTTATGAAAATAAATACTCAGTCGGCTTAGGTTACATCATCAAATTAAATAATCATATAGCGCTTGAGCCACGCATATTTTATGATTTTTATACATCACATGGTTCAGGTGTTGCATCTGGTCCTGTATTTTCAATTGGATTCAATCACTATTTTTAGTTTTAATAGAATTTTTGCATAGCAACAGAAGAATAATTTTATATCGTGCAACAGAAATTACTTTCATTTACTGTTGAAACGTAAATTGCAGCAGTGCAACGCATCCAGAATTTTATTAAGGCAACATTTTTTGGCAACTATTTTATTGGTTTTATTGCTATTGCTTTATCAATAGAATCCAACCTTCAATTACAATTGCCTTTAAATTCTTTAATATACTATGCAATACTTTTTTGTGCTACGGTTTTTTATTACACTTATGCTTATTCAGGCCCTCTGAATACCGGCCCGGCATCAAACCCAAGAAAGTCATGGTATCAGAAACATCATTTAAAAATTATCGGGAGTCAAAGAATATTATTTTCAGTTGGTGCTATCCTAAGCTGTTGGTTCTTTTTTCAACATCTATATTCAATTAAAAAATTACCTGCCATTTTTTGGATTGAAACTGCAGTTACCCTGGTTGCAGGGATTTTATATTATGGTTTGCTGCCACGCTCTTTTTTTAAGTTGAACCTGAGGCATACAGGTTGGCTGAAAGCATTTGTAATTGGATTTGTGTGGGCATGTTGTGCCAACATTTTATCACTGGTAGTTGTGCAGATTGAAAAAGGGCCATTGTCATTTGAGACTGTCCTGCTCATTTGGTTATTTATCAAAAACTGGATGTTTTGTACTGTTAATGCCATCATCTTTGATATTAAAGATTATGCAGATGATTCAAACAGCCAGCTCAAAACATTTGTGGTCAGGTTTGGTTTAAAAAAAACTGTCTTTTATATCTTGTTACCTTTAATCATTATCGGCTTAATATCATTGGTAGCATTTACAACTTACCGGCATAATAATATTTTAAATACTGCTTTCAACCTCGTTCCATTTATTTTATTGCTGATGATTGCGTGGAGCATGCAGAAGCCTCATAAACTGCTGTATTATTTAATTGTGATTGATGGGTTGATTTTTTTTAAAGCGGTTTGTGGCATTGCAGGTATGCACTTTATAAAAATATAATGATGGCAAATGATTATAACAACATTGCCGGTGTATATGATACATTGAGCCGCATCATTTACCAAAATGCAATTGTGCAGGCACAGGAATCCCTATTATCATTAATCAAACCAAATGACAACATTGTATTGGTTGGTGGAGGAACAGGATGGATACTGGAAGCAATAGCAAAGCAACAGCTTCAAAATATCAAAGTGGTGTATGTAGAAAAATCTGCTGCTATGATCAGGTTAGCTAAAAAAAGAAAACACCAGGGCATCATTGTTGAATTTGTTGAAACAGCAATTGAAGATTATCATACGCATGAAAAATTTGATGTGGTATTTACCCCATTCCTATTTGATAATTTCAGGAAAGAAAAAATTGAACTGGTGTTTGAAAAATTAAATAACATATTGTTGCCAAAAGGAGTTTGGTTATATGCAGACTTTATCAATCACCAGGAAAATAAAAAAATATGGCAACAGTTTTTGCTGAAAACGATGTATTTATTTTTCCGCATCACCACAAAAATCGAAGCACAGGAATTGATAGATATGCGGCCTTATTTTAAACAGGATTTTGAACTGGTAAAACAACAAATGTTTTACCATCAGTTTATCCAGGCAATTGCTTTTGTAAAAAAATAATTTTCTTTATTGTTGTTTGAGAAAAACCAGGTCTGGTGATTGCACTGTATCGCTCACATGCTGTGCTTTATCATGCATCCAGAATCGAAAATAACTGGTATCTGTTGTGCTTTCTGAATTACCAATTGAGCAGGCAATCAGGTTAGGCGCAAAGGCGCCGGCGTAAGTGTATGTAAACTGAAAATCTGCCCTTACATTTTTTGTGGGATGAAAATTTGGGATAGGGAAGCTATCAATACCTGAAACCATCGGGCTGCAGGCAGCAACTTTTGATATCCTTTGTATCCAGATAGTATCCACTACATCACCTTCTTTATCAGTACAGGTTAAATTAAATATTACAGTAGTCTGTTGAGGAAACACTGTGGCATTCACACTTTCAAACTTCAGGGTAGGACTTGTATTATAAACATCCTTTGTGCAGGTGACAAAACCAAGCATGATCAGGACTATTATTGGTAATTTAATCTTCATTTCTTTTGTGGTTTAAACCCTTTTAAAATTGAATGGGTAAATATACAACGGTTAACAATGAAAAAAATTTTGATGGGTTTGTAGCACCGCTATAAATAACAAAATATTTTCAGGTAGAGTTTACAACTTAAATACAAAACCGTTTCATAGTAGATGGTATTCATCAAATTCAAAAACATTATCCAAATCATTTAGAAGTTTATCCTGCAGATTTCATTGTTTTGTACAGGGATTAGAAAATAGAAATTTTTTGCAACTGATATAGTTCATTACAAAAAAAAATTATTAGTGGCTCCAGGGTTTACAAAAAAAAATTTCGCCGCAGGTACAGCTTTTACTAACCTGGCAGTTGAGATATTCCTTAACCAGTATTCCAATAATGCAGTTTATAAAGACTGGTGTGATTTAGTGAAAAAAAATCCCGGGGATATTGAACAGGCTTCACAAATCCCTTTTCTCCCGATTTCATTCTTTAAAAGCCATACTATTATCACCGGCAACCGGGAATATGATTTGATATTTGAAAGCAGTGGTACCACACAAACCAGCAAGAGCAGGCATTATGTAAAAGATGTACAATTGTATGTGCAGAGTTTTATAAAAGGTTTTGAGATGTTTTATGGTGATATAAAAAAATGGTGCATTATTGGTTTATTGCCATCATACCTGCAGCAAAAAAATTCATCACTCATAAAAATGGTAAATGAATTAATCAGGATAAGCAGCCATGAATCCAGCGGTTTTTACTTGGATGAATATGAAAAATTAACTGGTGTATTAAATAAGTTGGAGCAACAACATCAAAAAACTTTACTCATTGGTGTTACTTATGCCCTGCTTGATTTTGCAGAATGCTATCCTATACAACTTTCATCTACAATTGTGATGGAAACAGGAGGGATGAAGGGAAGAAGAAAAGAAATAACCAGGCAGGAAGTGCATGAAATTTTACAAACACAATTTGGATTAAAGCAGGTTCATTCTGAATATGGCATGACGGAATTATTATCACAGGCATATTCAAAAGATGGAGGCAAATTTTTTTGCCCACCCTGGATGAAGGTGATGGTGAGGGATGAAGATGACCCATTGCTGGTAAAACAAAAAGGCAAGGGTGCTTTGAATGTGATTGACCTTGCCAATATCAACAGTTGCAGTTTTATTGCTACTGATGATGTGGGAGAAGTGTTTGAAGACGGTAGTTTTTCAGTATCGGGAAGGTTGGATGGAAGCGATATAAGAGGTTGTAGTTTGATGGTTGTATAAATGCTATTATATTTGCCGCCGCTTGTTCTTTTATTAATGCCCGGGTGGCGAAATTGGTAGACGCACCGTCTTCAGGTGGCGGCGCCGCGAGGTGTGCTGGTTCGAATCCAGTCCCGGGCACAAAACCCCTCTTTTCGAGGGGTTTTTATTTTGTCTAATTTAATGGTTGTATAAAAGCGGTATTGAAAAAAATCAATGCCGACAACAACAGTCAAAGACATTGATGTTGCAGGGTGTAAATATTTTCTGCGCCGGATATAATATCGGTTTCAACTGTGTTTCAGATTTCAGATAAGCATTCAAAAAATTGAATGGCAAAAACCATTTTGAAAAGAAAAACAACATAATAGACAATGGCTTCATTTTTCAAATTAATAATATGAAAACCAATACCAGTAAGTGTTTCAGAAATATTTTCTTTGAAATAATGGAAAAAAACAGTAGGTTCGTTCTGCTTAATCCCACACCTGATTGACTTTTGAAAATTAAAATTATAAGGATTTAATGTTTATTAATGGCGGTTAGGTCTCCTGGAATTAGTAAATAGGTTGCTTTTATTAATATGAAAACTAAGTAACGCTATGAAGAAGATTTTTACTGTTGTTGTATTATCAATTTTTACTGGAATAGATGGAATTGGGCAAATAGCCAATTATACTTTTTCACAAAGTGCAAGCTCATATATTGCTTTAACGTCACCCACTACAATATTTACACCATCATGGGATGATGGTGTTTCAGGACCAATTACAATACCTTTCACCTTTAATTTTGGTGATGCGAATTATACAAGTTGCCGGGTAAGTACTAATGGTTTCATCACATTTGGAAATACAGCGCCTGCAACCACTACTTATTATCCAATATTAAGTACCGAAAATTATGATGGCTCTATCTCTGCCCTGGGGATGGATTTATATTCAAATGGAGGCTCAGGTGGAAATATTATTAGTTATAAAACATTAAATTCTGCACCAAATAGGGTATTTGTTATACAATGGAAAAATGCTTATCGCTATAGCGCATCAGGTAAATGGAATTTTCAAATAAGGCTAAATGAAACAACAAATGCAATTGATATTATTTATGGAAGTTGTAGCGCTTCGAACTACGACTATAACTACTTAGCACAAATTGGCTTGAGGGGAACAACAAATAAAGATTTTAATGATTTAGGTCTCCCAACAAATACATCATGGCTCAATAATGTGACAAATATTGGGAATCAAAACAGTACTGGTGTACAAACAAGAAGTGATGCCTTGCCAGCTTCAGGAACAAAATTTACCTGGACTCCTCCTGCATCTTGGGCTTGCACACCCACACATGATTATAATGACGATGAAAACATTATAACTCTTGTTCAATTTGTAGGGATGGTTACTGATGCAACTAACAACTCAGGAAATGCAAATACAAGTGCATACCAGGATTTTACAGGTCTTACACCCCATGCCAGCCAGGAACAAGGAGAAGCAGTAAACCTCAATGTTTTTGCAAATACATCTTCAACTCTTTGGAATGCCTGGGTTGATTGGAACCAGGATGGCGATTTTAATGACGCAGGTGAAGAAGTTTATAATACAAATGGGACCTACACGGTTTCTACAAGCTTTGGCTTTCAAATACCTTTATCAACTCCACCGGGAGATTACAGAATTAGGATCAGAACTGCAGACTATGAAACGGTGTTTGGTCCTATTGATGGATATAATAACAGCGATATCCTACCATGTAATAATTTAGCAAATGGTCAGGCTGAAGACTATATCTTCACTGTAATTGCCCGATGCAATGCAGGTATAATTTCTACAAAAAATGATACGGTTTGTTCATCTGCACCCGCTGCTTTTACTTTATCAGCTACTGGAAATGCTCAGGCAACAGGTTTTAACTGGTATTCTTCCCAATATGGAGGTTCTTCATTAGGTACCGGTAACACATTTACAACACCATCACTAAGTTCAACAACAACATACTGGGTTTCTGCTACAGGGCTTAATACTTCCAATGCTCCCTGTGAGAGCCAGATTCGGGTGCCAGCCATAGCTTTTAAGCCTACTGTGCCTACCATTAGTTTCGACCAACCTGACCCATCCTATATTTGTAATGGTGATAACCTGAGTGTAAAAGGAACTTCCAGTTCTGAAACTGCATATCTGATCAATGAAGGTTTTGAAGATGGTACATTGGGTGAATTTACTGTTACAAATAATATTAGTCCCAATGGCAATGTTACGGGTTCTATGCCATGGCATATTGAAAATAGTGTTTATGTGCCGGTAACATCAGCAGTATGGAGACCTGCAATATCATCAGGTTTTGGTAGCAATAATTTTGCATTTGCTTTATCTGATACCAGTTATATGGAAATTGATCCATGGAATTATCGAACTTATCATACATTTTTAACTTCTCAACCTCACAACACTACTGGTTATACCAGTTTGAATTTAGCCTTTAAACTATTTTTTGATCATTACTTAGCAGACAATGTTGAATCTGAATTGGATACGGTAACAGTTCAGGCTTCAATAAATGGAACTACCTGGAATACAATTGATAAATTTATTGCTGATCAGGGTGAGGCTTCTGATTTTAAATCATATAATTATGTTTTAAATCCAGGCACATATTTAAATCAATCCAATGTGCAGGTTAGATTCGTTTTTGGTGCTACCTGGACAAATGGAGTAGCAATTGACAGTATAGTACTTTATGGCGATCACCCAGCAACCAGCGCTTATACATGGACACAGGTAGGTGGTTTTGTAGATCCTCAACACAGTTGTTTATATACCACCAACATAATTGCAGATACGGCAGGGATGGCATATAACGGCGGCTCTACCCAAAATATATATTTATTCCCTACAGACGCACAAGTAGATGATGGTACACCATTACAATTTGAGGCTACACTAAATCTCAGCAATGGTTGCACTGTCAGTGATGATATCACTGTAAACATAGATGATAAAAGATGGACTGCCGGCGCCGGCACCAATGATTGGTTTACTGCCGCTAACTGGTGTGGTAATCAGGTGCCACAACCTAATGACCGTGTTACAATCCCGGATCTCAGTCCGGGTACAATTTACCCTTTAATTAAGATGAAAGTTAATACCAATGCTAAATCAAAATACCTTACCATTGAACCTAATGCAAATGTAACAATTGATGATGGTGGGTTGCTGGAAATAAAACGTGATCTTTTTACTGATGCAGGTGCGACCTTTACAAACAACGGTACACTCAACTTTGATGGCATTAAAAACGGAGTTGCACAAAATTTCCCAGGCCCTGGCACCATTGCTGAAATGAATAACCTTACTATAGGGAATAGTGGCACACCTCCTGCAGGCAGCAGCAATGTAATTTTAAATGCACCCATCAGTATCAGAGGGGATCTGAAAGACAGCCTTGGAACATTGGAATTAGGGAACAATGATATCACACTAAAAAGTTATTCCACTGGCACTGCATTTATTGATAAAATAAATGATAATTCTGCAGGATTTAATCTTTCAGGTACGGGCAGGTTTGTTGTTGAAAGGTTTATTCCTGCCCGTCGTGCATGGAGGTTTTTAACTACACCCATGTACAGTACCACTCAGACCATCAGCGATGCATGGCAGGAAGGGCAAGTGAATCTAACACAACCCGGAAGCTGTCCCGTACCTGTACCACCAGGCTTAGAACATTATGGCATGTTTATTACCAACACTCAACCACCAATGAATGGGTATGACTGGAATACCACCAACAACCCTTCATTAAAATACTGGGGTAATAATGACTGGGCTGCACCTTCAGGAACAAATATTTCCATCCTGAATTACCCGGCTTATTGTGTTTTTGTCAGGGGTGACAGGCAAATCTGTATCCAGTATGCCACATCTGCTGTTCCGGATAGTACTGTTTTAAGAGTGAAAGGGTTTTTGAATGAACCGGGCTCAACGGGATTAAACAAAAATGGCCCCGTTACACGAAGCTATACAGGAACACCTGGTGATATGATTTTTGTGGGAAATCCTTTTGCTGCCTCTGTTGACATTTCTACTGTGTTAACTAATTTCAGATCTCCTGGTATAGTTTCACAAAAGGCCTGGTTCTGGAATCCAAACTCCAATGGACCGAGTGGTTATAATGTGGGCGCTTATGTTACTTATTCTGGTGGAGTTTGGGCTCCGGATACTTCCTCTTATCCCCAAGATCTTATTATACGAAGCGGGGAAGCATTTTTTGTACAGATGGCAACAGGTCAGACTTCTGCAAGTATAAATTTTAAACAGAATGACAAAATCCCGGCTTCTGAATCAGGAATTTTTGGCCCTAAATCGTTTGTCAAAAAGACACAGGAACCACGTGTTTTATACGTTAATCTTTTATCCAATAATGATAGTGCATCCGCAATTGTAGATGGCGTTGCTACAGCATTTGGTAAGAATTATTCAGCAGCTATTGATGACAGGGATGCAACTAAGATGTGGAACATGGATGAGAGTATGGCTTTGTACAGGGATAATAAATTTCTTGCCATTGAATTCAGGCCAATGCCGCAACTGACAGATACATTATTTTATAAAATGTATTTGTATAAAGAACATTCTTATACATTACAGATATTTACACAAGACCTGCCTGGTCCGAAGCCAATGAGGGCGTGGCTGATAGATAAATATCTTGGTACGCAGACAGAGATTAATTTATATGATACACTCTTGTATAATTTTGCTTCTACAGATGATACCATAAGTTACCGCGACAGGTTTATAATTGTGTTCAACAAACAACTTCCAACTATTCCTGTTGCTGTTTCAAAAGCTGCCAATCAGGAAGATCCAAATACGATAGGTATAACATCCGAAATACTAAAAGGTAAAATCAGCATCTCACCTAATCCTGTAACTTCTGCTAAAAATGCATTGCTGCTGTTTGATAATGTAGCAAAAGGAAATTATGAAATCATAGTGTATAGTTCAAAAGGAGAAAAACTTGCTGTGAAGCAGGTTCAGCATGCTGGTAATAAAGCTTCATATAGTTTACCACAGGGCAATGCCTGGACTGCCGGGGTGTATATGGTGCGGGTTGTTAGTGATGCAGATAACCGCCAGTCAGCAGATCTCAAACTGGTGATAAACAGGTAATGTTCATCCAATTTCAGGGTGTATTGTAAAATGTATTTTGCGCAATACACCTTTTTCTTTTATCAATGATTTGAGTTCATATATTTTAAGCAGGAGCACAAAGATTTTTCAGGAATTATTTTCATACAATATTGCTTTTTTTAGACGAAAAATAGTATTAAGTTAGCAATTCAAAATTGATTAAAGGACAGCTTAGTCTTTTAACTCTAAACTCCAATCTCCACTGAAAATACATGCGGCACAAACAATGGCGCTTCCTGTTAAGCAGGATATGATGATAAATATTTTGTAGCTGGATAATACATGTTTTTCTGAACCCGGTATTTGAATTTTTTGCTCCGTAATTCAAGTAAAATTTTAAATAGCAGACCAAATTTATAACCTTACCTAAAATCGCCCTTTATGAAAAAATCACTTCAAATTTTCCTGTTTCTTACAACAGTTATTTTTATCAGTGTTGAAAAAACTAATGGTGCAACAAAAACCTGGACAGGTGGCGGCGATGGAATAACTTTCAATTCTTCATCAAATTGGGATACTGGAGTACCAGGCGCCAATGATGCTGCTGTTATCTCTGTTAACTATGTTGGATTTATCTATGTCACTGCAAATACTTCAATCAAATCATTGAAAATAACTTTCGCAAGTTCAGTTATTGGGGTATTTCAATTTGCTATTAACCCTAATCTTTCATTTACTGTTGCAGATTATATAACTATTATCAACAATTCCAATGGGTCGTTTGGATCTACGTTGCAAATGTTGATAGATGCAAATGCAACTGTAAGTTGTAATGATTTTTCAAGTACTTGTAATGCTGCCGTAGCGATTGCTCAAAACAACATTGTAAATAAAGGTAATTTTACAGTAAATGGAAATATAGGTCTTAACACTACTGCGACTCGCGGTTTATTGTTGGGGGCCACTACAACTACTTATGTAGTAAATTCTTCAAATTTTACAGTAAAAGGTACGACAACAACTTCAACAGCTGGAACCTCAGACAATTCTTGCAGCCGAAAAGTTTTTATCGGAACTGAAGATGATGCGATAACTACCTTTGAAGGCAATGTTACCTTTAACGGTCTAAGCAAATACGACTCAGTCGGCATTGCAGGTAAAGGGTTATTGGGTGTGCGTGCTAACAGTACAGGCAAGGTAATTTTTCGGGGTGATCTCACACTTGGGAATTATGTTTGGAATGTGCGTGTTGGATCTTCATCCAACTACACTTTACCCAACGTTTTTATTTTCGATCGGGCAACTGGTTTACAAACCATAACCAACAATGCTGGATCGCAGATTTATTTCCCCAGTCTGCAAGTGGGCATTTCAAACTCACCTGAAGTAATTCTTTCTGCTGCTTCGCTAAAAAAAATTCGAATTTATTCCGGTGATATCACCATCAACAATACATCCATTTTAGATCTGACCACAGACAGTTTAAACAGGTATACTAACGGTGGGAGCCTCATGTTAAATAGCTCTGCCTCATTAAAATTAGGTGGTGATAAAGGCGGTCAGGATGGAAGTAATTTCCCAAAAAATTTTTCTGTCATTTCACTTAATGCAACAAGTACTGTTGAATATAACGGCGCTTCTCTGAATCAGACAATTTATCCAACAGGTAACGGACCAAATTTCAGTTATGGTAATTTAAAACTCTCCAATGGTGGAATAAAAACTGTTGGCAGCGGATGCCCTGCGATTAATGGTACTGTTTACATAACCGGGGCAACAACTAAAGTGGATGATGGCGGCCATACTTTTGGTCAGGACGGTACAAATCTCACCCAGGATGGAGGCAGATTTATTTTAAGAGGTACAGGTACCAAGCCTGATATGAAAGGAATATTTACTATTACAGGTGGTGTAGTAGAATTTGCCAATACCAACTCAACACCTCAAACCATTCGAAACAAGAGCTACCAGGATCTAGAAGTTACCGGTTCAAATGTTGGCAATTCAAGTGGCAACATTACATTAAATAGCAATGGTAGTTTTACAGTTAAATCAGGAGGCCTTTTTTATATAAATGATAATTCTATCACCTGTCCTTCAGGTAATGGAAAAGTTGTAATTGAAAATAATGCTGTCTTTAAAACCGGGAATGACCAGGGATTTTGTGGGTTTACCGCAACTTTCTCAAATAACTCCGCAATTCATTCCAACATAACAAATATTTCTTTGGCAACAGGTTCAACAATTGTATATACCAGGAGTACAGACCAGGTTTTTTCAGCAAGAACCGATTACTCAAATGTTACAATAAGCGGTGGCAGCAATAAGGCAATGAATGGTGATGTAACCATCAATGGGATACTCACAAACGGCGCAGGAAATCAATTAGTGTTGAATGATTTTACCCTGACAGAAAATACTTCGATCACAGGCGATGGTACTTTAACAGGCTCTCGCAAATCAGGCTTGATATTTGGGAGCAATGCAACAGCAACAAATCTGAAATTCACTGCCAATAATTTTTCTGTATCTCCACCTGATAGCGTGAAAAATTATCTTGATACATTAATCCTGCTTTCCAATGCCCAGGTAACATTGGGGGATTCATTAAATATAACAGCAAGTGATGGAACAAAACAAATTCCTGTATCAGATTATTTTGGAAAGACGAGAGGATTATTAAGAGTTGATGCTGGAGCCACACTATTTTCTAAAAGCAAACTCACATTACGATCAGATGATTATGGAGATGCATATCTCGCTGAGTCGTATGGTTCAATTCCCGATACAGTACGGTTTGAAAGGTACTTTTATGCAAAGCGGGCCTGGCGTTTAATATCAGTCCCATTCAGTAGTTCAAATCAGAGTATCAATGCTGCCTGGCAGGAAGGAAATATTGATGCAACGCCGAATAGCTGCCCTGTAAATATTGGCACACCTGGTTATGGCACTGCTATAACTTATGATAATAATGCAAGTATTGGTTATGACTGGCATAATAATAATTATAAAACATCAATTGAAGTTTACCAGGATAATGCCTGGGCGCCTTTACCATCAGGGCAAGGGACGTTATATACGAATATTTGTGATTACCCGGCCTATTGTCTTTTTGTAAGAGGTGATAGAACTATATGCATGACAAATATTAACTCACCCAACAAAACCACTTTACGATCAAAAGGTATTTTGCATGAGAATGGATTAATTGCACAGAATGCAGCTACTGAAACTTTTAATACTACTGCTGCGGCAGATCAATTTGTGTTAATTGGAAATCCCTTTCCTGCACCGGTAAAATTTACAAGGGCAGGTATTTACTCTGGTCTCAACACCAATACATTTTATTTCTTTGATCCGGGCCTTACTGGAAATTATGGAGTGGGTGCATATATAACTTACAGTGTTGCACTGAACAACTGGCTTGCAACAGGAAGTGGAGTTTATACAGGCACTGAACAGCCATTTGTACAAAGTGGCCAGGCTTTTATGATGATGACGGATGGAGCCTCTACAAATCCTTCTGCCACATTTTTACAGAGTGATAAAGGAGATAACCAGTTTAATGTCAGCGGTCCAAATTCTTTTGTACAAAAAGATACTATAAACAAAAGATCTGCACTATATATTTATCTGCAAAGTGTTTCTGATAGTATGGCTGTTGTTGATGCAGTTGCGATTGCAGTGGGTAAACAATTCGCAAAAACAAGGGATGTGTATGATGCTCCAAAACTCTGGAATGAAGGTGAGAACATGGCCATAAAAAATGACACAAATTATTTTATGGTTGATGCGAGGCCTGCTCCGAAGCTTACTGATACAGCTTTTGTAAAACTGTATTTATACAATACCCGTCAATATGCATTGAAGATTTTTGGTGTAAAATCACCTTATGATATCCATGATAACTTATGGCTGGTTGATAATTATCTAGGCACAAAAACAAAAATTAACCAGGAAGATACACTGCTATATAATTTTACTCCAAACAGTGATACCAACAGTTACCGTGGCCGTTTCATGATTGTTTGCAACAAGTTACTTCAAACCATACCTGTGCCTGTTTCAAAAATTATTGATACAACACAAAAAGGAGAAATTTCAACAACAGCGAGGCTTGATAAAAAAGAATTGATAGTTTTTCCTAACCCGGTTCAGGATATCCTGCATGTTCAAAATATTGACAAGGATGCAGTATTAAAAATTTATGATGTGAATGGAAAATTGGTATTAACACAAAAACCTGAAAAATCAGAAGTTGAAATTCATTTCAAGCATATTGCATCAGGTATATATATATTAACTTCCGAAACGCCATTTGGCAAACTTGAACAAATTAAATTTGTAAAGGATAAATATCAATAGAAATATTATCAATCATCAGGCAGAACTGTACTTTTATGATATACTAAATAATAGCTATTTTCGTTAAGTAATTCTGTTTGCTTTTTTTCATACTCTATAAAAAAATAGATTGAATATGAGGAAATTTTTTAAAAGAAATGTGTTGTGGATTTTCCTTCTTGCTTTAAGTTGTACATTAAGCTCAATGGCATTATTTGCACAACCTGATGATTCAGGTGATCCTGGTGATGATCCGGATAAGATACCACTTGATCCAGGCACATGGGTATTGGTAGCAGCAGGAGTGGGATATGGGGTAAAAAAATGGAAAGAAGCAAAGACTACAAAAAATGCAGATGAGCGTGACATAACCGATATTAATTTGTAATAAACAAGAATTTTATTTGTATTAATTAAGCCAACTAACTCACTGAAGCTTGAAACAATTATTAATTATTTCAGTTTTTTCCCTGCTGTCCTGTGAGCTTTGCTATTCCCAGCTTCACGAGAATGGCTACCAGGTAAAAGAGTGGTTTGTCAATGCCGGAGTTGGCCCTATTAATTATACCGGTGACTTATTGGATAAAAGATTTTCGACCAGGGGTATGCAGGTTTGTGGCAGTATTGGGATGACCTACCAGCGCACACCACATGTTGCATTTAATGCCTCTGTAATGGCAGGTAATGTCAGAGCATCTGATTCTAAAAACGGTCCAAAATGGTTTTATCGAAATCTGAGTTTTCATACTTCAATTTATGCACTTGAAGTAAATGCACAATATGATTTATATGATATCACAGAATATGACAACAGCTTTGCAGATAAAAACCCACAGAATATAACTCCATACATTTTTGTTGGTGTTGGTGTTTATCATTTTAACCCTTATGCTTATGACACAACAGGTAAGAAAATATATTTACAACCTTTAGGTACTGAAGGACAAAAGACTCCTTATTCATTGTGGGGCATGTCAATACCTTATGGTATTGGCTTAAAATATTCTTTTAGGGAAGATGGGCTGATGATGTTGAGCGCCGAGTTGTGTGTAAGAAAATTATTCACAGATTATTTAGATGATGTCAGCAAACATGAGTATCCCGATTCTGCCTCATTATTAGCCTCAAGAGGGCCTGTTGCAGTTGAAATGTCGTATCGGGCTAATGAAATACCCAATTCGCCTTATGTAAAGGCGAATGGCTATAGAGGTAACCCTTATAAGAAGGATGGTTACTACTCTCTGGTAATTAAATTCTCTTATAAATTATTCACACACAAGCCAAAATTCTATTATGGATATTGATTTAGTGTGGGATCATTATACCTCGTAAAAAAAAGTTTGCCTGGTTTTTTGATATAATAAGGAACGATTTATACACTTATTCGTTTCTAATAGTGTAACCTGTATGCAGAGTTGTAATATACAACGTTTATATTTGTAATTAACTGCCTGAAAAGGATGTATCCTTTTTGAGAAAACACAAGATCGCTGAGTTTATGTTTCAAAGATTGACAGTATATAAAATAGCTTTCATAAATATCTTTTTTGCAGCATTGCTGATGCTGACCTGGCATAAGCCATTATTGGTTTTTATAATTAATATTACAGCTTTTCTAGCTAACGGGTTTTTCCTGTTTGCTTCATTACACAATATTCACAGGTTTTTACGCAGAAATGATGAAAGACTTTTTATTGGCAGAAAAAGAACGCTGATAGTATTTTCCAGCGTTGTATATATGATGTTTGTAGTTGGCTATGTTTTTTTTGATATAACCACCAGGGTACTCAGCATTTGTTTTGTTTCATGGACTATCCTGATGTTACTTACACATCTTTTCTCCAAACCGATATCAATATTACTGCATACAATATTTAAAAAAAGGCGCAGGATTGCAATAGTTGGTTTTGACGATAACGCCAATAAACTTGCAGAAAAACTGAAAAGTAAGAACAATCATTTTATAGAACATTTCGATAACAAAAATATCTCAAATAAAAATACCCCTTTGCACACTTTATCAGGCTATATTGATTTTGCCAGAAAAAATCATATTAATGAATTTTATATTTCAGTTCCTAAAGAAAGAGAAACTGAAATAGCTGTTTTAGCTGAAGAAGCTGAAAAACATTGTATCAGGGTAAATTTTATTTCTCCACAACAAAATCTTAAATCAGGTTTTTACCACGTACATTATATCGGTGGTTTACCAGTATTAAAGCGGTATAGGGAGCCACTGAAAAGATTGCATAAACAATTTATTAAAAGAAGTTTTGATATTGCTGCCAGCAGCCTGGTAATAATTTTCATCCTTTCATGGCTTATCCCAATAGTAAGTTTATTAATCAAATTAGAGAGCAAAGGGCCAGTATTTTTCAGGCAGTTGCGGTCGGGTAGGGACAATGATAATTTTACTTGTTTGAAGTTTAGGAGTATGTACTCCAATGATGTCTCAGACCTTATTCAGGCAACTAAAAATGATGCAAGGGTAACCCGCATTGGAGCATTTTTGAGAAAAACCAGCTTAGATGAATTTCCTCAGTTTCTTAATGTATTCATGGGTGATATGAGCATTGTTGGCCCAAGGCCTCACATGCTGCATCATACAGAACAATACAGCAGCCAGGTAAATCATTACATGGTGAGACTCTATCTTAAACCAGGATTAACAGGTTGGGCACAGGTGAAAGGTTTCAGAGGTGAAATCAGGAATATTGAATTACTAAAAAGCCGCGTTGATCATGACATTTGGTATATGGAAAACTGGAGCCTGCTGTTAGATATAAAGATCATGTTCATGACCTTTTACAATATTATTAAAGGTGAGGAAAACGCTTATTAGAAATTTACATCTTCACATCTTTTAAATCTTCTATCCTTTTTTTACTGCAGTGCATTATTTACAAAACCTTCCATGATCTGATTAACTGAAATAAATTTTTCTGCAAATTTCCTGGCATTTAAACATACATGATTATAATTTCCTGTTAGAGCATCACTGATTGTATTAAAGAGAGCTGCACTATCTTCAGCCGGACAAACAAGGCCTATCTCATTGTTAGAAATTGTAGCGTACAACTCAGTACCCGGATTAGCTGTAACTATGCAAAGCCCACCTACAGATAATATGGAATTAAGCTTTGAGGGCATTAAATTGCCTGCTACATCTGCTTTTTGAATAATGAGATGTATATCTGCCATATTTAGCAACTGGTTTAGTTCTTCATAAGGTTTTAAAGGCATAAACAGAAGATTATCTATTTTTCTTTCGGTAGCTTTTTTCTCCAAAACATCTTTATAAGGTCCTGAACTACAAATGACAAACTTTGCATTTAGCTTTTCTTCTTGCAAAAATTTTTCTGCAATATTTAAAATCATATCTATACCCTGCTTTTCTCCAATTGAACCTGAATAAAGAACAATGGGTCTGTTGGCATCAATACCATATTGTATTTTTAATGGTGCTTTATCTGCAACAGGATGCAAGGCATTTGTATCTACCCAATTTGGAAAAAGATAAACGGGCTTATTGGATTTAGTTTCCAGTTTTTTTGCCATTTCCGTTGAGATTGTTGAAATAACATCTGCTGAATTCAGGATATATTTTTCAATTTTAAAAAGCAGTTTAATTGCTTTTTTTGATTTGATCATTTTTAGGTTGGCAGCAACATCTACCTGCAGGTCCTGCACATGATAAATTAGTTTTGCTTTGTGAGTTTTTTTATATAAAGCACCTGCAATACCAGCAAATAAAGGAGGCGATACACTCATTACATAATCAAATTTTTTCCTGCTCAATGCAATTAATTTTAAGCAGACTGTTGTAAAATATGATAAATCGAGCATTACCCTTTTTTTCCCTGTTGGGTTGGCCGGTACATAATGAGGGCAACGATATATCGTTATTTGATTTCCTGCAACAGTAGTAAACTGTTCTTTTAAAAACCATTTGTTTTTTCCGATGTAAGGTGGTTGTACTTTCCAATAGGGGTAATAAGGATAGGGTGCTATAACAGTACAATTAAAACCATTATCGGCCAACCATATCATCATTTCATTATTATATTTCCCAATACCTGTAGGTTCGGGAAAATAATTGCCGCTAATAAGCAAAATATTTTTTTGCATCATTTTCAATACCACAATTAAATAGTGATATAATTAGAACACAATTATAAATCTAAATATCAAATAATAAAGCAATTGCCCAAATGTATTATCCGCTTCAAAAAAATATAAATTATCAAAATTTGATAATCTAATTTGCAGTTTCTGGTTTCAATGTTGTTTACGCTGATCTTGCTTTCAGAAGTAGCCAATTTTATAAATATGGTCCAGAACAAAAAATAGAAAATCAAATTAAGTTCTGCTACTAATAGTAAACAAATTATTTTATTGATTCAATTTCTCGGTAATCATTCAAATAACTTTGACTATGATTTCATCCTGCCTTGATATTCTTTATTTCATGCATCAATGTTGCTCATTTCAATAGGTAATACTTTTCAAAAATCGAGGCATATAAAATTGTTCCTACCGTATCCTGACAATGCACTATCTGCTGTTAGCTTCATTCATCCTTATCCGCCTGCCTTTATAATTTTTACCATCTAATGAACGCATCATTTGCTTTGCTGCTTTTCCCTCCACTTCTATCCAGCTATTCATTTCACGCATATCAATTTTTCCCAAAACATCTTTCCTCAGATCGCTCATATCAAGGATGAACTGCAAAAAACTTGCTTTATAAAAGCCATCTTTTGTCCCGAGGTTGACAAACAACCTGGTATAATTTCCATTACCATAATTTTCTTCCCTGTATCTGCGGCCTTTATCATGCACTTCTTTCTTTTCATTATCACGCTGGCCTTTTTTCCCAATCATTTCTTTTGCCTGTCTTGCATTCAAATCTTCTGCATTCTCATAATATTTTAAGAAACGGTCAAACTCTAATGCTGCTACTCTTTTCAACACTTCTTCTTTGCTGATATCAGCAAATTTTTCGGCCAAAACCGGAAGATAAGTTCCGTAATCTCCATGTGAAATATCAGCCTGTAATAGTTTATCCATAAAAAAGAAAAACTGTTTGCGGCAAACATCTTTTCCCGAAGGGATTTCAATGCGGCGGAAAGGTTGTTGCACCATACGTTCTATCTGTTTCAGTCGGTACATCTCACGTGTATGCACAATGCTCATGCTGATACCTGTATTGCCGGCACGGCCTGTCCTGCCGCTGCGGTGCGTATAGACTTCCACATCATCGGGCAACTCATAATTGATAACATGTGTTACACCCTGCACATCTATTCCACGTGCAGCCACATCAGTTGCTATCAACAGTTGCAGGCTTTTATCACGGAACTGGCCCATCACTTTATCACGTTGTGCCTGTGTAAGATCGCCATGCAATGCATCAATATCATAACCTTCACGTGTAAGTTTTTCTGCTATTGCCTGCGCATCTGCTTTGGTGCGGGTAAATATCAATCCATAAATACCGGGGTTAAAATCTATCAGCCGTTTCAATGCTTCATACCGTTGATGTGCTGATGTAACAAAATATTGATGGTCTATATTTTTATTACCGGTATTGGCTTTGCCCACTGTTACTTCAACAGGTTCATTCATGTAACGGCGGCTCACTTTGCGTATCTCCGGTGGCATAGTTGCACTGAACAGCCAGGTGGATTCGCGGTGTGGTGTATTTTGTAAAATAAATTCAATATCATCCTGGAAACCCATATTCAGCATTTCATCTGCTTCATCCAACACCACATATTTTATCTGGTTGAGGTTAATGGCTTTTCTTTCTATCAAATCAATTAAACGCCCCGGTGTAGCCACCACCAACTGCACACCTTTCTTAATATCTTTTATCTGCATACCAATACTGGCGCCACCATATACGGCCACCACCTGCATGCCTTTTGTATTTTTTTTGAATGAAGCAATATCATTTGCTATCTGGATGCAAAGCTCTCTGGTAGGACAAACAATTAATGCCTGAGGAAATTTATCTGTTGCTGATACGAGTTGTAACAGGGGCAAACCAAATGCTGCTGTTTTGCCGGTGCCTGTCTGTGCCAATCCAATAAAATCTTTGGTACCACTTAATAAAACCGGGATTGCTTTTTCCTGTATTGTTGTAGGTGTTTCAAAACCTAATGCTGTAATTGAGGCCAGCAACTGCTTATTCAAACCCAGCTCTTCAAAACTTGCCATTTTTAAAATTTGCGCAAAGGTAACTGAATTGCAACTGGCAAGAGGTATGAATTAATGTTCCCACACTTTTAAGCCTTCACTGCAATTGGCGCAGATATCAATATTCTTGCGGCCTTTCATCAACTGGCTGCGGAAATGTTTATAGTTTTCATTGTGCCAGATTTCTTTAAATGATTGTTCACTGAGGTTGCCTAAACGATGTTGTGCATCTTTATCAAAACAACAGGGCACCACAGCGCCATCCCAGGTTATTACATTGGCATGTTGCAGTTTCCAGCAATGGTTTTTCATACCGCTCTTGCTTTGCATTACGCCATTTTTATCACGGCGGTAACGGCTGTATTTATCAATGGTTGGAATTAAATTATGCGGGTCGTTTTCATAATCATAAATCTGTGCTGTTTTAAAACGCACCTGGTCAACGCCCATTTCTTTAGCAAGTTTTTTGACATCTTTAATCTGGTGCTCATTAGGTTTTACTACCAGGAACTGGAAAAAAACAAAAGGTGTTTTACTCTTTAGTTCTTTTTTCCATTTCACTATATTCCTGGCTCCCTGCAATACTTTTTCAAGGTTGCCGCCAACACGGTATTGTTTATATACATCCTGTGTTGTGCCGTCAATGGAAATTATCAGCCTGTCTAATCCACTTTCAATTGTGCGTTTGGCTTTTTCATCGGTTAAGAAATGTGCATTGGTAGAAGTTGCTGTGTATATGCCTTTGTCGTGAGCATATTTTACCATCTCTAAAAAATCAGGATTCAAAAATGGTTCGCCCTGGAAATAAAAAATGAGGTATAATAATTCTTTATGTATCTCATCTATTGTTTGCCTGAAAAAATCTTTTTTCAGCATGCCGGTGGGCCGGGTGAAAGCACGCATCCCACTCGGGCATTCAGGGCAACGAAGATTACAGGATGTAGTTGGTTCAAAAGAAATCGAAATAGGTAACCCCCACTGCACTGGTCTTCTCAGCAACTTACTCAATTGGTAACTCATCATCACTTTAGTAACATTCCAACAGCGTCGAAGTGTTAATTTAGAAAACAGGTTTTTAGTATCGTTCCAGTTAAAATAAGTCATAAAAGAAGGCAAAATTACAACTATCCGGTTTAATCCTTTGTTAAGCAACGTCAGCAGCTTGTCAGATTTATCTTTAACCAGGCTAACTCCAGGCTGCATTGTTGTTTTAAAATATGAAGATGAAAAGATGGATTGCTTTTTTATACAAGAAATATTACCCGATATAAGAAGATAACCCTTTACATTTTAAGACCTCACCCCCAACCCCCTCTCCAAAAGCGAGGGGGCTTAGAACCATTACTGGCAAAGGGTTTCAGCTATTTTGAAGAATTTTAATCGGACAACAATGAAAAAAAATATTGAAAATACTTTACTTGTTTATAAAAAGATTACCAGCATAAAACTATTTCATAACCATCGAAAATACGGTAAGGTTAAAATTATCTTTACAGGTATTTCTTTATCTCTTCCACCAGTTCACCTTTTGTAATAGGCACACCCATTATTTTATTGTAAGCTTTGGCATCAACCAAAAAATCAGAACGAATAATTTTTACAAGCTGCCCATTGTTGATTTCAGGTATTAATACCGTATCAAAACTATGTATGATTTCACCAAGGTTTTTTGGAAATGGCCTCAAATATCTCAAATGTGCATGGCTCACTGCATGCCCTTCTTTTTGCAACTGGCCTACTGCACTTTTTATTGCACCATAAGTGCTGCCCCAACCTAATACCAAAACTTTTCCTTTCTCAGGGCCACTGTCCAATTGTTGCAGTGGAATATAATCAGCAATATTATCTACTTTCTTTTCTCGAATTTTTACCATCAACTGGTGGTTGGCAGGGTCATAACTGACATTACCTGTTACATCCTGTTTTTCCAGACCTCCTATACGATGTTCCAAACCTGCTGTACCGGGAACAGCCCAGGGCCTAACCAGTTTTTCATCACGTTTATAAGGCAAAAAACTTTGTTCATCTTCTTCAAGCCCCTTTTTGAATTTAACTTCGATTGCGGGGATATCTTCACTCTTTGGAAAAAGCCAGGGCTCTGCGCCATTGGCAATATAGCCATCACTCATAAAAATCACAGGCGTCATGTGTTGCAATGAAACCCTTACTGCTTCAAACACTGCATCAAAACAATCGCTCGGTGTGCGGGCAGCAATGACAGGCATCGGGCATTCTCCGTTCCTTCCATAATATGCCTGCAATAAATCGCTTTGTTCAGTTTTTGTCGGCAAACCTGTTGATGGCCCGCCACGTTGTATATCAATCACAACCAATGGGATTTCCAACATCACTGCCAGTCCCATCGCTTCACTTTTTAAAGCCATACCCGGCCCTGAAGTGGTTGTTACACCAAGACTGCCACCATAACTGGCGCCGATTGCAGAAGTAACTGCAGCAATTTCGTCTTCGGCCTGGAAAGTTTTTACACCAAAAGATTTATGCTTACTTAACTCATGCAAAATATCTGAAGCCGGGGTGATAGGATAGCTACCCAAAAACAATGGCAACCCACTTTTTTGTGAAGCAGCAATCAAACCATAAGTTAATGCCTGGTTGCCCATGATGCTACGGTAAGTGCCAGATGGCATTTTTGCTTTTTCAACTTTATACCTCGTGGTAAAAGTCTCAGTGGTATCACCGTAATTATAACCTGACTGCAACACCTTAATGTTGGAGTCAAGAATAAGTTTGTTTTTTCCAAACTTTTCTTTCAGGAAAGTGAAAGTATTATCCATATTCCTGTTGTACATCCAATACAAAAAACCGAGCACAAACATATTTTTGGCGCGGTCCTTTTCTTTCATCCCCAACTCAGGGAATTCTTTCAGCGCTTCACGGGTTAGTTTGGTAACATCAATTTTTATAACTTCATAAGCATCAAGGCTACCGTTATCCAATGGACTTATCCCATCGGTATAATTTGCAAGCCTTAAATTTTTTGTATCAAAACCCTCTGTATTGGCAATAATCTTTCCACCTTTTTTTAATGCACGCAGGTTAGCTTTTAATGCGGCTGCATTCATTGCAACCAAAACATCACAGGTATCACCAGGTGTAAAAACCCTGTCTGATGAAAATCTTAATTGATAGCCGCTGACACCGGGTAATGTGCCTTGTGGGGCACGTATTTCGGCAGGGAAATCAGGAAAAGTAGCCAGGTCTATCCCTAATAATGCAGTATTATTAGTAAACTGTGTTCCGGTTAGTTGCATCCCGTCACCACTATCTCCTGCAAATTTTATCACTACATCACTCAGTAGTATATCTTCTCGTTCCATATAAAAATAATGGAGAGCAAAGGTAGTTATAAAGAGATTCATTTTCCTAACCAGCTTTGATCAGATAGTTTCAAAAAGGCTTAAAGAAGAAAAAATTCCCAAAATCACAAAAACCCGAGCAAAAATTTTTGAAAAAAGAAGCTGTTTCACCTCTTTATTTATACCAGAGAAATTAACGAAACAACTATAAAAAAACTTTTATCTTCACGCTTTAAAATTGTAAATAATTATGGCACTTTTTGAATCAAGTAATCCAACCTTAACTCAAAAGATTTTTAACCAATCACTCGATCAGCAGAACGCCGGCACTATGACGGTTCGCGGCACTCTGGGTAAATTCGGTTTTTTAATGTTCATGGTGTTAGCAGGAGCTGCTTACACCTGGTATTTATACTATAACAACCAACAACAGACAATGACAATACTCATGTGGGTTGGACTGATAGGGGGTCTAATAACTGCTCTTGTCATTGGATTTAAACCTACGATGGCTCCATATTTATCTCCTGCTTATGGCATTCTCGAAGGTTTCCTGTTGGGTGCATTTTCTGCAGTCTTAAATGATGCATTTGCAGATAATTATCCAAACCTTGTTATTCAGGCAGTGGGCTTAACTTTTGGTGTGGCAATAGCAATGTTCCTTTTATACAGCTTCAGGATCATTAAAGCCACAGAAAAATTTAAATCAATCATTTTTACTGCAACTGCAGGTATTGCTATCTTTTATTTAATCACTTTGGTATTGAGTTTTTTCCATATCAATATCCCGTTCATGTACGATAGTTCTGCATTGGGTATTGGCCTTTCTCTTTTCATTGTTGCTATTGCAGCATTGAACCTGATCATTGATTTTGATATGATAGAAAAAGGATCAGCGATGGGCGCTCCAAAATTCATGGAATGGTATGGCGCTTTTGGTTTGCTGGTAACAATTGTATGGCTGTATATTGAAATATTAAGGTTACTCAGTCGCTTTGCCGGAAGAAAATAAAATTGAATTTATTTTTTAGAAAATGCCGCTTTGATTACAGGGCGGCTTTTTATTTTTTGGTTTATTGCTAAACAAACCTGTTTTTGATAAATGGTTATCATGCTATCAACAGAAGTTTTACTTTCACGGCAATAAACTGTTTATTTTAATTGGCCGTGTACCTGAACAAATTCACTTCAATCATTATCGTTGTAAAAACTTAACGATTAAAAAACTTGCCTGAATTGTACAGGTCATGCCAATAATAAAATCAAAAAGCATACACATAAAATGAGCCATTAATACAAAAATTTTATTTAATAAAATGATTAGAAATATTATGGCGAATTTCTTATGGTAATTGATAAAGAAAAAATCACACACATGAAATCAGTTATTAATTTTCTCTTAGCAATTCTTTGTTCAACATTTATCCTGCACGTTCAGGCACAACCACCACAAGGCCTGCATTGGTCAACTGATGGCAACAGTTATTATGAAAATAGTGAAGATGGAATTGTAAAAGTGCAAATGCCCAATTTTACCCAAACTGTAGTTGCAACAACACAACAATTAACACCAAAAGATTCATCACATCCATTAAAAGTCCGCAACTTTTTTTTCTCTGAAGATGGTAAAAAAGTACTTATTTATACTAACAGCAAAAAAGTATGGCGGTATGATACAAGGGGAGATTATTGGGTGTTGAATACAACTGATAATTCACTCCGACAAATTGGGAAATCATTACCTGAATCATCTTTGATGTATGCAAAGTTTTCACCTGATGGTAAAAACGTGGCTTATGTAAGCAAACATAATTTATATGTAGAAGACCTTGCCAATCATTCTATCAGGCAGCTTACAAAAGATGGTACGAACAGGATGATTAATGGCACATTTGACTGGGTGTATGAAGAAGAATTTGACTGTCGTGATGGCTTTCGCTGGAGCCCCGATGGAAAGAGTATTGCATATTGGAAAATAGACGCAACAAAAATCCCCGACTTTTATATGATTAATAATACTGATTCTGTGTATTCAAAAATAATTCCTGTTGAATATCCTGTTGCAGGTGTTGATCCATCACCATGTTATGTGTATGTGGTTAATCTTGCAACAGGCAAATCAACAAAGATGAATGTCCCTGGTGATCCGCAACAACATTATATACCACGCATGGAGTGGGCAGCCAATTCATCACAGCTCATCATAGAACAATTCAATCGCAAACAAAATGATATAAAGATTATGTATTGTAATGCTGCAACAGGCGCCACCAATGAAATTTATACTGAAAGTGATAAAGCATGGGTGGATAATAAAAATGCCTGGAGCGATGAAAGGTTCAGCAATCATTGGGAATGGATAAAAGGCGGTAGTGAATTTTTATGGGTGAGTGAAAAAGATGGATGGAGACATATTTATATCATCAACCGCGATGGTAAAAAAGAAACATTGCTTACAAAAGGCAATTATGATATCATCACACTAAAAGGTTATGATGATAAAAGTGGTTATGTATATTTTATGGCTTCGCCTGATAATGCAACACAGGCATATTTGTACCGGGTGAAAATGGATGGCAATTCAAATGCAGAAAGATTATCGCCTGCCAATGAAAACGGAACGCATGACTATGACCTTTCAACCAATGGCATGTATGCATCACATTCATTTTCCAATATCAATACACCACCTGTTGAAGACTGGGTAAGCCTTCCACAACATACAGTTATAAAAGCGCCAGATGAAAATGCAGGTGGTTTCAGGTTGCCACATACTGAAATGTTCCAGGTAACAACAGATGATGGCATCACAATGGATGGCTGGATGGTTAAGCCTGAAAATTTTGATTCAACAAAAAAATACCCGGTTGTCTTTTATGTTTATACAGAGCCTGCATCACAAACCGTAAAAGATGAATTTGGCGCCAGCTATAATTTTCTCTACAATGGTAATATGGCAAAGGATGGTTATATCTATATGAGTGTTGATGGTCGGGGCACACCTGCACCAAAAGGCGCTGCATGGCGCAAAGCTATTTACAGAAATGTTGGCCGCATTAATATCCATGACCAGGCAATGGCTGCAAAAAAAATATTGCAATGGCCTTTTGTTGATACCAGCCGGGTGGCTGTTTGGGGATGGAGTGGTGGTGGTTCTGCAACTCTAAACTGCATGATGCAGTATCCTGAAATTTATAAAACAGGGATTTCAATTGCAGCAGTTGACAACATACAGACTTATGATGATATTTACCAGGAAAGATATATGGGCCTGCCACAGGAAAACAAAGCAGATTATATCGCAGGTTCACCCATTACTTATGCAAAAAATTTACAAGGCCATTTATTAATTATTCATGGCACCGGTGATGATAATGTGCACTATGCCAATGCTGAAATGATGATTAATGAACTGATTAAATACAACAAGATTTTCCAGTTCATGCCTTACCCAAACAGGACACATGCTATCAATGAAGGTGAAGGCACTACAAGGCACCTGAGAAATTTATACACTACATTTTTAAAAGAATATTGCCCACCGGGTGGCAGGTAAATAGTTTTAATTTTTGAATAAATAAACCCCGTGATTAATAATCCACGGGGTTTATTACTTTGCACGCATGAGTTCAATAAAAGATTTGCGAGTCGTTTTTATGGGTACGCCTGAGTTTGCCGTATCATCATTAGATGCTTTGGTAAATGCAGGTTGCAACATTGTGGGTGTTATAACTGCGCCGGATAAACCTGCCGGCAGGGGAATGCAACTGCAACAAAGTGCTGTAAAAAAATATGCGGTTGAAAAAAAATTGCTTGTCCTTCAACCTGAAAAATTAAAGAATGAAAATTTTATTGAACAATTAAAATCATTACATGCAGATGTACAGGTAGTGGTGGCATTCCGGATGTTGCCGGAAATCGTTTGGAATATGCCGCCAATGGGAACCATCAATGTCCATGCATCCTTACTTCCTGATTACAGGGGCGCTGCTCCCATTAACAGGGCTATCATGAATGGAGAAAAGGAAACCGGGATAACAACATTTAAACTGCAACATGAAATTGATACCGGCAATATTTTATTGCAACAAAAAATTCCTATCAGTGAAAATGAAACAGCAGGAGAGTTGCATGATGCGTTAAAGACTTTAGGGGCAAAACTCATTGTTGAAACATTGGTAAAAATTGTGGATGGAACAATTGAATCAAAGCCACAACCTCAACATACTATCATCCAGACAGCACCTAAAATTCATACTGAAGATTGCAAAATTAACTGGAATAGCAGTGTTGAAAATATTTTTAACCTCATTCGAGGTCTTTCACCATATCCTACAGCATTTTGTTTTTTAGATGATAAGGTGCTTAAAATTTTTTCTTGCAAAAAAGAGTTGCAAACACACAATTTTACAACCGGCAGTGTCCATAGCGATGGAAAAACATTTTTAAAATTTGCCTGCATTAATGGATTTATTCATTGCACAGAAATACAATTGCAGGGAAAAAAGAAAATGAATATTGAAGATTTTTTAAGAGGTTACAGGTTGCCGCCCCATTAAGCTTCAACACCAGACTTCAGATTGTTTGAAAATTTTTTTGCTTTTTTCAAAGCCTGCTCCCGGTTTTCAGCACAGATGATAGCCCAGATAGTATCTCCTTCATGTTTTTCGAGAAAAGTATCATCATAAGCAACTTCTTCGTATGTAGGTGCAATAGATTTCACTTCAAACTTATAAAACTCAACCCTGAACTTTTGCATATATCAACCATTTGGGAAATGGCAGTTTATAAACTGCTCATCTCATTATACTACCAGTAATAAGCAATCAAAAATAAATATGAAGATGAAGCAATTGGACAATTTCACAATAGATTACATCAGCTTAAGCGCTAATGCAAAATTGGTAAAGATACCCGGGAAAGTCATCCACAATAATTGCGGATAGAACAGGATAAATAGGAATAATATACCTACCCATATTAAAAAGTACACCCAGTACTTTGCGGAAGATTTGGTTTCAGTCATCAGAGATATTTTTTGCAAAAATAATATTGAATTAAGTATGAAGGAAATATTTATTGTCCTTGTTTATAATCCAGTTGAGGATGCCTTTCAAAATGATGTTTTGTTTCATCAAAAATATACCTGTAAGTGACCATCCGCCTGCTTTGTGTGGCACCGAGACTTTTATAAATATTAATCATTTTAGGGTTCCAGTCGCCAGACCAACCCATTTCATACCTGTCATACCACCCTGCAGGTTGTATCAATAATGAGGCTTCATAAATCATAAAAGAATCAATTCCCAAAGCCTGGAATTTAGGAACAATGCCAAATGCAACACCGGTAAATATCCTGCATGCATGATTTTTTTTCATCCATAATAAACGCAGTTTTTCAATCAACCCAAGCTTTCCATTGAAGTGTTTGAAATATTCATTCAGGTCGGGGATATTAATCCACATGGCGATGGGTTCTTCTTTATAATAAGCAAACCATATCAGCCTTTCATCCATCACTGCTTTCATTTTATTAAACAGTTTCATTACTTCCTTAGCAGTAATTTCTTTGGCTTCTCCATGTTGTGCCCATGCAGCATTATAAACAATTGCAAATTCTTCAGCATGTTTTTCAAGGTTCTTTATTTTGATATGCCGTGCTGCATAGCCGGGCTTCGATTTGAATTTTGCATGGCGTTCCGGGAACCTGTCGGGTAGTTTGTCTTTTACACCCATTGCATAATAATATTGGTTGTAATAATTTTTACAACCATAATTTTCCAGCAACTTTTCATAATAAGGCGGGTTATATGCCATTCCATAAATAGGTGCATTTTCAAAACCTTCCACCATCAGTCCCCACCATTTATCTCTGTCACCAAAATTGACAGGCCCATCCATTGCTTCCATACCTTTTGACTTCAACCATTCCTGTGCTGCATTCAATAAAATTTTCGCAGCCGAGTCATTATCAACGCAATCAAAGAAGCCAAAACATCCGGTTAAATAATCAGTGCCTTTATTGACATATTTTGAATTGGTAAAAGCAGCAATGCGGCCAACCAGGTTATTGCCATCATCTTTTAATATCCATCTCTTTGCTTCTCCGTATTTGAAAGCTTTATTTTTTGCAGGATCAAAAACATCATTCACTTCACTATCCATCGGCCGGATGTATTGTGGATTATTTTTATTCATCAATACATTCACCTTTATAAAATCTTTCGCGGTGGATGCGTTATTCACTTCAATCAAATGCATGGCGCGAAAATAATAAAATCAGGAAAGTTGATTAAAGTGTAACATTTAAACCTGACAATCGTTTTACTTAAAACTTGGTTTCGAAACTAAATTTACAGCTGATTAAAGGGCATTTATGACAGAACGGGAATATAATGACTGTGTGAGCTTATATGCTGATAATGTATTTCGCTTTATTGTAAAAAATTTAAAACACGAAGAGGATGCGAGAGATATAGTGCAGACAGCATTTGAAAAGTTATGGCGTAACCGAGAAACTATACTTACAGAGAAATCAAAATCTTTTCTTTTTACTGTGGCATATCATCAAATGATTGACCATATCAGGAAAGTAAAAAGAGTTACACTAAAAGATGGGTTTATGGCAGAAATAAGTACTGTTGAGCAACCTGCATCCAACCTGAAAAAAAACCTGCAGGACGCTTTGAACACTTTGAATGAAATGCAAAAAAGTCTGGTATTGCTGAAAGATTATGAAGGATATAGTTATCAAGAAATTGGACAGATAACAGGATTGAATGAAAGCCAGGTTAAAGTATATCTGCACAGAGCAAGGCTCAATCTCAGAAATTATTTGGTTAAACCTGAAAATGTGATGTAAGATGAAAACTATTAACAGAAATAATTACGAAGAATTTTTCCTGCTGTTTATAGACAATGAACTGGATGCTGCTGGCAGGCTTTCCGTTGAAAATTTCATTGAAGAAAACCCTGATCTGTCAATAGAGTTTCAAATGCTGCAGCAGACAAAAGTGCAACCTGAAAAAATAAGCTTTACTGATAAAGAGACAATATTACGCACAGAAGGTAATAACATTTGTGAGGCCAATTATGAAGAGTTTTTTCTTTTATATATTGATAATGAATTAAGCGTTGATAAAAGAGCAGAGGTAGAAAAATACATACTGCAACATCCGGAATTGCAGGAATCATTTACCACTTTAAAGAATACAGTGCTTACTCCTGAAAAAATCAGTTACGGCAATAAGGAAAACTTATATCGAACCGAAAAAAGAAGAACAGTATATTTTAAATCCTGGCAATGGATGGCTGCTGCAATTGTGACAGGTATTTGCGCAACCGGTATATGGTTATGGAAAAATTCTTCCATTACAATACCTGTTACTGCAAATCATCAGACTTTACAACAACCTGATAATACAACCAAAACAACAGCACCTGCTGATAGTTTACATCAAACTATTGCAGAAGAAAAACATGTATTAGCACAACAGGAAAAACAAAATGAAGTAAAGACAGAACAACAAAAAATTTTCATTAAAATTGAAAAACAGAAAAAAGATATTAATCAAACAACTATTGTTAATAATACCAACAGGCCCGAAACTATAAAGGTGCAACAACAACCGGAACAGGAGGTAGTTACATTGAATCAAAAAGAACCACCTTCTCCATTAGATAAAATAGCAGACGGGCATTTAGTAACCCAGCAAAACAAAAACAATGTAGCTTCTTTGCAAACCAGTTTGAAAAATGTACAAACAGATAATAATAGTTATACAGTTTACCCTGTAGCTTATAAAGAGATCAATACCAATGATGAAGACCGTTCTTTAAGAATAGCGATGTTTGATCTTAATAAAAATAAAGTAAAGGGCTTTTTTAAGAAGGCCGGACGTATGTTTGGCAATAAAAAAAATATTACAGACAGAGATGGCAAGCTGCAGGTTGCCGGATTTGAAATAGAAACAAATCAATAAACAATATAGAAAACAAAACAAATGAAAAGGATATTATTATCAGCAACAATAATACTGTCATCTATAATTACCAATGCACAATCTGATACTATAATAACTGGTAATAAAACAGACACTGTAAAAGTGGGCAACTTTCTGATCATCAGGAATGGGAAAGAAAAAAATACATTCAATGATAGCATTCCACCACGGAGGGAAAACTATACCATCATCAATATTCATGGTAAAAAATATTATGATGACAGGCGAAGTATGCGAACCAATTTAAGTACTAACTTCCTTGTTTTTGACCTTGGCTTTGCCAACTATAATGATAAAACAGATTACAGCCTTCCATCAGTGAGTTCATTTGTACATGATGGTTTGCAAAAAGATGATTTGAAATTAAAAGTTGGAAAATCATCCAATGTAAATCTGTGGTTGTTTATGCAGCGGTTGAATATTGCAAGCCATGTAATTAACCTGAAATATGGATTGGGTTTAGAGATGTATAATTTCAGATATAAAAATGATATTTCTTTTAATAGTAAAAACGCAGCTTATATTTTCCAGGACACAATTAATTTTTCAAAAAATAAATTGTTTGTAAGTTATGCAACCATTCCTGTGATGCTCAATATTAATACAGCACCACACAGGCCAAATGGATTTAATATTAGTGCGGGCATCAGTGCAGGCTACCGGATAGGAGCTCACACAAAACAAGTGAGTGATGAGAGGGGTAAAGTAAAAGACCACGATGATTTTGATCTTGCTTCCTGGAAAATTGCTTACATAGCAGAACTTGGTTTTGGACCAGTGCGCATTTATGGAAGTTATAGTATCAAATCAATGTTTGGCAACGATGTAAAACAAAATCCTTATGCAATTGGGTTGAGGTTTAGTAACTGGTAACCGGTTGATTTTTCCCGGCAGTAGTGAAATGATAACTGCTGCCGGTATTATTTTTTTCAAAAAAGCCGGTGGTGCATTTTTAAATCGTAATCAATACCGAAGTATATATTTTGTTGTTAGAAAATTTATATTGAAGAAATGATTCATGCGGCTGATGGATTTTTAAAAAAATAATTTATGATTCTTCCCATAAACATTTTGTAAAATGTAATTGTAAACGCATTTGCATAAGTAAATTTGCACCTTCAATAAAAAACATCCAACATGCGCACTGCAAAAGATATACTACAACAGAAAGGCACACAATTTAATTTTATACAACCTGACAAATCTGTATTGGAAGCAATCGGTTTAATGAAGGCTGAAAACATCAGCTACTTGATTGTACTCAACAAAGATGGTAAATACATGGGTATATTTTCAGAACGTGATTATACACACAAAGTAATACTTGAAGGAAAACAATCTGCGAATACTAAAGTTGGTGAAATAATGACTGCTAATCTTGCCAATGCAGCGCCCGAAGATTCGACAAGTAAACTGATGCTGCTCATCAACAACTCAAAAGCAAGATATATACCTGTATTTGATGCCAACAATTTTGTTGGAGTAATAACTATTCACGACCTGATGCGGGAAGCAATGTCTGACTATGAAAAAGGCAAACAAAATTTAGATACACACCAGCTTGATTTTTTAAAATCGCTTGGAGAATAAATTATTTATCTGCAGCAAGGCTTGCTCTGAAATATTCCTGGTTTAACCGTGCAATATTGGTAACAGAAATTTCTTTCGGGCAGGTAGCTTCACATGCTTCTGTAAATGTGCAGGCACCAAAACCTTCTTTATCCATCTGATGTACCATTGCTAAAACACGGGATTTACGTTCAGGGTCGCCTTGTGGCAATAAAGCAAGATGTGAAACTTTTGCTGAAACAAATAACATGGCAGAGCTGTTTTTACATGCTGCCACACAAGCGCCGCAACCAATGCAGGCAGCAGCAGCAAATGCTTTATCAGCATTATCTTTTTCAACGGGAATTGCATTAGCATCAACAGCGTTACCTGTATTGACAGAAATAAAACCACCGGCCTGAATAATCCTGTCGAAGGCTGAACGGTCAACTACTAAATCTTTAATGACAGGGAAAGCATTGGCGCGCCAGGGTTCAACCACAATTGTGTCTCCATCTTTGAAAGCACGCATGTGCAACTGGCATACAGTATTTCCTTTCCATGGTCCATGAGGTTTGCCATTAATATACATTGAACACATCCCGCAAATACCTTCACGGCAATCGTGATCAAAAGCGATGGGGTCTTTGCCTTCACTTATCAGTTTTTCATTCAACACATCAAACATTTCGAGAAAACTCATTTCACTCGAGATATTTTCCACTCTATGTGTTTCAAATTTTCCTTTCTCTTGACTGTTTTTCTGACGCCACACTTTTAGTGTGAGATTCATGTTGTAATGTTCCATTGCCACCTCCGACTCTCTTTACCAGAGAGATTTTATAGTTTATTTGTTGACTTTATTCTTTTTACTTTTTTATATTTTGTTCTAAACAAAATTTTTTTAAAATTTTATTTATAAGACCGCTGTGTCGGGTGCATCATTTCATACACAAGGTCTTCTTTATGCAACTCCCAGTTTTCTTCGTTTTTATATTCCCAGGCAGATACATACATATAATGTTCATCATCACGTTTGGCTTCACCTTCGCTTGTTTGAAATTCTTCACGGAAATGTGCGCCACAACTTTCTTTCCTATCCAAAGCATCAATGCATATAAGTTCACCTAATTCAATAAAGTCTGCCACACGGCCTGCCTTATCCAGTTCAGGATTATATTCATTGATTCCTCCCGGTATTCTCAGGTTGCTCCAGAATTCTTTTCTCAATGCACGGATTTCTTCAATAGCTTCTTTTAACCCCTGTTCATTTCTTGCCATGCCGCATTTATTCCACATGATTTTTCCCAAACGTTTGTGCATGCTTTCAACTGACTCAGTTCCTTTTATGCTCATCAGTTTTTCAATTCTTGCAGCTACATTTTTTTCTGCTTCTTCAAATGCAGGATGAGTGGTAGGAATAGCAGGTGTCCTTATTTCATCAGCGAGATAATTTCCAATTGTATATGGAATAACAAAATATCCATCAGCCAGGCCCTGCATCAATGCACTCGCACCCAGACGGTTGGCACCATGGTCGCTGTAATTACATTCACCCAAAGCATATAATCCTTTTACTGAAGTCATCAATTCATAATCCACCCAAAGGCCGCCCATTGTATAATGCACAGCAGGATAAATACGCATCGGTACTTCATAAGGATTTTCACCGGTAATCTTTTCATACATATCAAAGAGGTTACCGTATTTTTCTTTTACCACTTCATCACCCATTCTTTTTATTTCTTCATGTGAAGGGTTTTCAATTCCATGTTTGTTGGCTTCAGCATGGCCATATCGTTGAATAGCAGAAGCAAAATCAAGATATACAGCCTGCTTAAATGTGCCAACACCATACCCCGCATCACATCTTTCTTTGGCAGCACGGCTGGCCACATCTCTTGGCACCAGATTGCCATAAGCCGGGTATCTTCTTTCAAGATAATAATCCCTTTCATCATCCGGTATTTCGTTGGCTTTGCGTGGGTCGTTTTGTTTTTTGGGTACCCATATTCGTCCATCATTGCGGAGACTTTCACTCATCAAAGTAAGCTTACTTTGATATTCTCCACTTACAGGAATACAAGTTGGATGTATTTGGGTGAAACAAGGGTTGCCAAAATATGCGCCTTTTTTATGTGCTTTCCAGGCTGCTGTAACATTACAGCCCATTGCATTGGTAGAAAGATAAAATACATTACCATAGCCGCCGGTGCACAAAACAACAGCGTGTCCAAAATGTCTTTCCAATTCACCAGTAACCAGGTTACGGCAAATGATACCCCTTGCTTTACCATCTACCATCACTATATCAAGCATTTCATGGCGGGAATACATTTTCACATTACCCAATGCCACTTGTCTTTCCAAAGCCTGGTAAGCGCCAATCAATAATTGTTGCCCTGTCTGACCTGCAGCATAAAATGTCCTTTGCACCTGCACACCGCCAAAACTTCTGTTGCTCAGCAAGCCACCATATTCACGTGCAAAAGGCACACCCTGTGCCACACATTGATCAATGATGTTGGCACTTACTTCTGCAAGACGATGCACATTTGCCTCCCTGCTCCTGTAGTCGCCACCTTTAATTGTATCATAAAATAAACGGAAAACACTATCACCATCATTCTGGTAATTCTTGGCGGCATTGATGCCACCCTGTGCAGCAATAGAGTGTGCACGCCGGGGAGAATCCTGGAAACAAAATGATTTTACTTTATATCCCAGCTCTCCTAATGCTGCTGCTGCTGAAGCACCGGCAAGGCCCGTGCCTACTACAATAATTTCCAGCCTGCGTTTATTGGCAGGATTTACCAGTTTGCAATGGCCCTTATAATCCGTCCATTTATTTTCTAATTTTCCTTCGGGAATTTTTGCATCCAACATGCTACGCTAATTTGAAAATTTGTGATTTGAATTGAATATGCCGGTTTTCATTTATCAAACTTATTTTACCCAGCCCATATAAAAACTCACCGGCATCATTGCAAAAACTAATGGTACAATAATAGCGAATGCATAACCAAGGCTACGCAACATTGCTATGTATCTTTTATTATGAACACCCAGTGTCCTGAATGAACTTGTAAAACCATGTGCCAGGTGATAAGCAAGGGAAATACATCCTAAAACATATATGATTACTATGAATGGATTTTGAAATCTTGCCTGCATGAGTGAATACAGGTTATGAACATTTTTGCCATCTGAGAGTTGAACCTCAGACATGTGTGTGAACCTGGATGGCACCCAAAAATCTGCAAGATGAATGATGAGGAATAATAAAATTAAAGTACCCAGCAAGCCCATACTTCTGCTATACCAACGGCTCCCACGATTGCCATAACTCACTGCATAACCAATGCTTCTTTTACTTCGGTTTTGTACTTCAAGCATCAACCCCTGCACAATATGTAAAATGAAGAAAAGAAATAAACCAATCTCAAGGATTCGCGGCACCACATTTTCTCCCAAAAAATTGGCAGCCCTGTTAAATACTTCGCCACCATCATTAAACCAGATACAGGCATTAACACCAACATGTACAATTAAAAACAGGATAAGGAAAACTCCCGTTAAAGCCATTGTTATTTTTTTTCCAACGGATGAAGTGAATACTTGCGCCCAAGTCATAATTGTATAATATTTTACATGAAAAAAACCTTGGCAAAATTACAGTACGATTGTCATAATCCTGTAAAAAAAGTTAATCCGCTCTTTTATATACAACCAGCTATTCCTCTGTTTAAAAAAAAAGATTTTTTATTTTGGAAGCATATTGATACTCTGCAGCCAGTTTTTACAACGCTCCATCCACTTGTCTTTTGTAGTGGGATTATACATTCCAAATCCATGACCACCTTCATTATAGATATGCATTTCAACTGGAACTTTATTTCTCAACAAGCTTTCATACATCACTATGCTGTTCATCACAGGCACAACATCATCATCAGTAGCGTGTACTAAAAATGCAGGAGGTGATTGTGCTGTGACCTGCAATTCATTTGAAAAATAATCTCTCAAATTGGGTGACGGGTTTTTGCCAATGAGCTGATCCCTTGAACCTATATGACCAATGCTATCCTGGAAGCTGATAACAGGATAAATAAACATAGAAAAATCTGGACGAAGGCTGATACCTTCAGGGTTATCAATATAACTATGTGTGTAATGGGTAGCTTCTGTTGAAGCAAGATGGCCACCGGCAGAAAAACCCATGATACCAATTTTTGATGCGTCCACATTCCATTTTGCTGCATGCATGCGTACCAGTTGAACAGCTCTTTGTGCATCCTGCAAGGGGCCTATGGTTTTATCTTGCATAGATGAATCATTTGGCATCCGGTATTTCAATACAAAAGCTGCAATACCCATTTTATTCAATGTTCTTGCAATGGCAAACCCTTCTTTTACAATTGATGTAACCCAATACCCGCCACCAGGACAAATAACCACAGCAGTACCTGTTGCTATTTTTTTATCAGGCAGGAAAATAGTGAGTGTGGGCACAGAAGTAAAATGAACAATTGTATCACCATTGCTTTGCGGCTCCCACCATTCTTTTGTTGAATAAGGTTTGCTGTTGGGCACAGTGCCATCATATAATTGAATAGTAGCTTGTGCATGAAGCATGTTCATACATAAAATAATTAAGATTGTGAGTATGATTTTTTTTATTTGCATTACAAAGCATTTACTGTATCAAAAACAATTACTTTATTCCAGAGTGGTGAACAGGCTTTTACAAAATCAAGATGCACAGGGTCTTCCTGGTAACTTTCCTGTTGCTGTGGTGTATCAAAAATTAATGTCCACGAAACACTATATCCGTTTTCAATAACTTCACGGTTAGTATTTGCTGGTATCCCTATCTGATATTGCCTGATGGTGGTAACTGATGACAGTTTCTGTAATCCTTCAATTAATTGATTACGGTTTTGTTCATTGTTTTCTTTCAACCAGAAAAATACATGATGGATAAAAACATTCTGCAACAGCATAAAAATTTTTTCTCTGCAATTTATATGCTATCAACAAATGAGCTATGATTTTATTTTTTTACTACCCATCCATTACTTGTTCTTTCCAAAGTAAAAATATTGGAAGGAGCACTCTCATTATTTTCTTTATCAACACTTGTAACCACTACATAACAAATATTCCAATCTGCGGGAATAAGTGATGTTTGAATATTAAAATCAAATTTCAGGTCAACGCCTGAAGGAAGAATTGCCGAAGGATGGTCTGTTATATTATTGAGAGAATTTGAAAAATATAAAACAAAATTTCTGATAGTTTCTGTTTCATTGTTATTGATGCCATCACCAGTGATGCGCAAACTTTGTGAAGCATTATCAGCTTTGATACCTGCAATGTGCGGATGAATTGGCGCAATCGTATCAATCCATTTCATCGGTGGTATTAATGCGGGTGTATTATAAAAATTCAACCGCAAACTATCGGCCCATCCATTTGGATTGTACAATAAAAAATTACTACTAAAGAATGCACTGCCCTGCACATTTTTATTATTACGCAGATACCTGATTTCATCAGGTATTTCATTGGGGTTGCGCCATGCCGGAGTAGGTTTTTCAATAGCCCTGTAAATACCCTGTCCGATGTATAACTGTTTGCCATAACTATTATCGCCCCACCAATCTACCAATGTTTCAAAATCGCAAAGCTTATGGCCAATCTCCCAATAAAGCTGAGGTACCACATAATCAATCCATCCTTCTTTCAACCACAACAATACATCAGCATATAAATCATCGTAACATGTTTGACCTGCTTGTGTGTTGCTTCCAAGCGAATCAATATTGCTATTCCTCCATACACCAAATGGGCTGATACCAAATTTTATTAAAGGTTTATAATCAAGAATCAGGTCATGTATCCTTTTTACAATACTATCACAATTAGCTCTGCGCCATGCTGCACGACTTAATCCATCACCATATAAAATATAAGACTGATAATCCGGGAATTCTTTGCCGGGAATTCTATAAGGATAAAAATAATCATCCATGTGAATGGCATCAATATCATACCGCGTAATAATGTCTTTCACAACATCAGTTAAATAATTCATCACCTGCGGCAGACCAGGATTGAAATATTTTTTATCTCCATATTTTAAAAACCATTCCGGATGTTGCCTTGTAATATGATTGGGTGCGATTGATGCATTTGGGTTTTGCACTGCCCTGTAAGGATTTATCCAGGCATGAAACTCCATACCACGCTTATGTGTTTCATTAATCATGAATTGAAGTGGATCATAATATGGTGAAGGCGCCTGGCCCTGTTTTCCTGTCAGGTATTCACTCCAGGGTTCAAAACTGGAAGCATATAAAGCATCGGCCGCGGGCCTTATCTGTACAATCACTGCATTGATTCCAATTCTCTGCAACCTGTCAAGCATATTGATAAATTCCTGCTTTTGCTGACTGGTACTCAGACCTTCGCTACTGGGCCAGTCAATGTTGGCAACACTGGCAATCCATACTCCTCTAAACTCATATTTCGGTTGCGCCCCTGCAATAAAAGGTTGCAGCAATAACACAATTAATAAACTCAGAAAAATCTTCATTGAAACGAAGATATTGTTTGATGTGTTTGTGTTTAAATTATAGAGAAATTTTAAAAAGGAATTATGAAGTTGAATATGCAGGAATAAAATTTTTGTCATCGTTTACAACAGAATACAATTATTTTTGAACTGAAAATACTCCATTAATATGCAAACTGAATTTTGGTTAAGCGGGCCTCAGCCGGGGATACCAACTTTGTTGCAACCTGTAGCACATGCAATATTACAATCAGAAGCAGAAATAAATGATGCATTGAATAATTTCCCTGATACAGCTTTGTGGGAAAGGCCTTCAGGTGTGGCATCTGTTGCATTTCACCTGCAACATATTGCCGGTGTGCAGGACAGGTTATTTTCTTATGCCCTTGGTGCAACACTGAGTTCTGACCAATTTGAATATTTAAAAAAAGAAGGCACACCTGATGATAACATCACTGTAGGAAAATTATTACAACACCTGCATCATCAAACAGAAAAGTCAATTCAACAATTAAAGAATACTGATGAAAAAAGTTTGACTGAAGTGAGATATGTTGGCAGAAAAAAAATTGCCACTACCCTTATGGGAATATTATTTCATGCAGCAGAACATACGATGCGCCACACAGGACAGTTATTGGTAACCGCAAAAATTATCAACCCAATTTCAAATGAGGATAACATTCATTAAATATCACTTTGAGAGCATGTGATTAAAAAATTAAATCATGCAAAAGCCAATAGGTATTTTCGATTCAGGTTATGGTGGTTTAACCGTATTAAAAGAGATAAAAAAATTATTACCTCAATATGATTATATCTATCTTGGTGACAATGCAAGGGCGCCTTATGGCAATCGTTCTTTTGATACAGTTTATCATTATACATGGCAATGTGTGCAATGGTTTTTCAAACAAAATTGTCCATTGGTAATCCTTGCGTGTAACACTGCATCTGCAAAAGCTCTGCGCACAATACAACAAAATGACCTCGCCAGAAATTTTCCACAAAAAAGAGTGTTGGGTGTTATCAGGCCAACCACGGAAATTATAGGCAATTATTCAGGTACAGACCATGTGGGTATAATGGCAACAAGTGGTACAGTGAATTCAAAATCTTACGAAATTGAAATTGGTAAATTCTTTCCTCACGTAAAAGTTTTTCAGCAGGCCTGCCCCATGTTGGTTCCATTTATTGAAAACAATGAATACGAAAATGAAGCTGCTGATTTTTTTATCATGAAATATTTAAATGAGCTGTTGCAAAGAAGTGACCAAATAGATACCATTCTGCTGGCCTGCACACATTACCCATTAATAAAACAAAAAATTGAATCATTATTAACAAAGAAAATTCATGTAGTAGCGCAAGGAGAAATTGTAGCCAAAAGCCTGGTTGATTATTTACAGCGCCACCCTGAAATTGAAAATCAGATTTCAAAAAATAAATCCCTTCATTTTTTCACAACAGATGATGCTGAAGATTTTGCAAACCATGCAGGGCTTTTTTATGGGAAAAAAGTAATGGCGCAACATATAGAGTTGTAAAATTTTTCTTTTCAAATATTGATGCTGTCAAAAACAGTAATATTCTTTTTTGTTATATTGAATGTAAGCGCCTGTCGAATGGAAAAATCCCCAACTAACAGAAAGTATTTTTTTAATCATTTCTAAAAAATTTTTGTGTTTACCGTAAATGCACCTGTTTCACTACAAAAAATTATCCTGCATTTATGGCTTTCATTTTTTCTGTCAGGTTTTTTATTAGGTTTGCTGTATGTCAACATTAACAATTAGTAAGCGTGGCCATCACATGCCACCTTCACCAATTCGCAAACTTGTACCTTATTCAGAAGCTGCGAGGAAAAAAGGTATCAAAGTTTATCACTTAAATATCGGGCAACCTGATATTGAAACGCCACAACATGTGCTGGATGCAGTGCGTCATTCAGATTTTAAAATACTTGAATACAGTCATAGTGCAGGCAATGAAAGTTATCGCAGGAAAATAGTTGAATATTACCAGAGAAACAATATTCATATTAATCACAACCAGGTGATCATTACAACAGGTGGCAGTGAAGCTATACTGTTTGGATTTATGGCTTGTATGGATCCGGGTGATGAAGTAATAATACCTGAACCCTACTATGCCAACTACAACGGTTTTGCTATTGCTGCCGGTGTTAATGTTGTTCCGATAACATCGCATATTGAAAACGGTTTTGCACTACCGCCTATAGAAGATTTTGAAAAATCAATTACAGATAGAACCAAAGCTATTATTGTGTGCAACCCCAATAACCCAACCGGTTATCTATACAGTAAAGATGAAATGGAAGTGTTGAAAGAAATAGCGTTGAAACATAACCTGTATTTATTTGCTGATGAAGCTTACCGTGAATTTTGTTATGGAGAAAAACATTTTAGTGCCATGCAGCTGGAAGGTTGTGATGATAATGTTGTTTTGATGGATACGATCAGTAAACGTTATAGTTGTTGTGGCGCAAGGATTGGTGCATTCATTACACGCAATAAAAAAGTATATGATACTGCAATGAAGTTTGCACAGGCAAGGTTGAGCCCGCCTGCCTTTGGACAGATTGCTGGTGAAGCTGCCGTTGATTTACCAGATGATTATTTTGATATTACAAAAGCACAGTATAAAGCAAGAAGGGATTTACTGGTGAAAAGGCTGAATGCAATGAAAGATGTATATTGCCCAAACCCTGGTGGTGCATTTTATGCTATGGCTAAATTACCGATTGATGATGCAGATAAATTTTGCCAGTGGCTGCTGGAAGAATTTCAATACAATAATCAAACAGTCATGCTGGCGCCTGCAACCGGTTTTTATGGTACACACGGCTTAGGAAAAAAAGAAGTGCGGCTTGCTTATGTATTAAATATTGATTCAATAAACGCTGCCATGGATTGCCTTGAAAAAGCATTGGAACAATACCCGGGAAGACAGGTTTAACGAATCAGGCTCACATTACCTTTCTTTAGGAAGATTTGTTTGCCTGCGCATTGCAATTCTATAAAATAAACATACACATCTGCCTGTTGCAGTTTATTCTTAAATTTCCCATCCCAACCAGATGAAGCATTGTTGGCTACAAAGTCTTTGTTTTGAAAAACAAGTTGCCCCCAACGGTTAAAAATAGTCATTGACTTTATGGTGATATTTCCTGCAGACCTTGGATAAAAGAAATCATTCATTCCGTCATTGTTGGGCGAAAATGTGTTGGGAATAAAAACAGCACTACCAGAACAGGCAGCAATAATGTTTATACTCGCTGTATCATTACATCCAAACTGATTGGTGCCAACCAACTGATAAGTTGTATTTCCAGAAACAGTAATAGTGGGCTGTAAACAATCTGTGCACGATAACCCTACAGGAGGTATCCATGCATAGTTTAACACATCGCTGCCAACAGAACCTTGAATGGTATAATTAAACCCTGTCATTACCTGCACAACACTATCTGCAATAGTGACCGAAGGCTTTGCATTAACAGTAACTGTCACTGATGCTACATCTGTAAAACAATTCCTATTATCAGACCCTGTTACTGTATATGTTGTAGTGGTAGAAGGGAAAGCAATTGGGTTAGGAATAATAGTGCTGCTCAAAGTGGGTGAAGGATTCCAGGTATAGTTATCCACACCAAATGCTTCAAGCATCACGGAATTGCCACCACTGCAAATTTCATATCCTGCAGGATTAATGGTTACAAATTCTTTTTGCTGCACATAGATATGCACTGAATCTGAAGAACTGCATCCGTTGGTAGTCCCGGTTACATAATATGAGGTAGGTTGCAATGGTGTAGCAACAGGATTAGAACAGTTGTTACAATTGAGATCAGGATTGTTTTGCCATAAATAACTGTCAGCTCCTGATGCATTTAAAGTTATTCCTGTACCTGCACAAGTAAAAGTATCCAGGCCAGCATCAACTGTTGGCGTTTGATTAACCTGCACCTGGTGTGTTATAGAATCAGAGCATCCATCTTCGTCTGTTATTGTTAAATGTGCATTATAGGTTCCAGGAAAAATATATGCATATTTTACAGGTCCGGTTCCATAATCAACACCACCATCACCAAAACTCCAAAACCAATCTTTTATCTTCCTGTTTCCACTTTGCACAGACATATCAGTATAAGAAATACTATCATCAGTACAACCGGCCAATGTTGTATTAAAATCTGCGAATGGGCCTGTAATATTAATGAGACTATCAAACCTGACAGTATCAATGCAGTTATCCCTGTTTTTTATATACAATTCAGGTTTAAAATTGCCATTATTCCTGTAAACATAATTGATTGTATCAAAGCGCTTTGAAAAATCTTTAATAGTGCCATCTCTGAAATTCCAGGAAAATGTTTTAGCCCATAGATTATCATAACCATTGGCAACAAATTGCAAAGTATCATTACGGCAATAAATATTTTTTTGTGGGTTGATAATAAATCCCGGATTACCCGTTTTTATCCTCAATGTGTCATAGATAGAGTCCACACAGCCTACACCAGTCACTGATAATTTTATATAATAAACACCTGGGGAAGGGAAAGTATGTGTGAAAGTTTTACCTGTTGAAGACATCCCATCATATTCCCATAATCTGCCTGTTTCCGCAACGGAAATATCCCTGTAAGTAAAGGTAAATGGATCTGAACAATCGTACGACTTATTAAATTTTGCAGCCGGGCCCTCTACATAAACGACGGAGTCTTTCCTGACAGTATCGAGGCAACCATTATTGGAAACAATAAGCTTTGTGGAGAAATAACCGGTATCGAGGTAATGGTGTTGCGGATAAGGTCCATAGTCAAAAGTACCATCACCAAAATCCCACAAATAAGCAGTGACCTGACCAGATGTATTATCACTATAATTTCTAATAATTGAGGCACACCCTTTGGAGAGGGAAACACTAAAATTTGCTTTGGGTTTATTACCTGCTATCACTGCCCTCGTCAAAGTCTTTGTGGAAGTGCATCCATGATCGGTGGTCAATGTCAGGCTTACATTGAAAGCCCCCTGCATAGAATAATTATGTGTAGGGTTCCTGCTCGAAGATGTGCTTCCATCGCCAAAGTCCCATAACCAGGAACTAATGGATGCACCTAAGAGCTTTGAAGCATCCTGAAATGAAGTTGGCAATGAAACACAACCTGAATCTAAACCTGTAACTAAAAAGTCTGCCTGGGGTGTAATACTTACAGTTATATATGCAGTCTTTTCTTCGAAATCACTACTGGTACTGTTTTTTACTGTTAGCCGAACTGTGTATTTTCCCGGTGTAGCATAAGAGAATAATGGATTTTGCGCAAAAGATGTTTGACCATTACCAAAGTCCCAAAACCAGGATGTGGGTGAACCAGTAGTATTATCTTTAAACTGGACATTAAGCCCCGTACAAGTTTGAGTTGTAGAAGCAGAAAAATCTGCATTTAATTGTGCAAATGCAGGTATGCTAAACAATAACAATATAAGGGTTATCAATTTCACAGGCAATTGGAAATTCACATTTTTAATAAAACCAAACTAAGAAATATTTTACAATAATTTTTCAGTTTAAAAAACGAGCAAATATCTTGCTAAATTGCATAAAACAACCTAATCGGGTAGAATAATATCCGGCAATTCCCTACATTTGCGCCTCTTAAAATGGCGGGATAGCTCAGGTGGTTAGAGCGTCGGATTCATAACCCGGAGGTCTCGGGTTCAATTCCCGATCCCGCTACAATTAAAAAGGGGTGGTTCGGTAATCTGAACCATCCCTTTTATATTTCTTAATTATCCGGGTTACAAATAATTATAACAACTAAGTTGCCCAGGCTTTATCGCCTTTTTTGTAAGGTATGCAACCCTGGTAACTACCAGGTACAGCCACATAACGCAATGCCTGTGTTGCTCCAGGTTTGGAAGTAAAGTATCCCCACAATGTTAATTGCTTTATTAAACTAAAATAATGTGGGTCATCTTCTACCGGTCTTTTATAAGTACCTAAATCCTGCTGCAGTTTGCGCTCATGTTTTTGCTCATCAGTAAGTTTGCTGTCATTTGCTGCAATTTCTTTAGACCTGTCATTTGCTTCTTTATCCAGTGCAATCAAAAACTCCGTTCTTTGCTCTGGAGACATTTCCATGAAAGACTTACTGTATTTTTTCTGAGCAGCATCCTGTAGTTTAATAATGCCATCAGTAAAAATTTTCTGGTCTTCAGGTGTGTAACAATCGGTAACAATTACTTTCATAAATGCGCCGATTTGTGCAGCTTTTGCGCCAGGTGATGCAGCAGTGGTTGGCAAAATTGTATCACCCACTTCATCTAATAATGCTACATCTTCAGTTGAAAACAATCCTTCTTTGGCAGGAGGATTTTTACAACCGGAAAGAAATGCTTCAGCACCGATAATGGTTCCTCCCATAATCAGTGCAACCCTTGATAATGCTTCGCGTCTATCCATAATGTTTATTTTTTGAGTTTTATATTTTTGATTTCTGATTTACTTATTCCAATTATTTATCTTTTTTAATTCAACCATTTTATATGTTTCCTTTTTTCAATTCTTCCACAGCATGGTTAGCAGCCCTCGCCGTCATTGCCATGTAAGTTAATGAAGGATTCTGACATGCACTTGAAACCATAAAAGCCCCATCCGTTACAAAAACATTTTGTGCATCCCACACCTGGTTCCATTTATTCAACACAGATGTTTTTGGGTCATTGCCCATTCTTGCACTGCCCATTTCATGGATGCCATCACCTATCTCATGACCATTATCCCATGAATTAATATTTTTTACACCGGATGCTTCCAGCATTGCTACTGCTTCTTCGCGGATGGCTTTGCGCATTTTCAGTTCATTGTCTTTTAACTCTGCATCCATAGCCAGCACCGGTAAACCCCATTTATCTTTTTTATTTTTATCTAAATAAATTTTGTTTTCATGATAAGGTAAAAGCTCACCAAAGCCAGTCATACCAATTGTCCATTGGCCTGGTTCGGTTAATGCATCCTTATATGCGCCGCCAATGCTTAGCTCAGCCACGCTCCTGCTCCAGTTTTCCCGGCTCCCACTACCCTGGTAACCAAAACCACGCAAAAAATCCCTTTTATCACCAAACAAATTGGCAAAACGAACTATATAAAATCCATTCGGCCTTCTGCCATAATAATATTTGTCTTCATACCCTTCAACCGTTCCGCTGGCACCCACATTATAATGATGGTCCATGATGTTATGGCCCAGCTCACCACTGCTGCTGCCCAGCCCTTCGGGCCAAATATCTGTTGCAGAATTCATCAGCACCCATGCACTGTTTAATGCCGACGCATTGACAAAAACTATTTTTGAAAAATACTGATAGGTTTGATTGTTGTCTGCATCCAGCACTTCCACACCGGTTGCTTTTTTGGTGTCTTTATCATACAAAATTTTTGTAACGATGCTCCAGGGACGCATGGTTAAATTTCCAGACTTCATGGCAGCAGGAAATGTGGACGACTGCGTGCTGAAATATCCGCCAAACGGGCAACCTTCCCAACATCGGTTCCTGAACTGACAATTTGTGCGGCCTTCTTTTGGAATAGTTGTATTGGCGCTTCTGCCGATAATCATGTGCCTGCCGAATTTTTCTTTTATCCTTGCTGACACATCTTTTTCAACACAGGTCAAATCCATTGGCGGCGTAAAATGGCCATCGGGTAGTTGTGGTATGTTTTCAATTGACCCGCTTACACCAATAAATTCTTCTACATAATCATACCAGGGTTCAATGTCTTTATATCTGATAGGCCAGTCAATTGCCCAGCCATCTTTTGCGTTGCCTTCAAAATCAAAATCACTCCAGCGGTAACTTTGCCTGCCCCACAAAATGGAACGGCCGCCAAACTGGTAAGCCCGCCACCATTTGAAAGGTTTGATTTCCACATAAGGCGCCTCCACATCATTAGCCCAATAATCAATGATAGGTTCATACGTTCCCCATGTCCTTGCAATCACCGGATGCCGTTTTAATTCTTCCTGCGTAACACGTCCATGATGTGGGAACTCCCAAATATCTTTGGATGCAGATTTATAATCTTTAAGATGTTCAAAATTTCTTCCCCTTTCAAGCATTAATACTTTTAATCCTTTTTCTGTAAGCTCTTTGGCAGCCCAACCCCCACTGATACCGGAACCTATAACAATAGCATCAAAAGTATTTTGCTGTTGTGCTTTGTTGTTGATGTTTAAAGTATCACCCATTGTTATTTCTTAAAAAATGATATCAATTTTTCCAAACTCAGTTTTAGCGCTTCAAAAGTTTCGTCAATTAATTCATCTATTCCTGAATTATATATTCCCTTTCTTCAATTCATCTACTGCATAATTTGCTGCTCTTGCTGTTAATGCCATAAATGTCAATGATGGATTTTGTGTACCCGTGCTTGTCATACAAGCCCCATCAGAAACAAAAACATTTTTGCAATTATGAAATTGGTTGTATGCATTGAGCAGAGAAGTGCCAGGGTCTTTACCCATCCTGCATCCACCCATTTCATGTATGTCTAAACCGGGAGCCTGTCTGCTATCATGCTGCACAATATTTTTACAACCTGCCTTATCCAGCATTTCTGCTCCCTGTGATAAAAAATCTTTTAGTAATCTTTCATCATTATCATCATAGTCAACATTAAAAACTAACTGCGGAATGCCCCAATCATCTTTTTTATCCTTACTTAAAAAAACTTCATTTGTTTTTTTAGGAATTGTTTCACCCTGCATCATCATTGAAACATACCAATCACCTGCTTCTGTTAAAGCATCTTTATACTCTCCACCAATTTGCTGTAATGAATCGCCGGAAGCCCTGCCTCTGTCTGCACCATAAAATGTCATATAGCCTCGTTGAAAATCCATCTCCTGTTTATACACATTTCTAAAGTTGGGCATCATCGGCTGAGTGGGTCTCCTTCCAAAATAATATTTATCCATCAGCCCGTCGTAGCTTGCAGAAACAGTGCCCCGGTAATTGTGAAATGCTATATATTTTCCAAGTAATCCATTATCATTTCCAAATCCATTGGGGAAACGATTGGAAGTTGAATTTAATAAGATGAGGTTTGTATTAAAACAAGCTGCATTCACAAAAATTATTTTCGCAAAATATTCAGTAGCATGTTTGGTATTAGTATTGATGACACGCACACCAACTGCTTTATTCAACTTATCATCATAAATAATCGAATGCACTGTTGCTTCAGGTTGAATGGTAAGATTGCCTGTTTTAAGCGCCCACGGAATTGTTGATGCATTGGAACTAAAATAACCACCAAACGGGCAACCCCTTTCACATAAACTTCTTGCCTGGCATTGTGTCCTGCCCTGTTCGATATGAATTTGATTGGGTTTGGTAAGATGTGCACAGCGGCCTTGTATCACATTCCTGTTTGGATATGCTGCATTAATTTTTTGCTGAATATCTTTCTCAACACAATTCATTTCCCATGCAGGTAGGAATTCACCATCAGGCAATGTTTCAAGTCCATCATAATTGCCGCTGATACCTGCAAATTTTTCAACATGAGAATACCAGGGTGCTATATCATCATATCTGATAGGCCAGTCAACAGCATAATTATCTCTTGCGGGTCCTTCAAATTCATATTTGCTCCAGCGTTGTGTCTGTCTTGCCCACAACAAAGATTTTCCACCCACCTGGTAACCGCGAATCCAGTCAAAAGGTTTTTGTTGTATATATGGATGTTCTGTATCCTTTACAAAAAAATGTTGCGAGCCTTCATAAAAAGCATAGCAACGAGAAACAACAGGATTTTCTTCTTTTATTTTAAGTGGTATTTCGCCATGGTGAGGAAATTCCCAGGGCGCCATTGTTGCTGTTGGATAATCTTTAAGATGCACCACATTTCTTCCACGTTCCAGCAATAAAGTTTTGATACCATGGTCACACAATTCTTTAGCAGCCCATCCACCACTGATGCCACTGCCAATCACAATAGCATCATAAGTGTTTTGTTGTTTTGCTTTGTTGTTTATGTTTAAAGTATCACCCATTTTTTATTCCTGTTATCAATAAATTTCAAAATTCAAAAACACAATATGTTTATTAAAAGTGCATATTAAATTAAATATTATTTTTTTTAAGTTGTTCCACTACATAATTCGCTGCCCTTGCAGTTAAAGTCATATACAAAATGCTGGGGCTTTGATTTCCGGTGCTTGTCATACATGCACCATCAGTAACGAAAACATTTTTACAATGATGCAATGCATTCCATTTATCCAGCATGGATGTTTTTGGATCATTTCCCATCCTGCACCCGCCCATTTCATGAATATCTAAACCTGGCGCTTGTTTGCTATCTGTATGATAAATATTTTTTACACCTGCTTTTGTAAACATTTCTTCAGTCTGTACAAAAAAATCATTCAATAGTTTATCATCGTTATCGTCATACTCAACAGAAGTAATTAATTGCGGAATACCCCAATCATCTTTTTTATCTGTACTTAAACGGACATGATTTTTTTCTTTAGGAATTGTTTCACCCTGTAAATATGCATATACAGTCCATCCACCTGGTTCAGTCATTGATTCTTTATATGCTGCACCAATTTGTTGCGGGTTATTATTACCATTATTTCTATCCCGATGTGCACCACAATAAGTGGTGTATCCGCCGAGGAAATCTGTATCTATTTGATGCAGGTTACGATAATTGGCAATAATGGCATCTGTTGGGTTTCTGCCGAAATAATATGAATCTGTGAAGCCGTCAATTTCACCACCCAACCATCCACGATAATTATGATGGCAAATATATTTTCCCAACAATCCGCTATCATTTCCTAAACCATTGGGAAAACGTTTTGATGTTGAGTTTAATAAAATGAGATTACTGTTTAATGCAGACCCGTTTACAAAAATTATTTTTGCAAAAAATTCTGTTGATTGTTTTGTATTGGTATCAACAATGCGTACGCCGGAAGCTTTTTGTTTTTGTTCGTCATAAATAATAGAATGTACTACTGAAAAAGGCCTGATTGTAAGATTACCTGTTTTAGCAGCCCAGGGAAGTGTTGAAGAGTTTGAACTGAAATAACCACCAAACGGGCAACCCCTTGTACATAAATTTCTTGCCTGGCATTTACCTCTTCCCTGATCAATATGTGTTTGGTTGGGCTGTGTTAAATGTGCCCAACGGGCATGTACTAAAAAGCGGTTACCATAATTTTTTAAAATGCTTTCTTTTAAATGCTGCTCAACACAATTTAATTCAAACGGTGGCAGGAATTCTCCATCTGGCATTGCCTCCAAACCATCTTTACTACCGCAAACACCGATAAATTTTTCAACGTGTGAATACCATGATGCAACATCTTTATAACGTATAGGCCAATCCCACCCATAACCAAAACGCTGTGGGCCGGAGAATTCAAAATCACTCCAACGCTGTGTGCATCTTCCCCATGTTAAAGATTTGCCACCCACCTGGTATCCACGTATCCAGTCAAAAGGTTTTTCCTGTATGTACTGATGCTCTTTATCTTTAACAAAAAAATGCATTGCTGTTTCTTCAAAAGCATAACAATGTGATGCAACCGGATTTTCTTTTTTGTCTTTGTCTGTAATGCCCCCGTGATGCCTGAATTCCCAAGGCGCTAAATTTGCAGTTGGATAATCTTTGATATGTTTTACATCGCGGCCACGTTCCAATACTAATGTTTTTAGACCAAGCTCACACAATTCTTTAGCAGCCCATCCACCACTGATGCCACTGCCAATCACTATAGCATCATAAGTGTTTTTTTGAACACCACCGGAATTGATATTTATCTTACTGCTGTCTTGCGGCACCTTAAATTATTATATGCGATTTCTGATTTTGAGAAATCTGATTTATCGTATTTTAAAACATAACAAATCTCAAAATTGCAAACTCAGCAACCTAAAATATATGATGCGGAACTTTATGTTATGCATCAACATTTTAAATATTGCCTTTCTTCAATTCGCTTACAGCGTGGTCTGCTGCTCGTGCAGTGAATGCCATATAGGTGAGTGATGGATTGCAACAATTTGAACTAACCATAAATGAGCCATCAGTTACAAACACATTCATTGCATCCCATACCTGGTTCCATTTATTCAGCACAGATGTTTTTGGATCATTACCCATTCTTGCTGTACCCATTTCATGAATACCCCGGCCAGGAGTACCATCACCATCAAAACCACCAACATTTTTTACACCTGCCACAGTAAGCATTTCAATTGCATCATTCAACATATCCTTGCGCATCTTCAATTCATTTTCTTTAAGCTCACAATCAATAGCCAAAGTATTCAGTCCCCATTTGTCTTTGTTATTTTTATCCAATGTTATTTTATTGCTGTGATCTGGCAACATTTCACCAAAGCCACCAATTCCCATAGACCAGCCACCGGGCTCAGTTAAAGCATCTTTATAAGCACCGCCAATTGATAATTCTGCAACTGCGCTACCCCAACCACCACGGCTTCCTCCACCCTGGTAACCAAAACCTCTCAGGTAATCTCTCTTATCACCAAAATAATTTCTGTAACGTGGAATATAAACACCGTTTGGTCTGCGCCCATAATAGTATTTATCTTCATAACCATCCACGGATCCCGAAGCTCCTACTCCCAGGTGGTGATCCATTAGATTATGACCCAGTTCACCACTGCTACTTCCCAAACCATCAGGCCAGATATCTGTGGCAGAATTCATCAACACCCAAGCACTGTTTAAAGTTGATGCATTCAGGAAAACGATTTTTGATTTATACTCATAAGTCTGGTTGTTTTGTGCATCCAGTACTTCCACACCTGTAGCTTTTTTTGTGTCTTTATCATACAATATTTTCGTAACAATAGCCCAGGGACGCACAGTTAAATTACCTGTTTTCATAGCCGCAGGCAGAGTAGAAGACTGTGTGCTGAAATAAGCGCCAAAGGGACAACCCAACCAGCATTTATTCCTGTACTGGCAATTTGTTCTTTCCTGTATCGGTTTTGTAATATTAGCTGTACGACCTATGATCATTGCCCGCTGTCCCTTATAATAATCTTTGATACGGGCTGCCACATCTTTTTCCACGCAAGTCATTTCCATTGGTGGCATGAATTTACCATCAGGCAGTTGAGGCAAACCTTCCATACTACCACTAATGCCGGCAAATTGCTCCGCATAGTCATACCAGGGAGCTATTTCATTATATCGCACAGGCCAGTCAATAGCAATACCATCTTTTGCATTAGCTTCAAAATCCCAATCACTCCAGCGATAGCTCTGTCGCCCCCACAATAATGAACGGCCACCAACATGATAACCCCTGAACCAGTCGAAGCGTTTGATTTCAGTATATGGACATTCTTCATCTTTCACCCACCAGTCAAGGTTCATTTCATTCAAAGGATAATCCCTGCGTAATACAGGGTAATCTTTTATCATTTTTTGAGTCCGTCCACCACGATGAGGAAATTCCCATGGGTCTTTGTTGGTATTGACATAATCAATTTTATGCCTGATGTCCATACCACGTTCTAACATGATTACTTTTAATCCTTTTTCAGAAAGTTCTTTGGCTGCCCAGCCACCGCTGATACCTGAACCAATTACGATTGCATCGAAAACATTGTCTGCCATTATTATGTCCTCCTGTCATCCTCAAAATGAGGGGTTTGATTTTTAGTTGAGTTTATTTTGATAAAAAATATTGCGTTATTAAATATTGCTGATGATTTGATTTAAAAACTTCAGCATTATACATCACATATTTCAATAGCTTTTCTCAAGGATGCAGCTTTATCTGTTGCAGCAGGCATGAATTCCTGAGCTACATATCCTTTATATCCTGTTGCCACAATAGCTCTCATGATTGCAGGATAATACAATTCCTGAGTATTATCTATCTCATGTCTCCCCGGCACACCGCCTGTATGAAAATGTCCAAAATACTGGTGATTATCTGTAATAGTCCTGATGACATCCCCTTCATCAATCTGCATGTGGTAGATATCATACAATAACTTGAAATGGTCAGAGCCTATTTGTTTACATAATTCCACACCCCAGGTATGATTATCACACATATAATCTTTGTGGTCAACCTTACTGTTCAACAATTCCATGTTGATGATCACATCATGTTTTTCTGCTAAATCAACAATTGGTTTCAAACCTTCAAGACAATTTTTCAAACCAGTTTCATCATCCATTCCATCCCTGTTACCGCTGAAACAAATCAGGTTTTTATACCCGTTTTGCTGAATAATTGGAATAGCTTCTGTCAACTGTTGTGTAAGCTTTACATGGTTTTCAGTATGGTTCCATCCCTTAGTGAGGCTGATGTCTCCATTGGTATAACACATCGAACTATAAATCCCGTTTTTTTGCAATGTTGGAAAATCTTTTGGTGCTATCAGGTCTATAGCACTAAAGCCAATACTTTTTACAAGTTCACACAGTTCATCCAATGAAAGATAACTGTAAGTCCACTGGCAAACAGAGTGATTAATATTTCCTTTTAGTTTCAAAGGTGCATGTTGTGATGTTGTACCCATATCTGCTGCGAAGAGTTTTGAAGCGGATAATGCAGCCGAACCAGCTACTATATTTTTTATTACTGATCTTCTTGTACTCATTTATTAAAATTAAAGTTACAGTTTACATATATGCAATTTTATCAGTTCTGTTTGATAATGTTCCAGTATTAAGATGTTGTTTATAATTGTTTCTCCAAAAAAAATCAAACATAGAGTCCTAAATATCCTGCCTGACTGATCATTTTTAAAATCAAAATCATTTTCCCCTATACCATACAACAACACACGAAATCTTGAAATAATTAAAGTAGAAATTAATGCGATTTTTGCGGCAACAAATAATAGATTACGTTTTATTGCAGTCATGGACTCGTTAGAATTTTTTATAATAGTTGGAACCTGCTCAATACAATCAGCGATAAATGTAATAATAATTATTTTTAAAAATAAAAAAGGAAATATTTTTTATCGAATTCAGTAATATTTTTACAACACTTTAATCACGATACAGATTTTGTAATTGTAATCATCACAATTATTTTTCATTTATAAAAAATATACAATGGTACATCGTAAACTGAGAATGGGCATGATAGGTGGAGGTAAAGACGCATTTATCGGAGCTATACACCGACTTGCCCTTAATATGGATGGATTAATCGAACTGTGTTGTGGCGCATTAAGCCATGACGTAAAAATAGGACTGGAATCAGGTGAAATGTTGTTCCTGCCACAGGAGAGGATTTATAAAACTTATGATGAATTATTTGAGAAGGAATCAAAGATGCCAGAAGACAAAAGGATCGATTTCGTTACCATCGTAACACCCAATTTTGTTCATTTTGATCCAGCCATCAAAGCATTGGAACATGGCTTTAATGTTGTGGTAGAAAAACCTATGACCTTCACACTTGATGAAGCCAGGCAATTACAAAAGAAAGTAGAAGAAACAGGCTTGTCGCTTTGTTTAACACATACTTATTCAGGTTACCCGATGGTGAAACAGGCAAAAGAAATGCTGGCAAAAGGCATGTTTGGCAAAATCAGGAAAGTATGGGTTGAATATCCCCAGGGCTGGTTGAGCAAACTGAGTGAAAGGGAAGGCAATGCACAGGCAGCCTGGAGAACCGATCCTAAAAAAAGTGGAAAGGCAGGAGCAATGGGTGATATTGGAACACATGCTGCGCATTTAGCTGAATATATGACTGGTTTAAAGATTTCAAAACTGTGTGCTGATCTGAATATTTTAGTTGAAGGCCGTGCATTGGATGATGATGGAAATGTTTTATTGAAATTTGATAACGGTGCCGCAGGATGTTTAATGGCAAGCCAGGTAGCAGCGGGAGAAGAAAACGCATTGAAGATCCGCATTTATGGTGAAACAGGTGGAATCGAATGGGCGCAGATGGAGCCTAATACATTATTGGTAAAATGGTTGGATAAACCAACAGAAATTTATCGGGCAGGTCAATCCTATCTTTCAGACATTGCCAAACATAATGTACGTACTCCAGGCGGCCACCCTGAAGGTTACCTGGAAGCTTTTGCCAATATCTACCATAATTTTGCATTAAGCCTCATGGCAAAACTCAATGGTCAGCAACCGACAAAAGCTATGCTTGATTATCCTCGTGTTGATGAAGGTGTAAGAGGTATGGCATTTATTGATACAGTAGTTGCATCTGCACATAGCGATAAAAAGTGGACAGATTTCATAGTGTAAGAATAAAAAAAGAGGTTATCAAAAAATATGATAACCTCTTTTATATTATTAATTTTTTACAGCTTTTTAATCATGATGTTTCTGAACCAGACATCATTACCGTGATCCTGTAATGCAATATGTCCTTCTTTAAAAGTTCCAAAATCAGGCCATTGTTTAAACTTACTGTTGGCAACCATTTTCTTCCAGTTATCATCCCAAATTGTTGTATTGACAACATGGACTCCGTTTAGAAAAAAATCAAGTTTGCCATTGTTGGAAACAATTTCAACACTGTTCCATTCATCAGCAGGTTTTACTGCACCAGGTGTGGCTTGTATCATATCATATAAACTACCTGCACGGTGTGTTGGCAGTTTATTATCTTCATGTCTTTCATCATCAAGCACCTGCATTTCGGGGCCAGTTATATATGTTTCTCCATATTTAGGTTTATTATCCTGTACATAAAAAAGGATACCACTATTCCCAGCTTTTGAAATCTTCCAGTCCAATTTTAAATCAAAATTTGCAAAGCTGTCATTACTGACTAAATCACCATCTTCTCCTTTTGCTGAAGCATTGAAATGTATCACACCACTATCTGCGCTCCATTTTGGGCTTACAGTTGTTTCACCAAATGTATGCCATCCGTTCAGTGATGATCCATCAAATAAAACTGTCCAGCCTGTATCAGCAGCAGTCATTTTCACAGTAGTATCAACAGTTGCAGTTGCGGTATCATTTGTTGAATTACCACCTGATGTGTTACAAGCAACAAAAGCCATAGCAGCAAAAAAGAAGGAAGCTGTTTTTTTCATTCAGTAAAGGATTATTTATTCCTGAGTAATAAAATATATTTAACCATTGTTTCAGCATCTGCCTGGCTCACATTTGGGTGTGGTGTCATAGCTACTGTACCCCAATTGCCCGAGCCACCTTTAATTACCTTTTCAGCAAGCATCTTCACATTAGCATCAGTGTTTTCATATTTATTGGCTACATCACGGTATGCAGGCCCGGTTACCTTTTCATCAACTTTATGACACGTTAAGCAATCATTGGTAGCAACTAATTTAAGACCTGCCTGATAATCAGGATTTGAACTAATATCATTGGCTGCAGGTACTGCAGCAGTTGCATCGCTGCTTTCCGGAGCTGCAGCTGCAGTGCTACTATCTGAACTACTTCCTGAGTTGCTGTTACAAGCTGCTATTACAGTCATTGCAGCAAGTACAATAAAATACTTTTTCATCTTTTTTTGTTTTAAATAATTAACGAATGTATCTTTTTCATTTTGTTGTTGAATGATGACAAACGTATGACAAAGTTATAGACGGGAAATTATCCATCACAAATTATTTTAAAAAAACTATGGGTTTTATAAAAACAGAAACATTTCCTGAACTTATTTTAATACTTCGCAAATACAATCAGGAAAAATAAAATTACCAATATCACATTACTGAATTCAAAATTTTCCTGCTTCTATAAACCTAAAATTTTCCTGTTTAAGTTTTCATCAGATCCCGCAGATGCAAAGTCATCAAACGCTTTTTCAGTAACATGAATAATATGGTCTTTAATAAATTTCGCACCTTCTGTAGCGCCATCAATGGGATGTTTGATTGCACATTCCCATTCCATCACTGCCCAACCTTTAAAATTATATTGTGCCAGTTTACTGAAAACAGATTTAAAATCTACCTGTCCATCACCTAAAGAACGAAAACGGCCGGCCCTGTCAATCCATCCCTGGTAACCTCCATACACACCTTGTCTCCCTGTGGGGTTAAACTCAGCATCTTTTACATGAAACATCCTGATACGTTCATGGTATATATCAATATATTCAAGATAATCCAAACACTGCAATACAAAATGTGACGGGTCATATAACAAACAAGCCCTTGCATGGTTATTTACTTCTTTCAAAAACATTTCATAAGACACACCATCGTGTAAGTCTTCACCAGGATGGATTTCATAACAAAGGTCAACACCACAATTATCAAACTCATTCAATATAGGTAACCATCTTTTGGCAAGTTCTTTAAACCCTGTCTCCACCAAACCCGCAGGGCGCTGTGGCCAGGGATACATTGTATGCCATAACAAAGCACCACTAAAAGTGGCATGCGCATTTAATCCTAAATTTTGTGATGCCTTAGCTGCCCATTTTAATTGTTGCACTGCCCATTCAGTTCTTGCTTTTGAATTGTTCCTCACCTGTTCAGGTGCAAAACCATCAAATAAAATATCATAAGCTGGATGCACTGCTACCAACTGTCCCTGCAAATGGGTGGAGAGTTCAGTTATTTCCATACCTATCTCCTCAATAGTTCCTTTTAATTTATCAGCATAAGTTTTACTTTCTGCCGCCTGTTGCAGGTTGATGCATCGCGAATCCCAGGTTGGTATCTGCACACCTGTAAAACCTAAACTCTTTGACCATTCACATATTGATGTCAAACTATTAAACGGCGCTTCATCGCCTAAAAATTGTGCAAGAAAAATACCGGGGCCTTTAATTGTTGTCATAAAAAATATTTTAAGCTGTCAATAAAACTGATATAATATAATAAGGCAGCTAATATAATCACTGTTTTATTAAAATAAGGATATGAATGTTACAGTTTTTATACCCCCGCTCTTTGATTTGGGAGAATTTTCATTAAGGTCCAAAAAATATTCCCAGTAAAAATTCAATACTTAATTATTCAATCAAAATTCAAAAATTCAAAATACTTTTATCGCATGCTTACACAAGATGACATCAAACAAAAACTCGGAATATTTGCAGCAGATTTTATTAAACAGGATATGTTCATAGGCCTGGGAACAGGTTCCACAGTTTATTATCTATTAAGAGAATTAGGCAAAAGAAAAAAAGATGGACTACACTTCACCGCTGTCTGCACTTCGGTACAAACTCAGAATATTTTAAAAGAAGAAGATATCGCATTTGTTACTTTGGATGATGTTGAAAAATTACAACTTGCCATTGATGGTGCTGATGAAGTGGATATCAACGGAAACTTAATCAAAGGCGGTGGTGGTGCATTACTCCAGGAAAAAATTGTTGAATCCAATGCTGATGAACTCATCATCATTGTGGACGAGAAAAAAAATGTTGAAACTTTAGGTGCATTCCCCTTACCGGTTGAAGTGATCAGGTTTGGATGGAAACAGGTGCAACAAAAAATTGAAAATAGGTATAACATCAAAGTAGCATTAAGAACAAAAGATGGTAAACCATTTATTACAGACCATCAGCATTTCATACTCGATTGTTATTTCAACAGCATTCCCAATCCTGCGCAATTAAATACAGACCTTCATCTGTTGCCCGGTGTAGTTGAAACAGGCTTGTTTACAGGTATGGCTACTCAAATTGTTACAGGCTATTCCAATGGAAATATTGCTGTGCGTGATTTGTAGTTCTGTAAAAACATTACAGGTTTTAAATATTTAAATAAAACAACAAATCTGTGCCATAACATAATGAAGATTCTTGACAGGAAATTCAATAAAAAGCAACTGATATAAGCAATACAAATTCTGACCTTAATATTGCATTCCACAAAAGATAATGATGCAGCCCGATAAGAAAAATAAATCTTCAAAAACAATCATCTTACCTGAAATAAAACCAGGCAAGAAAAATGGTAAAAATGAATTTGGCCTATTACTGAATTTTACAGTAAAAAATAAATTTCCTTTTGGTGTTGAAAAAATAATGGTTCAATCTTTCAATGGCGAAAGATATTATAAAACAATCCCATTAATCAACGATAATAGCCTCGTAGAATTTAAAATGCTACCCCCTGTGGTAGTCTATTCAATTGGCAAGCTGACACAGGAAAAAATCAATTTAATTAGAATGCACGCAGAACTGCCTCATGGCTCTGCCAATAATATTCATGGAAGTCTTTATTCTCCTTTAGAGAAACAATTATTATCTCATTTCAATAATTGTTTCAGGGAATTAAAACCATTCTGCAACATATTGAAATGGTATTTCACTTTTGCCGATGACCTGAATACTATTCAAACAAAGCCCGCAACATTCAGCAGTTTTACGCCAACACTCAGTTTTGAATTGAAACATTCACCAAAAGGTTTTTTACAGATGCAGGTGAAAATTCATATCAACGGTCAAAACTTCTCATTACAGGAATTTAAGCGTCATACTTTTTTATTGCAAAACAGGAATGAGTTTTTCTTATTATCATTAAATGACATGGAAGAACTGGACAAGTACCCAAAGGGTTACATTGAAATCAACCCGGATGATGAGGCAGAGTTTATTTTAAAAACTGTTGGCCCGCTTTCAGAAAGATATACAGTTAACCGTGATATTTTATTGAATGATGCTATTGCTGATATTGTTTTTCAGCCAAGAATTTATTTAGGCGAACTGAATAAAAGTTTCCTGATGATAACCATCAAATGGCTTTATGGTGAATCTGAAATAGAGGATGAACCCGGTGAAATATTTCAGGGTTTAGTAGATGGCAACTCATTATTGATTAAAAGAAACACAATCGCAGAAAATAATATAAAAGAATTTGTTTGCGCAACACATGAAAGGTTTTCCAAACAAAAGAATGGATATTACTACCTGTCTTTTGCAGAAGCAGAAAAAAAACAATGGTTTGTAAAGTTTTACCGAAAGCTTATTGATAAAGACATTCCTGTATATGGAATGGAGCAATTAAAACATTTTCGATACAACCCGAATGTGCCCGCTATTCAGATTCACTTTGATGGCAAAGGAATTGACTGGTTTGATTTAAAAGTTAAAATAAATTTTGGCGACCAGCAGGTGGAACTGGCCGATCTTCAAAAAGCATTTTACAACAAACAACCTTTCCTTTTGTTGAAGGATGGAACAATAGGGGCAATTCCTGAAGAGTGGCAACAGGAATATGGAATGATTTTGCGTATGGGCAAAATAAAAAATGACTCTATCAGACTCTCTGCATTTCACCACACATTGCTTGATAACATAAATGATAATGGTGCCATCAGTGCAAAGGTGATAACACAAAGTTTTAAAGAAAAATGGCAGGCATTACAACAACAAAAAGATCGTTTATATCCTGTGCCTGAAGCAATAAATGCAAAGCTGCGTGATTATCAGCTTGCGGGCTTTGAATGGCTTTGTTTACTTGATGAATTGCAATGGGGCGCTTGCCTTGCAGATGATATGGGGCTTGGAAAAACTTTACAGGTTATTTGTTTTTTACAACATGCATGCCTGCAGAAAAAAGATGAAACTCATCTCGTAGTTTGCCCCACATCATTATTATATAACTGGGAAAATGAATTGAAAAAATTTGCACCGGGCCTCAGCTATTTTATTTATTATAAAAACAACAGGAATTTTGATCCGGATACTTTTCGTAAACATAATATTGTGCTGACAACTTATGGATGCATCAGGAGTGATATTGATTTGCTGGAACAATTCAACTTCGGATATATTGTTTGTGATGAAAGCCATTATATAAAAAACCCTGCTGCACTTTTATCAAAAGCATTAGTGCGGTTGCAATCACGCAACAGAATTGCACTTAGTGGTACACCTGTTCAAAACAATACTTTTGATTTATATACTCAAATGAATTTTATTAACCCAGGTCTGCTGGGTAACCGTGAATTTTTTAAAACAGAATTTTCTCAACCAATAGATAAGTTGGGCGATAAAGAAAAATCTGCACAGCTGAAAAAAATTATTTATCCTTTCATGTTGCGCAGGACAAAAGAACAGGTGGCAAAAGACCTGCCTGCAAAAACAGAGATTACTTTATGGTGTGAGATGGAAGATGAACAAAAGAAAATTTATGATACAATAAAAAACTATTACCGTCAAAGCCTGTTGCAACGAATCGAAAAATCAGGTGTTGGTAAAAATGCTGTATATATCCTGGAAGGCCTCACCAGGCTAAGACAGGTATGCAATGCACCTCAACTGATAAAAGATTACACAGGTTCATCCTGCACGCCTGTAAAACTGGAATTATTATTAAATGAGCTGGAAGAAAATACTGGCCATCATAAAGTGATTGTGTTTTCACAATTCACAGGCATGTTGCAATTAATCGGTGATGCATTGGAAAAAGATAATATGCCATACCTGTATCTTGATGGTAGTATTAAAGCAGAACAAAGGCAAACCCTGGTACAACAATTTCAAACAACTGATGAAACAAGGATTTTCCTCGTAAGCCTGAAAGCAGGTGGCGTAGGTCTTACATTAACTGCTGCTGATTATGTTTATCTCGTTGACCCCTGGTGGAATCCTGCAGCAGAACAACAGGCGATTGACCGCACACACCGCATCGGCCAACAACAAAAAGTGTTTGCCTATAAAATGATTTGCCGTGATACAGTGGAAGAAAAAATTTTAGCGCTGCAACAGAAAAAACAATCATTGGTAAAAGATATAATCAGTGAAGAAGCAGGCTTTATAAAAGCTTTGAGTGAAGACGATGTGAAATATTTGTTTGGGTAAACTTTACTTTTTTCTGACAAAAATTTTCATTCATAAAGCTTGAAAAATAAATTTTAACGTTGAATAAATTATCTTGTACGTTTTAGGAAAAAATTATCTGAAGGTTACTGTTTATGAAGCAAGCAATTTTATCATCAAAACCACATTATCCGATACTTGACGGGTTGCGCGGAGTAGCCGCAGTGGTGGTAGTAATTTTTCATTTATGCGAAGCATACACAGGAAATAAGTTTACACAAGCCATCAATCACGGATATCTTGCTGTTGATTTTTTCTTCCTGCTTTCAGGGTTTGTAATTGGTTATGCTTATGATGACCGGTGGCATAAAATGAGCCTTGGGAGTTTTTTCAAAAGACGACTCATCCGACTGCAGCCGATGGTTGTAATAGGAAGTATCATCGGCGCATTATTTTATTATACACAAACAACAACAATGTGGCCAATGATAGAAACAACTCCTGTCTGGAAAGTGATTGTATTCATGGTATTAGGCGCATTGATGATACCCGTAACACCTTCAGTTGAAATAAGAGGCTGGACAGAAAATTATCCGCTCAACGGGCCTGCATGGTCTTTGTTTTTTGAATACATCGCGAATATCCTGTACGCAATTTTTATCAGGAAGTTTCCAAAATGGGCGTTGTGGTTACTGGTGATTGTTTCCGCATTTTTTCTCATTCATTGGGGAGTAACATCAGGGAATGGAGATATGATTGGTGGCTGGTCGATGGACCCAATACAAATCAAACTTGGTTTTATAAGATTGATGTATCCATTCTTTGCAGGATTGTTGTTGTTCCGCATCGGTAAACTGGCAACAATCAAACATGCTTTTTTATGGTGCAGCCTGTTGGTTTTAATCACACTTTCATTACCACGCTTTGGTGGTGAACAACACCTCTGGATAAATGGCCTTTACGAAGCGTTGATTATCATTTTTGCTTTTCCGTTTATCGTTTATCTTGGCGCAAGTGGTGAGATACACAATGCTACTCAAAAAAAGATTTGCAAATTCCTGGGTGATATTTCTTATCCCATTTATATCACGCATTATCCTTTGATTTATTTATATACCGCATGGATTCATGACAATAAACTTCCATTTGGCAACCCGTTTACTGTTGGCGTATTGATTTTTATCACTGCCATGATAATCGCTTACGGTTGTTTGAAATTATATGATGAACCGGTGAGGAAATGGCTGCAAAAAAAGCAGGCACAAAACAGATAACTAAAAATTCGCAAGTGCTGTAACGTTATTTCAATGTGTAAAATAAATTTATAACTGCACACATTGGATAAATTATAACCGGCTTAATTAAATCACAAATGTGATGGTGCAGGAATGAAGCTGAAAGCCAAATCCTTCGCCGTAATTATCTTTGCCTGATGGCAAAAATCCTGGCAATAGAATCTTCCTGTGATGAAACTTCAGCATCTGTTTGTATTGATGGGAAAATCTTTTCCAACATCATCGCCAATCAAACAGTGCATGAACAATATGGTGGTGTTGTCCCTGAATTAGCCAGCCGTGCCCATATCCAGCACATTGTTCCGGTGGTGGATGCTGCCATAAAAAAAGCAGCTTCATTAACCCAATCACCACTCAGTGTTCATGACATGGATGCAATTGCTTTCACACAAGCGCCAGGTTTGATAGGCAGTTTGCTCGTAGGTTCACAATTTGCCAAATCATTATCGCTTGCATTAAACAAACCATTGATTGCAGTGCACCACATGCAGGCACATGTGTTGGCAAACCTTATCGCAGACCCAAAACCAACTTTTCCATTTTTATGTTTAACTGTAAGTGGCGGCCACACACAGATTGTTGTTGCCCATTCACCATTAAAACTTGAAGTGATCGGCGAAACAATTGATGATGCAGCAGGAGAGGCTTTTGATAAATCTGCAAAAATGCTGGGCTTACCATATCCCGGCGGTCCATTGATAGATAAACATGCACAACAAGGCGACCTTAAAAAATTCAAATTTGCAGAACCACAAATACCAGGATTGAATTTTTCTTTCAGCGGTTTAAAAACATCGGTGTTGTATTTTCTGCGTGATGAAAAACTGAAAGATGAAAATTTCATTGAAAGAAATATCAATGACCTGTGTGCATCTGTGCAATACACCATCATCAATATCCTGATGAAGAAATTAAAAAAAGCAACTGAGCAGACAGGTATTAAGCGGGTCTGTATTGCAGGTGGTGTGAGCGCCAACAAAGGTTTACGCAATGCCTTGTTGCAATATGGCGAAAAGCATCACTGGAAAATTTTTATACCCGCATTTGAATATTGCACTGATAATGCAGCGATGATTGCGATTACTGCATATTATAAATTCCTTGAAGAAGATTTTGCTGATCTCACTGTTACAGCCAGTGCAAGGGCGGAATGGTAGGTTAATAAAAATGTGTAGCGATATAAAATAAGTTGATAGCATTCATAAAATAAGATATGATTCAATCCTGTAATTAAAGTGCAACAGTAAATTCTTTCTTAATCCTGATTTGGAATTATGTTGAATCAAAAAGCAATAGTTGAGCTTTATTTATTTTTAAGTTAGCTATAACCAATAGTTTCAATTGGAATGAATGGTATCATATAAAAATATTGTTCTGACTAACTAAAACCACAGACAATTACAGGAACGGTATTTTTTTTCGTTATTATCTTTTTAAATTGCGCAGCCTTAACCAAACTGTTTCTATCACTATTAAAACAAATGCAATTACAATGAAAAAAGTCCTGGCTTTTAGCACAGTGCTTTTTGCTATGCATGTTTGTGCCCAGCAAAAAGATGCTTTCCCAACTGCAAAAATTGACCACTCATTAGACAGCGCCAAAGTAAATTACAAAACTCAACAACGTTCCATTACTTATGGCTCAGTTACTATTGAAGGTAAGCCTGTAAATTATCAGGCGGTAGCAGGGGCGCTTGTATTTAAAAATTCACAAGACACACCACTTCTTAATGTTTCTTATGTTGCTTATTTTAAAACAGGAGAAGATGCCACTCAACGCCCGATTACTTTTATTTACAATGGTGGACCCGGTAGCGCAACAATCTGGTTACACATGGGGGCATGGGGGCCGCAAAGAGTGTTTCTGGAAGATACCAAAAGAACAAAAGCTCCATACAAAACAGTAAACAATGATTTCAGTTTATTGGATGCAAGTGACCTTGTTTTCATTGATGCCCCAGGCACAGGTTTCGGCAGGGTGATCACAAAAGATGAAGGTGGCGCAGGTAATGGAAAAGATTATTTTGGCATTGACCAGGATGGTCGTGCCTTCGCTGATTTCATCACAAAATTTATCACAGATTACAACCGCTGGAACTCCCCAAAATATTTGTTTGGTGAAAGCTATGGTACTTTCCGTTCTGCAGTTGTTGCTAATTTATTATCACAGCAAGGTGTTGCTTTAAATGGTGTTATCCTTTTATCACAGTTGCTGAACTATGGTAACATGACAGAGACAACATCAGGAAACCCTGGTATTGGTTTGCCATTCGAATTGATATTGCCTTCTTATGCTGCTACAGCATGGTATCACCACAAACTGCCTAATCAACCTGATAAGCTGGAACCATTTTTAAGTGAAGTTGAAAATTTTGCTTTGAATGATTATGCAGTAGCATTAAATAAAGGAGCAGCATTGGATGCAGCTTCATTTAACCGTATTGCAGAAAAGCTGCATGAATACACGGGCTTACCTGTTGAATATATCCGCAAAGCAAATCTGCGGGTGACAGGCCCACAGTTTGAACAAACATTATTAGGTGATTCAAGTAAAATAACTGGAAGGCTCGACTCCCGTTTTTCCGGCGCTGCTATTGATCCTTTGAGTGAAGAAGCACAATATGATCCGATGGATTCATATATTGATGCAGCCTTCACTGCTACTTTCAACAACTATGTGCGCTCTACATTGAAATATGGTTTTGGTATGACCTACCACACATTTGGCAATGTGGGCATGTGGGATTTCCAACGCAGGGGATTTATTGGTTTCCCAAATGTTATCAACGACCTGGCACAAGCTATGATTTATAACCCAGACATGAAAGTGATGTTGAATATGGGATATTTTGATTTGGGTACTCCTTATTTTGAAGGCGTGTATGAAATGCAGCACCTGCCCATTCCTGCTGAATTGCAGAAGAATATTGAATTTGCAAAATATTATTCAGGCCACATGGTTTATCTGCATCCTGAATCATTAAAATTGTTGCATGATAATGTTGCTAAATTTATTAATTCATCACATTAATAATAATTTTATCACCCGGACTATCATTGTTGATTGAAACAATATCAATAAATATTCAATGCCTGTTTGCTATGTGCAGGCAGGCATTGTTCTTTTAAGTATTATTACCTGGTGAAACTTTTATTTATTTTATTTATTCAAAACCTTCATCATGAATTTTAAATCTGCTTTGCTGCCTATTATCATTTTTTGTTGTGTGAAAATTGTTGCTGCACAATCAGAGCATTCTTTATATAATCCATCAGAAATTTTTGCGCAGGATTTTTTTACAAAAAATGGAAATGAAATCCGTTCATCCAACGGTGCGCCGGGGCCGGCTTACTGGCAAAACCGTGCAGACTATAATTTGAATTCAAGCATTGATACAACAAATAATTTACTCACCTGCAGCGAAACAATTCAATACACCAACAACAGCCCCGATGTATTGCCATCATTATGGTTGCAGCTTGATCAAAATACTTACCGTGATGGCGCCCGCTCAAATTATTATTTCCATGCATCAGTTGTGCGCAGGCAACGGCAACCTGGTTTATCAACACATACTCAGGGATATATTTTTGACAACATCACTATTGAATATAAAGGCAAAGTATTCACTGCAGATTATATAGTGAATGATACGAGGATGCAGATAAGGCTGCCACAATCTTTATCATCTAAAGAAAAAATTAATATCCATATAAAATATCATTACACCATACCAGGGATGTTTGGTGGCAGAACAGATGTGTATCCAACAAAAAACGGGAAGGTGTATGAGATAGCACAATGGTACCCGCGTATGTGTGTGTATGATGACCTCGAAGGATGGAACACTTTGCCATTTTTAGGCAGTGGTGAATTCTATTGTGAATATGGTGATTTTGATTATACAGTTACTGTTCCATCAGACATGATTGTTGCAGGCAGCGGAGAGTTGCAAAACGAAAAAGAAGTTTTATCAGCAACACAAATTCAAAGATTAGCTACTGCACGCAACAGTGATAAAACAATTATGATACGCACTGCTGAAGAAGTAAATCATCCTGCACCGGCATCCACAAAAACAAAGACCTGGCATTTCAAAATGTACAACACAAGAGATGTTGCATTTGGCGCATCACGCGCATACATCTGGGATGCTGCAAAAGTGAATTTACCCAATGGTAAAAAGTGTTTAGCGATGTCTGTTTATCCTGTTGAAAGTGCAGGCAACGATGCATGGGGAAGGGCAACTGAATATTTAAAAAAATCAATTGAATATTTTTCTGCAAAATGGTTTGTATATCCTTATCCTGTTGCAGTGAATGAAGCAGGAATGGCCGGCGGAATGGAATACCCAGGAATTGTGTTTGATGGTTTTTACGATAAGGGCGGTGATTTATATTGGGTGACTGCACATGAGATTGGCCATAACTGGTTCCCGATGATTGTGGGCAGCAATGAACGCAGGTATGCATGGATGGATGAAGGCTTCAACACATTTATTGATGTGTATGCAGCAGATGCATTTAACGGTGGTGAATATGCGCCAAAGCGTGATGGTGAATATGCACCGGGCAAAGGCAACCCCGCAGATGAAATCGTCCCTTTATTAAAAGATTCATCAGCGCCGGGCATGATGTCAAGGGCTGATATGCTCACAGAAAAATATCGCCACCCACTTGCATATTTTAAACCTGCTTTTGGTTTGGTGTTGCTGCGTGAAGTGATTTTAGACAGCAACCGTTTTGATTATGCATTTAAAAAATATATCAATGAATGGGCTTATAAACATCCTTCACCCGATGATTTTTTCAGGACGATGAACAATGAGGCGGGTGAAGACCTTTCATGGTTCTGGAAAGAATGGTTTCAACATAACTGGCAATTGGATATGGCTGTTAAGAATGTTGCTTATACTGATAATAATCCTGAAAACGGTGTGGACGTTACTGTTGTAAACCTTCAGAAAATGGCAATGCCTTTTACACTTGAAGCAGTTGCACAGGATGGCAGCAAAACAATTTTAAAATTACCTGTAGAGACATGGATGCAGGGTGATGAGCATGTAATTCATCTATCAACAACTAAAGCATTACAATCAGTGACAATTGACCCCGGAAATAAATTACCAGATAGTAACAGGAAGAATAATATTTGGAAAGGGTAAGTTATTGGTAAGTTTCGGCAATTAAAAAGTACACACCGTTTTATTGAATCCAAAAATCAAAGTGTTTATTTATTTTTGGATTCATGCAATTAATAGCATCTCTCATTCCAACAGTGATTTTTTTGCTGGCAGTTTTAATTGGAATATTTTTTTTTAAAATAAAAATTAATCTTGATTATTTGCTGCTCTGCATTATTGCAATTGTCTATTCTTTGCTACTCAACTTGCCAAGAGAATACACGGCCATTCAATTTATAAATTCAAGATGGAATTGGAACGGAAAAATTTTTGCTTTTTTGTTTTCAATTTTTTGTGTTGTTTGTTTTAAAAAAAAATTACCGGCCAACAAAGTCGGTTTAACAACAGCTTTTAAGCAGGGTTCATTTAAACCTGCCTTAATTTTTACAATTTGCTATCTGAGCATTATTAGTCTCGGTTCATTTTTCTTTCAGGGGAAACTTCCGCATTCAATGGATAAACAGGATATTCTTTGGAACACTACAATATTACCAGACTTTTCAGAAGAATTTATGGAACGGGGAATATTGCTTGTATTACTCAATAATATCTTTAAAAAGAATTGGCTTTTTTTCGGAGCTAAAGTTGGACCAGGGTTAATTTTTATTTGCTTGCTTTTTGGACTGGAGCATGGACTATTTGTAAACTACTTATTCAGATTTACTTTTGTTCCGTTTGATTTTTTTAGAACTGTTTTTGTTTCTGCTTTAGCGTTTACCTGGTTAAAAGAAAAAACTGGGAATTTAATTTTTCCCACGGTTGCACATTTTGGTACTGAAATGATATTAACGATAATGATTATTTGCTTTTTTTAAATAGCACTATTCTGTTGTGTGAAGAAAATGATTGAAAAGGAACCGGTTGCTCTATCGGAGCTTCCTGTAACGGCGAACTACAGGAAATTCCTACGGAGTCCGTGAACAACTGTACCGTTTTTGACGATAAACAGGTTACCCTTACAAGGTGAACTTCTGAACTTAATAAATCACTCTTCGGGATTGAGGAGAGTATCTTTTAAAAATTTATTTTGATTTAGATGGGTTTGCCCTGTAAACCTCTATTAAAACTTTATGGCTTTCTTTTTCATTTGCTACCTTTGCTGCCCGTTTTTGGATGTTGAAATTTTATTTTTAAATCATGATCAATATTACGTTTCCGGATGGAGCTGTCAGGCAATATGAGCCCGGTGTTACCGCTTTGGATATTGCAAAATCAATCAGTGAAGGATTGGCAAGAAAGATTATTGCAGCCAGTGTGAATGGAAAAACCTGGGATGCCACAAGGCCCATCAATGAAGATACAAGCCTTCAACTTTTAAAATTTGAAGATGCAGCAGGCAAATCTACTTTCTGGCATTCTACTGCACACCTGATGGCAGAAGCTGTTGAGAGCATGTTTCCCGGTGTAAAGTTTTGGGTAGGCCCTCCAGTGGATAATGGGTTTTATTATGACATGGATCTGGGTGATAAAAAAATTACAGAAGAAGACCTTCGTTTGCTGGAGAAAAAAATGAATGAGCTGGCAAGGCAAAATAACCCATACATCAGGAAAGAAACACCCAAAGCAGAAGCAGTTTCTTATTTCACTCAAAAAGGTGATGAGTATAAACTGGATTTATTACAGAACCTGGAAGATGGCAACATCACTTTTTATACGCAGGGAAATTTTACTGACCTCTGCCGTGGTCCGCATATCCCCGGCACTGGTTTTATAAAAGCAATTAAGCTCACCAATATTGCCGGCGCATACTGGAAAGGTGATGAAAAAAATAAACAGCTTACCCGCATTTATGGTATTTCATTCCCTTCACAAAAAGAATTGGATGAATACCTGGCCATGCTGGAAGAAGCTAAAAAACGCGACCATCGTAAACTCGGCAAAGAGTTGGGTATTTATACAATGGATGATGATGTAGGCCCTGGTTTGATTATGTGGATGCCCAATGGAACTGTTATCATTGAAGAATTGGAAAAGCTGGCCAAAGAAACAGAAGAAGCTGCGGGTTATAAAAGAGTGGTTACACCGCACATTGCAAAAGAAAGTATGTATCTCACCAGCGGCCACCTGCCTTATTATGCCGATAGCATGTATCCACCGATGGAGATGGAAGGAGAAAAATATTATCTCAAGTCAATGAACTGCCCGCACCATCATAAGATATATGCGGCAGAACCAAAGAGTTACCGCGACTTACCTTATCGTGTGGCTGAATACGGAACTGTTTACCGGTATGAACAAAGTGGCGAATTATTTGGACTGATGCGGGTACGTTGCCTGCACATGAATGATGCTCATATTTACTGCAGCAAAGAACAGTTTGCAGATGAGTTCAGGGCTGTCAATGATATGTACCTGAAATATTTTAAGATTTTTGGTATTGATAAATATGTCATGCGGCTTTCACTTCATTCTAAAGAAAAATTAGGGATTAAATATGTAAACCAGCCAGAGCTTTGGAAAGAAACTGAAGAGATGGTGCGACAGGTTTTGATTGAATCAAAAATCCCTTTCATTGAAGTGGCTGATGAAGCGGCATTTTACGGGCCAAAGATTGATGTGCAGATTTACAGTGTCATCGGAAGGGAATTTACATTAGCCACTAACCAGGTTGACTTTTCACAACCAAGGAGTTTTAATCTCAGTTTTACAACTGCTGATAATAAATCTGAAATCCCGCTCATCATACACAGGGCGCCTTTGGGCACACATGAAAGGTTTATCGGGTTCTTACTGGAACATTATGCAGGCAGGTTTCCAACCTGGCTGGCGCCGGTGCAGGTAAAAATTTTACCTGTCAGTGATAAATTTTTGCCTTATTCAAAAGAAGTACAGGCACAGTTGAGAAAAGCTGGTATCAGGGCAGAAGTTGATGAACGCAGTGAAAAAGTAAGCAGGAAAATAAGGGATGCAGAGTTGAGCAAAACTCCTTATATGCTGGTCATTGGTGAAAGGGAAACTACAGATAAAAAACTATCCATCAGGAAACACAATAAGACCGAACCTGAACCACAGCAGGTAGAGGCATTTATTTCTTTGCTGAAAGAAGAAATTACAGAAAGAAACGGAGCATGATTAAAATTCTAATTGCTTATCCCGCTTTGATGAACAGGGGTTTAATTTGCAGAGTTCCATTCGGCCAAAATCAGTTATAGATAAACGAATGAAAATAATTAGTTTTACGGGATTGATAGCAACACAAAAATGATGAGATTCATAATTTTTTAAGAAAACATAGCAATTGGAACGATAACGCTTGTATTTTTAAATTTTAATTATTCACGAAAAAACAATTAATGGCTTTACCACAGAGAGGAAGATTTAATCCTCGATTTAACAGGCAACCTGAGCCTGAACACCGGATTAACGAAAGAATCAGGGTACCTCAGGTAAGACTGGTGGGCGAAAACATCACTGTAGGTATTTATCCTACACAGGAAGCTTTGCGTATAGCCCAGTCAATGGAACTTGATCTGGTTGAAATTTCACCCAATGCAGACCCTCCTGTTTGCAAGGCAATTGACTATAAAAAATTCCTGTACGAGAAAAAACGCAAGGAAAAAGAAATGAAGGCCAATGCCAAGCAAAGCGAAGTAAAAGAAATCCGTTTTACACCCGGCACTGATGAACATGACTTTGAATTTAAAACAAAACACGCTGAAAGGTTTTTGAAAGAAGGCGACAAAGTAAAAGCTTATGTGCAATTTAAAGGCCGTGCCATCATGTTTAAAGAACGTGGTGAATTGTTGCTGTTGAAATTTGCAGAAAGATTAAGTGAAGTAGGCGTTTTGGAAGGTATGCCTAAAATGGAAGGTAAACGTATGCTGGTGATATTTGCTCCAAAACCAGTGAAGAAAAAAGTATAAACGGAACTCTTAAATACTTTTATACTTCTTCCTTAAAATAATTTGCTACTGAGCATTTTTATGCAATAAGCAAACAGTTTACTTTTTATCATCAGATTTACATGTATTGGTGAATACAACAATAATTTTACCTGGAAGAAGTATTTACTTTTTTAATGGCGGTAGATTTTTATAATACAATAACCAAACCTGCAGTTGCAGAATTTAAAGACCGCGGCAGCAGGTTTCTTGGTTATGCTTTTCCCCTGGAATCGATTGCTGATTTTAAAACATACCGTGAGCAGTTAAAAAAAGAACACCCAAAAGCAAATCATCATTGTTTTGCATACAGAACTGGTGTTGATGGAAATAATTTCAGGGTTAGCGATGATGGTGAACCATCCGGAACAGCAGGTAAACCAATACTCGGGCAAATAGACAGCAGGACACTCACAAATGTTTTAGTGGTAGTAGTCAGGTATTTTGGTGGAACACTTTTAGGGGTGCCGGGACTTATTCATGCATATAAAACTACAACTTCACTTGCTCTGCAACTCACTGGTACAATCAAAAAACCAGTCCTGGTTTTCTATCGCCTGCATTTTGATTACACATTGATGAATGATGTGATGCAGATTATCAAACAATGCGGATGTGTTATCACCAAGCAGGAAATGCAATTGTTTTGTTTGATGGAAACAGGTGTTCCTAAAAACACACTCGATATCTTTTTAATAAAGATAAATGATGTGCGGGCTGTGGAAGTTTCCATTATAAACGGATAAAGGAAATTAAAACTGTATCCTGACTTATTTCATTTTTCAAGATGCCATCCTCCACAACAAGATTTTAATCAGTAAGATTTATTGAAAGTGCGCAATTGAAATATACTTTTAATATTTCAATGCTGAAAGCGCTTCTCATTAAAAATATCAACAGCATTTTGTAATTATAGTTAATCAAGGCTTTTGAATTGATAGGTGCACATTTTTCACTAATATAGCAGCCGGAAATATGTTTAGTGAATGCCTGATTGCATATTTCTTCGCTTTGGAAAAAGGAAAAAATCAGGGATGAAAATTTCACAGATGAAAAACTTTTCACTCTTCATTTTTTTAAACTGCATGTTAACCATTGCTGAAGCACAGGTTAATATAATCTTTGATGCAAATATGGGCAGCGATTATGATGATGCTGGCGCCATAGCCATACTGCACAATTATGCTGATGAAGGCAAGGCAAAAATCCTTGCAACTATTGGTAGCGCTAAGTTTGAAAATGCTGCAGCAGTTTTTAGTGTTTTCAATACTTACTTTAATAAACAATATATACCTGTTGCCATTCCCAAAGGTGAAGCGCCCATTCTTAAAACCACACAACGTTGGACAGACTCTGTTGTTGCCAGATATCCGCATCCCGTTAACAGCAATAAAGATGTACCGGATGCAGTAGCATTATACAGGAGGATTTTATCAATACAACCAGACAACAGTGTAACAATTATTGCTCTTGGTTATCTTACAAATCTGAAGAGTTTATTATTATCAAAAGCTGATTTGTTTTCACCAATCAGCGGGGAGCAATTGGTGCAGCAAAAAGTAAAACAATTAGTATGCCTTGCAGGAAAATTTCCTGAAGGGAATTCGTTGAATATTTCTCATGATGTTGTTGCTGCTAAATACGTTTTGGAGCACTGGCCTGCGCCTGTATTATTTTGCGGTATGGAAACGGGTGATAAGATAAAGACTGGCTTGTCTTTAATTCAAAATGATTCCATTCAAAACAGCCCGGTTAAAGATGCTTTCAGATTGTCCGTTAATCCGGAGAACAAAGACACAGCTCTCAAAAAAAGCCATGGAGAAATTGCCGTTTTAGTTGGCATTGAAGGTTATGAAAACTGGTTTGATGTAAGACAGGGAAAAATTATCATCAATGAAAAAGATGGTAGCAATAAATGGATTGATGATTCACAAGCTGAGCAATACTACCTGGTAGAGAAATCACCTCCTGCTGTAATACAGAAAATAATTAATGAGTTGTTGCAACATCAGCCGCAATAAAACAGGAATGCATCCACTTTTATTAGCATGAATATGCTCAAACTTAATAAAACAGAATAGGCACAAAGAAGAATGATTGTCCAATGTGCCTACTCTGAAAACGGATGTAAACAATATTTGTGTTACTTCTCTAAAATTAATGATGGTGGTGATGGTGCTGATGCACTTTCTCTTCAAAATCTTTTAAAGAAATCGGTTCTTCTGTTTTTGTGGCTTTGCTTTCCAGGAGGTCAAACAGTTTAGCTGTCTGCAGGCGCATATATGTTTCTTCAACAAACTTTTTATCACTCATCATACGGTTGGCATATTCGTCCAGCCAGGGCATATCATTCACTGACTGACCTTGCATATACGCAACCAACTGTTGCTTGGCATGGTCTCTGATTTCAGATTGTTCAACAGTAATTTCATTATCATTAATCAGTTTGCTGCTGATTAATGTCCATTTGAGCTGGTTCAAAAATGTTGGTAATTCCTTTTCTGCTTCTTCAGGTGTTTTTGTATCCTCTGCACTTACTTCCAACCAACGTTTTAAAAAGTTCTCAGGGAACTCCATTTTTGTATGATCAACAAGGATATGATATAACTGGTCCTGGAACTGGTTGCTGCTTTGTTTATCATAATATTCCTGGATACCGGTTTTTACCTCGTTACGAAATGCTTCTTCTGTTGTAATTTCTTTACCGGGATACACTGATTTGAAAAATTCTTCATTCATTTCAGCCTTTTCTACAAAACCAATTTTAGTAATGGTAAGGCTGAAAAATTTCTCATTATTTTCTTCATTACTCTTATCAAGACCAAGATCATTCACGATCCATTCCTTTTCTTTTTCCTCAAAAGCTTTTCCCAATTGTATTAAGACTGTATCATCTTTTTTCTTACCCATCAATAGCTTTTGCACATCAGCGCTGAAATATTTTACCAGCAGGGAATTGTCTTTTTTAATGCCATCTTCAAGAATGTTGCCATCAGCATCTGCTTCTTCAAATTTTACATTCAACATATCTTCTTCATTACTCACCGTTTCTGGTTCAGTCATTGTGCCAAGCCGGTTGCGCAACCTGTTCACTTCATCTTCCAACACATTATCATCAACAGTTATTTTGTAAAATGTACCTTTCATGTTTTCCCAGTCAACATTGATTTCAGGTTTTAAACCAATTTCAAAAGAAAATGCATAGTCACCGGGATCATTTACATTCATTGTACGGGAATCACTTTCAACAGGCAGTGGCTGAGCTAAAATATCAAGTTTTTCTTTTGAGACATATTCATTTAATTCTTTCTCAACAGTGTGTAATACCTCATCCTTAAACACTGATTGCCCATACATTTTTTTAATGAGACCTGATGGTACCATGCCTTTCCTGAAACCAGGCAGGTTAGCATTTTTTGCATAATTTTTCAGGCTTTTTTCAAATGAAGGCATATAGTCTTCTTTTGAAAGATTCACTGTCAGTTTATCGTTCAGGTTACCGATGTTCTCGCGTGTTATTGTTGCCATATCTTGATATTATTTTTGCCTCCCCACAGGAAAAATTCTTCTATGAAAAACCCCTTTAGGGGAAGGGGTGTGCGGATGATAGGAATCGAACCTACATGCCTTGCGGCGCCAGATCCTAAGTCTGGTGCGTCTGCCAGTTTCGCCACATCCGCAAATGGGGCGCAAAAATAGGGTAAATAAGCGTAATAAAGAAAGGCCGGAAAGTTAATTAATTGACCTTTTCTTTTAGCCATTGCTGTCTTCCAAATCCAGGCATAACATGTTTTTCACTGTGATAAGATGAGCGAACCAAAGGGCCGCTTTCCACATAATCAAATCCAAGGGAATAACCTATCTCCCTGAACTCAGCAAATTCATCCGGGTGCACAAACCGTTGCACGGTTAAATGCTTTGGAGTAGGTTGCAGATATTGGCCAAGTGTAAGCACATCAAGATTAACCGCTGCCAAATCATTCATGGTTTCAATTACTTCCTCTTTGGTTTCGCCAAGCCCCAACATGATACCGGTTTTTGTGCGCACACCTAATGATTTTAAATAACGCAACACTTCAAGGCTGCGACGGTATTTTGCCTGAATACGTACTTGTTTTGTCAGGCGTTCTACCGTTTCCATGTTGTGGCTTATCACTTCAGGTGCTGCTGCTACTACACGTTCTATATTTTCATGGTCTCCTTTAAAATCAGGAATCAATGTTTCTAATGTAGTGTCAGGGGTTAGCGTTTTTACTGCTTTGATGGTATTGTACCAAATAGTAGAGCCACCATCTTTCAATTCATCCCGGTCAACGCTGGTGATAACGGCATGTTTTACTTTCATTAAAAAAATAGCTTCTGCCACACGCTGAGGTTCATCCCAATCAACCGGTTCAGGCCGGCCTGTAGCCACTGCACAAAAACCACAACTACGGGTGCAGATATTACCCAATATCATAAAAGTGGCAGTACCTTCTCCCCAACATTCACCCATGTTCGGACAATTACCACTTTCACAAATTGTGTGCAGGTGATGTGTGTCCACCAGGTTGCGGACATGTTTATAGCTTTCGCCAATTGGTAACTTTACCCTTAACCATTCAGGCTTTTTTGTTTTAGGTAAACTATTCCCTGAAATACATGCTGTCTGTGCCATTCTTCAACAAAGTTTTTGTGCAATCAGTTTATTGTCACACTTAAAAATAACTTCTGTTTTGATGAGTGAATTATATCGTTTGAAAATACTTTACTTCAAACCATTCATAAACCCAGATCAAAAGTGAAATGAAATGCAAATGTAATTTACTTTCTGCCGCCAAATTCAATAGCAACATAAGCATTGGCAAAGAATTTTTTTGGTTTGTCATACACCATGATAGGCATGTTTTGTGTATAGAATGAACCTGTAATTCCCACTTCGAGTGCTGATAATAATTCATTATAGCGCCCATAATCGAAACGCAGGCCAAGACGGGCTGTGAGGCCGGGAACAATTTTTGTTTCTCCTAAACCTTTTGTCAATCCGGCTGAAGAAATAGCAGAAGTAAGAAAAAGCGTATCGTTGTAACTGTTGTTGCCTTCATATTTTATATCCTGTGTGACACCTGAATTGGGTTCAAGCACTGAAACATAATAAGGTTTTAAAAGTCCTGCAGAGAAACCACCACTATAAACAGCAGAAACAGCAACGCCATTTTTTGGGCCTTTACCTCCTAACAATTTTTGCTGTCCTATCCCAAAATCAAGGTGATAAAAATTATTCCGTTTGCCATAAGCAAATGGGTTTCCTATTGGGAAACCAGTCAATTGATCTGATAAAGAAATTTTTTCTTCGCGGTGGCTTTTACGTTCGCCAAATTCTATGAACCAGGTATTGGTCTTTGTGATGGTTTTGTATTTTCCATGTTCATACATGCCAGACCATCCATCTGTATTTAATTTAAATCCTAAAAGAAACTGTTTATTAAAAATAAGTGCTCCTTCTTCTTCTCGTTTTATCAAATCTGCAATATGTTGTTTTCTTTCCTGCCTGTTTCGATCTGCCTGCGACTGCGTTTTTTGTTGTTGTGCAAAAATCCCACTTGCAGTGATGAGGCAGAGCAGTACCAAGTAAATCTTTCTGTGCATGAGTAATTTGTTAATCGTAAATTTATGACAAATATTGTGTAATGACATCTGAAATAATTTATAAAGGCACGTTAAGAACAGAAGCAAAACACCTGCAAAGTAATACTATAATTGAAACCGATGCACCTACTGATAACCAGGGCAAAGGAGAGCATTTTTCTCCTACTGATTTATTGGCCACATCTTTGGGAAGTTGTATGCTTACTATTATGGGCATCAAAGCGAGGGATATGCAGGTTGCACTTGAAGGAACTGAAGTCAGCATACAAAAAATTATGAAGTCAGATCCAAGACGTGTGGGCGGTATTGATGTTTATTTTAAATTTCCTGCATCATTGCACGTTGATGAAAAACAAAAAATAATCCTTGAAAGAGCTGCAATGACCTGCCCTGTTGCCAAAAGCATCCATCCTGATATTGAACTGAAAGTAAATTTTAGCTGGCAATAATTTTATACATCACTGATGATTTATTTTTTCAGCAGCTTTACACCTACAGCACATTCAAGGCATTTTTTTGCTATGCAATATTTGTTTTTTAAATGAATCAGAGCCTGGCTGTCCATAGCATTTTTATTGGCAACATTAAATGATTTCCACTGGCTTGTAATTGTATTTAGTTCGGGTTGCAAGTCTATCAAAAACTGTATCACTTTTTCTTTGACTTCGTTTTCATTTTTATGAATAGCATAAGCAAATAAAACCGGTGTCACTGCATTGATGATAATATGTTGAATGAATGATTTGCTAATTGGCTTTGTTTGCAAAACTGCTTTGTCTGTTAATGTGAAATGATAATTCCAGAAATCATTGGGCATGATATCAAACCATTGAAAAATTTCATTTACTTTTTTCACTGATTTTATATTGGAAAATAAATGATGGGAATGATTCACCAGCATTGCTAATTGTGCAAGGCGCAAGGTTGGAAAATTGTAAGGCCTCATTCTTAAAAATGCAGGTTGTTTTTTAATGGGTTGCAATGCATATTTCTTTGAAAGAAAAAAATATTCTTTCTGTAACATTACTGCATAACTATCATCAAAAATTTCATTCAACAAACCAGCTTGTCCCAATAACAGAGCTTCCAACTGATGAATTTGATTTTTATGCCTGGCCAATATTTTTACAGGCAACGATTTAGCAAGCATCTCAAACGTTGCAGCATTTACTTTCATCCCGAAACTCCTGGACAGGCTTATCCAAAAAACCTCTTCCCAATTATTTTTACTTTGGCGCAACCAATCATTTACCAGGTTTGATTTTTCTGTAAGCCTTTCCGCTATCAATCTTTCTTTCCAGCTCAGCCATTCAATATCATTTAAAACAGGTAAGGCAAAAGCGCAGGGAATAGCATCACCGGTTAGCATCAATTTTTCAAATCGTTGCAAAATTATTTTAGGCACTAAGGGTTGAAGCTCGAGGGTAGTGATAGGTTGATGATTATGATCATACAATATTTTATCATTTATCCAAACAATATGCAGGATGATATTGTGATAATTTTTATCAGATGAATGGTCATGCAATAACCAATCTGATGCTTTTACATGCAGCTCCACATTACCCACCCAGATTGTGTCATCCACTTTTATTTTTGCTTCACTAAAATCAGGGCCGGCATTATGGTTTAACATACCTGCTTGAATTATTTGCAGATGCCTGCCATCTGTTGTTTGTAAAAAAGAGGAATTAAAATACCTGAATTGCCAGATAAATTGCAGCAGTTTTTCGTTCATAGGTTTAAGTTTGAGCAACCAATTTACAAAAAATAATTTCTATTATTTGCAAAGATTATTGAGTGCCTGCACCACCCTGCTTACGGGCAGTCCCATCACATTATAAAAATCACCGTTGATAGATTTTATCCCCACAACACCAATCCATTCCTGGATAGCATAAGCCCCTGCTTTATCATAAGGTTTGTATTTGTCAACGTAAAAAATTATCTGTTCGTTGGTTAAATGATGAAATTCTACTTCTGTGACATCATAAAAACTTATTTCATCATTGTCATTTACAATAACAACACCAGTGATGACCCTGTGTTTTTTGCCGGATAATGATTGCAATATTTGTATGGCGTCATTACGGTCAACAGGTTTTGAAATAATGGTTTCATCCAGCACAACAATGGTATCAGCAGCAAGGATGATTTTATCTGCACCAATTTTTTGACGGACAGCTAATGCTTTATTGCGGGCAATATAAACCGGTACATCTTCTAAAGGCAAATTTTCAGGATAAGATTCATCTGTTCCGCTAACCGTAACATCAAAATCTATTTCAGCCCATTGCAGGAGTTGTTTTCTTCTTGGCGATTGTGAAGCAAGTATAATTTTTTGCATAATTAACTATATATGCGAAAGAAAATCATTGAAAGGATGCCAGTAAACATTACAAGTTTCACCATGCTGCTTAGTTTATGATATTCAACCGGTGTATTGGCAGAAAACAGTTTCCTGAAAATCAAGAACAATGGTAAAATGATACAAAACAGGCAATACACTGCACTGAACCACCAGCGTATCTGTATCATATAAATAAGTAATAATAATATTGAAAGAGTTAATGTAACCATCCAGATGGCAACATAAATTTTCGAAGCATTATAGCCCCACAAGATTGGCATTGTTTTGCCACCAAATTTTCTGTCGCCCTCCACATCTTCCATATCTTTTATGGCTTCACGGATTAATGATATCACAAATGCAAAACCTGTATATAAAAATGTAATACGAAAAATTTTATGAATATTGACGTCACCCGGGTTAAAGAAAAACCTGGCTTCACACCATGCAACAACCAGTACTGTCCATGCTGTTAATACAGAAATAACAACATTGCCAGATAATAATTTTTTCTTCAGGCTCATCGAATAAATAAACAGTAAACAGGCACACACCAGGTTGGAAAAACCGAGTAGAGTGACATGGGTGGTAAAGTCAAGATAAAAACCAATGGCAACACCTGCCATACTCAAAAAGAAATGCCAGAAAATAGTCCAGCGCCTGCTGATGATTTTTTGAACAATTAAACGATTGGGTTTATTAACCCGGTCAATATTGAGATCAAAATAATCATTGATAATATATCCGGCTGCTGCAATAAGGACAGAAGAAATAGTCAACAATAAAAACTTTCCCGGATTAAGGTTTGGCTTTTTAAGGCTTGCAGCTAATAATGGCTGCAACACACAATACATAAACAGTATTTGGGTAATAGCAATAAAGACCAGGTTTGGCCATCTGACTAAACGAAAAAATGCTTTAATTAATTTCAGAAAAAAACTTTGGGTGCAAAGTAAATAAGAAAGATTTAAAACTATTTTAAACAACGGGAGTTTGCATATCCAGGACCCATTTACCCTGCAATTTCATCACTTTTTCAATCACATCCCTTACGCAACCCTCACCTCCTTTTACTGGAGAAATATATTTTGAAATATTTTTAATCTCAGCAACAGCATCAGCGGGACAACAGGCGAGGCCACAGTATTGCATGGCTTCATAATCCGGGATATCATCGCCCATAAATAATACCTGTTCCCGGTTAAATTGATTATCAGAGATAATTGATTGCAGTTTTTCCAGTTTATTTTGAACCTTCATCAACACTCCGGAAACCCCAAGTTTTAAAAGTCTTTCTTTTACCTGAGGAGAATCACCACCGGAAATGACAAAAACTGCAAACCCTTTGTTGACGGCCTGCTGAAGTGCATAACCATCTTTTACATGCATCTTTCTTGCCATCAGGTTTTCCATAATTACCAATGTGCCATCAGTGAGGACACCATCCATATCAAATACAAAAACATTGATGTGTGAGAAGCTGTCAAGCATTGAAAATTTTTTATCAAAACTATTGATGGAAGGATTCATGAAAGGGCGGAAGAAAAATTTTTTTTAAAAAAAATAAAAACTAACATTTGTTTGTTTTATAAAAAACCTCTACTTTGCGCCACTATTGACGTTTAAGATAGTGTCAATCGGTTGCTTGCTCATAACAAATCCCATCGGTTCCCCGACGGGATTTTTTTTTGAATAAAGTTTGGCTGAAATTAACGAGCGCTTATCTTTGCAGCCCTTTAAGGGAGTTTAGCTCAGCTGGTTCAGAGCATCTGCCTTACAAGCAGAGGGTCGGCGGTTCGAACCCGTCAACTCCCACAAAAGAAGATCAATCACTGGTCTTCTTTTTTATTTGGAAAAAGTTATGAATCCAATTTTTGTTTTGATTGAGTTATGCTTTTTGAATATTTGGAGAGTCATAAGAAAAATACCTCACTAAACCATAATTCTTTCCCCGGATCTTTAATCTTTATACAATTAAAAAGAGATACTAAAACTGGAAATAATCAATATAATGTTTGAGCTGCCTCTCAGAAATAAAATTTTATAAAACAACCACATTGATTATGGTCATGATTGATAAAATGGCATTATTTTCTTTTAGTGTTTCAATCTCCTTGAAATATTAAATTGAAGTACCGGATCAGCATTTGCGAATTTTTTTCCAATAGTTAAGTTTAGTATTCAAAATATTAATCATTCTTTATATACCATTCCATCTTTTTTTGTTTACATAGCTTTAGTGGCATGGGGTTTAACTTTTTTGGATTAATAAAGAAAAGCATCCTTAATTTTTTTAATGCATCATTTAAGAACCAAACCAAAATGAAAAAGGACAGAAAAGGTTTTCTTTGAAAAAACTAATACCCAATTACATGCATGCAGATATAAAAAGTAATGCAGGTATTGTCAGTATTCATCCCTTTTATCATTACACCAACAATAGCTATCAGCAACTAAAGCATAAAGTTTCATAGCTTTGCACGCAAATTTTTTTCATGCGACCAATACAGATGGTGGACCTGAAAACAGAATATCAACGTCTGAAAACGGATATTGATACCGCTGTTATTAATGTGATAGATAGCGCTGCATTCATTAATGGAAAACCCGTTCAGGAATTCAGTAAAGCATTGTCAAGTTACCTCGATGTAAAACATGTGATACCTTGTGCCAATGGAACAGATGCGCTTCAAATTGCTATGATGGCTTTGGGTTTAAAACCAGGTGATGAAGTTATCACACCTTCATTCACTTATATTGCTACTACTGAAGTGGTAGCTTTGTTAAATTTGAAACCTGTATTTGTGGAAGTGGATAAGCAGACTTTTAATATTGATGTGGAAAGCCTGAGAAAAGCTATTACACCTAAAACAAAAGCAATTGTGCCGGTACACTTATATGGTCAAACCTGTGATATGGAAGCAGTGATGCAGGTGGCCAAAGAATATAACCTGGCAGTGATTGAAGATAATGCACAATCTATCGGTGGTGATTATTATTTTTCTGACGGTAGTGTGAAAAAGGCAGGAACAATCGGTACGATTGGAACCACATCTTTTTATCCGGCAAAGAACCTCGGCGCTTATGGCGATGGTGGCGCTATCTTTACTAACGATGACGCATTGGCGCAGAGAATAATGATGACTGCTAATCACGGCCAGAGCAAAAGATATTATCACGATGTGGTGGGATGCAATTCAAGGTTGGATACTATCCAGGCTGCAATTCTGAATATCAGGCTGCAACACCTGGATGCTAATATCAATGCCCGCATTAAAGTAGCAGATTTTTATGATGCGGCATTTAAAGGTCATGCAATCATACAATCACCTTTCAGGGCAAAAAATAACAGGCATGTTTTTCATCAATACACTTTGATATTAAATTCAGATAAGATTGGATTAAGGGATGGGTTAAGCGCTTATCTAAGTGAAAAGAAAATACCGAATATGATTTATTACCCTGTGCCTGGTCATAGACAAAAGATGTTTGAAAGTTTTGGTACAAAAGGTGTTGACCTTCCGGTTACAGACTGGTTAACAGAGCGGGTAATTTCTTTGCCTATACATCCTGAAATGGATAATGAACAACTGGAATTTATTACAGAAAACGTATTGGGATATTTTAAATGATATTATTCTGATTTGTTTCATAAACATCTGTTTTACCTTGCCAACAATTCGGTTACTACCCAAATTAAAATCAAAAGGATTTATTTTCTATGAGTAAAAAAAAGGTTCTGATTACAGGCGCTGCGGGTTTTTTAGGTTCCCATTTATGCGACCGGTTTATGAAAGAAGGTTACAAAGTAATTGCAATGGACAACCTGATAACAGGTGATATAAAAAATATAGAACACCTGTTTCCTTCTCCGGACTTTGAATATTACCATCATGATGTTTCCAAGTTTATTCATATCCCCGGAGAGTTGGATTATATTCTTCATTTTGCATCGCCGGCAAGTCCTATTGATTATTTAAAAATTCCAATACAGACTTTAAAAGTTGGCTCCCTGGGAACACATAATTGCCTTGGCCTTGCCAAAGAAAAAAAAGCAAGGATACTTGTAGCTTCTACAAGTGAAGTATATGGTGACCCGCTGGTACATCCACAGACAGAAGAATATTGGGGAAATGTAAATCCTGTCGGCCCACGTGGTGTATATGATGAAGCCAAACGTTTCCAGGAAGCAATGACAATGGCTTATCATACTTATCATGGAGTAGAAACAAGGATTGTCCGCATCTTTAATACGTATGGCCCAAGGATGCGTTTGAATGATGGGCGAGCATTACCTGCATTCATCGGTCAGGCATTACGAGGAGAAGATTTAACGGTATTTGGTGATGGCAGCCAAACCCGCTCTTTTTGTTATGTTGACGATTTGATGGAAGGTATTTACAGGTTGTTGCTAAGCGATTATGCAATGCCGGTTAATATTGGCAACCCCAATGAAATTTCCCTCAAAGATTTTGCAGAAGAGGTTATTAAGCTTACCGGTACCTCTGCAAAAATTATTTACCAGCCATTGCCGGTAGATGATCCCAAACAACGTAAACCGGATATTACCAAAGCAAAAAATATTTTGGGCTGGGAGCCCAAAGTGGGCAGATCTGAAGGATTGAAAAAAACCTACGAATATTTTAAAGGCCTGCCAAGCGAAGAATGGTTCAAACTGCCTAAAGAATTTACGAAGCAGAAATAATGCCGGTAAGTTTTTGCTTTCAGTGTGAAGGGAAAAAGATGATTTTTTGGAAATACTTTTTCTGAATGACATCATCAGAATTACCAAAGCATATTTTTAATTAAATCCACAACAAGCTTACAACGGTTAGGGGATTTGCGTAGTTCAATTAGAATAAGCAGGTAAACTCCCTTTATACAAAATGTAATTCGCAACATGAAAAATATTGCTCTCTCTTGTCGTGGATTTCAAAATATAATTTAAATATTGTTTAGCCTGCACGTAATGGCCTTTAAACACCAAACCCCTTTTTCTTTTTTGGAATATAAAATGTCAAAATAAGCTGATTCCTTTATTCTTTTATGCCTATTTTGACAATGATAAGATGTAATCAAGATATGATATTGTATTTTTTCTTTAATGAAAGATGGAATAGATAATCAACTTAACTGATTCAAACACCATGACAATAATTTGATTTGAAATAAATGGATTAGGAGTATTCTAAATTGATAAGCTTTCTTCAACCTCTTTTCTGTAAGCTAAAAAAAAAGGTTGAGCTATACAACCCAACCTTTTAATGAAATCAACAACTATTTAAAACCTGCTTAATACTTCTCTTGCAATTACTATTTTTTGAATTTCGGATGTGCCTTCACCAATAGTACAAAGTTTGGCATCGCGATAAAATTTCTCAACAGGGAATTCTTTTGTATATCCATTTCCACCAAAAATTTGCACTGCTTCATTAGCTGCTTTCACAGCCACTTCGCTGGCATAATATTTTGCCATAGCTGCTTCGCGTGTAACTTTCTGATGATTGTTTTTCAATTCACATGCACGCAACGTGAGTAAATCTGCAGCATCAATTTCTGTTGCTAAATCTGCAATCTTAAATTGTATGCCCTGGAAGTTAGCAATGGGTTGATCAAACTGGAAACGCTCTTTACTATATTTTGCTGCTGCTTCAAATGCACCTTTAGCAATACCCAATGATAAGGATGCGATGGAAATGCGTCCACCGTCGAGTACTTTCATTGATTGTTTAAATCCATCACCTACTTCGCCCAACCTATTTGAATCGGGGATGACGCAATTATCAAAAATCATTTCTGCAGTTTCACTGGCACGCATGCCAAGTTTGTTTTCTTTTTTTCCTGCAGAAAATCCAGGTGTGCCCCGTTCAACAACAAAAGCTGTTGCATTATTCTTCGTACGTGCTTCTCCTGTTCTTGCAATCACTACTGCAACGTTCCCGCTTTTGCCATGAGTAATCCATGATTTTGTTCCATTCAGCACCCATTCATTTCCTTTTTTTACCGCGGTGCATTTCATGTTGCCTGCATCGCTGCCGGTATTGGGTTCCGTCAATCCCCAGGCGCCAAGCCATTCACCACTTGCGAGTTTAGGAAGGTATTTATGTTTTTGTTCTTCATTACCAAAAGCGAGGATGTGACCTGTACAAAGAGAATTATGTGCAGCCAGGCTCAGCCCGATAGAACCACATACTTTTGCAATTTCTTCAATTACGGCTTTGTATTCCAGGTAGCCCAAACCTGAGCCGCCATATTCTTCCGGCACTACTACTCCCATTAATCCAAGTTGCCCCATTTCATGAAAAATATGAATAGGAAACTCCTGTTTTTCATCCCATTCTATCACATGAGGTTTGATGTATTGCGTGGCAAAATCTCTTGCCATTTCTGTTATCTGCTGTGTAATCTCTTGCATAACCATATTAAAACTAACATTTGTTAGTTTGCGAAACTATGAGATTTCTTTCTGACTAAAGAATTATTTTCTATTATTCACAGAATCTTTTAAAAACAGGTAGGGTTTAATCTGTTGAAAAATGCTGTCTTTCAACCCATAAGTCTTACTGACCTGTTCCACTGAATTAAAACCACCCATACTCGTTCTGAATTTTACGATACGGTTAGCCAAAATATCTCCAATACCCGGAAATGCTTTCCAGTCTTCTACAGTAGCAGTATTGATGTTTATTTTTTTATACCCTTGTTTCACAATTGTGAAATGCGATTCATCCTGTTGTTTGGTTTCGGTTTCATTTTTTTCAGATGATTTGATACGGATATAAGGGATTAATTTGTCTGCATCATTGTTTGAGAGCCCATAAACTTTGCGGATGTCTTCAGGCTTTTTAAAATATCCGCCTTTGCTCCTGTAGTTTATTAGTGTATGAACCACTTTTGGTGTTAAGCCAAGTTGGAGCAAACCATCTTCCCCAATAGTATTCGGATCAAAATAGAATAATGTTGAATGAACAGTATCCTTGTCAGTAGTATCCTGATTAATGGAGTAATAGTTTTTTGTATTGTTTTGCGCAGGAGCTTCCTGCATCAAATTATCAAACTCACGTTGCAGCTCTTTGTCCACATGAATTTCTGATTTTTTTGCTGGGATAAAATAGGGAAGAACGATTAAAACAGCCATCATTCCCAGAAGGATAAAAGCTGCATTGCGGTCGCGGCGGGTAAAGATGAAATAATCTTTCCAGGTATTTTCCATATAACAGGGTTTTGATAAACAGGTCAAATATCAAGCACTAAACCATCAAAAGCAAGATGAATGCCGGGAGGTAAAGTGTTGTCAACAGCATCATGCTTTCCAAGCTGGTGACTGATATGCGTGAACCAGGCATTGGGTATCTGCAACTCCTGCACAAGATTGATAGCTTCTCCCAAATTAAAATGTGAAATATGGTGTTCCATTCTGAGAGCATTTAACACGATGTACTCCGATCCTTTCAATATTTCCTTTACTGAATCATCAATCCTGTTTGCATCTGTAATATAGGTAAATTTTCCAAACCTAAAACCAAAAACCGGCATTTTATGGTGCCACACCATAAAAGGTTGTACATGAATGTCGCCAATATCAAAAGGTGATTCATCAATTGTATTGAGATTGATTTGGGGGATGCCGGGATATTTCTTATCCGCAAACACATAAGCGAATTCCCGTTTTAAAGCTTCTGCTGTCAGCACGTTTGCATAAACATCCATAGGCCGTTGCTGAAAAAAATTGTATGCCCGCACATCATCAAGTCCAGCAATATGATCTTTATGAGGATGGGTAAAGAGTACTGCATCTAAATTGTTGTTATGGATGCGTAACATCTGATATCGAAAATCAGGAGTAGTATCCACCACGATAGTAGTTGTGGTTGATTGTACCAATATGCTGGTTCGTAAGCGTTTATCTTTTGAATTGGTTGATGTGCAAACAGGACAACTGCAACCAATCATTGGTATGCCTGTACTGGTACCTGTGCCAAGAAATGTGATCTTTAATTTTACTTCACTCACTTTGCAAAACTAAGGCATGCTGGATAAGCATCAACTAAGCCTGTGAAGTTTCTGATTGCATCACCTGCGAATAGAGTTTTTGGCTTTCCAGTGTGAGTTTGTCAAATTCTATTGCTACCTGTGGAATGAGATCAAGCAATGTATTGATGCGACCTTCAGTATCAAGAAATTTATTCAACACAACCATTTTCTTTTGTTCCAGCAAACACCATCCACTTTGAAAAGTACCCCTTTCATACCGGATGGTATAATCACTTTCAGAAAGTAATTGCTGCAATTTGCTTAACTGTGCTTCTGTAACTTTCATAATTCAATGTCCAAAAATAAAGACATAATCAGGCACCTGCCTTGTTAATTTTCCACAGGGTTGCAAATAAATTATTATTCAAAATCGCAATTAAGTTTTTCGGAAGATGATGCTCAAAAAGTATAGGTTACATGAACAAGGCCTCCAACTTTTTCAACTGTTTGCCCATGCGCATAATTTTGTGCAACAGGTAACTGAACATTTGTACCGATTGTAATTTTCTTAAAGTTCACATCAACGCCTGCAGAAGTAGCCAATACATAACCACCTGTTTCATTCACCTTATCATCAGACAAAGCATTCTGCAAAGTATATTGATACAACAATCCTATATTGGGTGCCAGGTTTATTTTTTTACCAGCCGATAACTGGTAATAAGCAAAGCTGTTGAAACTAAACCTGTCTCCATACCTGAAATGACTATTGTTGGAAGTGTTTATTTTGTAATTCGCTGTTGTGTTAATACCTGCTTTACCAAAACTTATATTATACATGGCATTTAAAATAATATCAGTACTTCCTGTTCCCATCTGGCTATTAACATCACCTAACAATTCATCCAGATTATCATTAACAGAATCCTTAAAATTAACAGCATATTTCCCGGTGGGCAACTTTATTCCTGCACCCAGCCAAAGCCCCTGGCTCACTGATGTATTATTTTTTGTAAGCTTATTTGATTGCCAGAGATTATAATTTGCCAGTAAGGTAATATCCCCAATACCATTCCTGTTCATAATTCCATCATCAGTAACCTGGTGATTGATATGATAAGGAATAAAACCAAGCAGTTGCCATTTGCCTAAAGTAACTCCGCCATACACCTCAAGCTGATGATAGTGATCAAATGAGAATTCGGAAGGTTCATCTTTCAAATGCGTTTCATAATTTGAATACATATAACGAACACCAATAAATTGCGATTTATAAGAAGGTAATAATCCAATATAAAAACCACCGACGCCACAACCACAGATTGGGCATGCACTTACCTCAATGCTGGCGAAAATGAAAAGTGAAATTAAAGACAAAAATATCTTTTTCATAAAAACGCTTTTTAGCAGTTGCAAAGTTATTCAAATATTGGCCTATGTATTTTTTTCAATTTATAAAAAGATTGTCATAAAAAACAGATTGCAGGATGCAATAAGATTTCAAATTAATATCCATCTATCAGGCAATGAATTAAACAGAATACACAATTGATCCATTCAATAGCTTTGAACTACTATTTTTTAATTCTTTCCTACACTTGTATAGAGTATCAAACTTCACAAAGGGTTACACAAATAAAAAAATAGTACAGGAGAATGAAAAATATCAAATACGATTTTTATGAAACAGGCTGGAAAAGAAAACAGGTTGCAAAAAGATTGCAACCTGTCATATTTTTTAATGTGCCCAAGACTGGATTCGAACCAGCACACCGGTTAAGGCACTACCACCTCAAAGTAGCGTGTCTACCAATTTCACCACCTGGGCTCAGGCCGCAAATGTAGAGGAAAATTATTTTACTTATTCAATACAATTCTGAATGTTGTTCCTTTTCCCTGTTCACTGTGTTTTACAAAAATTTCACCCTTATGATATTGTTCAATAATTCTTTTACTCAAAGTTAATCCTAAACCCCATCCACGTTTTTTGGTGGAGAATCCGGGGTTAAAAACTTTGGCCAGGTTATTTTTTGAAATGCCTTTACCTGTATCTGTTACATCAATTAAAACCTGCGATACTGTATCCTTTATATTTACTGATATATTCCCTTTACTTTCTATTGCGTCGAGTGCGTTTTTCAATAAATTTTCAATCACCCAGTCAAACAAGGGCGGTGATATCATTGCAGGTATATTCTGTTCACCGTTTGTGTTAATTGAAAAACTTACTTTACCACTGGCACGTCGTTTAATATAATCCACCATATTGGTTACCTGCTCTACAAGGTTTTTCTCTTCAAGATGAGGATGGCTCCCGATTTTTCCAAAACGATCAGTAATTAATTCCAGCCTGTTAACATCTTTTTCAATTTCGACACTGAGGTTTTTACTTTCAGGAATTTCTCTTAAAACTTCAACCCAGCCTTTAAGACTTGAAACAGGTGTGCCCAATTGATGAGCAGTCTCTTTGGCCATACCTGCCCACAACTGGTTTTGTGTGCTGATGTAAGACGTTCGCTGTGCAATAATGGTAACAATCAAAAAGAGGCCCACAATAATCAGTTGCACAATCGGATAATAACGCACCTCTCTTTGCAAAACGCTTTCACCATAATAATATTTATTTGCAGTATATGGACTTTCAGATAAGGGAAGAATGATAGGCTCGTGCTGACTTTTAAATTCTGCTAATTTTTTATATAGATAACCAGGATCATTTTTTATTTTAACAGTATCAAGGTTTACGCAATTACCCACATTGATGCTGTCATTTTCATTGGTTTCAATAATTGGGATTTCTTTATTTTCTGATGATACTCTTGCTGCAAGATTTAAACTGACTTCATCATTTGTATTTAAAATAGTGCGTTGCGCTTCCACCAGAATTTCCACTTTCTTTTTTTCATCTGCAGCAATTTTTTTTGCGAGATAAGATGAATAAAAAACAGTTCCAGTAACTATTGCTGCTGCTATTAAAAACAATAATGTCTTACCGTTAATCCATTGCCTTAACATAGTTCTAAAATAGATAAATACATTATCAAAACAAAGATGCTGTTTTAAAAGTGCAACCTTTTTTTGAATTTCATTGTTTGATAAAAATTAATTCAACAAAAGATTTTATTGAAATGGTTCAATTTGTTTCTTCATAAAGACAAGAAAGGCTACCAAAATTAAAGGGTAGCCTTTATGAAAAACTAAATCAATTAAATCTTACCAGACTTTTATTCTTTCATTGTCCGGTTTATACATTTTATCTCCCGGTTTTACATCGAATGCTGTGTACCAGGCATCAATATTGCTCACGGGCCCGTTACAACGATATATTGCAGGTGAATGCGGGTCAGTTAAAACTCTTTGTGCTGCTGATTCCGGACGGATATTGCTTCTCCATACCTGTGCCCAGCTTAAGAAGAAACGTTGATCTGGTGTGAAGCCATCAATCTTTTTATCACTCTTGCCTTCAGGTGTTTTTTTGAAAGCCTCATACGCAATATTTAAACCACCCAAATCTGCGAGGTTTTCACCCAATGTCAACTTCCCGTTTACATGCAGGCTGTCGTTAACTGTAAATGCATCAAATTGTGCAACTACTTTATCTGCACGTTCAGTAAAATTTTTTGCATCAGCAGCAGTCCACCAGTCTTTTAAATTTCCATCGGCAGCATATTGCCTTCCTTCATCATCAAAACCATGTGTCAACTCATGACCTATTACTGCAGCAATGCCTCCATAGTTAACCGCATCATCTGCTTTTTCATCAAAGAATGGAAACTGCAAAATACCTGCGGGGAAAGCAATTTCATTATTGGCAGGGTTATAATAAGCATTTACAGTAGGCGGTGTCATATCCCATTTTGTTTTATCAACCGGTTTGCCCATGTGGCCAACCATATAATTGTATCCCCAATTATCAATGCTTTTCAAATCGCCTATCAAATCATTTTTTGTTATCACTACGCCTTCATAAGTTTCCCATTTATCCGAAAACCCTATTTTGTTGACAATCGCATTTAATTTTATCAATGCCTGTTGTTTGGTGCTGTCACTCATCCAGTCTAAACGTTGTATGCGGTCGCCAAAAGTTTCCTGGATATTTTTTACCAAAGCCAGCATACGTTGCTTGGCTTCTTCTGTAAAATATTTTTGTACATATAATTGGCCCAGTAATTCACCAAGGCTACCATCAACAAGCCTGCTCATGCGTTGCCAGCGTGGTGTTATTTCTTTCTGACCAGACAAAACCTGATTAAACTGAAACTGCCTGTTTACAAAATCGCTGCTTAAATAAGCTGCATTATTTTTTATTACTGCCCATTGCAGGTATGCATCCCAAACATTCACGGGCACAGCGGTTAATAATGAATTTATGGTTTTGAAAAATGTTGGGTTATTACAAAGCAGGCTGTCTGCTGTGGTAACTTTCATTATAGCAAACATATTTTTCCAATCAATGCCTGGAGTTGTTTTAGAAAAATCCTCAATAGAAAATTTATTGTAGGTTTTTATTGGGTCACGCATTTCCACCCTGCTCATCTGTGCTTTTGCCAAAGCTGTTTCCAAATTTAAAATACTATTTGCTTTCCATGAAGCAGTGGATTCATCATCACCCACCAGCTTAAACATGTCGGTTATATATTTTACATATTCTTCCCGGATATGCTGGCTTCTGGCATCAACTTTCAAATAATAATCACGATCTGGTAAAGATGTTCCACCCTGGCTTAAAGAAGGGATATATTCATTGACATTTTTATCATCCTGGCCCACATAAAAACCAAATAATAAACCTCCAATACCTTGTGTACGTAATGCGGCAATGGCATTTACCACCTGGTCATGGGTTGTTAAACCGCCCACACTATCCAACATAGATTTTATTGGAGAATATCCTAATTTTTCCAGGGTTACAGTATCCATTGCAGCAGCATATAAATCACCCACTCTTTGATATAAAGAATTTTTAGTATCATTTTTTACTGCATCTTCTAACAATAATTTTAACCTGTCCAAACTTGTTTGACCGAGTGCATCAAAACTGCCCCAACTTGTTTTAGAAGGTGGAACCGGATTATCCTTCAGCCATGTGCCATTGGCATACATAAAGAAATTATCGCCAGGCTTTACAGATAAATCCATATTGGCCTTGTTGATAAACCTGAAATTTTTTTCTTTGGTTTGTGCTGAGCCGGTATTGCAAATAACAATTACAAATGCAGAGACGGCAAACATTATTAATCGCTTCATAATAAAAAAGAATTTGCGCAAATGTAAGCGTTAACGGGCGTTAGTTTCTCAAAGATTATAACGACTGCAATTTTTAGATATGCATTGCAAATAGTTTAATGCGTTTCCCATGCAAGGGCGCTTGCTCCTAAGATGGCCGCATCTGATTCTTTTAAATGGCTCACCAGTATTTTTACTTTATTCTGAAAGACTTTTATCAGATTAGCTTCCATGCTTTCGCGTGTTGGTTTTAAAATCAGTTCTCCGGCTTTTGTCAGGCCACCAAAAAGAATAATAGCTTCCGGGCTTGAAAACATGACAGCATTGGCAAGCGAAATGCCTAATATTTTCCCTGTAAATTCATACACTTTTTTTGCAAGCTCATCACCTGCAATAGCGGCTTCATATACTTTCTTGGAATCCAGTTCATCCACCGGAACTTTCCGAAGTGAACTGGGAGTGTCTGTATCGTTGAGCATCTCCAATGTGGTTGACCTCACACCTGTGGCAGATGCATAACTTTCCAAAGAACCTTTCTTACCAGTGCCCGGGTGCAAACGTCCACCTGGAATAACAATGGTGTGCCCTAATTCACCTGCAAAACCATCATGGCCATATATTAATTTTCCGTTGGCAACAATGCCACTACCCACACCAGTGCCAAGGGTTATCATGATAAAATCTTTCATTCCTTTGGCAGCGCCATAAATCATTTCACCTTCTGCTGCAGCATTGGCATCATTCGTTAAAACAACCGGCAACTGAAATTTATCCTGCACCAGTTTGGCCAGAGGGATTATACCTCTCCATGGCAGGTTTGGCGCATATTCAACGGTACCGGTATAATAGTTTCCATTAGGTGCACCCACACCAATTCCTTTCACCCTGCCTGTGCCACCTGCTTTCTCTATCAACTCACTTACTTTCTTATATAACTCTTCAATAAATGAATCTATCTGTGCATGTTTTTTTGTTGACATTGAGCCTGAAAACAAAACATTGCCAACACGGTCAACGATGCCGAATTTTGTGCCTGTACCGCCTATATCAATGCCAATAGCCAAAGGCTCTTGAGATGTCTTTACTACTTCAGTTTCTTTCTTAACTGTTGTCTGAACGTTTGTTTTTAATGATTTAGCCACAATACAAAAATTGAAATGAAACAAATTCTAATGGCCACCACTGCTTTCCAGTTGATCATAATCAATGCCCTGAGCTTTAAGAACACTCTTCACTTTTATAGCATAAAAAGCTAGGTATGCAAAGCAGCATACACCCACTAAATAAGACCATTGAATACCTAATAAATGATCCGCAAGGAAGCCTTGTAGCAGACTCATAACACCACCACCCATAATCATCATGATGAGGAAACTTGATCCTTCATTGGTGTGTTTGCCAAGGCCTGCAATAGCCAATGTAAAAATACAAGGCCAGAGCGTAGAACAGAAAAGGCCTACACTCATAAATGCATAAGCACTAACCATGCCGCTGCTCAACATACCAATAAATAATGCAATAATTCCAAAAGCAGAATATAACAACAACAATCTTGCAGGATTACCCCTGCTAAGCAGGCTGCCAGCGATCATTGCAATCATTACAATCGGATAATAATAAAAAGGAGTGATGTCGTGCTCGGCAATAACATTCACCAAAATAAAAACACCAAATGCAATGTATGGTATCAAAAATTGTAAGACTTGTTTAGCGCCTTTACTCAAATCAAAAGCACCAATAGATGCAGTCCATCTACCCATCATCAGGCTGGCCCAATATAAAGAAACAAATGGTGCTATTTTATCTGTTGTGATAGAGAGATCTTTGTGTAAAAAAGCGGGAAGGTTAGATGCAGTTGCCACTTCAACACCCACATAAACAAAAATGCCTATCATACCCATCACCAACTGTGGATATTTTAAAACGCTTGTTTTATGTTGCACATTTTCTGCATTATCAGATTCCTGTTCTGCCATCTTTTCAAGGTCTATTTTATTGGGTACAGGAGAGAAACGGAAGATGATAGCAACCAAAATAAATACTGCACCTAAAATAAGATAAGGCGTTTTCACACTTTCAATACTTGCCACTCCTTCACTGTTGGCAGTTGCACTTCCAAAAATGGCGAAGCTTACAATTAAAGGGCCGATAGTTGTACCTAAATTATTGATACCACCAGCCATACTGAGCCTTTGTGCACCGGTTTTAGGATCACCCATTACAATCGCCAGTGGGTTGGCTGCAGTTTGTTGTAGTGAAAACCCGAGGCCAACTATAAATAAGCCAGTTATCATTATTGTAAATGAAGCTGATTGTGCGGCAGGATAAAAAAGTAAGGTTCCTAAAGCTGATATTATAAGTCCTATAGATATACCATTTCTAAAACCAATCTTATTTAAGATATCACCGCCTGTTGCTTTTGAGATAATAAAATAAATGATGGAGCCGACTGTGTATGCCACATAAAATGCAAATGAAACCATTTGTGATTGCAATTGCGATAATTGAAGTTTGTCTTTAAACACCGGGATTAAAATATCATTGGATGCAGCTACGAATCCCCAGAAAAAAAACACAGTAATTAAAATACTGAATTGCGACCATTTGGTTTTAATAGCATCGGTTGGTTTTAATAAATCTGTACTCATTGCTTGCGTATCGTTGATTAAGATAAATTGGAAAGAGCGTTTAAAAGTAATCAGTTTTTTTATCTATATAAAAATTTATAGTGTTTTATTTAAAATGCATTGCAACATAAATTTTCAATTATAACTTTTGATACAGGATAAAAAAATTTCATGAAATTTTTTACCAGGAATGTTACAATAGTTCAATAGATTCATACATTGCTTTAAAATTGAATGTAGCTTTTTTACTAAATTGAGCTTAATTTACAATAATCATTTTTTTCATTTATAATTTATAGCATGGAAATAATTCATCTGAGTTTTGAATGTTACCCTGTAGCAAAGGCCGGCGGATTAGGTGATGTAGTTGGCGCTCTGCCAAAATATCAAACCAGGATGGGGCATTTTGCTAAAGTGGTCATGCCAATGTTTAGAACAAAGTTTTTATATCAACATGAATGGGATGTTGATTTTAAAGGTCGCACCAACCTGGCTGACTGGTGGTTTGATTATACCGTCATCAAGGAAAGAAATAATACGCTTGGTTTTGACTTGTACCTGATTGATATCAACGGCCTCCTTGATCGTGAAAATATTTATGGTTACAATGACGATACACAGCGATACGTTGCCTTCCAGGTAGCTTTTATCAACTGGCTATCTCACTGGCAACATAAACCTGATGTAATTCATTGCCACGATTATCATGTAGGTCTTGTACCATTTATGATGAAATATTGTTATGATTACAACAGTCTTGGAGATATACCTACAGTACTTACAATTCATAATGCACAATACCAGGGCTGGATGAGCTGGGATCAAAGCCGTCTCATCCCCTCTTGGGATACCTGGAAGGGTGGTTTAATCGAATGGAATGGAATGATAAATCCATTAGCTGCTGCGGTAAAAAATGCATGGAAAGTTACCACGGTAAGCTGGAGTTACATGGATGAATTAAGATATAACTCTAATGGGCTGGAAGCATTGTTTGAATATGAAAAAGGGAAATGCTCGGGTATATTAAACGGTATTGACGCAGATGTATGGAACCCTGCAACTGACACATTTATTACAGAGAATTATGATGTGGAAAATGTGGAAGAAAACAAACAACTGAATAAAGAAGCGCTCTGTAAAGAATTTAATCTTAATCCCGAAAAACCATTAATAGTTTTTATTGGAAGATTAGTAGGTGAAAAAGCCGCTGATCTTTTACCTGATGCAATAGTTGCATCCTTGTATGGCATGCAGGGCAATGTAAATTTTTTAGTATTGGGTAGTGGTGATCCGCATGTGCAATGGCAGCTTGAACAACTCAAGAATAGTTTCCCTGGCAATTATAATGTGATGATTGGTTATAACGAAGGACTCAGCCACCGCATGTATGCCGGCGCTGATTTTCTACTGATGCCAAGCCGGGTAGAACCCTGTGGCCTCAACCAGATGTATGCGATGCAATATGGCACTGTGCCTATGGTGAGGAGTACAGGTGGTTTAATTGACACTGTTACTGACATGGGAGACTGGGAAGGCTGGGGCATCCGTTTTAACAATGCAAGTATCGGTGATATTGTACATGCTGTGAGCCGTGCAGTAGGATTGTTTTATGATGACAAGGATGGCCTTGACCGTATGCGCAAACACATGATGCAGATAGATAACAGCTGGGAAAAATCTGTACAACAATATTTGAATCTTTATCTTAGTTTGAAATTTTAAATTCCCTATCTTCAAATAAAAATCTTTATCAACCAAGAAATAAATTGTGTTTTATGATTACAGTTTCGAAATCAGTAGTAGCGGTCATTCTCGGAGGCGGAGCAGGCACCAGGTTATATCCATTAACAGCAGCGAGATCAAAACCCGCTGTGCCTATCGCCGGCAAATACAGGCTTGTGGATATTCCCATCAGCAACTGCATCAACTCTAATATCAACCGCATTTTCGTTTTAACCCAATTCAATTCTGCTTCATTAAACAAGCACATCAAAAACACTTATCTGTTCAGTAACTTCAGTTCAGGCTTCGTTGATATTCTTGCAGCAGAGCAAACACCTGACAATCCGGGTTGGTATCAGGGTACTGCTGATGCAGTGCGCCAATCTTTAAGGCATATCCATAACAACGATTATGACTATGTGCTTATCCTGAGCGGCGACCAGTTATACCAAATGGATTTTTCTTTGATGATCAAAAATCATATTGATGCCGGTGCAGATCTCTCTATTGCCACCATTCCTGTTGTAGCAAGGGAAGCTACTGAATTTGGTATCATGAAAACAGATGAACAAAACCACATCACTTCATTCATCGAAAAACCAAAAGCAGATGTATTGAATGAATGGGTAAGTGATACCGGCCAGGAAATGCAACAACAAGGAAGGGTATATCTTGCTTCAATGGGTATTTATATTTTCAGCCGTAACCTGATGGATCAGCTTTTGCTGAACAAGTTTCCAGAGGCTACTGATTTTGGAAAAGAAATAATACCCAACTCAATTGCTGAAAACAAAGTAATCAGTTATCAATATGATGGTTACTGGACAGACATTGGAAATATTTATTCATTCTTTGAAGCTAATCTTGCTTTAACATCGGACATGCCGGTGTTTAATTTATTTGATAGTGCCAACCCGATTTTCTCGAGGGCACGTATGTTGCCGCCGGCTAAAATCAGTGGTACCACATTGGAAAAAACAATGATTGCAGAAGGTTGTATCATCCTTGCCAGCCGCATTGAAAACACCCTCGCGGGGATTCGAACAAGAGTGGGCAATGGCAGTACTATTGTGAATAGCTATTTGATGGGTAACGATTCATTTGAAACAATAGATCAGATGAATGAAAACGCTAAAAAAGGTATCCCAAAAATTGGAATAGGCGACAGGTGTTATATTAAAAATGCAATCATTGATAAAAATTGCAGGATAGGCAATGACGTGCGTATTAATGGCGGCCCACATCTTGAAAATGTTGACCATACTTTATATACAGTGAAAGATGGTATTGTGGTAGTAAAAAAGAATGCAATATTGCCTGACGGATTTGTGATATAAATATTTATTCATCGGGATTTAAAACAAACGGCTGCTCTTAATGAAACAGCCGTTTATTTTTATTGTCATGCTTTTTTTAATCTGAACCTTTTTATAAAAACCCAAAAAATGATAATACCCAACAGAAAAGGCCATACACTTACAATAAATAAAAACAACTCACCGACTGTTGATGCGCCTTCTGCAAATGAATGTGCAACCCTGGTGAAGAAACCCGGTTGTTTATTATCCGATGTAGTGCCATTGATGTATTGGTAATAATCAATATTGACTGTGCTGTATGCAGCCGAATGTTTCAGGTAATTTATCCTTCCTTCTGCTGCTTCAATCTCTTCCTGAATTTCGTTGATTTCATTCTGAACATCTAAAATTTCTTTCATATTCTTTGCCTGTTTTAGTAATTGCAAATATTTCTCCCGCACTTCCAGCTTAGCTTGTAACCTCGACCTGGTATCAATATATTCCCCGGTCACATCTTCACCGGTAATATCTTTTTCAATTATTTTTATGCCTTCTCCTGCAAATGAATTTACAAAATCATCAAATTGTTCTACAGGCACTTTTATCACAACAGTATTTTCAATCTTATAATCCGATCGTTGTTGTTTTTCGCTGGCTATATATGCGCCAAACCGTTTTATTGAGTTGTGAAATGAAGTGCTGAATTTTTCATACTCTTTTAGTTCTAATTGCAAGTCTGCTGTCTTGATAATTTTTTTATCCCAATCTGACGTACCTGGCACTTGCGAAGGTGAGCCTGTGATTGCGCTTTGCCCAACAGTATCTGCCAGATTAAACTGGCCATTAAATTGCGGATGCTCTTCTTCCTTATTTTCATCTGTCATTTGATCGGTTTTTGCAGCATTGGGCAATTGAATGTCATTTGTTTTATCCGAAGATTTATTGCATGCAGATAGTGTTATGGCAATCATTGCCACATAATAAAAATAGCGTTTCATATTAGTTGATTGTTTAGTTAATGAATGAGATGCAATACAAGATGTAATTACATAAAACCGGCTTACGAATGAATATGGTATAAATAAATTTTAGTGATGAATAAATTGAAATAGCACTGATGCTGCCTTTAATAAAAAGCAAATCAGTTTCAGTACCACAATGGTTTTTTAAAATTGAATCCTATATCGCAAGCCTGCAAAATATTAATTACAAGATCATAAATATTGTAACCAAAATCCAGCGTTAAAACTTAGTAAAATGAGTAGTACAAAAAAAACTTAAATGAATAGGCACAATGCCTGCATAATTGCATAGCATTTTCAAGGAATATCAATTATTATTTTCTTTTACTTGGTTCGGTGTTGTTCTATATAATCTGCCATAGTATTAATATCAGTCAACACCTTTCTTCCTTCTTTGGGGTCTTTGATAGTGATACCATACTCACGGTTCAGCAAAACAATCAACTCCAATGAATCTATTGAGTCGAGTCCAAGGCCGCCACCAAATAATTCTTCATCATCTTTTATATCAGCAGGTTTAAGATCTGTAAGGTTTAAACTCTCAATGATCTGTTGTTTCAGTTTTTCTTTTAAAGCTGTTGTTTCCATTATTTTTAAATAAGTTTTTTTCTTTTTAATTCAAGCAAAACTATTGCCTGTAAAGTAAATGTAATAATGATTAAAGATAAAATATTTATACCAACGTCTCTTAATGTACCGCCTTCAAGAAATAAACCATAATATGCCTGCAAACACCAGTGTAACGGAGATATTGCCATCAATGGTTTGAATGATTCAGGCATAATAAAGGAAGGGATCATTAATCCACCCAAAATTGAAAGAATAACAATGGACACTGCACCAAATCCATTGGCCTGCTCCTGTGTTTGTGCAAATACACCAACGCATAAAGCATAACTCACAGCGCACCAACCACTGATTAATGTTACAATGATTAATCCAATAATATCCTGTGGCAGTTGCAATGCAGGTAAGCCAATCAATGGAAAAAGGTAAATACCAGTAAAAAAAATAATGAATGCCTGCAAAAATGTTACAGCGAGATAAGTGATTTGTTTTGATAACAAGGCTACGAAATAATTGGTCGGCAATGTTTTTAACCGGATAAAACTACCGCTGCTTTTTTCTTTCACAATATTGCTGCCCAAAGACATGACAACAAAAAACATGGCAAAGATGGTCCATGCCGGTACATTGTGTTGTGATGCATTTAAAACTATTTTTTCATTTCCAGTACCCACCTGTATTTCTTTTATATTGGCATTGTTGCGCAACATTTCATTTTGCAGTGAGTCAGGCATTGGCGCTTCATTAATAGAAAAATAAAGATCCTTTAAAGTTTCCCGGCTTTGTATGATTTGTACTGCACTGTTCAACACACCTTTTACTGACAGCTTAAGTGATTGTTGTATCACGGGGTTATAATACAGGTTAAGTGTATTCTCACCTACCGGCATTGACGCAGTAGTCGTGTCACCTTCCAACCCAAAAGATTGCAAAGCTTTGCCTGATGTTTGTTTTGCAGCAGCCTGAAGCTGGCCTGAAAAACCATTCTCAATTAATACTCCTGCAACATAATCTTTTGATCTTATCTCTTCCGTAATTTGCTGACTGGTAACAGTTGTGCCAATATATGTTAATTTGAACATGCCAGAAGTATCGAGTGCATGAACAAAATCTTTACTCAGCCTGCCTGTATCTTTATTACAGATTAATACGCTGATCCGGTTTTTACCAACAATATCAAATGTGGAGCTTTGAATACTTGTAACAATCAGCACCAGGAATAAAGGCATCAAGAACATGAGCAACAAACCTACCCTGTCACGTAAAAGGATGAGTATATCTTTTTTTATGGTGGCCGCTAATTTCATGCTTCATCAAATGGCTTACCGGTTAGATGAATAAATAAACCTTCCAGCCCTTCCTGCTTATGCTCTTCAAGAAGTTTATCCAACGAATCAAAAGCAATAATTTTTCCGTGATGAATGAGTGCAATTTTATTGCACAACGCTTCCGCTTCACTCAACTGATGTGAAGTATAAATTAATGTTGTACCATTTGTGTTTAATAATTTCAGGTAGTTGATAATTTCATACCGTGTTTGCACATCCACGCCAACAGTAGGCTCATCTAAAAATAAAATTCCGGGCTTGTGCAATACACCAATGGCAAGATTTACTTTCCGCTTCATACCACCTGAAAATTTTTTTACCTGGTTATTTTTTACTGTATCAAGCTGGAGGATATTAAACAATTCTTCAGACCTTGTTTTAATTTCTTTTTTATCCATCTCATACCATGCACCAAAAAATTCAAGGTTTTCTGCGGGAGTTAATTCTTCATAAAAAGAAAAATCCTGCGGTACAAAACCAAAATATTGTTTGACGGTTTTATTATTGTTTTTGATTGAATAACCTGCTATCTCTATATTACCTTCATTGAAAGGAAGCAAGCCTGTCATCAGGCTCATCAAAGTTGTTTTACCAGCGCCGTTAGGTCCAAATAATCCAAAGCGTTCACCAGTATTTACCTGTAAACTAAAATCAGAAAAAATTTTCCCGCCTTGTCTATCATAACTAAAACCAAGGTGCTCAATTTTTATGGCGGGAACATTCATGATGAAAAATTTATTTTCGAAAGATCTTTAAACGCCTGTTTTTCGATGGCTGATATTTCCAACAGATAATCACCCATTTCATTAAAATCTTCCTGCGATCCAAGCCTGCCTTTATAAATACCCGAAGCCTGCACTGCAGCAGTACGCCAGAGATCGCCTGTCTTTGTAAATTGTTCTGACAGCCGCATCAATCTTTCTTCAGGATAGTAGTTAAAAGCTTCCTGCAAAAAAGCGCCATAAATATACCTGAAGCCACCGCCACCGGTTCCGATTTCTTCCTGCATACGCACTAATTGTGCGAGGTATAAACCTGCTTTATGCAAGCCCAGTTTATCGCACCATTTCTTAATGCTTCTTCCAGTAAAAGCAATACCATTGACGCCGGCAAATGGCCCCGGCACACGCAGCATATCAAAAATATTCCGTCTGATACCTTTCCGGATTGCCTGTTTAATAATATCATCAGTGATTACATTTTTTTGTTCAGCAAAATATAATTGCCCTTTTGGCGCCAAAGGGCCTTTTGCAAAACGTACCCGCTCCAGTTCATAAGGTGTCATGTAGGTTTCATGTTCCATGATGGGGTCGCTGATAACATATTTGCCATCTTTTTTTCCAAACACAACAAGGTTATGTGCATTAAAATGAAAACGGTATTCTTTTGGAAAATACGGGAGATAATACACGCCCACCTGGCAACCCACAGCAACACCTTCATTTAATTTTTTATCCAGCATATACTGTGCTGCTTCAGGAGATGAAAATTTCTTGCGGATAACTTTTATTCCTAATGAATGACAAGTGCGTTTAAAAATTATTCCCGGCATATTTCGGAATGCAATGGCAGGGCCGTTATTGAATTTCAGAAAAGGCAGGTAAACAAAAAATAAACCAGAACCCATACCAAATGCTAAGGGTTCAGTGATTTGTTGCACGCCTATACTCTTCAACAGGTTCCTGGTTACTCCACTCTCACAATGTGCTGCCTGTTCATGATGAAAATTATTTATCATTCGCCTCCATTGATTTTAATTCATCAACCGACACATTAAACACTTCAGCATATTTCGCAAGTTTTTTGGGAGATAACTTTTTGAATATGGCAGGTTTCAGGTGGCGTTTAATCTGCCATTTAAAAAAACCGGTATAGCTTGATAAGATTCCAATGTTCATTACATTTTTTTCTAAGAAATATAATAAGGGGCTTGCTTCTCCTTTCAACACTTTTTCTTTTGCAGCAGCTACTTTATGTTCAATATCATCCCAGGTTACATCAAGCGCATTTGTTTTTACATCCCAACCATTGCTCAGTTCGGTGGTGTATTTGCCGGATTCATCAGTGACATAACAAACCTCTTTTGTTATTTTACCGAGTGAGCCCAAATCCTGCGGAACCTCATTTTTTTTCATCTTACAAAATCATTGATTAAAAAAATTACCCAATCATTTTTCCATCAACATTCATCAATAGGGCTATCAAAATTTCGTGCTAAGAATTTCTATCAACTAACAATTTATCTATACCACAGTCAGCAATGCATACATATATGAAAAACGGGAACTTTCCGGCACGAGTAACAACATGCGTTCTCCTTTTTTTAATTTCCCACTCTTGAATAATTCATGCACCATAAAATATGCTGATGCTGCACCAACATTACCCAAACTGGTCAGGTTAACAAACCATCTTTCATAAGGAATATCATTTCCCAATATTCCCATTACTTCAAAAATTTTAGGACGGAAGAATTCGCTCGACATGTGGGGCATGAAATAATCTATATCATCACTTGTGAGGCCCTCCCGCTCAAATATCTCTTTTATTTTTCTGCCACCTAACGGTACGATATTATCGCTTAAAAGACCTATGTCCTGTTTGATGCTTAAGATAGATTTATTGAGGAGTTCTTCAGGTGTAAATTCAAGATAGCTTTTTATTGTACCATCAGTTTGTTTTTCACAAGCCATATACATACATGTCTCCATCTCGTTAGCATAAGAAACGCCTTCAATCCAGTCAACCCTCAAACTCAATCCTTCTTTGTTGGGTTGGGTACTCATTAAAAAAGCAGAAGCGCCATCACTCAACATCCAACGCAAAAATTCTTTGTCAAAACTGATGTAAGGGTTACTGTTGAGCTCTGCCAGTTTGTGTGATTCTTCTTCAAAGACATTGGCGCGTAATGAAGCAGAAAATCTTTCCGAGCCTGTAGCCACAGCAAGGTTTTTGTCACCTGTTTTCACAGCCAAATACGCATATTTAAATGCGTGCATACCTGCACAACAAACACCTGATGGTGAAACCACTTCAATGGCTTCTGCTTCAGGCAGCCAGCCATGCACCATCACACCATGCGATGGCATCATCTGGTCGGGTGAAGAAGTGCCGCAGGATAAAAGCTCAACATCTTTTAATTTCTCAGGGTTATCACTAAATAAATTACGCACAGCATTTGCAGTCAATTGTGCATTGGTATGCGTGGTTTTACCACCTTTTTCCAATGCATAATATCTTGTCTGGATGCCATTATTCCTTAAAACAATTTTTTTTGATTTGGAGGGTTTCCCGTTGATATACCCCAGGTATTCTTCCATCTCATCATTGCTCACAGGTTCGTTGGGAAGATACAGCGATGTATTGGTAATATATACTTCGTTTAAAGCCATGTTTAGTTCAGTTTTAATAAAGCCGCTTTTTTATTTTTAATATGCTTTGATAAAAATGGTTTGAAGATAAGCATATTGATTATCCACACCAATGGCGCAGCAATAAACAACGCAATTAAAAGATAATATTTGAATGCAACAAGCCAGAAAGTTTTATTTTGTTTATTACTGATGACATTTGCCCAAATCTTAAACATAATTCCTGCTTTCCCTTCAATAAACATCAAATGGTATTTCGGGTCAACAGCTTTCACCCGGATGAATGTTTCCTGCAAACCATCCCAATTGTTTTTTTCAAGATAAGGTAAAGCCAGCTCACCAAAATTTTTTGTGTTACATATATCTGCATCTGACACACCGGGTAAAGGAAAGAAACCAAGATAACGGCTCTTTTCTCCTTTCAGCATCCAGTGAAAAATAGTAAAGATACTGACGAGGTTTAAATGCCGGTCGTATAATGCAACAGTGCCCACATGATTGGCGCCGGCATCTTTCAGTAAAATTTTTATTTTCTCAAATGCATTCACCCACATATTTCTTACACCGGTAATTGTTATTACGGGTGAATTTTTTATCACCTGCAAAAAATTTGCATCATGCATCAGGGCATTGAATGGAATGCTTGGTGATAAAAACCAGGGTTGGTAACCAAGGACTATGAGATCATAAGAAGATTGTTTTAATTGATAAGGCTCCAACTGGTAAACTGTTCCTAATACACAATCGGGCATGACACTAAAAAAACGGGGAGTGGTCCATGGAAAATCAAATTCATTTTTTAGGTGTATCTGCACTTTTTCCACTGTGGCGCCTGCCTCAATGAGTGGTGCACAAAAATTATCAATGATCTGTCCCAGTTGCCCTGTTTGCGAAAAATAAATGGCAAGTACTTTTTTATTCATTCTTATTATGATTGAAAGTCCTGGGGCTTTAATATTTTGGAATCCTGAATATAATCTTTCAAAGCCTGCAACACTTCGGGATCAAGTTGTCTGTAATTTTTTTTGATGAAGGATGCATCTTCAATTATTTCATTATTATACTTCGTAATTTTTGGTGCATGTTCCTGTATTATCAATCGCAGGAAACGGTATTCTGTATTGGAGGGATCAGCCTCGATTTTGGCTTCCAGCAATTTGGCTCCTTTTTTAAAATTACTCAATTTTTCCCGGGGCGTTTTCAACTGTCCTGCTTTTTTCATGAGCAATGCACCGGCATAAGCATCTTTATTTTTTAATGAGGAAGATTCAATGATTGCAAGTTCATTATTTATTTCCGCCAGGCTGCCTGCCTTTAATATCCTGTAATATTCAGTTTTATCTGTTGGCTGCCAGTAAATATTACTGTTGGCTTCAACAGCCGTAAACCCGGAGATGCAGCAAAACAAAACCAATAATAATGCTTTCATAATTAAAGCCCGCAATTTACAGGAATAATAATGATTGTGTGAAACGGTGATTTTGAAAGTGCGTTTCAATAATTACAGTAACGAATAGCTGTTAACGTGTTGTGCTATTAAATTACATAGAGAAATTTGAGCCGTCATTTCGACGACAGGAGAAATCTCTATATTATTTTAATTTTAATAACTTTGCAGAGATGTCTCGTTACCACGACATGACGAGCTAAGAACGTCATTTAATAGATACTTCCTACAATTATAATAGCATAATTGTTTAG
>JAFDXI010000101.1 GCA_018268035.1 Bacteroidota bacterium | reverse complement strand
TTTTGGGGAAGTTGTATTTTCCATACGGTTTGCAATGTGGCTTTATCTAACATTGCGAGTTCCATATCTTTTTCGTTATCCGAAGTAAGGGGAGATAGCACGAAGAAATTGTTTTTGTAAAAAGTAAGAGGGACATCGTAGCCCAAACCAACTTGAGGTTTGCTTAGGGTCAGATAATGTATTTCAATGAAATCATCTTGAGAAACAGTTTTTCCGTTGTTGGTGGTAATGCTTTGCCTGCTGCCATTGATTTCTTTTTTGCTGTATTGTTCGTACACAACTCTGTCAGAAGCCTGAAAGTTTTTGGCGAAATTATAATTCAGTATTTCAAATTTTCCCTGCACGGTTTCCGCTTTTCCTGTATTCGGGTCAATGCGGTAATAGCGTTTGTCATTGGCTTCTAAAATCAATCCTTTTTTTTCGGTATTGTTGTTGTAAAAAGAATAGGTCTTTTTCCAATCTACGGAAGGATTTAATTTTTCCAACTTGCCAAAATCATACTTGAATTGATGGGTATTCAAATCATACAAAGCAATTTGGCTTTCTTGTCCCTCCACTTTTTTCATCAGCCAAACCCAATGGTCTTCGGAGCAAACCACATACATCTGGTCGTGTTTGCCGCTTTCGTAAGGCTTGTCTACAACTTTTCCGGTGGCAGTTTTCATCACCTTAAAATAGGTAGGGTAGGCAAAGCCTCTCATCGTTATACTCCCTTTTACATCGGGTTTTTCTACTTCAGGGCGATAGGTGTAAACAAAGTAATTACCATCTTCGCTAAACACTCCCGATTGAAACACCGGAACATTGCTAACGCCCATAAAGCTTCCAATCCCGTCCATTTTTCCGGAAGTGAATTTGGAAATGGCATTGCTCATAAATTTACCTCCCAAGAAAAAGAGTGCAAAAACCAATGCAAATAATCCAAAAAAGAGGATGTAAAATTTCTTCCTGATGTTCATAGTATTTTATTTTTTTACTTCGTAATGCCAACTATCGTTTTCAAAAATGACGTCTTTGTATTTATTTTCGGGATTGTACAAAACCGGTACTTCTGTTTTTCTGCCAAAGGAATTCAGATGATTTGCGGGAATGATTTTGTCTTTGATTAATGCCCGCCAAGTGCCGCCATCCGTGCCGTCAATCTGTACTTGAAAGACAAACAAACGCCCGACTTCTTTTCCATTGTCCATTACTTTTCCTTGCGGATTCATATTGACGATGACAGCGTGAGCACTCAACCAAGTGCTGGTGTTTAATACTTGCTGTTTTTTCAGAATATCTGAAAGTTGTGATACTTGCTGATTTTCTTTAATGCTTTGCAGATAAACAGCTCTTATGAAAAAGGATAAAGCTATATAGAAAATGAGCGTTAACAGAAAGATGGTTTGCCACATTACTTTATTATCCAGCAAATACCAGCAAATACCGAAAACTAAAAGCAGTATCCAGAAGAAAATATCTAAGCGGAATATTTTTGATTTGTTCGCCATTTCTACTTCATAATTGTTATTTTACTTCGTAATGTCACGGCTTTTGATTGCAGTCTGGTATGATTTTCAATAGATTTAAAACTTCACTTGTTCAAAAACATTCCGGTCACTCGTACCCATACCGGTTCCTAATTGACCGCTACCATTACTTCCACAGCTCCAAACCGTTCCATCTTTTTTAAGAATTAGGGTGTGGTAAAATCCGGCACTAATTTCTTGGACATTATCAGCAACTTGTGTAAACACGCCCATGTTGTTATAATTGCCATTGCCCAATTGCCCAAAGCTATTCAATCCTGCCACCCAGACCGTTCCGTCTTTTTTCAGCAAAACACTGTTGCCAAATCCTGCGGCAATTTGAGCAACGTCGCTGGCAATTTTTTTTGGAGTTTTAACAGCATAGACACTGTTGTCACCCATTTGTCCGGCACCGTCAAATCCGCAAGCCCAAACCGTTCCATCGTTTTTCAGGAACAAAGAAAATTGATTTCCGAGTGCTATTTGCGCTACATCGGAAGCAATTTTAACTGGAACAATCTGGGTTTTATCTGTTCCATCACCGAGTTGAAAGGTATTGTTTTGTCCACAAGCCCAAAGTGTGCCGTCTGTTTTTAAAATAAAGGTGTGAGAGCTGGCGGCAGCAACTTGCTGCACGCCATCCATCACTTTGACGGGGTTTAGTTGTTTGTCCGTGTTGCCATTGCCCAATTGCCCGAAGGTATTGCTTCCCATCGCCCAAAGCGTTTGATCTTTTTTTACAAAAAAACTGTAGTTTTTACCCGTTGCTACTTCTATCACATCGCTAGCGATTTGTTTTGGTGCACTTAGCGCATCGGTAGAACCGGTGCCTAATTGTCCGTCAGAATTTTTACCAACTACCCAAAGTGTGTTATCGGTTTTTAGAATGAAGGAATGTGCTTCTCCAGAAGAAATTTTGGAAACATTATCCAATGCTTTAATAGGAAGATACTGAGAACTTGTTTTTGAATATGCTAGCTGATAATTGCTATTTCCACCGCATCCCCAAAGATGGTTTTGCGCATCAATAAAAAAGGAGGAAGCGAAAGAGCC
>JAFDXI010000100.1 GCA_018268035.1 Bacteroidota bacterium | reverse complement strand
TACTCATTCGCCCAGCACAACTCGTGAAATGGCTGGAAGCACTTCGGGAAAATAAAGAACCTATGTTTTTTATTCGCCTCTCCGATGAGATCATCCAAGCCAACTCGGCCGCTTCCACACCCGAAAAGCTTAAGGAAGCTTGGGCTTCCAGCATTAGCCTTCGTGGCAGGCCCGGAAGTAGTAACCAGGAACCGAACACCACCGCAACCGAACACATCGTTGATCTTCACTGGGACAAGCTGACTTTAAATACAGGACAAGAAGCAGTCGCTATTCTCGAGCAACAGCTACACTATTTGGAGCGCAGGCTCGGTGCCGCTCTCGCGGCCAATCTCCCCGATATGCTCATCATTCATGGCATTGGCGAAGGAACGCTGAAAGCTAGGGTGCATGAACTCCTAGCCAGCTACCCGAGCGTATCCGAATTTCGGAACGAATGGATGCCCCGCTATGGTATGGGTGCCACCAGGGTATGGTTTAAAGTCTGATGGTACTGCCACTACTCGGGAAGCAGGCTCCAGTGATGCTGCTAGCCTTGTGTGTTGTACCGGAAGTGATAAGCAAGTGTCCGCTCAGAAGCCCATATAGCTAGAGATACTGCTGAAGCACCTGCTTGAGTTGCGCTTTGCTCATCGCACCGCTCTGTCGCCAAAGGATCTTTCCCGCTCGGAATAGTAGCAAAGTAGGCACGCCCTGCACCTGGTAGGCTTGTGCCCGTGCCGGCTGCTTGTCCACATCTATTTTGACTATGGTGAGTGCCGTGCCCAATTCTGCTTTCAATTCCTGAAGGATAGGTGCCATCATTTTGCAGGGGCCGCACCAGGTAGCATGAAAATCTACTAATACTGGTTGCTCCCCCTGAACAAGCTCCTGAAAAGTAAGTGGCATAGTAGCGGAAAGGTATAAAAACTACCTGGAATAGGCACCGGAACTGTTGGGTGCTAGCACCAAGTTGTTGTTTTTTTGCCCATTCTGCCACACTTCATTTCTTTACTTCGATAATTTTTACTTCTTCCACCTCCTGCATGCTTTGCATGGCAACACTAACAGGATGCTTCGGGGTCGGATAATTCTTTGTAAACTTCTTCAATCATTCTTAGATTTTTTTCGCCATCACCTTCTTGTAACTCCGCAAATCATTGAAGTGTTTCAGCATATCGCAGTCGGTATTTTGGATAGCCTTTCATTCTTGATTCAATTTGAATTCAAAATCTGTTCTGTCTAAAGGATGATTATCACAGAATAACTTTAATGTTTTAGGAAACACTCTTTTGTTATCGCTGAATAAATTTGCCTGATTGTTGTATGAGTAGGAGTTTTTCAGTATGCTAAATAAAATGTGACTCTTAACTTCATTTAATGTACTTTGAAAAAAATCCCGTTTGTAGGGCTTTCCTGAGCGCAAATCGGTGAGAAAAACATTTGACTTGAAAGGTTCTATTTCGCAAATTTCTTTTAACCACTTTTCTTTTGCCTGGTGTTCTCCGTTTGAATTAAGCAACATGATCACACTGATATCATCCATCATGTGACGTTTTCTCAAATTCGTCTCCACTGAAAATTTAAAATTTTCATCATAAAATGACAACATATTACAGATAATTGATAACGCCTTGCAAATAAATCCTCTATTACTTGATTGATGACAAGCAAGATTGTTGAGTAAGCCCTCTATGTAATATTCGTCTTCAGTTAATACAAACGAAGCCGCTAACAATGCCGGAATTCTGCTCCAACCAACCGTATTGTAATCGTTGGTTTCCATAATTTCATTTACAAATGTTACAATCGCATTTTTGTTTTCATCAGAGACATTTTCCCTACAGTAATAACAAAGCCATTCAATTGCCAGCGAACGGATATCTTGAGAAAATGGGATAGAGGCAATATCAAAATCTTGTTTGAACTGCTCTAATTCAGTTGCAATTACAAAGTTTACAATATCGCTGACTTGATTCATATTCATTTCTTTCCTTTAATAATTTTTACTTCTTCCACCTCCTGCATGCTTTGCATGGCAACACTCACCGGATGTTTTGGGTCGGATAATGCTGCGCAAACTTTCCAATGCCTTTCATCTTTAATTGACACTTGCTTCTATTACTCCAATGGTATCGGGGCAGCGGGTGGCCATTAACAATAGGCGGTTGCGGACTTCATTCTTTGGCTCTTGCCATTTCTCATAGAGTTTGGCAATGGCTTTTTCGGGGCTTAGTTTTTTTACTGCTTCCAAATCGTTCTCCACCAAAGCCAAAATAGCTACCCCGGCTTTTTTCATTTCTTCGCCAAAGTAGAGCTCGTAAACGCAGCCATTAATTACATTTTCAATTTCATAGAAATCTACACCGTTTTTCTTTTGAAGAAGAATAAAATCAAGTAATTGATTAAATATGTTTTCCTCTTTTTCATTTGGATAATAAACCAGCAATGGTTCTAATGCTTGCACACTGATAATTAAATCACCCATTCCAGTTTTGGGTGCGTTTTCAAACAGTTGATAGTTGCACAATTTGGAATTTAGCAAGCAGGCAAGGTATTTTATCTTTTCACCCGTAGCAATGCAAGTGCTATCTAAACAATAGATTTCTTTAGCGGAGTAGGAAAATCGTAATTGAGAACCAATACGTTTCCAAATTAATTTCTCTTTTGAAAGCTCTTTGTAATATCCGATTTGGTCTTGAGTTTCAAACCATTTATTCGAGGTTTTCTTTCTTGTTTTCTCCTGCTTCCCTTCCTCATTGATAAAGGTTTCTCCAGTTTGATTCAGTTTTGGTTGAAAACTCTCCAAATATTTTTTGACCGCTTTGTATTTGTTTATTGAAATACCTAATGCAGGAAACGTAGATATCAAATAATCACCATCCCATTCGGTAGCGTATTTCTCAATTTCTCTACCTCGCAAAACAGGTCTTATAATTTCTTTGCTACCTGCATCAGCTTTAATAAGCTCCTTTCGTTTATCCTCCTCAATGATGAATGCTTCATTGAAGCCTGTTTTTATGCCAAAGTTAATTTTTACTCGCCATTGCTTGAGTGGTTTACCTTTTGCTTTTAGTTTTTCATTTATAATTTGTTTTGATAAATCTGAGATAGCCCAGGTTTCTTCACTCACATATGGCATAAATTCAAGGTCAAGGTTTGCTGGTTCATTCAATTGCTGCAAATCTGTAATTGTTGCTCCTGCTAATTGCTTTTTGTTTTCAGCATTTTGAATTACTATGATATTTGTGTCAACAGTTGCGGATTCAAATACCCCCGGACCTAATAGAACCAATTTCAGAGGATTCTTGCTTAGAAAATACTTTCGCAGTGATTTGCCATAGGCAGCCTTCATCCATTGACTTGAAGTAATGAAAGTCTCAATGCCACCTTCACGCAAAATATTAATTCCCTTCTCATAAAAAATGGCATATAAATCACCTGTTCTTTCATAGGTTTTGTAGTTCTGGCTTTTTAGTTCTACAGCCAGCTTGCCGTTATCCTTTTGCATTTGCACATAAGGTGGATTCCCAATCACCACATCAAATCCATCTTTCAATCCAAACATCCATTCCGTATCAAAAAAATCAGCAGAAGCATTTTGGT